>NZ_JBIAVX010000005.1:559754-560525 GCF_042894725.1 Streptomyces sp. NPDC001480 | reverse complement strand
TGACCGTGGGGGCCGCTCGCTTCTTGGCATTGTCGTGCTTCCGCGATCCGAGTAAAGGGCGCTGCGCGTCGGCTACGCCGATGGCCCTTCGGGCCACCCTTGACTCGGCTCGCTCCAGCACGGGTGAGAAGCGAGCGAGCGGCCCGGAAAGGCGGTGGCCGGGGCGGGGAGCCCTTGCGTGGGCTGGGCTGCGGAGCGGAGTTGGGGGGCGCGGGGCCCTTGCGTGGGCTTGGGTGCGGGCCGGGGTTGGGGGGGCGCGGTCGCGCCTCGCCTGCACGCCGGGTGGGATCGGCGGCGATCGGTGGGGTGCGCGCTGAGTGGGTGGCGGCACGCCGGGCCGGCTTGGCGGCTTGCGGTGGGTGGGGGCTTGGGGCGCGCGGTCGGCGAGTGGTGGCGCGCCCGGTGGCTTGGCGACTTACGGTCGGTGGTGGGGGGCTTGGGGTGCGCGTCGGTGAGTGGTGGCGCGCCGGGGGGGGCTTGGCGGTTTGCGGCCGGTGGGGCGGCGGCTGGGGGTGCGCGCTGCACGGGTGGCGGCACGCCGGGGCAGTCGAGCGACTTGCGGCCGGTGGGCTGGGGGCACGCAGGGGTGGCTTGGCGGTTTGACGGCTTGCGGTGGGTGGGCGGTGGTGGAGGTGGCGGGCGTTGGGCGGGTGGCGGCAGGCCTAGTGGCAATCCACGGTCCCCGCCTACGGTGCCAGGCCCGGGCCTGCACCTCCGGCCCTCCGGCCCAGGCGGCGTCCCACGCCCGGTGGCTTCCCGCGCCTGGCGGCG
>NZ_JBIAVX010000005.1:0-559656 GCF_042894725.1 Streptomyces sp. NPDC001480 | reverse complement strand
CGAGCCGAGCCCGGTGGCTTCCCGCGCCTGGCGGCGAGCCGAGCCCGGTGGCTTCCCGCGCCTGGCGGCGAGCCGAGCCCGGTGGCTTCCCGCGCCTGGCGGCGAGCCGAGCCCGGTGGCTTCCCGCGCCCGGCGGCGTCCCGCGCCCGGCGGCAAGCCGCGCCCGTTCGTGCTCGGCCCTAGGTCCCCGCGACCCACAGACCACCGTCGGCGCCCCACTTGCGTCACACCGACCTCACCAGTCGCAGGCGCCCACCAAGTGGTAGATATGTACCACCGGTGGAGGATGAAACCGCAGGTCGCAGCGCCTGGGCGTGGAACATTTCTGCCACTCGTGGCCGTCATCCCACCTGCATGCCCCTTTCGCCCAGATATGGGAGAAGGTCGTCGGCCGGGAAGCCGACAGGCTGGCCGCCCGCTACGCCGCCCCGCCCCCTCGGTGCCGCACTGGAGTCACAAGGCCTCACCGGCCACAGCCGACCGGTGAGTGGCAGATGCGTCCCAGAGGTAGACGCCAAGGCAGCAGGCTTCTGGGCCGGGGTCTTGGTGGCGTGTGGGACGTATCTGCCAATCGCAGCCGTCACCCCGGCCGCACCGCATCCTCATCAGCCGGACGAAAGCCGCCCTCCTCTGCCGGGCGCGCCCACCCGTCCCATCAAGCCGCCAAGCTGGCCGACGAGTCGCCCCCCATCGACGGCGACCCGCCCTCCACTCACCAATCGCTGCGAAGTCGTCGGCTGTACCCCCACCCCCCACCCGCCACCCGCCGACCACGCACCCAGCCCACCCGCCGACCGCGCGCCCCAAGCCCCCACCCGCCGCAAGCCGCTAAGCCGGCCCGGCGTGCCGCCACCCACTCAGCGCGCACCCCACCCCCCCACTCACCGATCGCCGCCGATCCCACCCGGCGTGCAGGCGAGGCGCGACCGCGCCCCCCAACTCCGCTCCGCAGCCCAGCCCACGGCGGGCCCCACCCGCCCCGGCCACCGCCTTTCCGGGCCGCTCGCTCGCTTCTCACCCGTGCTGGAGCGAGCCGAGTCAAGGGGGGCCCGAAGGGCCATCGGCGTAGCCGACGCGCAGCGCCCTTTACTCGGATCGCGGAAGCACGACAATGCCAAGAAGCGAGCGGCCCCCACGGTCACTCCATACAGGCGCTCACCTCACCCACCCACCCACCTCACCCACCCACCCACCCACCCACCCACCCACTACGCCGCCCCCAACTCGCACCACACATACTTCCCCCGCTTCCCGAACCTGGCCGACGGCCGCCAGCCCCAGTACTCCGCGCATGCGACGACCAAGCCGAGCCCTCGCCCCTCCTCCAGGTCCGCCCCTCCTCCAGGTCCGCCCCTTGGCCGAGCGGCGCTGGTGGCTCCGGTGGTGCCGGGTCCGTGTCCCACGCGCCGATCCAGATGACGCCCTCCGGGGAGCGGCGGACCCTCAGCGCGGCCGGCCCCTTGGTGTGCCGTACGGCGTTGGAGACCAGCTCCGTCGCGAGGAGCTCCGCGGTGCCCACGAGTCCGATCAGCCCGTGCATCGTCAGGATCAGGCGCAGGGTGCGTCGGCAGATGGTGACGGCTCGGAGGTCGTTCGGGATGTGCAGGGTGTAGTCCCAGGTTTCGGGCATGCGTCATCAACGAGGCCCCGCCCCTAGACATTTCGCAGAGCCTCGATGAGCCAGGGATACACCGGGGTAAGGCTCGGTACCACCTGCCAGCCGTTGACGATCCACACCAGCCGCCAGTACCGGTCCACTTGGGGATCGTGCGCCTCTTCGAACTGTTGGGCCATCCAGTCCCGGAATTCCGGGTCAGGGGTGCGCGCGAACGCCTCGGCGAAGCGGTGCACAAGGTCGTCGATGACGGGGGCGGCCCTGTCGCTGAGCGGGTCGATGCCCGACTCCATGGCCTCGGCCACCTTCTGGCGGGTGAACTCCGTCAGTTCCTCGCCGGCATCGCGCTCGATGTCGAGCGTGCGCCCCGCGGCCTGACGCCCGGCCATCCGGCGCATCCGGGCCCGGAAGTCCTCGTCGCCGACCAACTCGGCGAGCTCCACCCACGCGGCGACCTGCTCGCTGGACGGATCGTCGGGGAGGTCGGGCGTGGCAGCGCGAACCATCGCCACCGCGGACGGGTCGGCATCCATTGTGCCGAAGGTGCCGAAGGTGCCCTCCACGAAATCGTCGATCAGACGTCGGCGTTCCTCGCCGGACAGCTGCGTGAGCCTGTGCATGAGCTTGATCTCCTCGGGGTCGGACCCGCGTCCGGCCGCGACTCGCAGAACGCTCCGACGCAGTTGCAGCACCCGGATCTGGACGTCCATGGCTTCGGCGTGCGCCGCGGCGACCTCCGCCACCGAGAGCTCGCGGTCCAGTACCCGTTGAATCGTGGCCAGGTCCATGCCCAGCTCGCGCAGTGTGCGGAGGAGTTCCAGACGTAGCAGTGCGTCGAGGTCGTAGAGCCGATAACCGGCGGGACTTCGGGTGGTCGGCGCTACCACCCCCGAATCGGAGTAGAACCGGATGGTCCTCACGGACAAGCCGGTCCGCCGGGAAAGCTCCCCGATCGAGCAGAGGGTCGTAGCGTCCATGTCCTCAACTCTGCCGTCTCCAGTCACTGGAGGCTCAAGGCCGCAGGAAGCTCAGCCGAGTGTGAGCAGCACGGTGGCCGCCGCCGAGCCCAGCAGACCGGCGACCTGGCGGCGGTCGACCCGCTCGTGCAGCACGGTGAGTCCCAGGATCACGGGCATGGTCGGGTACAGGGAGGCGAGGACGACGGCGACCGCGAGCATCTGCCGTCGAGTCGCGAGCAGGTACAGAATCAGGGCCAGGGCCGCACCAGCTCCGGTCAGGACCGCTTGGGCGCCGCGTATCGCGGGAACTCGCAGGTCACGTAACGCGATTGGAAGCAGCACCGCGACGGCGGCGAGCCGGCCCGTGGCCACCGGCCACAGCCCGCTCGACGGCCCGGCTTGCGCGAGTGCCAGGTACTGGACGGCGACCCCGATGCTCGCCGACAGGCCGTCCGAGGTGCCTCGGCCCGTGGTCGTGTCCGGCTCGTAGGCGAAGGTGTTCCCGCCGCTGGAGACGAGCCACAGGGCGGGCACCGTGATGGCGATGCCCGTCCAGGCCAAGGGTGTGGGCCGATCCCCGAGGACGAGAACTCCGCCCAGTACGGAAAGGGCTACGGACGTGACGGCGCTGACGGGCACCACCACGCTCATCGCACCGCGGCTCAGCCCACGGTTGAGCAGCAGCATGGCTGCGGCGCTGCCGAAACCGGACAGGGCTCCCCAGCAGAGGTCGGTCAGGTGGACGGAGGAGGCCGGGACGACGAGGGCGGCACCGACGGCGAACACCAGCCCGCCGAGTTGACCGAGCAGGGTGACCGCCGTGAAGCGGACACGGCGGGACAGGACCCCGCCGGCGAAGTCGACTATGCCGTAGCACAGGGCGGAGGCCAGCGCGAGAAGGGCACCCATTCGCTCACAGGTGCCCCGATGGGAGGGGCCGAAGCCCGGTGGGGGGCCGCCGCACGTCGCGACCCGGAAACAGTCGGCCCTCAGCCCCAGAACACAACGGCAAGCGCGACAAGCGTTCCGAGGGCGATCACCCCGCCGAACACCCCGAACCCGATGGCGATCTTCACGCTCGCGGGCCGGATCTCCCGCCAGCCCAGTTCCCGGGCCACGCCCCGGATCAGGCGGTGGCCCTCGGCGGAGGAGAAGCTGTACTCCTGGGTGCCGTTCAGGCTCCAGGTCTTGCTGACGTAGACGTTCCGGCCGGTGGACACCGTCTTGCCCAGGCGTACTCCGCCCAGGCCGGCCTCGTACTCGACGGTGCGGACGACGTCCGTGATCGTGAAGGTTTTCTCCTGGGGGCGCAGCGCGACACGGTAGGTGTGGATCTGGTCGAGCCGGTGCCGGGTCAACAGCTCCTGCCACTGCGGGGCGTTGACGTCCACGGTCAGTTCGAGGCCCCACTCCGTCCGGCGCGGGCGGTACGGCGTCCCGGTGGCGGCGGCCTCGATGCGGGTGTGGAACTCCTCGACCGTGTCCTCGGCCGCGCCCGTACTGTCCGTTCCTGTCATGGGCACGCACGGTAGCAGTGCCCACTGTCACACCCCACCGGTACCGTCGGATCATGGCTCAACAGGCGGGGGACCCCATGACCCCCATGTCTCCCACGGCCCCCACGGGCGAACGCCGGCTCGCCGTGCTCGAAGGCGTGCTGGAGAGGATCACGTACGCCAACGAGGAGAACGGCTACACGGTCGCCCGTGTGGACACCGGCCGGGGTGGTGGCGATCTCCTCACGGTGGTCGGGGCGCTGCTCGGTGCCCAGGTGGGGGAGTCCCTGCGGATGGAGGGGCGCTGGGGGTCCCATCCGCAGTACGGCAAGCAGTTCACCGTCGAGAACTACACGACCGTGCTGCCCGCCACGGTCCAGGGCATCCGCCGCTACCTCGGGTCGGGGCTGGTCAAGGGCATCGGGCCGGTCTTCGCCGACCGGATCACGCAGCACTTCGGGCTGGACACCCTGACGATCATCGAGGAGGAGCCGAAGCGGCTCATCGAGGTGCCGGGGCTCGGGCCGAAGCGGACCAAGAGGATCGCCGACGCCTGGGAGGAGCAGAAGGCGATCAAGGAGGTCATGCTCTTCCTCCAGACCGTCGAGGTGTCCACGTCCATCGCGGTGCGGATCTACAAGAAGTACGGGGACGCCTCGATCTCCGTCGTCAAGAACCAGCCGTACCGGCTCGCCGCCGATGTCTGGGGCATCGGCTTCCTCACCGCGGACAAGATCGCCCAGTCGGTCGGCATCCCGCACGACAGCCCGGAGCGGGTGAAGGCGGGCCTCCAGTACGCGCTGTCGCAGTCTGCCGATCAGGGGCACTGTTTCCTGCCGGAGGAGCGGCTGATCGCCGACGCCGTGAAGCTGCTCCAGGTCGATACGGGGCTCGTCATCGAGTGCCTCGCCGAGCTGGCGGAGCCTGGGGAGGAGGGGGAGGAGCCCGGGGTCGTACGGGAGAAGGTGCCCGGCCCGGAGGGAGATTCGGAGCCGGTCACGGCCGTCTACCTCGTGCCCTTCCACCGGGCGGAACTGTCCCTCTCCAGTCAGCTGTTGCGCCTGCTGCGTACGGAGGAGGACCGGATGCCCGGCTTCCGGGACGTGGACTGGGGCAAGGCGCTGGGGTGGCTGAAGGGCCGTACGGGGGCCGAGCTGGCGCCCGAGCAGGAGGCCGCGGTGAAGCTGGCGCTCACGGAGAAGGTGGCCGTGCTGACCGGTGGTCCCGGCTGCGGCAAGTCCTTCACCGTCCGCTCGGTCGTGGAGCTGGCCCGCGCGAAGAAGGCGAAGGTGCTGCTCGCCGCGCCCACCGGCCGGGCCGCCAAGCGGCTGGCGGAGCTGACCGGGGCCGAGGCGTCCACGGTGCACCGGCTGCTGGAGCTGAAGCCGGGCGGTGACGCGGCCTATGACAGGGACCGTCCGCTCGACGCCGATCTCGTGGTCGTGGACGAGGCGTCCATGCTGGACCTGCTGCTCGCCAACAAGCTGGTGAAGGCGGTGCCGCCGGGGGCCCATCTGCTGTTCGTGGGGGATGTGGACCAGCTGCCCAGTGTCGGGGCGGGTGAGGTGCTGCGGGATCTGCTCGCCGAGGGCGGCCCGATCCCGGCCGTGCGGCTCACCCGGGTGTTCCGCCAGGCCCAGCAGTCGGGGGTGGTGACGAACGCGCACCGGATCAACTCCGGGCAGCACCCGGTCACGGACGGCATGAAGGACTTCTTCCTCTTCGTCGAGGACGAGACGGAGGAGGCCGGGCGGCTCACGGTGGATGTCGCCGCCCGCCGTATTCCGGCGAAGTTCGGTCTCGACCCGCGCCGGGACGTCCAGGTCCTCGCGCCCATGCACCGCGGCCCGGCGGGCGCCGGCACCCTCAACGGTCTGCTCCAGCAGGCCATCACCCCGGGCCGCCCCGACCTGCCCGAGAAGCGGTTCGGCGGCCGGGTCTTCCGTGTCGGCGACAAGGTCACCCAGATCCGCAACAATTACGAGAAGGGCAAGAACGGAGTCTTCAACGGCACCGTGGGCGTGGTCACCTCGCTCGACCCGGTCGACCAGCGCCTGATGGTGCTGACGGACGAGGACGAGGAGGTTCCGTATGAGTTCGATGAACTGGACGAGCTGGCCCATGCGTACGCGGTGACCATCCACCGCTCGCAGGGCAGTGAGTATCCGGCGGTGGTGATCCCGGTCACCACCGGCGCGTGGATGATGCTCCAGCGCAATCTGCTCTACACGGCGGTCACCCGGGCGAAGAAGCTGGTCGTCCTCGTCGGTTCGCGCAAGGCGATCGGCCAGGCGGTGCGCACGGTGTCGGCGGGGCGACGCTGTACGGCACTCGATTTCAGGCTCCATGGGGCCGGACGGGTCTGACATCCCGCCTGACATCCGCCTGTCATCCGAAAATGATCGATCAAATGAGTCGTGAAGGTCACAGAGCACTTCCAGATGCCGGATCGAGGGGGCAGGATGAGCAGGTTGGCGGCACTGAGTGCCGTCAGTAGGCCCAATGGTCGACCCCGAGTGCACTCTCCTGAGCCAAATGGGGGATGGTAGAGACAGTCAGGGCACCTCGAAGAAGAGGCACTACGTCGGTGAGGGAAGACGTGAGCGACAACTCTGTAGTACTGCGGTACGGCGACGGCGAGTACACCTACCCGGTGATCGACAGCACCGTCGGCGACAAGGGCTTCGACATCGGCAAGCTCCGCGCCCAGACCGGTCTGGTGACCCTGGACAGCGGTTACGGCAACACGGCCGCCTATAAATCCGCCGTCACCTACCTCGACGGCGAGGCGGGCATCCTCCGGTACCGCGGCTACCCGATCGAGCAGCTGGCCGAGCGCTCCACCTTCCTGGAGGTGGCCTACCTGCTGATCAACGGTGAGCTGCCGACCGTCGACGAGCTCACCGTGTTCAAGAACGACATCACGCGGCACACCCTGCTGCACGAGGACGTCAAGAACTTCTACCGGGGCTTCCCGCGCGACGCCCACCCGATGGCCATGCTGTCCTCGGTCGTCTCGGCGCTGTCCACGTTCTACCAGGACAGCCACAACCCGTTCGACGAGAAGCAGCGCAACCTCTCCACCATCCGCCTGCTCGCCAAGCTTCCGACGATCGCGGCGTACGCGTACAAGAAGTCGATCGGTCACCCGTTCGTCTACCCGCGCAACGACCTGAGCTACGTCGAGAACTTCCTCCGCATGACCTTCTCGGTCCCGGCGGACGAGTTCGAGCTCGACCCGATCGTGGTCTCCGCCCTCGACAAGCTGCTGATCCTGCACGCGGACCACGAGCAGAACTGTTCGACGTCGACGGTCCGCCTCGTGGGTTCGTCCCAGGCGAACATGTTCGCGTCCATCTCGGCCGGCATCAACGCCCTGTGGGGCCCGCTGCACGGCGGTGCCAACCAGTCCGTCCTGGAGATGCTCGAGGGCATCCGGGACTCCGGCGGCGACGTCGACAACTTCATCCGCAAGGTGAAGAACAAGGAGGACGGCGTCCGCCTGATGGGCTTCGGCCACCGGGTCTACAAGAACTTCGACCCGCGCGCCAAGATCATCAAGGCCGCCGCGCACGACGTGCTGTCCGCCCTCGGCAAGTCCGACGAACTGCTGGACATCGCGCTGAAGCTGGAGGAGCACGCGCTCTCCGACGACTACTTCGTCTCGCGCAGCCTCTACCCGAACGTGGACTTCTACACCGGTCTGATCTACCGGGCCATGGGCTTCCCGACCGAGATGTTCACGGTCCTGTTCGCCCTCGGCCGGCTGCCGGGCTGGATCGCCCAGTGGCAGGAAATGATCAAGGAGCCGGGTTCCCGCATCGGCCGTCCGCGCCAGATCTACACGGGCGTGGTGGAGCGGGACTTCGTTCCGGTCGAGGAGCGCTGACACCTGACGGTGTGGGGCGCCGGGTTCCCGGTGTCCCGGCTTCGCGGCGGTGGCGGGGGGCCCGGGGCCAGGGGCCGACCCCCGGGTCAGCACGGCCACCGGCGTGGTGGAGCGGACTTCGTTCCGGTCGAGGAGCGCTGAGCTTTCTTCAGGCGTCCGGGAGTGCGTGAGCCTCTCGGGCGCCTGATGACGTGCGAGTGCCCGACGGTGCCCGGATGCCTGACGAACAGCAGAAGGCGCCCTGAGTCGCCGGTCCCCCCACGGGCCGACGACCAGGGCGCCTTCCCATGTCCCGGTGCGGATTCCCCCCACGGGATCCGGCCGGGCGCTCGGAGAGGACAGCGCCTGAATCGCTGTCTGAGCACAACGAGCAAAACCCGTCGTACTCCAGTGATGCGGTGCGATCTGCCGGGACAACGCACGTAGGGAGGGCCGCTCAAAGCTTCCCGGTGTACGTGCCCCGGCAACGCATCTCTGAGGAAGTCCCCCAAGACATCCCCAGATGCCAGTCAGCGCCCCCCAAGACGCTGGTCTGACATCGCCAACTTAGACCTTCGAACCCCTTCGATGGTTACGTTCGCATCACTGTGATCTGCGTCTCTTGCATATGTCCGATAGATACGCAAGAGCCCCGATACGTCGATCGGGACTCAAGCGTAAGGATGATGCGCGAGCCTTGTGAAGAGCTTATGTGAGGTGCGCGTCGGACTCTAGGGGGACTCTTACTTCGACCGCCGGAACCCCCGAGTAACTTCGCGGGGCCCCTCAGCGGAAGGTCCGCAGCCGCAGGCTGTTGGTCACCACGAAGACCGAGGAGAAGGCCATAGCGGCGCCCGCGATCATCGGGTTCAGCAGCCCCGCCGCGGCCAGCGGCAGCGCGGCCACGTTGTAGCCGAAGGCCCACACCAGGTTGCCCTTGATCGTAGCCAGGGTACGCCGTGCGAGCCGGATCGCGTCCGCCGCCACCCGGAGGTCCCCGCGCACGAGGGTCAGGTCACCCGCCTCGATCGCCGCGTCCGTGCCCGTGCCCATGGCCAGGCCCAGGTCGGCGGCGGCGAGCGCGGCCGCGTCGTTGACCCCGTCGCCGACCATGGCGACGGTCCGCCCCTCGCCCTGGAGCCGCCGTACGACGTCCACCTTGCCCTCGGGCAGTACCTCGGCGACGACCTCCTCGATGCCCACGGCCCGCGCCACCGCCTCGGCCACCGTCCGGTTGTCACCGGTCAGCAGCACCGGCGTCAGGCCGAGCGCGCGCAGCTCGCGCACCGCCTCGGCGCTGGTCTCCTTGACGGCGTCGGCGACGGCCAGGACACCGCGTGCCACCCCGTCCCAGCCGACCAGGACGGCCGTACGGCCCTCCTCCTCGGCCCGGGAACGGGCGGCGGCCAGCTCCTCCGGCAGGTCGTCCGTGTTCTCGGGGAGCCGCCCCACGGTCACCTCGCGGCCCGCCACCCGCCCACGCACGCCCCGCCCGGGGACGTTCTCGAAGTGCTCGGCCGCCGGCAGCGGCCCGACCCGCTCCACGGCGCCCTCGGCGACCGCCCGGGCGACCGGGTGCTCGGAGGCGTGCTCCAGGGCTCCGGCGAGCCGCAGCACCTCGTCCTTGTCGGCGCCCTCGGCGACGTACACCTCCTGGAGCGTCATACGGCCCGTGGTGACCGTGCCGGTCTTGTCCAGGACGACCGTGTCGACGCGGCGCGTGGACTCCAGCACCTCCGGGCCCTTGATGAGGATGCCGAGCTGGGCGCCGCGCCCGGTGCCGACCATCAGCGCGGTCGGGGTCGCGAGGCCGAGCGCGCACGGGCAGGCGATGATCAGTACGGCGACGGCGGCCGTGAAGGCGGCGGCGGTGTCACCGGTGACCCCCAGCCACACCGCGAAGGTGCCGAGTGCGATCAGGATGACGACGGGTACGAAGACCGCCGAGATCCGGTCCGCCAGGCGCTGCACCTCGGCCTTGCCGTTCTGCGCGTCCTCCACCAGCCGCGCCATCCGGGCGAGCTGGGTGTCGGCGCCGACCCGGGTCGCCGCGACGACCAGCCGGCCCCCGGCGTTCACCGTCGCACCCGTCACGGCGGACCCGGGACCGACGTCCACCGGCACCGACTCGCCGGTCAGCATGGCGGCGTCGACCGCGGATACGCCCTCGACCACCGTGCCGTCGGTGGCGATCTTCTCGCCCGGGCGGACGACGAACCGGTCGCCGACGGCCAGGGAGGCCACCGGTACGCGCACCTCGCGGCCTTCCCGCAGTACGGCGACGTCCTTGGCGCCGAGTTCCATCAGCGCACGCAGGGCGGCCCCGGCGCGCCGCTTGGAGCGGGCCTCCAGGTAGCGGCCGAGGAGGATCAGGGCGACGACTCCCGAGGCCACCTCCAGGTAGATCGTGGAGGCACCGTCCATACGGGAGACGGTGAAGCGGAACTCGTCGTGCATGCCCGGCGTGCCCGCGTCGCCGAGGAACAGCGCCCACAGCGACCAGCCGTACGCGGCGAGCGTGCCGACGGAGACGAGCGTGTCCATGGTGGCGGCGCCGTGCCGCGCGTTGGTCCAGGCGGCCCGGTGGAACGGCCAACCGCCCCAGGCGACGACCGGTGAGGCGAGCGTGAGCGAGAGCCACTGCCAGTTGTCGAACTGGAGCGCGGGGATCATGGCGAGCAGGACCACGGGAAGGGCGAGCGCTGCGGAGACCGCGAAGCGGTGGCGCAGGGCCGTCAGTTCGGGGTCCTGCTCGGTCTCGGCAGGCCTGTCGTCCTCGGTGGGCTCGGGCGGCGGGGGCTCCTCGGCCGTGTACCCGGTCTTCACCACGGTGGCGATCAGGTCGGCGACCCGGACCCCCGGGGGGTAGGCGACCTTCGCCTTCCCGGTGGCGTAGTTCACCGTGGCGCTCACGCCGTCCATGCGGTTGAGCTTCTTCTCGACGCGGGCGGCGCAGGAGGCGCAGGTCATCCCGCCGATGAGCAGTTCGGCCTCGGAGACGTCCGCCGGCGTGCCCGAGGGCGTGCCTATGGCTGTCTCTGCGGTGGTGGTGCTGGTCATGTCCGGACTCCAGACGACGGACCGGGCCGTGCGGAGCCAGTATCAGCTGGTCGGTACGGCCCGGTCGGAGAGTGAACGGAGATCAGGCGAGGCCCGCGAGCTCGAAGCCGGCCTCGTCGACGGCGGCGCGGACGGCCTCCTCGTCGAGCGGGGCGGTGGAGACGACGGTGACCTCGCCGGTCGACGCGACGGCCTTCACCGAGGTGACGCCGGGAATTTCGGAGATCTCACCGGAGACGGAGCCCTCGCAGTGTCCACAGCTCATCCCGCTCACCTTGTAGACGGTGGTGACGGATCCCGGGGTGTCGGTCGGGGCGGTCATGTCGTTACTCCTCGTCGTGACTGGTGGGGCCGACGAGGCCCACAGTGGGGCCTGCATTCTTGAGACTATACCCCTAGGGGGTATTTCTCCAAGAGGCGCCGCGGCGCGCCAGCGAGCGCACGCGGGCGATGCCCAGGAGGGAGACGAGTACCAGTCCGCCGACCGAGAACACCGCCAGAAGGTGGTCCTGTACGGCCGTCGGCCCAGGGACGTACCCCTGCGCGAACGGCTGCCGGGCCGGGTACGGCCCGGCCAGTTGGGTCACCAGCCAGAGGGCGACGCCGTGGGTGGAGTCCCACAGCGTGTGCAGCAGACCGACGCCGAGCCAGGCGCCGAGAACCGGTACGCCCAGGCGGAAACGGCCGTTCGGGCGGCGGTTCGCGAGCAGGGCCCCGCCCGCGATCGCCGTCCACAGGCCGTGCCCGAGCGGCGCGAGCATCCCGCGCGGGATCTCGGTCTCCAGCAGGGCCCGCAGGTCGAGGCCGTCCGCGGACAGGGCCGTGCCGAAGGCGTGCCCGGAGCCCTCGAAGGCCGCGAAGCCGCAGCCGACGGCCGCGCCCAGGACGAGCCCGGCGCGCATGCCGTGGATCCCGGGCAGCCGGCGCAGTACGAACACCAACGCGGTGAGCTTGACCGCTTCGGCCAGTCCGGCATCGGAGAACATCCGCAGGGACGGGTGGAGCGCGTGGTGTTCCGTCGCCGAGGCGCCCAGCACGCCGAGCGCGCCGCCGGCCAGGAAGCAGCCGAGGACCGCGCTGACGCCCAGGTCGCGGCCGTGCCGCTCGTACGCCCACAGCACGAAGGCGACGGGGAGGAGGAAGCCGCCGAGCAGGACGACGGTGGGCAGCAGTGTGATGTCCGCCGTCGCGTATGCCACGAGCCCGGTCAGCGCCCACACGGCCAGCCCGCCGCCCAGGCAGCGTCGCCACAGGCCCGCGCGGATCCGGGGGTAGGGGGGAGGGGGCAGCTGTGGGCCGGGGATGCGGGCGCGGGGAGCGCCGGGCGGCGGGTAGGTCACGGCAGTCCCCCTCGGGCTCCTGCTGGGCGATTTACCCGAACCCTATGCAGGTGACCTTTATGTCGCAGTCCGGGGGAGGCCGGTGGTGTCGGTGCCGGTGCCGGTGGCGTCCGTGCGGCCGGGCCGGTCGCCGACGAGGGGGTCGAGGTAGCGGACCAGTACGTGCTTCAGCTCGCGGACGTACGCCTCGCGCTCGGCGCCCTCGTGAGCGAGGACCAGCTCCAGGCCCGCCTTGTACATGCCGAGGCAGACGTGGGCCGTGCGCGTGAGCTCGGCGGGGGAGGTGTCGGCCAGGAGGACGGCGAGCAGGCCCTCGATGCGGTCGACCAGTGTGGCGTGCAGGGCGTCGTGCTCCTCGGCGATCCGGCCCGGGATGTCGGGGCCGTGCATCAGCGTGAAGAACACGGGGTGCTCGGTGTTGAAGGCGATGAACCGGTCGACGGCGGCGCCCACCGCCTCCTCCAGCGGGGTGGCCGGGTCGACCGGGGCGAGCGCCTCGCCGTAGGTCTCCCGCATCTCGTGCACGAGGCGGTCGCCCAGCTCGATCGCGATCGCTTCCTTGTTCGGGAAGAACTGGTAGAGCGTGCCCGGGGAGACGCCCGCCTCGCGGGCGATGGCGTTGGTGCTGGCGGCCGTGTAGCCGGTACTGCAGAAGACGTCGGCGGCGGCTTGCAGCAGCTGGGCGATGCGGCGCTCGCCGCGTGCCTGGCGGCGGCGCGGCTGTTCCTTCCCCTGCCTGTCGGCGGTGTCGTCGGGCACCCGTTATCCCCAGCTCTCCGGACGTGATTGACAAACACGAGTGGTCGCTCGCATTCTTGAGGAACGCGAGCGATCTCTCGTGTTTGCCAGTCTATGGCTATGGCGACCCCTGCCGCCTGTCTTCGTACGGCACGGGTCATGGTGAAGGGGACACCGCACGATGACCGAAGTCAACCGCCCACCACAGCCCGGTGGCTGGACGCGGTTCGTGACCGCCCGCCCGCGGCTGTCACTGCTCGCGGCCCTGGTGCTCACCGTGCTCGCGGTACTGGCCGGCAGCGGTGTCGCCGACCGGCTCGGCAGCGGCGGCTGGGAGGACCGGCCGCCGAGTCGACGTACGCGACCAAGGCGCTGGAGCGCGAGTTCCCCGACTCCCAGCCCAACCTGCTGCTCCTGGTCGACTCCGGCCGCTCCTCGGTCGACGCCCCGGCGGTCGCCGCCGAGGCCCGGGGTCTCGCCACCCGTCTGGCCGGTGAGAAGGGGGTCACGGGCGTCGGCTCCTACTGGCAGGCCGCGCCCTCGGCCGCAGCCGCCCTGCGCGCCGAGGACGGCCACGAGGCACTGATCGCCGCCCGTATCACCGGCGACGAGAAGGAGATGGGCCGGACCCTGGACCGCATAGCCCCGTCCTACCGGGGGACGCACGGCCCGGTGGAGGTGCGGGTCGGCGGTGCCGTCGCCGTGCGGCACGAGATGCAGACGATCATCCAGGAGGACCTGGCCCGCGCCGAACTGATCGCGCTGCCGGTGACCCTGGTGCTGCTGGTGATGGTCTTCGGCAGTGCCGTCGCCGCCCTGCTCCCGCTGGGCATCGGCATCGTGGCCATCCTCGGCACCAACGCGGTGCTGCGCGGCCTGACGGAGTTCACCGACGTCTCCGTCTTCGCGCTGAACCTCACCACCGCGCTGGGCCTGGGCCTCGCCATCGACTACGCCCTGTTCATCGTGCGCCGCTTCCGCGAGGAACTCGCCGCCGGCGCCGAACCGCTCACCGCCGTCGGCACCACCCTGCGCACGGCGGGGCGCACGGTGCTCTTCTCCTCCCTCACGGTCGCGGTCTCCCTGGCGGCGATGCTGCTGTTCCCGCAGTACTTCCTGCGCTCCTTCGCCTACGCCGGCATGGCCGTGGTGCTGCTCGCGGCGGCGGCCGCCCTGATCCTGCTGCCGGCGGCCCTGGTGCTGCTGGGCCATCGGGTGAACTCCCTGGATCTGCGGCGGGCGTTCCGGCGGGGCCGCCCCGCGAAGGCGTCCGGCGAGGAGGGCACGGCCTGGGCACGGGCGGCGACCCTGGTCATGCGCCGGGCCCCGCTCTTCGCCGTGGCGACCACCGTCGGCCTGGTCGTCCTCGGACTGCCCTTCCTCGGCGTGAAGTTCGGTACCGCCGACGACCGCCAGCTGCCGTCGGGCGCCGAGTCCCACATCGTGCAGCAGCACATCCGGGACGGCTTCCCGGGCAGCCCCGGCGGCGGACTCGAAGTGCTCGCGGAGGGCAGGGCGAGCAAGGCGCAGTACGCCGCCTACAAGCAGCGGGTGGCGGCCCTGCCAGAAGTGACGCGGGTCGACGGCCCGCTGGTGAAGGGCGATTCCGCCTACTTCACGGTGCTGCCCAAGGGCGAGGCCGTCGACGACGCGGCACAGCGCCTGGTGGGCGACCTGCGCGCGGTGGACGCGCCGTTCAGCACTGATGTGACCGGCACGGCGGCCGTCCTGGTCGACTCCAAGCACGCGATAGCCGAACACCTGCCGTGGGCGGCCGCGTTCATCGCGATCGTCACCCTGCTCCTGGTCTTCCTGCTCACCGGCAGCGTGCTGATACCCGTGCAGGCGGTGGTGCTCAACGCGCTCAGCCTGACCGCCATGTTCGGCGCGGTGGTCTGGGTCTTCCAGGACGGCCACCTCTCCGGCCCGCTCGGCTTCACCAGCGCCGGCTCCATCGAGACGACCCTGCCCGTCCTGATGTTCTGCGTGGCCTTCGGCCTCTCCATGGACTACGGCGTGTTCCTGCTCTCCCGCATCAAGGAGGAGTACGACCGCACCGGCGACCACAACGAGGCGGTGCGCCACGGGTTGCAGCGCACGGGTGGGCTGATCACCGCGGCGGCGGTCATCCTCGCGGTGGTGATGGTCGCGATCGGCACCTCCCGGGTGACCAACACCAAGATGCTCGGCCTCGGTATCGCGCTGGCGGTGCTGATGGACGCCATGGTCGTCCGCAGCCTGCTGGTACCGGCGATCATGCGGCTCACCGGCCGCGCGACCTGGTGGGCACCCGCCCCGCTGCGGCGGCTGCACGACCGGTTCGGGCTCAGCGAGGGCGAGGCTGCCCCACCCGCCGCCGAGTCGGAGGAGAAACGGAACAAGATCGGCGCGCGCGGCTAGAGATCTTCAACGGCTGGGGTTACGCAGGAGCGCAGCCCCTTGGACAGGCTGTCGTGCCACACCGGGGCCGGCGAGCTGCTGGTGTGCGGCATCCAGCAGGCGGGCGCAGTCGGTCTCGGTGAAGCCCTTGCGGCGGCCCTTGGCAGGGCCACGGTCGAGGTGGATGCGGTAGATCAGCCGGGGCCGTCGGCCGGGTTTGGTGCAGATCAGCGCCGCCATCGAGACGCGCTTGGTGCCCTGGGCGGTGCCCCGCACCACCGGTGTGTGGCCCCGGTGGCCCCAGGTGCGGCCTTTGGGCGCCCAAGTCCGCCGCCCTCCCTTTATGACGGGCGACTGCTCGTCCTCTCAAACGTGACCCTCAGGAGTGCGCTGGCTGATGCCGGACGTCGGCGAGAGAGGATTCGTGCACAGCAAATACGGTGTCACATCGATCACGGACGCCAGCATCGTGGGTAGCGATGACGACGGCACATCCGGCCTCGCTCATCTCGCGAAGAACGTCGATGACCATAGTGGTGTTGGTGTCGTCGAGAGCACCCGTCGGCTCGTCCGCGAGCACGAGGGTCGGCCGTTGGATCATGAGACGGGCCAGGGCCACGCGCTGCTGTTCTCCACCGCTCAGATGGTAGATCTTCTCCTTTTCCCGCCCCGCCAGACCAACGCGATCAAGGGCCTCAGCGATAGCCGCACTGCCTTTGCCCTGCAACAACCGACGCGGCTTGGCTACCACTTCCAGGTTCTCAACAATGTTTGCGTTCTCGATCAAGGCATAGTGCTGAAACAGATAACCGAGAGCGTCACGGCGGAACCGGCGTATCTCGCGTCGACCGAATCGGGTGATATCCCTCCCTTCGTATCGGATCGTCCCGGTACTGGGCCTGTCGAGCAGCCCAAGACAGTTGAGGAGGGTTGACTTACCCGATCCACTTGGGCCGACGAGGGCGAGCATCTCACCGCGATTGACGGTGAAGTTGACGTCACGCCACAAGGTCCGGGCGCCGAATACCTTCGAAAGGTTCTCAATATCGATCACAACATACTCCGGCTGAGTGGAGGGGTTTTCCCGCTCGAGAGGCTCACGTATCGGCCGCCCCTTGCTTCACGATGCGGCCATGAAAGAATGCGAGAGCGAGAAGCACGGCCCCCAATTCGAAGACAACAAGGCCCGTGATGACAGCGAGATCCAGTGCGCTGATGTGAGTCGGCTCGAAGGGGGCAGGCGCACCGGCGGCAGCAAGCTTCTTCAATTCCTGTCTCTGCTGCCACGACTGGAAAGGAACTCGCGTAGCGAAGATGATCGCAATAGCCACTTCTACGGCAAGGATGAAGCGGTGGGTGGCGATGTATCTCCATCCGCCGATGTGTCGCGCGAATATGATTTGTGCGTTCTTGCGCGAGTAGATGAGGCAGACGCCGACGCCGGCGACGAGGAGAATTATCGCGGCAACGATAAGATTGAAAATCTGGAGTCGAAGTTTGCTGACCGCAGTCCTGAGATCCAGGGCAGTTTTCTGACCGACAGGACTTATGGAATTCACGTAGTCCTGAAGTTTTTTCGCCTTCATGGCGTTCAGTGCGTCACCAGGCTTAAAGAATATGATTCCCGCCTGGGTGGCAAATGTGGTATAGGCGTCATCGGTGAGGAAATGCGAACCATTGGGGACGGCGATAAGGATCGGGTCGCGCACCAAAGACCTGTCCTCGTCCTGACTGTGTGCCGAGTTGTACACATAGGCGCCAGTGTTGTAGCCGAAGAGGCGCTGTCCCGTCCTGCTGCTAAGCGCTTCGATGGGGATGTGCCGACTGAGATCCGGATCAATGATCTCGGAGGCCGCCTTGGTGATAGCTGTCTTGTGAGAGGAAAGCGAATCGGGAATGATGATCCGTACCGAGCGCGAGTCCGGCGCCTTGTCGGCCAAGCCCTCAGAGGTATAACGGTGTCCTGCCGGGTCGAAAACTGGCTGCTTCCTGAGGAACGTGTCGTTGACGATGAGAATCTCGCCGGACGGCAGATGCGCGCCCGGGGCGGATACTTGGAGATCCCTGCGCCCGGCAACAATCACCTCGCCCCGCCCGTCAGCTTGGCGCAGCCACGGACCGACATGGTCGTTCAATTGGTCCACGTGCATGGCAAAGGCGCCATTGAGGCGGATCGAGACTGCATCACCCACAGTTTCGTAGATACCCCGGTTTCCCTGGCGTATCAGTACATCCTGGCTCGTGAGGGTGACATCCGTGGCGATGCTGAGAGCAAGCAACAGTGCGGGGATACGCACAAGGTAGACGCTGATGGATGCCGCTCTCGAAGGCAGTTCACCTTTGAGGGCGCGCAGTTCGTCAACCTTGAAGGTCAGAGCCAGCGCGGCCGCGTGAGCGGCTAGCGCCAGGACTGCCAGTAGGGCGGCAATGACTGCGGCCACCGAAGCGAACAGCCCCACCCAGGCGAAGCTGTTGTAGTAGCCGAGGAAGGCAAGCGCCGAAACCGTGATGGTGCCGGCCGTCACCAGCCAGAACCCGGCCAACTGCCGTAGATCGCGAAGAAGGATGTCGGTGAAGGACATGCCCTGCACCCGGAGGACCCCGTACGACCTCGCACTGAGCAGCACGCTCGCACCGGTCATCGTCAGCGCCGCGAGGGCGACCACGCAGAAGGCCCAGTACAGGGGATCATCCGAGTATCGGTCGGTCAGTTCGGTGTACGACAAGGGATGGCTGACGCGTGCGGTGAGCCCAAGTTTGCCGAACTCGGTACTCAAGGCATCGGCTGCCGCAGACGACCCGAACACGTAGTAGGAACCTCGCGGGTCCTGCTGTGCGATCTCCGAGATCGGATGCACGCGTGTTTCGAAGTTCCTGCTGAAGGCCGGATAGCCTTTGTCCAGCCATTCCGCTGTCACCGAATGGGGACTGCCCGGAGACACGTACAGATGCCGTAGTCCGTCGGGGTTCTTCAGATCGGGCACCTCACGCGCCACCCCGACCGCGTGCTCGGCCGAGAACGACTGGATGTTTTGGACGACTTGAGCACCGCTGACCGATTCATCGGAGTCGATCACATCAATCAGAGCCGAATTTCCCAGTACCCCGCCCTCATCCAGTCCGCGCACGAACAGAAAAGCCAGCACTGCGGAGAATGCCAGTACGGCGGCGTGGACGAATCGTATACCTCGATGCAGCATGCGATACCTAGGTTGAGGGCGCTCGAGAGCACTCGATCGGGAATTCAGGGTCTGCGGAGAAAAGCTGTGGAGGCGCGAACCACGCCTCCACAGCCAACAAGCCGAGCTAAGCGAGGCTCAGCACTTCGGGTCGTAGTACCACGCGACGGAGCCGCCGTTCTTCGCCGCCGAGGCCAGGGACCACTGCCCCTTCGCCGTGCAGCCGCTCTTGGTGAGCGTGCCACCGATCGACACCGAAGACGCGTGCTTGTTGTTCGGGTGCTTGTAGTTCGACCACGCCGTGTTGGCACCCTCGTCGTAGCTCCACTTGCCGCCGCCGGCGTCGACGGTGATGGCAAGCGCCGGAGTAGCTGCGGCCACGAGGAGGGCACCGGCAGCCAGTGCAACCTTTACACCATTTCGCATGCTCAAGACGACTCCTAGTCATTTTGTTTCGGTTGGGACCGGCACAGAGTTTGATCTATGCGCATGACCACCAGCAATCGAATATTGAGGTGATCAAGATCACGGCACAATTCAGCCGCGGTTGTGACCGAAAAGCATCAAGCATAGTGGTCGATTTTTAATCGAAGTCGCCAAGGTGGCATAGGGAGCAAATGGGGCGTTGAACTCGGAGTGGACGGCCAAAGGCCATTCGGCGTTGGGTCTGATACAGTCAAATCTGAGTGACGCTTTTCAGCCATGCTCCGTGAGGTGTGGCGACTTCGCTTTCAGCTCAGATAGTGTCGATGGCTTACGGAGCCGGCGGAGACGATTCGCACTGCTATCCCGAGGGCCTGAACACCTATATGACTCCCCGCATGACCACTGGACGCCGCTCCCTGCCCATCTGGCTGATACCCGTGCTGTGGACCCTGGCCCTCGGCTTGTGGGGGCTGCCCCGGCAGCACAGCGTGTGGCGGGACGAGGCGGCGACCTGGCAGGTTGCTCGACGGTCCACCACCGAGATCTGGCACATGCTGGGGCAGGTCGATGCCGTGCACGGGCTCTACTACCTGCTGATGCACGGACTTTTCGAATGCTTCGGGCCCAGCACGACGACACTGCGGCTGCCCTCTGTGCTGGCCATGGCGGTGGCAGCGGCCTGTGTGACGGTCATCGGCCATCGACTGGCCGGTACTGGAGCGGGTCTGGGGGGAGGGCTGGCGTTCGGCCTGCTTCCGGCAGTGCAGTTCTATCTCCAAGAGGGTCGTCCGTACGCGCTGGTCGCAGCCGGAGCCGCAATTTCGACGCTGCTGCTGGTGACCTTGCTCGAGGAACATGGCCGAGCAGCACTGTGGGCGGCGTACGGCGGCGCGGTGGCGCTGTGCGGGCTGCTGAACTGGCTGTCGCTGATGATGCTGCCCGCGCACGCGGCCACCCTGGCCTGGGCGGGTGCCCGGCGCGGCGTGTGGGCCCGTTGGACGGCGTCCTCGGGGGCCGCTGCGGCGTGTGTGCTGCCACTGATCCTTTTCAGCCGGAGCCAGTCCGACCAGATCTCCTGGATACCGCCGCTGACCTGGCACATGATGATCGGCCCAGCGGTCCTGCTTGCGATCGGCGGTCTCGGAGCCCTGGTCGACCGGCCGCAGACCGGACGACTCTCGGCGGCGGCTGTGGGGCTTCCACTGCTCGCGGTGCCGCAGATCACCCTGATCGGCCTTTCCCTGGTCCAACCGCTGTTCTTGGACCGGTACGTTCTGTTCAGCCTGCTGGGTCTGGCGCTGCTGATCGGGGCAGCGCTCGGTGCGGCCATACGGGCGGCGACGCCGCGGTTCCCGAAGGCGGCGCCATGGATCCTCCCCGTGGTTGTCGCCGTGGCGACGGTGGCCCTGCTCCCCCAGGCACTGGCCAAGCGCTCCCCGGCGAGCCGGGTGGACGACGTCCTGGCCGTGGCAGCAGACGTGCAGGGGCTCAAGAAACCCGGAGACGCGGTGCTCTTCGTGCCGGCGGCGCGACGCGACACCAAGTTGGTCTCCCCCCATGCCTTCACCGGTCTGCGGGACATAGCTCTGGCCGAGAGTCCGGAGGAGTCCGGGACCCTCAAGGGCGTGGAGGACAGCCCGGCCAGGATCCGGGCCGCGATGCTGGCCCACAGGCGGATTCTGCTGGTGACGGACGCGGCGAAGGTCGCCAAGCCGCTGTCGGCGGAGCGGGACCGGGTGAAGACTTCAGTGCTGGAAAAGTACTTCACGCCGGTGGCGGACGAGCAGGTCCGCGGTCGCAGGGTGACGGTGTACATGCGCATGGGGAGCTCGTGACCGAGACCTGGCGGCGGACTTCCCGGCGCCTCTCGGTGGATGGCTGCCTTCGCCGCCTCGGTGAGCCGGGGCTCTTCTCCGAGGCGGTCCCGGATGTAAGGCTCGGCTCGAATGACCCCCGGACGGCCCTACTCGGAGAGGGGCTGGCGTTCGCCGTGGTCCGCGGTCGATCGGCCCGTGGGCTGTCGTAAGGAAGGCGAGGGCGAAGACGGATGCGCGCTGTGGTGTTCGAGCGGTACGGGGAACCGGCCGAGGTGCGGGAGGTGCCGGACCCGGAGCCAGCCGAGCACGGCGTCGTGGTGCGTGTCGAGGCCACCGGCCTGTGCCGCAGCGACTGGCACGGCTGGATGGGCCACGACCCGGACATCACGCTGCCGCACGTGCCCGGCCACGAACTCGCCGGGACCGTGGCGGCGGTCGGCGACCGGGTGACCGGCTGGCGCCCCGGTGACCGGGTCACCGTGCCCTTCGTCTGCGCCTGCGGCAGCTGTCCCGCCTGCGCGGCCGGCGACCAGCAGGTGTGCGAGCGGCAGACCCAGCCCGGCTTCCACCACTGGGGCTCGTTCGCGCAGTACGTGGCGCTGGACCACGCCGACGTGAACCTGGTCGCCGTACCGGACGGCCTGTCCTTCGCGACGGCGGCCGGGCTCGGCTGCCGGTTCGCGACGGCCTTCCGGGCGGTGGTGCAGCAGGGGCGCGTGGCCGCGGGGGAGTGGGTCGCGGTGCACGGCTGCGGGGGAGTGGGACTGTCGGCGGTGATGATCGCGGCGGCGTCCGGGGCGCGGGTCGTCGCCGTCGACGTGTCACCGGCGGCGCTGGAGCTGGCGCGTAAGTTCGGGGCGGCCCAGTGCGTGGACGCCACGCGGACTCGGGACACGGCCGCCACGATCCGTGAACTGACCGGCGGTGGTGCCCACCTGTCCCTCGACGCGCTCGGTTCCCCCGCCACCTGCGCGGCCTCCGTCGGCTCGCTGCGCCGCCGCGGCAGGCACGTCCAGGTCGGACTGCTCCCCTCGCCCGACGGCACGACCCCCGTGCCCATGGCGCGCGCCATCGCCCTGGAGCTCGAACTCCTCGGCAGCCACGGCATGGCCGCCCACGCCTACCCGGGCATGCTGGAACTGGTCCGCGCGGGAGTACTGCGCCCCGACCTGCTGGTGACGTCGACGATCCCGCTGGACGCGGCCCCGGCCGCGCTCGCCGCGATGGACACGGCGCGCGGCGCGGGAGTCACCGTCGTCGAACCATGGCGCTGACGCCTGGCCTAGGTCTGGTCCCGGCCGCGGTTGCGGGGTCTGGAGGCGACCCAGGCGCGCACGGTGTCGGCGTACCAGTAGGGCTTGCCGCCCTCCACATGGTCGGGCGGGGGCAGCAGCCCGTGCTTGCGGTAGGACCGTACGGTGTCCGGCTGCACCCGGATGTGCGCCGCGATCTCCTTGTACGACCAGAGTCTTCGGTCGGTCATGAGTTGCACCTCCCCGCGCGCGCCGCGGTCGGCGGCCGGGGGCGGCCGTCGGGGTAGCCGGGCGCTGCGCTGGTGATCACCAGCCTGTGCCCGGTGAACGACACACGGTGACCGTCGGGGAGGGGCTGTCGAAGGGATGTGACGGGAGGTCAGCGCACGTGGGACATGCGTGACAGGAGGCGCATGTTTGTGACAGAGGTGACGCAAACGGCCCACGACGGGACGGCCTAGGCCCCGCAGGACCTCAGGAACGCCCGGGTCCGCCGGGCGATCGGCAGGGGCTTGTCCGGGTCGCACGGGTACATGTCCTGCTCGACGATCGCGAACAGGTCGACGTCCAGCTTCTGGGCCGCCTCGAGGACCGGGCCCAGCGCGGGCACCCCGGCCGGGGGCTCGCACATCACGCCCTGGGCGACCGCCGGGCCGAACGGGGTGCCGTTCGCCCGTACGTCCGCGAGGATCTCCGGGTCGACCTGCTTGAGGTGGAGGTAGCCGATCCGTTCGCCGTAGGTCTCGATCAGCTTGACGCTGTCGCCGCCGCAGTAGGCGTAGTGCCCGGTGTCCAGGCACAGCGAGACCAGCGAGGAGTCGGTGCCGTCGAGGAAGCGGGTGACGTTGTCCTCGCTGTCGATGTGGGTGTCGGCGTGCGGGTGGACGACGATCGACAGGCCGTAGCGTTCCCGCACCTCCCGGCCGAGCCGTTCGGTCAGCGAGGTCAGGTTGCGCCACTGCTCGGGGGTGAGCGTGTCCGGTTCCAGTACCTCGCCGGTCTTGTCGTCGCGCCAGAAGGACGGGATCACGACCAGGTGCCTGGCGCCCATCGCCTGGGCGAGCGCGGCGTTGTCCGCGACGTGCGCCCACGTCTTCTCCCAGACCGCCTCGCCGTGGTGCAGGCCGGTGAAGACCGTGCCGGCCGACACCTTCAGGCCACGCCGGGCCGTCTCCTCGGCGAGCACGTTCGGGTCGGTCGGCAGATAGCCGTAGGGGCCCAGTTCGATCCACTCGTAGCCGGAGTCGGCGACCTCGTCGAGAAAGCGCTGCCAGGGCACCTGTACGGGGTCGTCCGGGAACCAGACGCCCCAGGAGTCGGGCGCCGATCCGACGCGGATGCGGGACAGTGGGGCCTGAGGCGACAACGACGTCATGGCGGTCAGCCTGCGGTCGCAGGAAAGCGCGTGTCAAGGTCTGGTCCGAATGTCTGGACAAAACATTGACAGGCTCCCGGGTGCGGGGCTACAAACCGGGGGAGAGCCGTGACGAAGGGAAGCCGGATGGCGTACGACCTGATCACCATGGGGCGGATAGGGGTGGACCTCTACCCGCTTCAGACCGGTGTACCGCTCGCGCAGGTGTCGTCCTTCGGCAAGTTCCTGGGCGGGTCGGCGACCAACGTCGCGGTCGCCGCGGCCCGCCTCGGCCGGAGCACCGCCGTGATCACCCGCACCGGTGACGACGCCTTCGGCACCTACCTGCACGAGGCCCTGCGGGACTTCGGTGTCGACGACCGCTGGGTCACCCCGGTCCCCGGGCTGCCCACGCCGGTCACCTTCTGCGAGGTCTTCCCGCCGGACGACTTCCCGCTGTACTTCTACCGGCAGCCCAAGGCGCCCGACCTTGAGATCGACGCCCACGACCTCGACCTCGACGCCATCCGTGACGCGCGCGTCTTCTGGGTCACGGGCACGGGGCTGAGCGAGGAGCCGAGCCGTACGGCGACGCTCGCGGCGCTCGCCCACCGGGCCAAGGCCGGCACGACGGTCTTCGACCTCGACTGGCGGCCCATGTTCTGGACGGACCCGGACGCGGCCCGCCCCTTCTACGCCGAGGCCCTGCGGCACACCACGGTCGCCGTCGGCAACCTCGACGAGGTGGAGGTCGCCACCGGCGTGCGCGAGCCGCACGCCGCCGCCCGCGCGCTCCTCGACGCCGGGGTGGAACTCGCGGTCGTCAAGCAGGGACCGAAGGGCGTCCTCGCGGTGAACAGCGACGGCGACACCGCCGAGGTCCCGCCGCTCCCGGTGAACGTCCTCAACGGACTCGGCGCCGGCGACGCCTTCGGCGGCTCCCTCTGCCACGGCCTGCTGGCCGGCTGGGACCTGGAGACGATCATGCGGCACGCCAACGCGGCCGGCGCCATCGTCGCCTCCCGACTGGAGTGCTCCTCCGCGATGCCCACCCCCGACGAGGTGGCCGCCGCGCTCGAGGCCGGAGCGGTGCTGTGAGGGCCGGCCGGGTCATGGGAGCGCAGCACGACGGCGGGGACGGCGTCGCCTGGCCGAAGGTGGACGTCTCCGCGCTGGTCCACACCCGCACCCACCACCCCGAGGCGATCGCCGAGGCCGCCGCCCGCCGCGCCCGCAGGCCGCTGCTGAACGACCACGGCCGCCTGATGATCGTCGCCGCCGACCACCCGGCCCGCGGCGCGCTGGGCGTCGGCGAGCGCAAGCTGGCCATGGCCAACCGCGCCGACCTCCTCGAACGCCTCTGCCTGGCCCTGTCCCGGCCGGGCGTGGACGGTGTCCTGGCCACCGCCGACATCCTGGACGACCTGCTGCTGCTGGGCGCCCTCGACCACAAGGTCGTCATGGGTTCGATGAACCGCGGCGGCCTCCAGGGCGCCTCCTTCGAACTCGACGACCGCTTCACCGGCCACCGCCCCGAGGACATCCAGCGTCTGGGCTTCGACGCGGGCAAGCTGCTGCTGCGCATCGACTACGACGACCCGGGCTCGCTGACCACCCTGGAGTCCACGGCCCGCGCCATCGACGAGATGGCCGCCCGCCGGCTCCCGGTCTTCGTCGAGCCGTTCATCAGCCGCCGCACCGACGAGGGACGGCTGCGCAACGACCTGAGCGCGGAAGCGGTCACCAAGTCGATCGCCATCGCCTCGGGTCTGGGCGGCAGTTCGGCCTACACCTGGCTGAAGGTCCCGGTCACCGACAACCCCGACGACATGGCGCGGGTCATGGAGACCTCCACGCTGCCCGCCGTACTGCTCGGCGGCGACATCGGCGACTCGCCCGAGGACCAGGACGCCGCCTACGAGAAATGGCGGGGCGCGCTGCAACTCCCCACCGTGCGCGGCCTGGTGGTCGGCCGCTCGCTGCTGTACCCGGCGGACGGCGATGTGGCCGCCGCCGTGGACACCGCCGTCGGACTGCTGTGAGGCTCGCATGACCAGCAACGACCTGCACCTGAGCCGGGGCGTGACCGCGGGCGCCCAGTACGTGCTCGACGTCGATCCCAAACGGGCCGGCTGGACGTACAGCAGCCTGCGCGTGGTCGAGTTGGCGCCGGGCGGCTCCCACACGTTCACCACCGGCGACAGCGAATGGATCGTGCTTCCGCTCAGCGGCGGTTGTACGGTGCGGGTGGAGGACGAAGAGTTCCAAATCCTGGGCAGGGGCAGCGTGTTCGACGGGGTCTCCGACTTCGTGTACGTGCCCCGTGACGCCCGGGTCCAGATCGCCTCCGGCGCGGGAGGCCGCTTCGCCCTGGCAGGAGCGAAGTGCGAGCGACGACTCCCCGCCCGCTACGGCCCCGCGCCGGAGGTCCCCGTCGAAGACCGCGGCAGCGGCAGCTGCGCCCGCCAGGTGCGCAACTTCGCCTCCGCCGACTCGTTCGACTGCGACCGGCTGATCGCCGTCGAGGTGATCACCCCGGGCGGGCACTGGTCGTCGTACCCGCCGCACAAGCACGACGAGCACCGGCCCGGCGAGGAAGCGGAGCTGGAGGAGATCTACTACTTCGAGATCGAGGGTCCGAACGGTTTCGGCTATCAGCGCGTATTCCCCTCCCGTGAGGGCGGATCGGACGTCCTCGCGGAGGTCCGCACCGGCGACGCCGTCCTCGTCCCCGACGGATGGCACGGCCCGTCCATCGCCCAGCCCGGCCACGCCATGTACTACCTGAACGTCATGGCCGGTCCGGGCGAGACGCGGGAGTGGCGGATCTGCTTCCACCCGGACCACACCGAGGGGTATCGATGACTCCGACGACATCGACGACGAGGCTCACGGTCGCCCAGGCGCTCGTCCGCTTCCTGTCCGCGCAAGTCACGGAGCGGGACGGCGTACGGCAGCGGCTGATCGGCGCCACCTGGGGCATCTTCGGCCACGGCAACGTGGCGGGCCTCGGGCAGGCGCTCATCGAGTACGCCGGCGACATGCCGTACCACCAGGGCCGCAACGAGCAGTCCATGGTGCACGCGGCGGTCGGCTACGCGCGTCAGTCGAACCGCCTGTCCACCCACGCGGTGACGACCTCCATCGGCCCCGGCGCGACCAACCTGGTCACCGGCGCCGCCCTCGCCACCGTCAACCACCTCCCGGTGCTGCTGCTGCCCGGCGACGTCTTCGCGACCCGCCCGGCGGACCCGGTGCTCCAGCAGCTGGAGGTGCCGTACGCGGGGGACGTGTCGGTCAACGACTGCCTGCGCCCGGTGTCGCGCTACTTCGACCGGATCACCAGGCCCGAGGCCCTGATCCCGGCCGCCCTCCAGGCGATGCGCGTGCTCACCGACCCGGTGGAGACGGGCGCGGTGACCCTCGCGCTGCCGCAGGACGTGCAGGCGGAGGCGTACGACTGGCCCGAGGAGTTCTTCGCCGAGCGGGTGTGGACCGTACGGCGGCCCGGTGCCGACCCGGCCGAACTCGCCGAGGCGGTACGGGTGATCCGGGCCGCGAGCAGGCCACTTGTCATCGCGGGCGGCGGAGTCCACCACAGCCGCGCCGAGGACGCCCTCGCCGAGTTCGCGGCGGCGACCCGGATACCCGTCGCCTCCACCCAGGCCGGCAAGGGCTCCCTGCGCCACGACCACCCGCAGGACGTCGGCGGCGTCGGCCACACCGGCACCGCCACCGCCGACGAACTCGCCCGCACCGCCGACCTGGTGATAGGCGTGGGCACCCGGTACACCGACTTCACCACCGCCTCCGGCACCCTCTTCGAGAACCCGGACGTCCGTTTCCTCAACCTCAACATCGCGCCCTTCGACGGCCACAAGCTCGCCGGGACCCCGCTGGTCGCGGACGCCCGCAGCGGCCTGGAGGAGCTGACTGAGGCACTCGCGATGCACGGCCACCGGATCGCCGACCCGTACGCCACCGAGTACACCGAGGACAAGGAGCGCTGGGAGCAGCGCGTCGACGCCTGCTACGAGGCCGACGAACCGGACGTACGGCCGACGCAGCCGCAGGTCCTCGGCGCGCTGGACGCGGTCGTCGACGAGACGGACGTGATCATCAACGCGGCCGGCTCCCTCCCCGGCGACCTGCACAAGCTGTGGCGCACCCGGTCGCGTGACCAGTACCACCTGGAGTACGGCTTCTCCTGCATGGGCTACGAGATCCCGGCCGCGATCGGTGTGAAGATGGCCGCCCCGGACCGGCCGGTCTGGGCGCTGGTCGGCGACGGGACGTATCTGATGATGCCGACGGAGATCGTCACGGCGGTGCAGGAGGGGATCGCGATCAAGATCCTGCTCGTGCAGAACCACGGGTACGCCTCGATCGGCGGCCTGTCGGAGACGGTCGGCGGCGAGCGGTTCGGCACCGCCTACCGCTACACGTCCGACGACGGCACGTTCACCGGGGCCCCGCTGCCCGTGGACCTCGCCGCCAACGCGGCCAGCCTCGGTATGCGGGTGCTGCGCGCGAAGACCGTACGGGACCTGCGCGCGGCGCTCGCCGAGGCCCGGGCCGCCGACACTCCCACATGTGTCTACGTGGAGACCGAAACCGCAGACACAGTGTCGGGCGCGCCTCCGGCGCAGGCCTGGTGGGATGTTCCTGTGGCCGAGACCGCGACCCGATCGTCCGCGGTCAAGGCACGTGAGCTGTACGAACGGCACGTCTCGACCCGACGCCGCCATCTGTGAAGGAGTACTCGGTCATGACGAAGATCGTCAACCACTGGATCGGCGGCAAGACCGTCGAAGGCGCCTCGGGTACGTTCGGGCCGGTCACGGACCCGGCGACCGGCGCGGTCACCACGAAGGTGGCGTTCGCCTCGGTGGACGAGGTGGACGCCGCGGTCGCCGCCGCGAAGGACGCCTACGTCACGTGGGGCCGGTCCTCGCTGGCCCAGCGGACCTCGATCCTGTTCAAGTTCCGCGCGCTGCTGGACGCGAACCGGGACGAGATCGCCGAGCTGATCACCGCCGAGCACGGCAAGGTGCACTCCGACGCGCTCGGCGAGGTCGCCCGCGGCCTGGAGATCGTGGACCTGGCCTGCGGCATCAACGTGCAGCTGAAGGGCGAGCTGTCGACGCAGGTCGCGAGCAGTGTCGACGTCTCCTCGATCCGGCAGCCGCTGGGTGTCGTCGCCGGCATCACGCCGTTCAACTTCCCGGCGATGGTCCCGATGTGGATGTTCCCGATCGCCATCGCGTGCGGCAACACCTTCGTGCTGAAGCCGAGCGAGAAGGACCCGTCGGCCTCCATCAAGATCGCCGAGCTGCTCGCCGAGGCGGGTCTGCCCGACGGCGTCTTCAACGTCGTCCACGGCGACAAGGTGGCCGTCGACCGGCTCCTGGAGCACCCGGACGTCAAGGCGGTCTCCTTCGTCGGCTCCACGCCGATCGCCCGCTACATCCACACCACGGCCTCCGCCAACGGCAAGCGCGTGCAGGCGCTCGGCGGCGCGAAGAACCACATGCTGGTGCTGCCGGACGCCGACCTGGACGCGGCGGCCGACGCGGCGGTGAGCGCGGCCTACGGCTCCGCGGGCGAGCGCTGCATGGCGATCTCGGCGGTCGTCGCGGTGGGTTCGATCGGCGACGAGCTGGTCGACAAGATCCGTGAGCGCGCCGAGAAGATCAAGATCGGTCCCGGCAACGACCCGGCCTCCGAGATGGGCCCGCTGATCACGAAGATCCATCGCGACAAGGTGGCGTCGTACGTCGAGGGCGCGGCGGCCGAGGGCGCCGAGGTCGTGCTCGACGGCACGGGCTTCACGGTGGACGGCTTCGAGGACGGCCACTGGATCGGCATCTCGCTGCTCGACAAGGTGCCGACCACCGCGAAGGCGTACCAGGACGAGATCTTCGGCCCGGTGCTGACCGTGCTGCGCGTCGACACCTACGACGAGGGCATCTCCCTCATCAACGCCTCCCCGTTCGGCAACGGCACCGCGATCTTCACCCGGGACGGCGGCGCGGCCCGCCGCTTCCAGCTGGAGGTCGAGGCCGGCATGGTCGGCGTGAACGTGCCGATCCCGGTCCCCGTCGGCTACCACAGCTTCGGCGGCTGGAAGGACTCGCTCTTCGGCGACCACCACATCTACGGCAACGACGGCACGCACTTCTACACCCGCGGCAAGGTCGTCACCACCCGCTGGCCCGACCCGGCCGACGCCCCGGCGGGCGTGGACCTCGGGTTCCCGCGCAACCACTGACGCCGTACGGTGCCCTGCCTCTCCGAGGGGAGGCGGGGCACCGGTGGGTTCAGCCCTGCTTCTGCTGCTGCTTCACCACGTCGGTGAGGTCGGCGGTCTTCGAGGCGGGCGGGGCCTTCACGGTGGCGGTCTTGCCGAACTTGTCGAAGTCCATGGTCACCGTCACGGCGCCGAACTGCTGCTTCATCCGCACCGGCAGGTCACCGGAGCCGACCCAGACGTCCATGGTGATCGACTTGATGCCGAGCGCCGAACCCATCGGGGAGTTCTTGCCGTAGGCCTCCTTGTACCGGCCCATGTGCGCCTGGTCGATCACGGCCCGGTAGTGGGTCGTGCGCCGGCCGTCCACGGTCTGCGTGCCGAGGTTCTCGGCGTCGTTGGCGTACTTCAGCCCCTTCATGGACGCCGAAGGACTGCCGTTGCCCCCTGCGAGGGCCTGCACGCCCTTCTCCCCGAAGATGGCCGAGCCGTCGACCTTGATCCAGGTCCTGCCCTTGTACCGGCTGGAGGGCAGCGGGTCGACCTTGTAGTAGTAGGCGCCGTCGACGAACAGGCACCGGATCTTGGGGGAGTGCGTGAGCGCCTCCATGCCCGTGGCCTTGCTGTCCATGTCGGCGTCCATGGCGAATCCGTCGCCCCAGGAGAACGTGCCGTCCATCGCCACCGGGGTGCCGTTGCCGAGGTCCGTCGTCATCCGCACCTCGGCGGACCCCAGGGCCTCGGTCCGGTCCGTCGCCCTGGCCAGCGCCGCCATCGCCTTGCCGGCGCTGTCGACCGTCTTGGCGGCCGTCTTCGCCCCCTCGGTGCCGCACGCGGAGGTCGCCAGCAGCGCCGCCGCCGTACAGGCCACCCAGGCAGCGCTCTTCCCCAGCCTCATGTGTCCCCACCCCTTGCTGTGTTCCGGCTGTGACCGGTGAACTCTAACGGGACACACTGACAGGTCCGGATCCCGGACGTCCTGACATTTTTTTGCCGCCGTTCCTGCGGTTACCGCATGGCCCAAGGGGGCTGAACGGACTGAGCAGAATTGCTGTAAACGCGATGAACAGCGCTCTCGATCTACGAATTCCGTAGGTAAACAGCCATTGACGCGTCGGTTTTCGTCGGGGTTCCATGCACCTCAATCCCAGCCGCCGGAGGCATCCGCACGAGTCGATCGGAACGCCGCATGACCGACACGCTCCGCCCTGTCGAGACCGCCGCCCCAGAGGTGGCCGACAGTCCCCAGACACTCAAGCGTTCCATCGGGGTGGTCGGCGGAACCCTCCTCACCCTGTCCTGCGTGACGCCCGCCTCCACGCTCTTCGTGGTCGTCCCGGACCTGTTCGGCTCGCTCGGCACCGCCACCGCCCTGACGATCGCCATCGGCTCCCTCCTCTGTATCGCCGTGGCGTTCTGCTACTCGGAGCTGGGCACCCTCATCCCCAGCGCGGGCGGCGAGTACGCCATGGTGTCGACGCTGGCCGGGCGGCTGGCGGGCTGGCTGGTCTTCGTGCTGTCCCTGCTGGTCGTCATGATCGTGCCGCCGGTGATCGCCATGGGCACCGCGGACTACCTCGCCCCGATCGTCCACCTCGACCCGGCCATGACCGGCGCCGGCGTGATGCTCCTCGCCACCCTCGCGGGCCTGCTCGACCTGCGCGCCAACGCCTGGATCACCGGCGTCTTCCTGGTCCTGGAGGTCGTCGCCGCCGGAGTCGTCGCCGTACTGGGCTTCACCCACGCCCACCGCGGTCTCGGCAGCCTCACCTCGATGCAGGTCGCCGGCACCGGCGGGCACACCGACACCGTGACGGCCATGCTGGTCGTCTCCGGCCTGGCGATCGCCCTCTTCGTCACCCAGGGCTTCTCGACCGCCGTCTACCTCTCCGAGGAACTGGAGCACCCGCGCCGCAACGTCGCCCGCACGGTGCTGGCCACCCTCGCCATCTCCACCGTGGTCATCCTGGTCCCGGTCGCCGCCATCACCCTGGGCGCCTCCGACCTCAAGGAGCTGACCGGCGGTGACATCAGCTCCATGGTCACCGCCTGGTCCGACTCCGCCGTCGGTACCTTCGTCAGCCTCTGCGTGGCCCTCGCGATCATCAACGCGGGCATCGTCATGGTCATCCAGAACTCCCGCGTCCTGTTCGCCTCCGCCCGCGACAAGGCCTGGCCCGAGCCGGTCAACAACGTCTTCTCCAAGCTCGGCCGCTTCGGCTCCCCCTGGGTCGCCACGCTCGCGGTCGGTGTCCCCGGCGCGCTGCTCTGCTTCGTCAACCTGGACACGCTGTACGGCGTCACGGGCGTCTCCGTGACCGGCATGTACCTGCTCGTCGCCATCGCCGCCCTGCTCGCCCGCCGCGGCCACCACCAGCACACGCCCGCCTGGCGCATGCCGCTGTGGCCCGCGATGCCGGTACTGCTGATCGCGGTCCTGGCGTACATCCTCAGCCAGCAGGAGATGAGCTACCTGCTGTGGACCGGCGGCATCACCGCCGTCGCCACCCTCTACTGGGCCCTCTACCTCCGCCCACGCCGCGACACCCGCTGGCTGGTGTCCATCCCGGAGGACGCCCAGGCCTGACGCTCACGCGAAGTCCCACGTCACCACCGAGCACGTACCGTCGCCCTTGCCGCCCGCACTGCGATACGCGGCAAGGGCGCCGTCGTTCCCGGCGTCGACCAGGACCCACATCCCGTAGCAGCCCAGCTCCCGGCCCACCGCGGCGAGCCGGCCGACCAGCGCCCGCCCGATGCCCCGGCGCCGGTACGGTTCCGCGACCGCGAGCTCGTACAGGAACATCTCGGTGCCCTTGTCGGGATGGACCGTCTCGACGCCGCTGACGAAGCCGACGGGGACGTCCTCGCCGTCCCGTACCTCGTAGGCCAGGAACAGATGGTGTCCGTGCGCCGTCAGGAAGCGCTCGGCCCACTCGGGGCGGACGGCGTGGTCGAAGAGGTGTTCGGCGGCGGTGAGCTCGGCGACGGAGCGTGCGCGGCGGATCTCCATGGGCCTTCGTACCACGGCTGGTGTAGGCGGCGGCAGGGGCGTACTCCCAGGGGATGGGCGGGGGTTCGGTCCCCGGGTTGCATCGGCCGCCGGCGGTGGCCCGTACCGTGGACGCATGGATCTTCGATTGCCCGGCGTACGTGGGCTGCTCCGGGGGCCGCGGCGGATGGTGGCCGCCGCGGCCGCCGTCGTCGTGCTCGCCGGTGCCGGTACGTGGACGGCCGTCGCCTCCGACGACACGCCCCCGGTCCGCCGGACCGACCGGGTGATGGACATGGGCGACGGGGTGCGTATCGACACCTCGTACTTCACCAGCGGCGGCTCCGGCCGCCGCCCGGCCGTCCTGCTCGCGCACGGCTTCGGCGGCAGCAAGGACGACGTACGGCAGCAGGCCCAGGACCTCGCCAGAGACGGGTACGCGGTGCTGACCTGGTCGGCACGCGGCTTCGGGCACTCGACGGGGAAGATCGGCATCAACGACCCCGAGGGCGAGGTCGCCGACGTCTCCCGGCTCATCGACTGGCTGGCGAAGCAGCCGCAGGTCCGGCTCGACAAGGCGGGCGACCCGCGCGTGGGCATGGCCGGCGCCTCGTACGGCGGGGCGATCTCCCTGCTCACCGCGGGGTACGACCACCGGGTGGACGCCATCGCCCCGTCGATCACCTACTGGAACCTCGCGGACGCCCTGTTCCCGAACGGCGTGTACAAGAAGCTGTGGGCCGGGATCTTCTTCAGCGAAGGCGGCGGCTGCGCCAGGTTCGAGCCCGCGCTGTGCCGGATGTACGACCGGGTCGCCGAGGCGGGTGAGCCGGACGCGGCGGCGCGCGAACTGCTCCAGGAGCGCTCGCCGTCCGTCGTGGCCGGCCGCATCAAGGTGCCGACGCTGCTGACCCAGGGCCAGACCGACTCCCTGTTCACGCTCGCCCAGTCCGACGCGGCCGAGAAGGCTATCCACGCAGGCGGCGCCCCGGTCGACGTCGACTGGATCGCCGGCGGGCACGACGGCGGCGACATGGAGACCAGCCGCGTCCAGGCCCGCGTGACGGCCTGGTTCGACCGCTACCTCAAGGGCGACAAGGGCGCCGACACCGGCCCGGCCTTCCGGATCACCCGCACCGGAGGCGTCGACTCCACCGACGGCGCCGCCCAGCTGCGCGGCGCCACCGCCGACACCTACTCCGGGCTGGCGAGCGGCCGGCGGAAGGTCGCGCTCAGCGGCGGCGAGCAGCACGTCGCGAACCCGGCGGGCGCCAGCCCGCCCGGTGTCTCCGCCCTGCCCGGCCTCGGCGGCTCCGGTGGCCTCGCCCAGCTGTCCTCCCTCGGCGTCGGGGTGTCCCTCGACTTCCCCGGCCAGTTCGCCGCCTTCGACTCCAAGCCGGTGGGCGGCGACCTCCAGATCACCGGCTCGCCCACCGTGACCGTCCACGTCACCTCGACGAGCGACGACGCCGTGCTCTTCGGGAAGGTGTACGACGTCTCGCCCGACGGCACCCAGAAGGTGCTGCCCTCCCAACTGGTCGCGCCGATCCGGGTCGATGGCGCGCGGGCCGGCAAGGACGTCACGCTCACGCTCCCGGCGGTCGACCACGACGTGCTGAAGGGCCACCGGCTGCGCCTGGTCCTCGCCTCCACCGACCTCGGCTACGCCTCCCCGGCGGCCCCCGCCACGTACACCGTCTCCCTGAAGGGCGACCTGAGCGTGCCGACGGCCCCCGGCGTGAGCACGGCGTCGGCGCCGCTGCCCGCCTGGGTGTGGTGGCTGCCCGTGGCGGGTGCGGCGGTCGCGCTGGTGCTGCTGGTCACCGGCCGCCGCCGCACGGCGGCGCCCGGCCCGGACCCCGAGCTTGCCGAAGTGCCGTTGCAGATAACCGGCCTGAGCAAGCGGTACGCGAAGTCCGCGGACCGGTACGCCGTGCGGGAGCTGTCCTTCCGCGTGGAGAAGGGCCAGGTCCTCGGCCTGCTCGGACCGAACGGCGCGGGCAAGACGACGACCCTGCGCATGCTGATGGGGCTGATCCGGCCGGACGGCGGCGAGATCCGTGTCTTCGGGCACGCCATCCGGCCCGGCGCGCCGGTGCTGTCCCGGGTCGGCGCGTTCGTGGAGGGCGCCGGCTTCCTGCCGCACCTGTCCGGCCGGGAGAACCTGGAGCTGTACTGGCGGGCCACCGGCCGCCCCGCCGCGGACGCGCACCTGGACGAGGCCCTGGAGATCGCGGGCCTGGGCGACGCGCTCGCCCGCGCGGTGCGCACCTACTCCCAGGGCATGCGCCAGCGCCTGGCCATCGCCCAGGCCATGCTCGGCCTGCCGGACCTGCTGATCCTCGACGAACCCACCAACGGCCTCGACCCGCCCCAGATCCGCGAGATGCGCGAGGTGATGATCCGGTACGCGGCGGCCGGGCGCACGGTGATCGTCTCCAGCCATCTGCTGGCGGAGGTCGAGCAGTCCTGCACGCACCTGGTGGTGATGGACCGGGGCCGGCTCGTCCAGGCGGGACCGGTCGCGGAGATCGTCGGCTCCGGCGACACCCTGCTGGTCGGCACCGCCACGCCCGTGGAGGAGCCGGTCGTGGAGAAGGTGGCCGCGCTGCCCGGGGTCGCCTCGGCCGTCCGCGCCGAGGGCGGGATCCTCGTCCGCCTCGACACCGGCGGGAGCGCACCGCGCCTGGTCGCCGAACTGGTCCGGCTAGACGTCCCCGTCGAGTCCGTCGGCCCGCACCGCCGCCTGGAAGACGCGTTCCTCACCCTGATCGGAGGCACGGCATGAGCACGCTCGCCGAGCGACCGGAGCCCGTCGCGCACACGGAGCCCGTCGAGACCGCCTCCGGCTACCGGGCCGGCCGTACCCTGCCGCTGAGGGTGGAGCTGGTCCGCCAGCTCAAGCGGCGCCGCACGCTGATCATGGGCGGGATCCTCGCCGCCCTGCCGTTCGTCCTGGTCGTCGCCTTCGCCGTCGGCGGCGACCCGGGGGGCCGCAACAACCAGGTCACGCTGATGGACACGGCCACCGCGTCCGGGGCCAACTTCGCCGCGGTGAACCTGTTCGTGTCGGCGGGTTTCCTGCTGGTGATCCCGGTCGCCCTGTTCTGCGGGGACACCGTGGCCTCGGAGGCGAGCTGGTCCTCGCTGCGCTATCTGCTGGCCGCGCCCGTGCCCCGGGCCCGGCTGCTGTGGTCCAAGCTCGTCGTGGGGCTCGGGCTCAGCCTGGCCGCGATGGTGCTGCTGCCGGTCGTGGCGCTGGCCGTCGGCACGGCCGCCTACGGCTGGGGCCCGCTCCGGATCCCCACCGGCGGCGCGCTCGACCCGGGCACCGCGGCCCAGCGGCTGCTGGTGGTCGTCGCGTACCTCTTCGTGTCCCAACTGGTCACCGCAGGGCTGGCGTTCTGGCTGTCGACGAAGACGGACGCCCCGCTGGGCGCGGTCGGCGGCGCGGTGGGCCTCACCATCGTCGGCAACGTCCTCGACGCCGTCACCGCCCTCGGGCACTGGCGCGACTTCCTGCCCGCGCACTGGCAGTTCGCCTGGGCCGACGCCGTGCAGCCGCGTCCCGAGTGGTCCGGCATGATCCAGGGCACGGCGATTTCCGTGACGTACGCCGTGGTGCTGTTCGCTCTCGCTTTCCGGGGTTTCGCCCGGAAAGACGTGGTGTCGTAGGGGCCGTCCAACCGGGTGAATCCCCGAAACCAATTCCCCGCCGTCGGGTTGATGAAGCAGTGGGGCATGTGACCTGCCCAGTCAGATCGACCTGTACGGCAGATCGGTCACACTTCCCGGCCGTGTCAGCCGGCCTCGGACGTCGATCCCCGCGTCCGGGGCCGGCTTTCCCAATTCTTCAAGCAGGAAGATAACCACATTGCGACAGACCATGTGCAGGGGAGTGCTCGCGGCGGCCGCCGCCACGGGCATTCTCTCCCTGTCCTACAGCGCCGCTTTCGCTGACTCGAACGCGGCGGGAAGCGCCAAGGACTCCCCTGGTGTCCTGTCCGGGAACGCCGTTCAGGCGCCGGTCGACGCACCGGTGAACGTGTGCGGCAACACCGTCAACGGGGTCGCGGCGCTCGACGCCACGTTCGGCAACAAGTGCGAGAACGACGACTCGCCCGAGCCCCCCAAGGCCGACGTGCCCGACGCGCCGAAGGCGAGCGCGACGCCGAAGCCCAGCGACGACTGCAGCGAGACCCCCACGCCGACGCCCACCCCCACCCCGCCCACCCGCGTCGTGGAGAAGCCGCGTCCGACGCCCCCGGCCCCGCCCACGCGGACCAGCCACACGCCGCCGCCGAAGCGGTCCGTCGCCGAACCGCCCCAGCTGGCCGAGACCGGCACCAGGACGATGCTGGCGACCTCGGCCGCCAGTGCCGCGCTGATCGCGGGCGGGGTCATGATGTACCGCCGCGGCCGGACCGCCGCCCAGCGGTAGCCGCCCCCCGGACGGGCCGCTGACGACTCGCTCTGCGTCAGCGGCCCGGAGGCGGCCGTGCACGGCCGCCGTCAGCGGCGCACCGGCGTCGGCGACCAGTCCCGGCTGCCGCTGCCTCCCGGTACGGGGATCGCCCCGCCCACCGGGGTCTTCCTGAGCCGGCGGCGCACCCCTCGGACGAGGGCCTCCGCCGTGAAGGTCGCGCCCTGGACGAAGCGCATGGCCGGACCGAACCCGGAGGCGGTCACCAGGCCCGCCATGAACAGGCCGGGGTAGGAGGACTCGAAGTCACGTCCGACCGCGGGGGTGCGGTCGGGCAGGGTGGCCAGCGACCCGCGGAGCTCCTCGGACAGCAGTCCGAGCCGGTCGCAGTGTGCCTTGAATCCCGTGGCGGCGATGACGTGTTCCGTCTCCAGGGTCCGCAGCGCGCCCTTGCGGTTCATCAGGTTCAGCCGCAGACCGCCCGGCACCGCGCCGGCCGAGGTGACCTCGTGGCCCGGCAGCAACTCCACCGGGCCTTCCACCCGGTCCCGGACCCACCACGCGCCCGCCGGCCCCAGTGCGGTGGCCGCGATGCGCTGCCGGGTCGCCTCCGGCAGGTGCCGGTACAGGCCGGGGCGCTCGCTGTAGAACCAGTTCCGCCAGCCGGGGCCGAGGCCGCTGTGCGGGGAGCGGATGTTCTGCCACAGGGGACGCTCCAGGGGCGGCGGCACATCGTTCCACCGCAGGCTGTCCGCCCGCGCCAGCACCCGTACGCGGGTGCCCTGTTCGGCGAGCAGCGCCGCGGTCTCCAGGGCCGCCTGACCGCCGCCGATCACCGTGACGTCGCCGCCGCGGAAGCGGTCCAGGTCGCTGTGGTGACTGCTGTGCGTCACCAGCGCGGGGTGCAGTCCGCGCAGCGCCTGCGGTACCTCGACGAACGGCATCACGCCGACCGCCAGCGCCACCGCCCGCGCGTACAGCATCTCCCCGTCCTCGGTGACCGCCGTGAAGCCGCCGGGGCCGGCCGCCACCCGGGACACCATGCGCTCGTCCACCTCGGGCACCGCGTGCCGCGCGAACCACATGCCGTACGACGCGAACGCCTCGACCGGGATCGGCTCCGCGTGCCGTGCCGACAGGCCGTGCTCCGCGCAGTACACGTCCAGGCGCCAGCGCCCGCCGGGATCGGAGAGGTTGGACGCCCACGGCTCCGACTTCAGGAACATGCCGCGGGGCATGTTGTCCCGCCAGGACGCCATGGGCCGCCCGAAGACGCGCAGGTTCAGTCCGGCGGCCGCGGCATGGGACGCGATCGACAGGCCGTACGGGCCTGCGCCCACCACCAAAAGGTCGTACTTCATCAATTGCTCGCTTTCTCGTTGTCGGTCAGGGCGGGCGAGGCCGCCCGGGGGATCAGGAGTGGTGCGGGAGCCGCCTTCCTCGGGCCGACCCGCTCCCGCAGCCGGCGGGAGACATGACGGCACCACAGGGCCCACATCGCCCATCCCGGGACGCGGTCGTCCCGGGCGTACCAGGCGAGTTCGCGCCCGCCGGGCGCCGGACGGAGCGCGGCGAACGGTGCGTAGTTCTCCACCACGAACGCCCGTCCGGCCAGCGGGGCGCCGTCCGGCAGGGGGCGGCCCGTCAGGTCCAGGTGCAGGGCGCGTACGACGTCCAGGCCCGCGCTGTCGGCGAAGAGCCGGAACTGGGCGCCGGGGCGCGGGTTGAAGTCGAGGAGGTGGTAGCGGCCCGTCGTGCCGCAGCGCCGGAAGTCGAGGTCGAGGACGCCGCGGTAGCCCAGCTCGTCGGTGAGGCGCTCGGCCAGCGCCCGCACCTGCGGGTTGGGGGTCCAGCAGCCCACCGCGGTCAGACCGGCGCCGCGCGGCCAGGACAGCTGTTTGCGGCCCGGGCCGCCCGCGCGCAGGGTGCCCGAACGGTCGGCGTAGCCGTGGAAGAACCAGTCCCGGTCCTCTCCCGGCGGCAGGTAGGCCTGGAGCAGCAGCCTGCTGCCCGCCTCGTCGGTGCGCGAGTACAGCTCCAGGGCCTGCTGCGCGGAGTGCACCAGCACGGTGCTGCGCAGGTCGCTGCCGGCGGGCAGCAGCCACGGCCGGCTCCACTTGGCCACCATCGGCAGCCCGAGCCGCCGCGCGGCGTCGGCGGCCTCCGCCGGGCTGTCCGGGACCAGCGTCTCGGGGTGCGGGATGTCCGCGGCGGCGCAGACGGCGGCCAATTCCGCCTTGTCGGCGACGCGTTCGGCCAGTTCGCCCGGCAGCGGCGGCAGGAGGTAGGAGGGGGCGAGTTTCTCCCGCATCCGTGCCGAGGCGATCGCGGTCGCGTCGTCCATCGGGATCAGGACGGCGGGACGGCCGATCCGTTCGGCGACACACCGCAGCACGGCGCTGATCTCGTCCGGGGACGCGCCGGGGGGCGGCGGTGGGTGCATCCGGCGGACGAAACGCGACCGGTGGACCGGACTTCCCGCCGCGTCGGCGACGACGTGCACCTCCACTCCCGCCCGGCCGAGCGAACGCACGGCCCCCAGCGTTCCGTGGTGAAAGGGATTCCGGTCGGTCCGCAGCAGTACGGCGGGGACTCGGGTGTCGAGCAGCGACACGAATTCTCTTTTCTTTCGATCGTCTTTCGGATCGGCTCACCCGTACGGGCGAGCGCGGTACTCGAAAGCCGCAATGGCGGTGGCGCCATCGGCTTTCCTGTGCCTGACTTCATATGACAGTGCGTCAATAATGCGGATAAAGGCAGAAAGTCGGACGAGAGCGAAGAAGGTGCAGGCATGGCCCCACAGCACGAGCGGGCCCGGAACCGCCGACTGGCCGTGGGCGCGGCGGCGGCCGTCGCCTCCGCGGCGCTGGCCTCCGGTCACGCGGTGGGGGTGGAGGTGCCGCCCCCGCCGAGGCCCGCGGTGACCGTCCCGGCCGTTCCCGTACCCACGGTCAGACCACCGGCACTGCCCACGCCCGCTGTCCCGAAGCCGCCGAAGCCGCCCGCGGTGACCCCGCCGGCGATCCCCGACCTCGGATCGGCGTTCGGGGCCTTCCTCAGCTCCGAAGCCGACGGCGTGGCCCGTATTCCGCAGCTCAGCCACTGGCTGGGCGGTGCCGAGCTCCGCGTCGGCCACACCTATCTGCCGGGCAACGACTGGAGCGAGATCGAGGGCGACCTCGATTTCCTCGACGCGTGGGCGCGCTGGCGCAACGAGAAGGCCGACCGGATGCTCGTCCTCAACGTCCCGCTCCAGGAGCGCAACGAGGCGGGCGTCTCCGACTCCGACGTACGGCAGCTGCTGCGGCGAGGCGCGGCAGGGGAGTTCGACCACCACTTCCGTGCCCTCGCCGAGCGGCTGGTCCGGCTGAAGGTGCCGGACACGGTTCTCGTGCTGGGCTGGGAGATGAACGGCGTCACGTACACCCACCGGTGCGGGCCCGACCCGGAGACCTGGAAGACGTACTGGAGGAGGATCGTCACCACCATGCGGTCGGTGCCGGGCCAGAAGTTCCGATTCGACTACGCGCCGAGCCGTGGCCGGGACTCCGTTCCCTGGACGCAGTGTTATCCGGGGGACGCCACGGTCGACATCATCGGAATGGACTCCTACGACCAGCCGACCGGGGAGTCGTTCGACGAGCAGGTGAAAGAGCCGTACGGGCTCCAGGCGCAGGTGGATTTCGCCAAGGCCCACGGAAAACTCATCTCCTACCCCGAATGGGGGCTTTTCCGCAACGGCGACAACGCCGAGTACATGCGGCGCATGCTCGCGTGGATGGACGAGCACAAACCGCTCTACAACACGCTGACCGACTACTGCCCGCACGGTGTGTTCCAGTGCCGGTCCAACCCGAAGTCGGCCGACGTCTACCGGGCCTACCTCTTCGGCCGCACCGACGAGGCGACCCCGGCCCCCACCCCGACTCCCGCACCGGTCCCGAAGCCCACCCCGAAGCCGACGCCCACCGCGCCGCCGGCCCCTGACTGCTCGAAGCTGAACCTGGGCAGCTGGATGGAGGAGTGGCTCGGCGGCAAGCTCTGCGTCCGCTGGTGGCCGCGCGGCCACTAGCGCCCCGCGTCCGCCGGGGTGCGCCTCGGTCACCGCTTGCCCCGCTTGGTCTGCTTGCCCGGCACAGTGGCGGCGGTGGTCGTGGCGGTGGTCGTGGCGGTGGCGGGGGCTGGCACCGAGGCGGCGGTGGCGGCGGTGGCGGCCGGGACGGGGTCGTCGTCCTGGCGGGGCCGCCTCGGCCGCGCCAGCAGGGCGAGACCGCACAGCAGCCCGCCCGCGCTCGCGCCCACCAGAGAGGTCACCGCGGTCGACGCGGACGTCGGCTCGATCGGCTTGCCCGCCTTCGCGAACTGCACGAGCTGGACGTGGGTGCTCTTCTTGGCGGAGTTCGCCTGCCGGGCCAGCGCGCGGGAGACGGCGTTGGCCATGTCGGAGGCGAGACCCGGGCGTGAGGAGGTGGCCGACACCGCGACCATCGGAGCGTCCGGTGAGGTCGCCGCCTGCACGCTCCGCTGCAACGTGCGCACCGGCACGCCCGTCGTCACCTGCACGTCCGCCAGCACCGTGAGCTGGGTCGCGACCCGGCCGTACGCCTGCGCGAAGCCCAGGGCGGAGCCCGGGTCGGACTTCTCGGTCGGTACGGCGACGACATAGCTGGTGGCCGTGTACGTCGGCGGTGTCAGCATGCCGTACGCGCCGCCGGCCAGGCCGCCGACGAAGGTGCCGGCCGCGAGCAGGGACCAGGACGGCAGCTTCCTGACACCGGCCAGGGCCAGGGACAGTCGGCGCCGGCGGGTGGGAGTGTCGGTCATGAGGGGCTGGCTCCCAGAGGTGAGAAGGACGAGGACGACGAGGACGACGAGGACGACGAGGACGACGCCGAACTGGAGACCGCTGCCGCGTACACGTCCATGAGGCGGTCCGCGCTGCGGGTGATGCTGTAGCGGTGCGCGGCCTCCGGGACCGCGCGTGGACGGGGGCCCGCCGCCCGGACCTCGGCGATCGCGCGGGCGTACGCGCCGGGGCCGCCGCGTACGCGCCGGGCTCCGGCGGTGGCCCGCGGCGGCAGGTCCTCGATCGCCGGGCAGGAGGCGTAGAGCACGGGCAGGCCGGCGGCCAGCGCCTCCACGACCGCCAGGCCGAACGCCTCGTCCGCGGACGGCGACGCGAGCAGGTCCATCGCGGCGGTGAGCGAGGGCAGATCGGGGCCGGGGGAGCCGTCCGGAACGTAGGGGCGTTCGCCGGTGAGCAGGACGCGCCCGGCAACGCCTGCCTCGTGGGCCGTGCGGCGCAGGAGGTGTTCCTCGGGGCCGCCGCCCACGAGCAGCAGCCAGTGGTCCTCCGGCAGCCGGCTGATCGCGCGCACGAGGACGTCGAACCGCTTGCCCTTGGCGAGCCGGCCGATACCGCCGACGACGAACGCGTCCTCGGGCAGTCCGAGGCGCCGGCGGGTGAGCTCGCGCCGCTCCTGGTCGAAGCGGAAGCGGTCCAGGTCGATGCCGTTCGGGACGACCTCGATGCGGGGCGCGGGCACGCCCCAGCGCCTCAGGCGGTCGGCCACCGTCGGGGAGACGGCGACCGTCGCCGAGCCGAGGCGCTCGCTGGCGAGGTACAGCGCGCGTACCCCGGCGGTCAGTCTGCGGCCCTCCATCTGCGAGTCGCCCAGGGAGTGCTCGGTGGCGACGACCGCGCGTACCCCGGCGAGCCGTGCGGCGAGCCGGCCGTAGACGCAGGCCCGGTACAGGTGCGTGTGCACCAGGTCGTAGCCGCCGGCGCGGATCAGCCGGACCAGGCGCGGGAGCGCGGCCAGGTCGCGGTTGCCGCTCATGCCGAGGTGCGTGACACGGACGCCGTCCGCGGTGAGGCCGTCGGCGACCGAGCCGGGGTTGGTGAGCGTCACGACGTCGCAGTCGACGGGCAGGTGGCGCACCAGCAGCCGCAGTTGCTGCTCCGCCCCGCCGGCGCCGAGGCCGGTGATGATGTGCAGGGCCCTCATCTCAGAGGCCCTCCACCGGGCGTCGGCGCAGCCGGTGCAGACGGTGCTTGAGGTGCAGCCGCCAGGTCGTGTCGTTCTGGCCGACGTGCACGCGCGGCAGGGCGTGCGGGCCGGTCAGCGGGCCGGGATCGATGGCGCAGGCGTAGGCGTACCCGGCCGCCCGTACGGCTTCGACGGCGCGGGCGTCGACCGTGCCGTACGGGTAGCAGAAGCCGTCGACGCGGGAGCCGGTCAACTCGGCGATCCGCTGCCGGCTTTCGGTGACCTCGGTCTTGAGGGTGAGGTCGTCCGCCTTGGTGAGGTCGACGTGGGTCAGTCCGTGCGAGCCGATCTCCACGCCCTCGGCGGCCGCGCGCCGGATGCCGTCCGCGGTCAGCAGCGGCTTGCGCGGGCCCAGCGGGTCCCAGGCGTTGTTGCCGCCGAGCCGCCCGGGCAGGACGAAGAGGGTGGCGCCGCAGCCCCAGCGGCGCAACAGGGGCAGGGCGTCGCTGACGAAGTCGGCGTACCCGTCGTCGAAGGTGAGCCCGACCAGCCCCCGCCCCTCCCCGCGGGCGCGGGCGGCGAGCAGTTCGGCCACGGACACGCCCCGCAGCCCGCGCCTGCGCAGCCACGCCAGCTGCCGTTCGAGCCGCCCGGGCGTGACCGTGATGCGGTACGGGTCGTCCGAGCAGTCGCCCACCGAGTGGTACATCGCCACCCAGGGGACGGGACCCGGGCGCGGGGCGGGGAGTCTGCCGGTCTCGGCGGAAGCGACGGAGTCGACGGAGCCGGCGGAATCAACGGAATCAACGGAAGAGGCCATGTGTGAGCCTTCGTGTGACGGTGCGTACGGAGTGCAGTGCGGATGCCTGGCCCTGGGCGCCCAGGGCCAGGGTGAGCGGGAGGAAGACGACGGCCACGGTCAGGCAGCCGGCCACGAGACCCGCCACCGGGGACTCCGGCCGGCTCGCGACGAAGGCCCCGGCGACGGTGGCGACGATCGCTGCGCGCACCGGCCTGCTCAGCTCGGCCAGTACCTGCCGGATGCGGATCGAGACGCCGTGGGGGTTGTCCTGCCGGCCCGTGCGCAGGCCGGCGAGCATCACGGCGGCCGTGAAGGTGATGCCGATGGCGTTGGCGGCGGCGATCCCGTCCACCCCCCAGGCGCCCACGGTCGCGGCGCCGATCCAGGAGGTCACGGCGATGCCGGCGGCCATCGCGCCGACGGGGTACCAGGTGGGCCGGCCCGCCGAGAAGTAGGAGCGGGTCAGCGCGCCCACCAGGGTCTGGCCCAGCAGGCCGAAGGCGTACACGCGCATCACGTCGGCGGTGGCCGCGGTGTCCTGCGCGGTGAACGCGCCCCGCTGGAAGAGCAGTTCGATCATCTGCGGGGCGCACGCGATCACCGTGCACATGCCCAGCAGCACCAGGGTGGAGGCGACCGCCAGATCCCGCTCCACGCGGCTGCGGGCGCGTTCGGTGTCGCCGTCCGCGAGTGCCCGGGCCACCACCGGGAAGGTGACGGTGCACACCATCAGCGACAGCGTCATCGGGATCTGGGCGACCTTCTGCGCGTAGTTCAGGTGTGAGATGGCCCCGGCGGGCAGGGTGGAGCCGAGGAAGCGTTCGACGAGGACCTGCGACTGGCGGCACAGGGCGAACAGGAGCACGGAGGCGACCACGGCGAGTTGCACCGGCCGCTCCTCGACGCCGGCCCCGGTGCCGCGCTGCGGCCGCCGGCGCGACGTCAGCTGCCGCCACAGCGAGGGAAGCTGCACCACCACCATCAGGCAGCCGCCCGCCGCGACCCCGACCGCCGCGGAGCGCACGCCCCAGCTCGCGCCGAGCAGGAACATCGCGGCGACGATGCCGGCGTTGTAGACGATGTAGATCGCCGCGGGCGCGAGGAACCGGCGGTGTGCCCGCAGGGCGGCGCTGCAGTAGCCGGCGAGCCCGAAGGTCAGCACGCAGGTCGAGGTGAGCCGGGTGCAGTCGGCGGCGAGCTGGGGGTCGGGCAGGCCGGGCGCCAGGGCCTGGACCAGGTAGGGCGCCGCGCCGGCGATCACCGCGGCCACCGCGGCGAAGGCGAGGCACAACCGGGGCAGGGTGGAGGCCACCAGGGCGCGGACCGGGTCGCCCGGGCCGCCCCGGGCGCGGCGGGACAGCGCCATGCTGAACGCCGGGATCAGCACCAGCGCCAGCCCGTCCTCGATGAGCAGCGTGGCGGCGAACTCCGGCACGGTCCAGGCGACCAGGAAGGCGTCCGTGTCGCTGCCGGCGCCGAACAGCCGGGCCAGTGACTGGTCGCGGACCAGGCCCAGCAGGGAGCCGGCGATGGACAGCGTCGCCGTGACGAGCGCGGCTCTGGCGAGGAATTTCCGGGAGGCCGGGGCCGAGGTCGGGTCGGTGCCGTCCCCGGTGACGGTGGCGGTGCGCGCCGTGGGCAGGGTCGCGCCGTCGGCTGCGGATCCGGGGGTGTGCGAGGGCCTCACCGTCATCGTGCCAGGGCCTCCTCGGCGCGCTCGGGCACTCCGGCGCGGGGCAGGACGTCCGCCTTTTTGTCACCGGTGAGCGCCCACCAGGCGGCGAGCCCCAGGCACATGCCGATCAGCACGGTCGAGGGGCCGCCGATGTCTCCGTACATGAAGTCGGTCAGCAGCCAGATCAGCAGCCCGCAGGCGACGAGCGCCGCGTCGCCGCCCGGTCCGCGGTCGCGGTGGCGTCTGCGCAGTCCGCGCACCAGCAGCGCCAGCCAGCCCCCGGCGAGCGTCAGCAGCCCGATCAGGCCCTGCTCGCTGAGCACCAGCAGGTACATGTTGTGCGGGGACAGCAGTGCCTGCCTGCGGTACGTCACTCCGGCGCCGGCGATCTCGGCGCCCGACGACAGCGCCAGCGTGGCGTGCCCGTCGCGGTACTCGGGGAAGCCCTTCAGCCCGACGCCGGTCAGCGGGTGCTGGCGCCACATGCCGGTGGCGGACGCCCACAGCGTGTACCGGTCGATCACGGACTGGTCGGGGGCGTCGGTGACCTGCGCGATGCTGTCGATCCGCTGCTGGAGCAGTGTCGTACCGACGCCGAACCCGCCCACCAGGACGACCCCCGCGGCGGCCACGGCCGCGGCCGTCCTCAGCGCGCGCCGCAGCCCGGTGAGCACCAGCTGCACGGTGATCGTCACGGCGGTCGCGATCCAGGCGCCCCGGCTGAACGAGACCGCGAGCGGGGGCAGCAGCGCCAGCGCGCAGCCGGCGGCGACGGCTCGCTCGCGCACGCAGGCCCGGCTCAGCGCGATCCCGGTCGCGCACACCAGGCCGAGCGCGACGGCCGACGCCATGCCCATCACGTCCTGCGCCCCGAAGGTGCCGACCGCCCGGATGTCCGCCCCCTGGTAGGAGGCGCCGGTCCGGGTGACGTACTGGTGCACGCCGATGGCCCCCTGCCACAGCGCGAGCCCCACGAACGACCAGGCCAGCACCTGGAAGTCGGCGCGGTCGCGGATCAGCAGCAGTACGGCCGCCGGGACGAGTACGAAGACCTGGAGGTAACGGCCGAGGCCGGTGAGCCCGGCCGTCGGCGAGGACGCCCCCATGGCGGCCAGCGTGAGCCCCACCACCGGCAGCCCCAGCACCAGGGCCGCCGAGGGTGACAGCGGGCGCCGCCGGTCGCGCAGGAGACGGATCACGCAGTACACCACCATCAGCCCGGAGACCACGTCGGCGGGTTCCGCGCCGCCCGGTGTCACCGGCAGCGCCAGCAGGACCATCACAGCCACCGCCGGCAGGACCGGTGCCAGTGCTGCGGCCCGGCGCGGGAGCGGTGTCAGGGCGTGACTCACGTGTCAGCTCCCCGTCGGACGCACCAGGGCGACCGCGGTGCGCAGCAGGATGCAGATGTCCTGCCACAGCGACCAGTTGTCGATGTAGGCGTTGTCGAAGCGGCTGCGGTCCTCGATGGAGGTGTCACCGCGCAGTCCGTGGACCTGGGCGAGGCCGGTGATGCCGACCCGCATCCGGTGCCGGGCGGCGTAACCGGGGTAGGTCTGGCCGAACTGCGTGACGAAGTAGGGGCGTTCGGGGCGGGGGCCGACCAGGCTCATGTCGCCGCGCAGGACGTTCCACAGCTGGAGCAGCTCGTCGAGCGAGGTGCGCCGCAACATACGGCAGAACCAGCGCATCTCGTGCTCGTTCGCCACGCTCCACCGGGTCGCCGACTCGTGCTCGTCGACCGGACGGTGCGTACGGAACTTCAGCAGTGTGAAGGGCTTGCCCTTCTTGCCGATGCGCTCCTGCCGGAACACCACGCCCGGCCCGTCGTTGATCCGCAGGTTCGCGGCGCACACCAGCAGCAGCGGGCTGACCAGCAGCAGCAGCGTTCCCGACACGAGGATGTCGAGCATGCGCTTGCCCAGGCCCTCGCGGCGGGCCTCGGACATGTCCAGACGCCGGCAGGCGAACCCGGCCAGCCGTTCCTTCGTCCCGTACGACGGGGTGTCGGGGTCGACCTCCCACACGGCGCAGCCCGCTTCGGCCAGCGCCGCGAGCAGTGGTCCTTGTTCGGTGCGCACGGCCGGGTGCACGGTCAGTACCGCCCGCACCCCGTTCTGGATGACGGCGCGTCTGACTTCCTCGCCGGTCGTCAGCACCGGCAGGCCCTCGGTGCCGTCGGGCTGGCCGGCGACGATCCCCACCGGCCGTACACCGCAGCGCGGGTGGCGCAGCACGGCGTCGGCAACGCGCTGGGCGGTCGCCACCGGGCCGATGAGGAGCGCGGTGTGCGGGTGGCGCAGCAGGGCGGCGCGTCGCCGTCCGTGCACCGCGCCGCGCAGCGCGGAGCCGGCCGCCGCCTGGAGGGCGAGGCCGGTGAGTACGGTGCGGAGGGACAGGGCGTGCTCGGGCTGGTAGGCCGCCACGAGTGCCGCGAGCGCCAGCCAGGCCACCGTGATGCGGCCCCACACGGCGGGCAGTTCCTCCAGCAGCGCCGGCACCGGTGGCCGGGTTCCGCGCGGGCGCAGCAGCAGCGATACGACGATCAGCAGGGCCACGACCACCGGGTGGTGGGCCCCGGTGAGTGCCAGGCTGCCGACGAGGGCGGCGATGCCGTCGGCGACGAGCAGTGGCACCGGCGAGTCGGAACGCGCCGGTGGTCGGGGGGCGGGCAGCCGGACGCCGGGGGCGGTGCCGCGCGGCGGCATGACAGAGACGGGCGAGGACTGGTGGTCCCGTGGCTGTAGGCCGGGGGAGGGGACGGTACGTTCGGCGGTCACGAGTGGTTCGACTCCCTGTGCTCGGTGGGCGCGACGCGCTGTCTTGTCTGGTTCGCCTCGGCGCCACCGCCTGTCAGGCCCGCTCTTCCGGTGGCGGGCCAGGTGCCGAGCAGGTCGCGGTAGACGTCCGCGACCGCTCGGGCGGTGTGCCGCACGTCATGGGTGGACAGCACGTGCCGGCGGGCCCGGTCGCCGAGCGACTCGCGCAGCGGCGGGTCGAGCAGCAGCTCCGTGACTGCCCCGGCCAGCGCCGCTCGGTCCTGAGGGGGGACCAGGCACTGGGCGGCGAAGGTGGGCGGCAGGCTCTCGCGGGCGCCGTCGACGTCCGTCACCACCACGGGCCGGCCGCAGGCCATGGCTTCCAGCGGGGCCAGCGCCATGCCCTCCCAGCGGGAGGGCAGGACGACGAGATCGGCGGCCTGGTACCAGGGCGAGGTGTCGGTGACGGCGCCGGTGAACACCACGGACTCGGGGGCTTCCTGGCGGAGCCGGTCGCTGTCCGGTCCGTCACCGACCAGGACGAGGCGGGCGTCGGGCACTCGGCGTACGACGGTGTCCCACGCCCGCAGCAGGACGTCCTGCCCCTTCTGCCGGCACAGCCGGCCCACGCAGACCGCGAGCGGCGCCGCCGGGTCGAGGCCGGCGAGCGGTGCGAGGCCGGTCCGCACCGCGTGGGCCGGTGCCGGGCGGAAGCGTTCGGGATCGATGCCGTTGGGGACGACGGTCCACCGGCCGGGGATTCCGGCGCGTACCCCGGTGGCGCGCTCCGCCTCGCTCACACAGATCACGCGGGCGGCCCAACGGGCGCCCCGCCGTTCCCACTTGAGTGCGAGGTCGGCGGTGATCCCGCCGACCGCCTCGAACGACCAGGCGTGCGGCTGGAAGACCGTCGGGATCCGCCCGCGCACCGCGAGCCGCCCGGCGAGCCCGGCCTTCGCGCTGTGGGCGTGCACCAGATCGGGGCGTGCCTCGTCGATCAGCCGCGCCAGGTGCCGTACCTCCCGCGCGAGCGCCGGACCCGGCGACCGGGTCGCGGCCCAGTGCCGTACGGTCGCGCCGAGCGCCCGCAGTTCCGCCGTGAGCGCGCTGTCGGGACAGGCGACGACGACGTCCGCGCCGTCGGCCAGCTGTTCCCGGACCAGGTCGGTCACCACGCGTGCGACCCCGCCGTCCACCGGTTGGGTGAGGTGCATGACCCGCGGTCGGCGGCTGGTGGTTGACAGATGCATATGCGCGGCTTTCTGGCTCGCTAAAGCGCTCGGAACTGGTGGCGACGGATTCACTGCCGGGCGTCGACGGCGGCGAAGAGGACGCCGGCCCAGGCCGAGTCCCGGTCGGAGACGAGCCGCAGGTTCACCCGGTCACCGGCCTGCTGGAGGCCCCTTGCGAGGTCGAACACGTCGGAGTCGTAGCCGAGGTTGTTGGCGTACGCCGGCACGCGCGCGATGCCCCAGTCGGCGATGGTGGAGTTCAGGACGTCGTCCGGCGGGTTGGCGGGGCCGGTGAGGTCGATGGATCCGTCGTGGCCGGTCGACATGGTGAGCGAGTCGCCGGTGACGCCGCGGTCGCCGTTGTACGCCACCATGCCCGCGTAGCCGCCCGCGCCGGCGGCGAAGTCGGCGTCACGGAGCCGCAGTTCAGCGTCATGGGACTTCAGCCGTGCGAAGCCGTCCCAGATCGTGAGGTCCCGCAGGGGCTCCGCCGGGTTCTCGTACGCCACGACCAGCGTCCAGCCGCCCCAGGCCCCGGCCTCGGACCTGCCCATCGCCACGTTGACCTGGGCCACGGTGTACATGCCCGGCACGCTGTCGCGGACCAGCTGGGTCACGTCCGCCGAGGCCTGGAAGGCTTCCGCGCCGTCCGCGGCGCGGTGGCCGACGACCGTGTCCGCGCGCAGCGGCTTGTACTCGCCGCCGGGCTCGGCGATCAGTACCTTCTCGTTGTCCTCGGGCGGCTTCTGCTCGCCCACGCGGAGGTTGCCGCCCCAGTACAGACGCGCGTACGTCACCCGGGAGCCGGCGGGCAGGCGGACCTCGGCGCGGGAGGAGTTGTAGGTGTTCGGGTCGCCGTCGACGTCGGTGTAGAACATGTCGAAGTCGCCGTTCACCCCGCCCCCGCCCGCCTGCGCGTCGGAACACATGGGTGCCGGGCGGCAGCTGATGGACGTGTTGGCCGCGCGCACGATGCCGCCGTGCTGGTGGGCGCGGTACCGCTGGGCGAACGAGACGCTGCTCGCCTCGGGTGCGGCCTTTGTGACCTTCGTGGCCTTCGCGGCTGTCGCGGAGGCCGGGAAGCCGCCGGGCGCCCATGTCACGGCAAGGGCGAGGACGCCCACCGTCGCACGGCGAAGCAGCGGACCCAGGGAATGGGGCATGACCGTCGTGGCCCTTTCGGAACAGGTGGCGATGGCAGCGGCGGCAGAGTGCGCGTGCCAGCCCAGAGGGGGTCGTCGGGAGATCCGCACGCTAATCGCTAACCGGACAAGTATGGTGAAAGCCGACAAGTGTGTCGGAATGGTGAAACCCATCGGCCGCAAAGAATCACGCCATCGGCGCACAACCGTCCATGGCGTCGCGCGTTAACACAGAGCCGGGCACACCGCCCGGATGTTCTGCGTCAACTCAAGGAGCACTTCTCCATGTCGCGTATCGCCAAGGGCCTGGTACTGACCTCCGCCGCCGCCGCGGCTGTCGCCGGCGGTGCCGGTGTCGCCGCCGCCAACAGCAACGCGAGCGGTGCCGCCGCCAACTCCCCGGGCGTCCTGTCGGGCAACGTCGTCCAGGCCCCGATCAACGTCCCGATCAACATCTGCGGCAACACCGTCAACGGCGCCGGGTTCCTGAACCCGACGCTGGGCAACTACTGCGTCAACCGCTGACGCCCGAGACCATCCCTTTGGCGGCCGCCCTCCCGGAGTCCTTCCGCGGAGGGCGGCCGGCGTCGTTCCCCCTAATGCCCAGGAGAGGTTGCAGGCGGTCGCGGGCGCTTTCACGGTGGGCTCAGGACCACAGGCCCATCGAAAGGAACTCCCATGCGCGCTCTGCCCGCACGGCGTATCGCGTCCGGCACCCTGTGCGCCGCCCTCCTCGTCGGGGTCACCGGGCCGGCCGCCATGGCAGCCGACCCGGCCCGCGAACGCAGCCACGCGACGTCGCCGGACGCTCCGCGCCTGCGCGCGGACGAGCTCCTCGCACAGGTCAGGAAGCTGAACGCCTTCGGCAAGGACGTCGTCCCGGTCACCGACCTGCTGAACGCCGTGCTCAAGGCGGACCACGGCCGGCTGTCCGCCGCCGAGGCCAGAAGGCTCGGCGACCCGGCGAAGCGCGCCCTGGCCAAGGTGGTCGCCAAGGCCGAGTCCAGGGCGTCCACGCGGCGCGCCGCCGCCCCCGCCGACCTGCTGGACGACCTGGAGAAGGCCCTGGAAGACCTCCTGGACTCGATCACCTCCGGTGACACCGACCAGGTGCTTCCGTCGCTCGGCGGTCTGCTGGGCGACCTCATCGACCTGCTCACCGGCGCGCTGGCCGACGGCGCGCTGCCGACGCCCGCCGCATCGGAGCCGGAGGCAGCGGACCCGGACACGCTCCCCGCGGTCACGCTCCCCGCCGTCACACTTCCCGAGGTCACGCTCCCCGCGGTCACGCTGCCGGCGCCGGTGCAGGCGCCGGTGCAGGCGCCGGCCTCCTGATCGCCGCACGAGCGTCGCACCCGGAGTGTGAGGTCCGGCCCTTCAGCAATCTCATATGAGGACTCGCAATCTTGGGTGTCTCCGGTTTCCGCACCGGTCAGGGCTCGTTAGGCACGGCGACAGAGAGTCACCTCCGGCAACCCGCGTTGCCGAAGAAAGGAACACGATGAAGTCCCTGAAGGCTGCCGCCGTCCTTGCCGGATCCCTGATCGCCGCCAGTGTCGCCGGGCCCGCGTTCGCCGCCGAGGACGTGGCGAACACCGGCTTCAGCGGCACCGTGAACACCAAGCTCCCCCTCGACGTGCCGCTGCACCAGTCGGACCTCGCGTCCGGGAAGAGTGGAGGGCTGATCGAGTCGGTGAAGGGCGCCGCGAACGCGCTGAACGATGCCCGGCCGCTGCACCACTCGGCGAAGGACGCCAGGGAAGCACTGCAGGACGCCAAGCCGCTGCACGGCGGTCTGTCGCTGTAGCCCTGAGGACAAGCCGTACGGAGGGACGGCCCCCGGTTCAGTCCGAGGGCCGTCCCTCCGTGTGTACGGCCGGATGATCGCTGTCCGGCCGAACGACGGTGACCGCCTGGGGCGTTCGGCGGTTACGGGTAGGGACCCGAACCGTACGAGGAGTGGACATGGTCGTCAGCAGTACACGGCGGGACGCGACGCGCGGGCTGCTCGCCTGCGCACTCGCCGCCGCGCTGGCCCCGGCGGTCGTCGCCGAGTGGCCTTCGCGCCGGGAGGCCGAGTCCGGGAGAACGCCGGACGGCACCGCCTTCGCGGAGACCTACCGCGGTCGCAGCATCCACGGTACGTGGACCCCCGCCGACGGCCCGTCCGGAGACGGACACTGGCGCGTCACCGTGGACGGCCGCCCGCTGCATCTGATGCGCCGGGCCGACGGCACCTGGCTCAGCATGGTCGACCACTACCGGCCCTACCGGACACCGGTCGAGGCCGCCCGCGCCGCGGTCGACGAACTCGGCCCCGGTGAGCGGCTGCGCGACGTGGCCCCGGGACCGGTGGGCGCGGGGCACTCGCACATGGGGGACCGGCATGACGTACGTGCGTAAGGACGCCGCCACGCTCACGGCGGCCGAGAAGCGACGGTTCGTCAACGCGCTGCTGGAGGTCAAACGGCGGGGCGAGTACGACGAGTTCGTACGGACGCACATCGCGTACTTCCCCACCGACGGCGAGGACGGACTGCGCACCGCACACATGGCGCCCTCCTTCCTGCCCTGGCACCGCCGGTTCCTGCTCGACCTGGAGAGCGCGCTGCGCCGCGTGGACTCCTCGGTGACCGTTCCGTACTGGGACTGGACCCGGAACCGCACGAGAACGTCCGTGCCCTGGACGGCGGACCTCCTCGGCGGCGACGGACACGGCTCCGACCGCCAGGTGAGGACCGGTCCGTTCGCCTATCGCGAGGGCCACTGGACCCTCAACGCGGGCGTGACGGAAGGGAAGTTCCTCACCCGGGACCTCGGCCGCGCCCGCGATCCGCTCGAACTGCCCACGAAGGACGACCTGGAGTGGGCGCTGCGGGACCCCGACTACGACGTCGCGCCCTGGGACTCGACGGTCACGCGGGGCTTCCGCAACAGGCTGGAGGGCTGGAACACCGGCCGGGACAGCCCCTCCTGGCGCAACCACAACCTGGTGCACCGCTGGGTCGGCGGGGCGATGCTCGGCGGTGCCTCCGTCAACGACCCCGTCTTCTGGCTGCATCACGCCTTCATCGACCTCCAGTGGTACCGCTGGCAGCGCCGCCACCGCGGGGCCCGCTACCTCCCCGCGACGCCACCGGGCCCCAGGGACGCGCAGCACGACCGGATCGTGGCACGGCACCAGAAGCTGCCACCGTGGGACGTGACGCCCGACGAGCTCGAGGACGTGGGCCGGATCTACCGGTACGCGTGAGGTGACGCGGACCCACGGGGAGAGCCCCGGCGCCGCACGGCGCCGGGGCTCTCACAACAGGACGGCAGAGCTGCTCAGTTGCCGTAGCCGCTCACCTTGTGGCCGTTCTCGCAGACGTTCCCGATGGCCGGGTTGAGGGCCCCGATGATGGTGACGGTGTTTCCGCACACGTTGACCGGCACGTGGACCGGCACCTGGACGACATTGCCGGACGCCACGCCGGGCGAGCCGACCGCGGCACCCTCGGCTCCGGCGTTCGCCATGGCGATGCCGGCCCCGCCGAGGGCCACGGCGCCGGTACCGAGGGCGACGGTGGCCGCCTTGAGGATGCGAGACATCACGTTCTCCTTAGTGACTTGGTAGGTGCGGCAGCAGGACACGCTGGCCGCACTTCCCGCTCAACGCGGCGGCGCCGGACGAGTCACGGCGAGCCGCCCCGGATCACCCTCCCGGTGCGGGCCCGCGGCTCGCCGCGGTGCCACGAGCAGCCTTTTCAAGAAACTTACGCAATTCGGCGTTTCATCCTTCAAAAGCCGCACAGATCCTTTACGTTGGTGACTGTCAGTGGCCGGTCCAACACGGACCGTGTCGACACGAGAAACGGAGAGGTAATGCGCAAGTTCCAGAAGGCCGCGGTCGTCGTGGCCATGCTCGGCAGCGTCAGCTTCCTGGGTGCCGGCGTCAGCCAGGCCCACGACGACGAGGGCAAGTTCCGCCTCGACAACAAGCAGAACCAGGCTTGCTCGCAGAACGACAGCACGCAGGGTCTCGTGAACGTCGACGACGTCAACGTCAACGTGGGCGCCCTGCTGGGTCTCGCCACCCAGGACAACCGCGAGGTCGAGTCGCTGACCTGCAGCCAGGCCTTCGGCATCAAGTGATCACTCGCCAGGTGATCTAGCGCGCCTCGGGGCTCGAACCCCATGTGTTCGAGCCCCGAGTCCGCTTGCGAATGCACTTTTCAAGAAACTTACGTTATTCGGCGTTTCATCTGCCAAAGATCCTCAACTGCCCCTTATGTTAATCACCGAACGTGGCCGGTTCAACACGGACCGTGTCGACACGAGAAACGGAGAGGTAATGCGCAAGTACCAGAAGGCCGCAGTCGTCGCAGCCATGATCGGCAGCGTCAGCATGCTGGGGGCCGGCGTCAGCCAGGCCGGCGACGACGCGGCGTTCAAGCTCGACAACAAGCAGAACCAGTCGTGCGAGCAGAACACGTCGACCCAGGGCCTCATCAACATCGACGACATCAACGTCAACCTCGCCCTTCTCGGCCTGGCCAACCAGGACAACCGCGAGACCAAGTCGCTGACGTGCAGCCAGGGCTTCGCTCTCGGCAAGTGATCACTGACCAGGTGATCTAGGCAGGCTCCGTGGCTCGGACCGATGCGTCCGGGCCCGGGCCTGCCTGGCTCGTGTACCGGTCCAGTACTCGCGTACCGGTTCAGCTAAGGAAAAGGTAGATGCTCAAGTCGAAGAAGATCGCAGCGGTGGCGGGGATCCTGGGGAGCTTCGCCCTGATCGGCGTCGGAGCCGCTCAGTCCTTCGGTGCCGACGGCCCCAGCAAGTGCGCTGACGACGGCAACGGCCACGTCCGCTGCGTGCAGGTGAGCGAGTACACCGTCACCACTGACAAGCAGGGAAACGTTCATGTCGTGAACGATTCGACGCAGACCTGCCCCTCGTCGACGGGCGAGGTCAGCTGCGTCAGCACCGTCGCTCTCAGCGGCAAGAAGTAGTACCGACGTCCTGCGGACAATGGCCGGGACCCGATACCGGGTCCCGGCCATTCTCCGTGTACGTGGGGGCAGATCACACGCCGGCGCACAGCGACTCGACGGCGTTGCAGTACGGCAGGCCGTCGACGGGGCGGTCCGTGCAGAACCGGCCGATCAGGTCCGAGGCCTCCTCCATGCGCTCCAGCGTGACCAGGTGATCGGCCTCCTTGACGGTCGTGAACCGCGCCATGGGCATCGTCGCGGCGACCTCGCGGCCCATGTCGGGGGTGCACAGGCTGTCGTACTCGCCCGTGAACACCAGGGAGGGCACCCGGGGCACGGGCAGCGGCCGGTAGCAGCCGTGCGTCATCAGCCTGGTGTTGTGCTCCACGGCCTTCCTGAGTTCGTCCGGGGTCTGGCTCATGAACTGCCGGTGGAGGAGGCGCGCCACGGCCGCGTGCTTGCGGACCCGGCCGGCGCCGGGGTTCGACATGAACATTCGTACGAGCCCGTCGGCGGCCCCGGTGATGTCACCGCGCTCGAGTGACCGCGACAGTCGCGGTACGGCCTCGGCGTAGATCTCCGGCAGGCGCATCGCCGCGCCGCAGAAGACGATGCGGCTGATGAACTCCGGGTGGAGTTGCGCGAAGCGGAGGCCGACGACTTCACCGAAGCAGCCGCCGAAAAGATTCACCCGGGGCATCCCGGTCTCGACCAGCATGTGCCTGAGCGCGGCGGCGAGGAAGTCGATGTCGTATCGCGCGGGCAGGAAATCCGAGGCGCCGTAACCGGGCAGGTCCACGGTGATCAGCGTGCACAGCGGCGACAGCCACTTCTCGTGCCCCTGCCACGAGTATCTGTTCTGGGACGAGCCTCCGAGCAGCACCAACGGTTCCGTCACCGGGGCTCTCTGATGGACGATGCGGCACTCGTACGCGAAACCCTCGAAAGCGAGGCTCCGCTCCTCCACCTGCTCCGACGTGACGGCAGTGATCATGGATGGCTCCGGGAAAGAAGGAACGACGGCGGACCATCCCATAGTTACCAGAAATCTCACCAAATTGATGTAATCACCCATTTGTGGGCGATAAGGCTTTACTCGGGCATATCGATTAGCGTGTTCCATTCGACTGAAGTGCTGTTTTTAATTCGACAATAAGACGGGACTTGACGGAGTGTCGGCTCTCCCGGCGGACGTCATGAGGAAGCCGCGGTCCTCAGTGGGACAGCTCCCGCACGGCGTGGGCGGCGCCCTCGCCGCGCAGCCGGGCCTCGATGCCGTCGAGGACGGTCTCCAGGCCGAAGGCGAACTCCTGGCTGAACAGTTCGGCCGGATCGACGTCGCCGAGGGCCTCCATGCGCTCGCGCAGCCGGGGGTAGGTGGCGGCGATCTCGTCCGCCTGGGCGGCGACGTCGGTGGACTTCGCGCGGGACGCGGCGGCCCGGGTGGCGTCCAGCAGGGCGGTGCCCGCCACGAAGGTGAAGGCCGTGTTCACGGCCCCGTCGAGGTCACGTCCGGTGAATCCGGCCGCTTCGTAGACGGCGTACGAATGGTTCTGGAAGCGGGCCATGCCGGGGCCGTGGACGAAGTGCGTGCTGATCGCCTGGACCAGCCAGGGGTGGCGTTCGACCATCGCGTACGTGTCCTGCACCAGGGCACGCGCGGCGGTCCGCCAGCCCGTCCCGGCGGGGTCGAGCAGCTCGATCTCGCCCCACACCCGGTCGGCGGCGAGGACGACGAGGTTCCCCTTGTCGCCGACGTGCCAGTACACGGCGGTCGCGGCCGAGTTCAGCCGCTTGCCGAGGCGCCGCATGCTCAGACCCTCGACTCCCGCTTCGTCGAGGAGCTCGATCGCTGCTTCGACGATCTGATCGCGATTCAACGTTTCACGCGGCATGCGGCCAGCGTAGCCCAGGAACTTAAACAGTGTTCGAGTCCGTACTTGCGCACCGTGCAAGTCGCCTTTCACGCACGCTCGCCGAGGTGCGGCAGGTCCGCCGTCAGGAACGGGTTCTCCTGGCTCGACCCGGCGATGACCCTGGTCGCCACCGGCGGGTCCGCGGCCCGCGATCCGCGGCCGGACGGGAGGACAACGGCAGGCAACCCGCTCAGGCCGGGTAGGCATGCGTCTGGGCGGCCTTGACCGTCGCCCACACCACGGCCCCCGGGTGCAGCCCCAGCTCGGCCGCGGCCACCGTCGTCAGGTCGGCCGCGAGGGAGAGCTCGCCACCGAGATCGGCACGGATCTGATCACCGTGGGTCTCCAGACCCGCCACCTCGCACCGCCAGAGATTCCGGGCGCTGGAAGCGACGGGGCGCTCACGGTGCAGAGTGACCGCGCTCGGCGGGAACGCGACGAAGGCCGGCCCCGTGAGATCCTCCGTGGTCGTGATCACCGGCCCCGCGTCGACATGGACCGCGTGCCCCTCGGCCCGTCCCCGGTAGAGGTTCAGGCCGACGAGGTGCGCGATGTAGTCCGTACGCGGATGGCGGGCGATGTCGGACGGCGTGCCCTCCTGGACGACACGGCCCTCCTCGACGACGACCAGCCGGTCGGCCAGCACCATGGCGTCCAGCGGGTCGTGCGTGACGAGCACGGCGACGGCCTCGAACTCGGCGAGATGACGGCGGAGCTGGGCGCGGACGTCCAGCCGGGTCCGGGCGTCGAGCGCGGCGAGGGGCTCGTCGAGGAGCAGCAGCCGGGGACGGGTGGCCAGGGCGCGGGCCAGGGCGACCCGCTGGGCCTGGCCGCCGGAGAGGCGGCGGGGCTTGGCGCCGGCGTGGGCGGCGAGGCCCATGCGGTCCAGCCACTCGGCCGCCTGGGCGCGGGCCTCCGCCTTGCCGGCGCCGTGGCAGCGCGGGCCGAACGCGACGTTGTCCAGGGCGGTGAGGTGCGGGAACAGCAGGTAGTCCTGGAAGACCACACCGACCGGGCGGGACTCGGGCGGCGTACGGTCCAGCGGGGCGCCGTCGAGACGCAGATGGCCGTCCGTGAGGGGAACGAGACCGGCGAGGGCGCGCAGGGCGGTGGTCTTGCCGGCACCGTTGGGACCGAGCAGGGCGACGACGTCACCGGGGGCGGCCGTGAGGGCGACGTCGAGACGGAAGGCGCCGCGTTCGACGACCAGGCGGGCGTCCAGCCCCTCCGTCTCCGCCCCGGAACCCCCCGTGGAGGCGGGCCGGGTGGTCCCCTTCTCGGTGCCGGTCCCCTTCTCGATGTCCGTCATGAGGCGGTCATCCAGCGGTCACGCAGGCCCGCCAGGACCGCGATCGACACGGTCAGCAGCACCAGGCTGAGGGCGATAGCGGTCTCGAGATCGTTCTGGAGGGCCAGGTAGACGGCGAGCGGCATGGTCTGCGTACGGCCGGGGAAGTTGCCGGCGAAGGTGATCGTCGCGCCGAACTCGCCGAGCGCGCGGGCCCAGGCCAGTACGGCACCGGCGGCGACCCCTGGGGCGATGAGCGGCAGGGTGACCCGGCGGAACGCGGTGAACCGGGAGGCGCCCAGGGTGCTTGCGGCCTCCTCGTAGCGCGGGTCGGCCGCCCGCAGCGTGCCCTCCACACTGATGACGAGGAACGGCATCGCCACGAACGCCTCGGCCACCACGACGCCGGCCGTGGTGAACGGCAGCGTGATGCCGAACCAGGCGTCCAGCCACTTGCCCACGACCCCGTTGCGGCCGAGCGCCATCAGCAGCGCCACACCGCCCACCACCGGCGGCAGCACCAGCGGCAGGGTGACCAGCGCCCGGACGAGCCCACGTCCCGGGAACTCCACCCGCGCCAGCAACCAGGCCAGCGGCACCCCGAGCACCAGACTCACCGCGGTCGCCGCCGTCGCGCACACCAGGGACAGCTGGAGCGCCTGCCACACCTCCGTGCTGGTCAGCAGGTCCGGCAGGCTGTGCCAGGGGGTACGGACCAGCAGGGCGATCAGCGGCAGCACCATGAAAGCCAGCCCCACCAGCGCCGGAACCAGCAGCGGCAGGGGTGCGCCCCGTCCGGCGCCCGCCCGGACACGCCCGCGCCGTGGCCCACCCGCCAGGGTGCCGGCCACGGCACCGGACTCGTCGTGCGGGAAGGTCACGGCTTGAGGAACCCGGCCTCGGTCAGGACCCTCTGGCCCTCGGCGGACCCCACGAGGGCGATGAACGCCTTGGCGGCCTCGGCGTTCTTCGAGTCCTTGAGCACGGTGATGGGGTAGTCGTTGATGGCCTTGGCCGATTCGGGGAACTCCACGCCCTCCACCTTGTCACCCGCCGCGTGCACATCCGTCTTGTAGACGACCGCCGCGTCGGCCTCCTTCAGCACCACCTTGTTGAGGGCGGCCTTGACGTCCTGCTCATAGGACACGGGCGTGAGCTTGAGCTTGCCGGCGTCCAGGGCCTTCTGAGCGGCGGCACCACACGGCACCGCCTTGTCGCACAGTACGACCTTCAGACCGGACTTGGTGAGGTCCTTCAGGGAGGAGACCTTGTCCGGGTTGCCCGGCAGGGTGGCGATCTCCAGCTGGTTGCGCACGAAGGTGACCGGCTCGGTGGCGTTGTCCTTCCTTCCGGTCACGATCGCCATGGTCTTGGGGCTGGCGGAGGCGAACACATCGGCCGGGGCGCCGCCGGTGATGCTCGCGGCCAGGGAGTCGCTGCCGCCGAAGCTGAAGGTGACCTTCGTGCCGGGGTGTTCCTTCTCGAACTCCTTGCCCAGCGTCGTGAAGCTCTCCTTCAGCGAGGCGGCGGCGAACACGGTCACCGTGCCGGACAACTTGCCGGACTTATCCGGCTTATCCGACTTGCCCGACGAGGAAGCCGAAGCCGAGGAGTCCGACTTCGTCGAGGAGTCCGAGTCGGACGACGAGCAGGCACTCAGGGCCAGCAGGGCGGTGGCACCCGCGCCGGTCACCTGAAGCATCCGGCGGGTCCGGCGTACGGAACGGGTCATCACGGGTCCACTCCCTCTGTCTCTGGCGAATGCCGATGATAGTGCCGCAGATGCAAGGTGAAAATATCTTGTCTCATGGCATGAGCTGGGCTGCTGGCTCGTGAGGCTGGTATATGCGTTTGTGCGACACATGGCGGCGGGTACGGTCATCCGGGGGGTGGTGGCCCGTGAGCCAGTCCCGCGCAGCCGCCGGCACGGCCGCCGTTCCGGCGACGGAAGTCGTCCTCACCGGTGACCTGGCCTGGCCTGGCCTGGCCCGGCCGGCCCGTCCGACGGTGGGCGCACTGTTCATCGGATTTGGTGGGCGCACTGGCCGAGAACCCGTCAGCCGGCCTGCGGCCTGGAACTTCGACACGCGTTCGACGTTGGCCGACCGCGAAGACCCCGTGGCGGCCCGGCAGGTTCGGGGACCGACCTGCGTCATCGAGAGGCTTCCGCTGCTGACGTGCGCCGCACAGAACCCACCCTGACCAGCAAAAACGCCCTCCCGGAGGAGGGCGGAGCATGGGCGCCCCCGGCAGGACTCGAACCTGCGGCCAAGCGCTTAGAAGGCGCCTGCTCTATCCACTGAGCTACGGGGGCCGGGGACAAGGATAGGGCTCCTGGTTCCTTGTCCCTGTTGCTTCGCCTCCGTGGCTCGATGTGGAGGTTCGGTGAAGCGGTCCTGATAATCGCAGGCAGGTACGAATCGTGCACCGCTTTTGACGTCCGACGCCATCGGGTGTTGTGCACTCGTTATGCCTGGACTGTGCCCGCGCCCCAGTCGTCCCTTGTGCCGGTTCTGTCCCTTCGGCGCGCAGACATGTCTATATGCTTCAGAATTCCCCCAAAATTGGGCATTCTTCGCATGTGGTGACCTTGGACGTACGGCCTCAGCTGCTCGACGCACTCTCCGCCCTGCGCGACCGTGTCGCCGCCGCACGCTTCCCGCTGCCCCTGGCGGGGGCCCCACGCGCGCGTGCCAACCGCGACGAACTACTCGCGCAGCTCGACGACTACTTGGTGCCCCGCCTGCGGGAGCCCGAAGCGCCGTTGCTGGCAGTCGTGGGAGGTTCGACCGGGGCCGGCAAGTCGACGCTGGTCAACTCCCTCGTGGGGCGACGGGTCAGCGAGGCAGGCGTGCTGCGGCCGACGACCCGGACGCCGGTGCTGGTCTGCAACCCGGAGGACCATCACTGGTTCAGCGGGATGCGGGTGCTGCCCGACCTCAATCGCGCGTGGGCTCCCCAGCGGGACGCGAGCGACGACTTCGCGATCCCCAACGACGATCCCGCGCGCGTGCTGCGGATCGAGACCGCCGAAAGCCTCCCGAGCGGGCTCGCCCTGCTCGACGCCCCCGACATCGACTCCCTGGTCGCGGACAACCGTGTCCTCGCCGCCGAACTGATCTGCGCGGCCGACATCTGGGTGATGGTGACCACGGCCGCCCGGTACGCCGACGCGGTGCCCTGGCACCTGCTGCGCACCGCGAAGGAGTACGACGTCACCCTGGTGACCGTCCTCGACCGGGTGCCCCACCAGGTCGTCTCCGAGGTCTCGCGGCAGTACGGCGCGCTGTTGGCCAAGGCCGGGCTCGGCGACGTACCCCGGTTCACCGTGCCCGAGCTGCCCGAGTCGGCCTGGGGCGGGGGCCTGCTGCCGGCCACGGCCGTCGCCCCGCTGCGGACCTGGCTCCTGCAACAGGCGCAGGATCCCGTGTCCCGGCAGCACGTCATGGGGCGCACGGCGTACGGCCTCCTCGACTCGCTCAAGGCGCGGCTGCCCGAACTGGCCGCCGCGGCCTCCGCCCAGTACGCGGCCGCCCTGCGGCTCACGGCCGCCGTCGACGCGGCGTACGACAGCGAGCACGCGCGCGTACGGGCACGGCTCCAGGCCGGGGCCGTGCTAGCCGGGGACGCGCTCAAGCGCTGGCGCGCCTTCCCGCTCGACTGCACGGCCGGGGAACTCCTCGACGCGCTGGCGGAGAGCCTGGCCGCACTGCTGCTGTGCTCCGTCACCGCCGCCGACGAGCGCGTGGACGACTCCTGGCGGCGCGAACCGGCCGCGGACGGCCCCGGCCTCACCGAACGGGATCCGTCCCCGGAGAGCGCCGAACACCGCATCGGGCTCGCCGTACGACGCTGGCGGCGCGAGCTCGAGGAGTACGCCGAGGACGAGGTGCGCGAGCTCGACCGAAGTGTCGCCCCGGACCCCGAAGTCGTCGCCGCCCTGGTCGCCACCGCGCTGCTCGGCGGCCGTCGGGCGCGCTCCGCGAGCGAGGGGCTCGGCGAGCGGATCGGCGCCCACGGCGCGCTGCGGCTGAGGGACCGCGCCGGACGGCTGCTCGCCGACTACGTGGACCGGGTGATGCACGGCGAGCGTGAACGTCGGCTCGCCCCGCTCGACGCCCTCGAGGTCCATCCCGAGCCCCAGGCCGAACTCATCGCCGCGCTGTCCGTACTTCAGAAGGAGAGGTGACCGGTGACCGCCGTCACTGACCAGGACCACACCGGCCACATGGAGACCACCGGGCACATGGAGACCACAGGTCACATGGACGATCAACCCGGCCGCATCGACCACATCGGTCGCATGGGTCAGGCCGACCCCATCGAACGCAGTACGGATCGCGGCCCGGACCGCAGTGCGGATCGCAGTATGGATCGCGGTCGCGAACGCGGTGCGGATCGCAGTATGGATCGCGGCCCGGACGGCAGTGCGGATCGCAGTATGGATCGCGGCCCCGACCGCGGTGCGGACCGAGGTGCGGACCGCGGCGCGGACCCTGGCGTGGACGGCAGCACCGATCACGCCGGTCACGGCGACCGCACCGATCACGGCACCCCCGGTCCCAGCGCCGAAGTGGCCCCCCACGAGCCGCCCTCCACCCCCGTGAACGAGGGGAACGGCCACCCCGCCGATGCCCCGTCACCAGGCGCCCCCCGTCCGGCCCGCCCGGAGGAAGCCGAGGCTGCCGCGAAGGCCGCGCAGGAGGCACCGGCCGCGCAGACCGTGCGGGCCCCGGACGGAAGCGAGGCCACGGACAAGGGCGAGCAGGCGCGGAACGGGCGGCACGCGCGCGTGCGGGCTGCCGCCGCTCCCGAATCGGCGGCCGCTCCCGAACCGGCCGCCGACCCCACGGACGTCTGGGACGACGGCCTCATCGCCCGGCGCGTGAACGAGACGGACGCCGCGGCCGCCGCCGAGCAGGTCTCCGTCCTCGAGGCCAGGAAGCCCGGCGCCCAGCCGGTCACCCCCCTCGCCTACGACGGCCCCCTGCGCTCACGCCTCGACGCCCTGCGCGAACTGGTCGGGCTCTCCCGCACCCGGCTCGACAGCCGCACGCTCGCCGAGGCGGGCCGGGTCCTCGACGAGGCCGCGGCCCGCCGCAAGCTCTCCGGCCAGCACACCGTCGTGGCCATCGCCGGCGCCACCGGCAGCGGCAAGTCGCAGCTGTTCAACGCCCTCGCCGGGGTCGCCCACTCGGAGACGGGCGTACGGCGGCCGACCACCGCCGCGCCCATCGCGTGCAGCTGGAGCGACGGCGCGGCCACCCTGATCGACCGGCTCGGCATCCCCGGACGGCTGCGCCGCCGGCCGATGCTCAGCGCGGAGAACGACCAGTTGCGCGGGCTGGTCCTGATCGACCTGCCCGACCACGACTCCGCGGCCGTCGAGCACCGGGAGCACGTGGACCGCATCCTGCGGCTGGTCGACGCGGTCATCTGGGTGGTCGACCCCGAGAAGTACGCCGACGCGGTGCTCCACGAGCGCTATCTGCGGCCCCTGGCGGGCCACGCCGAGGTCATGTTCGTCGTCCTCAACCAGGTCGACCGGCTCCCCGGCGAGGCCGCCCACCAGGTCCTGGACGACCTGCGGCGGCTGCTCGACGAGGACGGTGTGGCCCTGGGAGAGTACGGCGAGTCGGGCGCCGTCGTGCTGGCCCTGTCCGCGCTCACCGGGGACGGCATCGGCGATCTGCGTGAGGCGCTCGGGCAGTTCGTGTCCGAGCGCGGTGCGGCGGCCCGCCGTATCGCGGCCGACGTGGACGCCGCCGCGGACCGGCTGCGGCCGGTGTACGCCACCGGGCGGCGCATCGGGCTGAGCGAGGACGCGCGGGAGGAGTTCGCCGCCCGGCTCGCGGACGCCGTGGGCGCCACCGCCGCCGGTGAGGCCGCCGAACGCGCCTGGCTGCGCAACGCCAACCGGGCCTGCGGCACGCCCTGGATGCGGCTGTGGCGGTGGTGCCAGGGCCGGAACGACCCCATCACGGGACGGCTGCCCGTGAGTCCCCCGGTGGACGAGGAGGCCACCGCCCGCCAGCGCGTCGAGCAGGCGGTCCGCACGGTCTCCGACCGGGCCTCGGCGGGGCTGCCCACACCCTGGGCGCAGGCGGTGCGCGAGGCGGCCGTACGCGGCTCCCAGGGGCTGTCCGAGACGCTGGACGAGCTGGCGGCACGGGCCGGTACGCCGGCCGGGCGCCCGCCGCGGCCGGGCTGGTGGCCGGTGGCCGTGCTGGCGCAGGCGGCGATGACCCTGCTCCAGATCGTGGGCGGCCTGTGGCTGCTGGGGCAGATCGTCGGCGTCGTGACGCCGAATCTGGTCGTCCCGGTGCTGCTGATGGTGTCCGGCATCGTCGGCGGGCCGCTCGTCGAATGGGGCTGCCGGATGGCGGCACGGGGCCCGGCGCGGCGCTACGGCCTGGAGGCGGAACGCCGGCTGCGGGAGGCCGCGGCGGGCTGCGGCCGGGCCCGGGTGCTCGATCCGGTGGCCGCGGAACTGCTGCGGTACCGGGAGGTACGGGAGCAGTACGGGAGGGTGACGAGGGCGGGGGCGACAGTGGGGTGACCCCTGCCATCGGGGGAGGTGAACCACCCGTCCGGGTGAGGGAGTTGTCCACAGCCGGCCGGTGGTCCACAGCGCTCGGCGGGCCCGTCCCGACGGCGGCAGTCTGGTCCCACGTCGATCGCGACGCACGACGCTCTGCGGCGGCGGTACGCGATCGACGGACCGGACGCAGCCGTACGGGACGGGCCCGTACGCGTGAGGGAGGGATCCGCGATGAACGAGACGATGGTGTGCGTGGTGGGCAACGTGGCGACGAAGCTGACGTACCGCGATCTGGCCTCCGGCCCGTCGGTGCGGTTCCGGCTGGCGGCGACGCCGCGCTACTGGGACCGCGAGAAGAACGTCTGGACGGACGGCAGCACGAACTACTTCACCGTGTGGGCCAACCGCCAGCTCGCCGCCAACGCGGCGGCCTCGCTGAACCTGGGCGATCCCGTCGTCGTTCACGGCAGGCTGAAGGTGCGTGAGGAGACGCGCGACGGGCACAAGTGGGTCTCCGCGGACATCGACGCCGCGGCGATCGGCCACGACATGGCCCGCGGCACCTCGGCCTTCCTGCGCACGCCCAGGCCCGAGACGGCGCTCCCGCGCCGGCCGGAACCCACGTGGGAGACACCGCCCGCGGAACAGCAGCCGGAACCGGCCGCGGTGACGTGACGTCAGCCACAGCCGCGATAACGATTCCGAGTCGGATCGGTCATCCGACGATATGACCGCCAAGCGCGGTGCGCTTGATCCATAAGATGCCGGGCGTAGCTCTCGGGGCTGCTGATTCTGCTGGTGGGACCGTTCCCCCCACGTCAACGGGTCCTGCTCGAAGGGGAATTTAGTGCTTTCTGCGTTCTCTGGGTCCTCGGGGTGCGCCACAGCGTCCGCGCGTTCCGCGCGCGGACGCGGGCCGGCCCGTCTCGTCGCCGCGGCCCTGGTCACCGGGCTGGTGGCCGTCGGCCTGCTGGCCGGAGCCGGTGCGGCCGCCGCCGACGGGACGTCGCAGCGCCAGGGCGGCGCGACCGCCACCATCGGCGGCCTGAAGACGTACGGCGAGGCCGTGATCCACGAGGACGGCGGCGACCAGCGGGTGTCCGCGGGCCTGTTCGAGATGTCCGTGGAGGGCGGCGGCACCCTCCAGACGTACTGCGTCGACCTGCGCAACCCCACGCAGAAGGACGCCAAGTACCAGGAGACCCCCTGGAGCGAGACCTCGCTCGGCACCAACGAGAACGCGGGCAGGATCCGTTGGATCCTCCAGAACTCCTACCCCCAGGTCAACGACCTCGCTGCGCTGGCCGGCCGGGCGGGTGTCCGCGGGCTCACCGAGCAGGACGCCGCGGCGGGCACGCAGGTCGCCATCTGGCGCTGGTCCGACGGCGCCCACGTCGACGCGGTCGACCCGCAGGCCGAGAAGCTCGCGGACTACCTGGAGAAGAGTGCCCGCTCCATGGCGGAGCCGGACGCCTCCCTCACCCTCGACCCGCCCGCGGTCTCCGGCAGGCCCGGCGGACTGCTCGGACCGGTGACCGTGCACACCAACGCGCGCAGTGTGACGGTGACACCGCCGGCCGACGCGGCGATCACCGGCGTCCGCATAGTCGACAGGACCGGCAAGCCGGTCACGTCCGCCACGGACGGCAGCCGCCTCTTCTTCGACGTGCCCGAAGACGCCGCTGGCGGCACCGCCCGTGCGTTCAGCGGTGGGGGAGGCTCGGCCGAGCTGACGGTGCAGGCGTCGACCAGCGTCCCGGTCGGCCGTGCCTTCACCTCCGACAACCGCAGCCAGATCCAGATCCTGGCCGGCTCCAGCGAGTCGACGGTCTCCGCCACCGCGAGCGCCGGCTGGGCGGCCAAGGGCGCGATACCGGCGCTGTCGGCCACCGAGAACTGCGCCAAGGGCACCCTGGACATCACCGGCGCCAACACCGGCGACAAGCCGTTCACCTTCTCGCTGATGGACACCGAGTACACCATCCCCGCGGGCGCCACCCGCACGGTGAAGGTCCCCCTCCAGGAGGACCAGGCCTACGACTTCAGCATCACCGGCCCGAACGGCTTCCAGCAGCGCTTCACCGGTGTCCTGGACTGCCGCACCCAGTCCGACGAAACAGGCGACGCGGTCCAGACCCTCAGCGAGCCGAGCCCCGCGTCAGTGGGCGGCACGACCACCGACACGGACCTGGCCGCGACGGGCGGCTCCGCGATCACCCCGCTGATCGCGGGCGTGGCGATCGGGCTGGTGGTCATCGGTGGCGGAGTGCTGGTGGTGCTCCGGCGACGGGAGTCCTAGGCCCCCGACGTCGTCTGGCGCCCCCCGGCTCAAGGCTTAGGGTTGGTTTAAAGGTTCGCCTTGAGCTGGACGGCCTCGGAGCATGTGGGGCGAGGCGACGTGAGTGATGAGCCCGGGCAGCACTCGGTGGCGACCGCGGCGGTGGAAGAGTCCGCGGCGGCACGGGCACGTGTGCGCCGGGAGGCCCGCCGCAAGTACCTACAGGTACTGGCAGTCATCGCCGTGGGCGGATCCCTGGGCGCCACCGCCCGCTACGAAGCGGCACTGCTCTGGCCGACGGGCAAGGCCGGATTCCCGTGGACGACGCTGGGGGTCAACGCGGTGGGGTGCCTGGTCATCGGCATGTTCATGGTGCTGATCACGGAAGTCCTCACCGTGCACCCGTTGCTGCGCCCGTTCTTCGGCACGGGGGTGCTGGGCGGCTTCACGACCTTCTCCACGTACTGCTTGGACATCGCACGTCTGGCGCGTGCGGACCGGCCCGGCATCGCCCTGGCCTATCTGGCGGCGACCGTGGTCATCGCGCTGGCCGCCGCGAAGACCGGCATGGTCGCCATCCGGCGCATCCTGGTGACGAGAGGACCGTGATCATGAGACTCCACGGACGCGCACTACGCCTGACGATCATCGTCGACGACACGGACACCTGGCAGCACAAGCCCCTGTTCACGGAGATCGTGCACCGCGCCCATGCCTTCGGCCTGGCGGGGGCGACGGTCTTCCGGGGTGTGGAGGGGTTTGGAGAGACATCGGTCGTGCACACCACGCGACTGCTGTCCATGGCCGACGACCTGCCGACGGCCGTCGTCATCGTCGACGAGGAGGACCGCATCCGGGCGTTCATGTCCCAGCTCGAAGAACTGCCCGTGAGCGGCCTCATCACCGTGCAGGAAGTGGAGGTGGTCCACTACAAGGGCCGGGAGACCGCGGCCCCATGAGGTACCTGCTCGTCGTCCTCGGGGGAGCCGTCGGCGCCCCCCTGCGGTATCTGATCGACCGCACCGTCCAGGCGCACCACGACGGTACGTTCCCCTGGGGAACGTTCGCGGCCAATGTCACCGGATCGATGATCCTGGGCACGCTGGCGGGAGCGGCGCTCGCCGGAGCCGGCTCGCAGAGCATCCAGCTTCTCCTGGGCACGGGCCTGTGCGGGGCCCTGACCACGTACTCGACGTTCTCCTACGAGACGCTCGGCCTGGCCGAGGCCGGAGCGCGCTTCCTGGCCGCCGCCAACGTGCTGGCCTCGGTGATCGCCGGGCTGGGAGCCGTCTTCATCGGGATGACCTTCGCCCAGGCGGCCTTCGGCTAGGCCACAGCCCGTTCAGCCCGTTCAGGCATGTGCCTGAACGGGATCCCGCTCCGTGCGCTGGACGACCTCGATCCGCTCGACGATCACGAGCCCTTCGTCGACCAGTTCGCGCAGTACCGGAACGAAGCGGCGTACGCGCTCCTCGTCGTCGACGATGATGATCGCCAGTGGCAGGTCCTGCTTGAGCGACAGGAACCGCGGACCGTGTATCACCGATGAGGCCCCGAACCCCTCGACTCCACGGAGCACCGTCGCACCGGCCAGCCCCGCCTCATGGGCGCGGTGCACGATCTCGGCGGACAGGGGCCTGTGATGCCAGGTGTCGCTTTCCTCGACGAAGATCGTCAGCTGCAGGGCCGTTCCCATGCCTTTCATTCCGTGACCCTCCTACTCGGAGCCGCGCGGAGTGGCGCGCAGGCGCAGGCCGGCAGTGGTGAGACCTTCGAAGGTGGTGACCTGGTGGCTGGGTTCCGGTCCGGGCGGCTCGCTCAAGTGGTAGCGGCGGGCGGTCTGCGCGGTCAGGAGCGTCAGCATCGCCATGGCCAGAGCGGCTCCCTCGCAGCCGTGCGGCCCGGTGCCGAACGAGAGGAACACCCCGGGTTTCGACGGCGAGCCCGCATGATCGAGCCATCGCTCGGGCTGGAACTGGTCGGGGTCGGGGTGTTCCCGTGCGTCGCGATGGGCGGTGTAGGGGCAGACGAGCACGGTGGACCCGGCGTCGATGGTGTAGTCGGCGAGCTGGGTCCGTCGCGCGGCGCGGCGGGTCAACAGCCAGCTCGGGGGGTGCAGTCGGAGCACCTCGTGCACCAGTGCCCGGGTGTATCGCAGGCTGTCGAGGTGGGCGCTGGTCGTCGCGGCGGGGTCCGCGGGCAGCAGGGCGGCCTCGTCCGCGACCCGGTCCGCTGCCTGGGGGTACCGGGCCAGGTGGAGCAGGATCCATCCGGCTGCCCGGGAAGGTGTCTCGAAGGTGGCGACGGTGATTCCGGGGAGCGTGTCGAGGATGGCCTCCTCCGGCAGCAGGCCGTAACGGGGGGAGGGCTGGAGTATCTGTCCGAGCACGTCGTCACCGAGCCGGCCCGAGGAACGGCGCCGGCGGACGATGGGCCGCAAAGCGTCGGTGAAGGCGACTTGCTGCCGGGTACGGAAGCGCCGTGCAGGTGTGGGGATCCAGCGCGGCCACACCCAGCGCGAGGGGCGTACGAGCACCTCGCGGGCCAGGAAGAGCCGTTGGGCGAAGGGCAGCAGGGTGGGAGCGTCCTCGGAGAAGAGGTAGCGCACACCGGTCTCCGCCAGGGCGTGCCGGACCGGGGGCAGGATCTCGACGTCCTGGCCGGTGGGCAACTGGTCGGCGAACCGAGCGGCGCCGGGCGCGATCTCACCGATCCGGGCCGCGACCGCCTGCGCGCGCAACCCGCGCATGCGGGCGGCGTGCGCGTACGCACGTTCCGCGGGGGTCGGTGCTCCGCTCGACCGCTTCAACGGCGGGAAGAGGGGTGAGGGTGCCTTGGGGTAGTCCCGCGCGCGGCGCAGGACTTCTTCACACGGCTCGGCCGTGGCGGCCACGTAGACACCCTGCTCCAGCTGCCAGACGTCCCCGCACTCGTCAGCGCCCCGGCGAGCCATCGCCAGCCGGTCACGGCTCCACGCCGCGAAGCCTCCTTCGGGCAGCCGCGGCGGCTCGTTCATTCGATCGTCGGCAGTGCGGCTGGGAGCCGGCGGACGCCCGGGGGCGCCCGCCGGAGGTGCGGTCAGACCGAGTCGTCGCCGGCGTACGCGTCCCATTCGTGTTCCCCGTACGCACCGTAGTGGCGGGCGAAGGACAGCTTGCCGAGCAGCTTGGCGATCACGATGCACTCCTCTCGCCTGTCGTCAGTACCGAATGGCACACAGGCAATGTTGCCACATATGGCGTATATGTGATACGGGGCATCGGTTGCAAGCATTCAACCCGAATCGCCGCATTCGGGACCCTTGGTCGACCGGCCTCCCACCACCGGCCGACCGCGGCAGGTGCCCTGGGTCATGCGCTACGTGTCCACCCGGTAGAGCTCGATGTCCTTGTTGACGAAGAGGTGGACGTACCCACACCGCCAGCAAATGAGGCCAGTGGCCTTCTCGTCGGCCCAGGCCATCTTCATGAACTCCATGCCGGCGCTGTTCAACAGGACGCCTCGCTCCCGGAACACGTCCCCCTTGCAGACCTGGCAAGTGATCCACATCTCACCGATCGCCGCACGTACCGGCTTCGCCATCGCGTGAACGCCCCCCTTGTCGTATGGATGCACACGAGGCTACGTGACGGCGCAAGCGCCCAATCACTCGCGTGAGTCTCAGCCACCGGGCGACAAAGTGCCAGGTCAGGGACTCGTGACCATATGGGTTTCCGCCCAGGGGTGGCGGTCGGGCAAGATGGGGTGTTACTTGCCGCAAGAGGGCATGAAAAGGCCCCTCACCAGCAGGTTTCCCGCCGATGAGGGGCCGTCTCAGGCAGCCTGGGCCGTCTCTGGGCCGTCATGAGCGTGACCGGCGGCCCGGTACATCGCGGAGATGGCTTTCCGGGTCCGGGTCTCGCTGCTCGGCATCAAGTGCGTGTAGACGCGGAGCGTGAAGCCGGGATCGCTGTGGCCGAGGTAGAGGCTCAGGGCCTTGATGTTCTCCCCGGCGTCCAGGAGGACCGAGGCGTAGAAGTGCCGCAGCGCGTGCATCCCGTGCTGGCGGGCCGCGGCGTAGCGGTCACCCTTCTCCGGGGCCGGGATGATGTCGGCGGATGCCAGGGCAGGCTTCCACGACTGGTCATTGAACCCCTGGCTCCAGATGGCCGCGCCGATGCCGCTCGTGAAGACGAGCCGATGCGTGACCTTGGGGCCGGTCGGGGTCAGCCAGGGCAAGGTCACGTCGGCGGGCGGGAAGCGCTCCAGGTGCTCGCGGAGCGCCGCTGACACCTCAGGGTCGAGGGGGACGTCACGGAGCTTGCCGCGTTTGGGCGGGGCGAAGACGAGCGTGCCGCGGACCTTCTTGATCTGCTGGCGCACGTACAGCCAGCCAAGATCCCCGATGCTGTCGACGGTGAGCCCGAAGATCTCGCCCTGGCGCAGACCGCATCCGGCGCCCACGTCGACCATGGCCCTGTACCGGTCGGGGAGCCCAGCCCGTACGCCGAACACCTGCTCAGCGGTCCATGGATGCACGCGTGTCGGCGCGGGGCGCGGTGCCTTGACCGATCGAGCCCGGCAAGGGTTCGAGGCGAGCAGACGGTCATCTACGGCCGCGTTCAGCACGGAGGAGACAGCGTCGAAGATGAGGCGCCGGTACTGGGCCGACGCCACGGCGTCTTCGAGCTGGCGGTTCCAGTCGCGTATGTGCTCGGGCTGGAACGAGCCGATGGGACGGGTGCCGAGGTACGGCAGAGCGTGGAGGCGCAGCCTGCCTTCCACGGCGGCCCGGCTGGTCAGATCGATCGTGAGAGCGGCGAGCCAGCGCTCCGTGTACTCACGGAAGGTGACCCGGGCCGCCCTCGGGTCTATGTACTGGCCGCGCGCCATGTCGGCCTCGATGTTGGTCAGCCACTGGTCGGCGAGCCGCTTCTGCTTGTCCGGGAAGCTCTTGGACTTCTCCGTGCCGTCCGGGCCGATGTAGCGGGCCCGGTAGCGCAGGCCGATGCCGTGCCGGTCGGTCTTGACCTTGCGCGTCTTGCCGTCCGGGCCGACCTCGGTCCGGTACCAGCGGTCTTGGATGTGCCCGGCCATCAGGCGGCCTCCCCGAGCTGGGTGTCGACCCAGGCGCGCACGTCGTCCGGGTCGAAGCGCAGGTGCCGGCCGACGCGGAAGCCGCGGGGACCTGTGCGCTTGCGTCGCCATTGGTAGACCGTCTCGACGCTGGGAAGCTCGAACATCTCCACCAGGTCCTCAGGTGTGAGGAAGCGGTCCGGCAATTCTGCGGCCATGGTCAGCACTTCCCTTCCTGGTCGAGTTGGTCCCGTAGGGCTTCGCGGGCTGTTTCGCGGTTGAGCTGGAGATCGCGGGCGATGGTGGCGGCCAGGGCGGATTCGCCGGGGGTGTGGCCGTGTCCGGCGTACTGCCAGTCGGCGAGGACCAGGACGGTGTCCGGCTCCTGGTCCTCGAGGCCGAGGGCGGCGTGTTCCTGGGCGGCGCGGTAGTCGGCTCGTTCCTGGCGGAGGGCGCCGAGGGTGGTGGAGTAGCGGCGGGACTTGGAGGAGAAGTGGCCGCGGAAGCCGAGCATGTGGGCCCAGGCCCAGAGGCGGCGGTCCGGGTAGAGCGGGTCGAGGAGCTTGCAGGCTTCGATCAGGCGGCGGGTGTGGTCGGGGACGCCGTGGCGGTCGAGTTCGGACAGCTCGCCGATGCGACGGTCGAGGGTGCCGGTGTTCTCGGCGGCTTTGGTGGCGTACTTGGCGACGTAGGAGGCGACGGCCTGTTCGGTGATGTCGGAGCCGTCACCGAAGGCCTTGACCGGCCGGACGTCGAGCTGTCGGCCCCAGCGGAAGGTCCGGGCCGGTTGGTCGGCAGCGGCCGGGACGGATACCGAGGTGTAGGAGTGGTCGGCGGCGGCCCGGATCGCGTCGGAGAGGAGGTCGACCGTGGCCCAGGTGGGCGGCGGGGTGCCGGGGCCGTCCGGGCCGTCGATGCGGATCACGGCATGGAAGTGCAGGGCCCCGCGCTTTTGGAACTCTGCGACCTTGCCGTATGAGAGCCGGGCGGCTTCCTTCAGCTCCCGTTGAGAGAGGCCGGCGCGGGTGGCGATCTCGCGGCGGAGCCGGTTGGTGAAGCGCTGCCAGAGCTGTCCGGCGTGGTTGTTGAACAGCACGGCGCCCCAGTAGTCGTAGGTGGCCGAGTCCAGGGCGGTGCCGAGGGCGGGATGGTCGGCGGGGTGGCGGGTGCCGCAGCGGCAGACACCTCGGTCGGGCCGGTTGTGGACCGGGCCGAAGGAGGGGGCGGTGAGAGTGGCGAAGACGCGGGGGTGGTCGCGGACGGTGGCGGGGATGTCGCGGCGGTCGTCTCCGGCGAGGCCCGCGCGTATGAGGTGGTAGGTGTCGCCCGCGTAGGTCCAGGCGCAGGAGGGGCAGCGGGAGGCGCGGCGGTTGCCGCAGGCGAGGCGGAGCCGTCCGCCTGGCTCGTTCTCGGTGCTGTAGTGGTGCAGGGTTTCGCCGGTGGTCTTGTCTTTGTGGAGGGTCCAGCCGGTCAGGTGGATGGGGTCGGAGCAGCCGCCTGTGCGGCGGATCTGGTCTTCCCAGCGGGTGTAGTCATCGGCCGAGGCCACCCTCAGCAGGTCGCCGAGGGTGGCCGGGTCGAGCAGCGTGTCAGGCACGGGCGCCCTCCCGGACGCGACGGGTGCGGGCGTGGCCGGTGCCGTTGCAGGCCGGGCAGTGCGCGGTGATGGTGCGCAGGTGTCCGCGGGCGTTTCGGCCGCCGAGGGTGATGGCGGCGGAGGCGAAGCCGTCGCAGTTGCCGCAGATGCGGGGCGAGGACGTGGTGCGGTCGGTCATGCTGGGGGTTCCTTCCGGTTGAGAGATCGGGCAGGGGCACGGCTTCCGGGGCGGCGGTGACTTGGCGGTTGACGACCGCCCCGGGGGCCGGTCAGCGGCGCTTGGCGTCGGCGTTGACGAGGGAGCGGATCACCAGGGCGCAGATGGCGAAGGAGACGCCTGTGATGGCGACCGCGAGGAGCATGGAGACGAGGACGGCGCCGACGACCAGGACCACGGCGGTACCGCCGCCGACGAGGGCGAGGACGCTGCCGGGCGTGAGCTGAACGGTCGGGCAGGTCGGCGCGACCGGGGCCGGGGCGGGCGCGGCGGGCTGGTGGACCGTGGCCGTCTGCTCGGTGACGGTGGCGGGCGGGTGGGTGAGGCCGGTGGCCGTGGGCATGGTCGGGATCTTGGGCCGGAGCATGGTCGGTCTCCCTTCGGCGGGTGGTTACTTGACGGCGGTGTCGATGACGGGGGCGAAGAGGCTGTCGGCGAGGAGGTAGCCGCCGAGGAGGAGCACGGCGACGAGCCACCAGGGCGGGCGGATGAGCTTGACGCCGAGCCAGCCGACGACCAGGAGGGCGAACCAGAGCGGGACCTGCATGGCGGTGGCTCCTAGCGGACGCGGCAGCGGTGGGTGCGGGCGGCAAGCTGGGCGGCGGACTGGCTGGTGTAGTCGGCGGACCAGCCGCACCGGTCGGCGGTGCACACGGCCGCGTGCTTGGTGCGGCCGTGGCGGTCGCGGTGGGTGCCGATCTGCACCGGGCCGATGCTCATCACGGAGTGGAAGTGGTCGCGAGCAGGCATGGCGGTCGGTTGTCCTTTCTGGTCAGGTGAGTTGGGCGGCGATGGCGTCGGCGAGCTGCGGCGGGACGCCGAGCCGGGCGCGCAGGGTGTCGGTGTCGATCGGCGAGCCGGTACGGGCCCGATGCGCTTCGGCGACCTTGCGGGCGTGGTCGACCAGGGCGGCCGGGACCGGCATAGGCGGAGCCGGGGCAGACGCCGGAGCGGCGACCGGCAGGGCCGGGGTGTCGTCGTCCGCCGTGACGGCCTCGTGCTCCGGAGCCGGAGGAGGAGCGGGTTCGGGTTCTGGCTCGGGGTCGGGGGCCGGGGTTGCGGGTGCCGGCGGATCCGGCATCCGGTCCGCGGCCGAGTGAGCCAGGAGCGTGCCGCCGAGGAAGGCGAGGGCGGGCCATCCGGCGATGCCGAGGCGGAGCAGGGCGGGCGGGTCCGCCAAGTTCAGGAATCCGGCGGTGGCCACGTTGGCACCGAGCGAGGCGACCAGGGCGATCAGGAACCAGCACCAGGCCAGCCGGGACGGGCCCTCACTGCGGAGGCGTCGCCAGGCGGCGACCAGGAGCAGGTCGACACTGACCGGATAGGCCCAGGCTTTCCAGCCGTCCTGTCCGGCAGCGGCGGCCAAGTCGTGGAGGTGGGCGAAGGACAGGGCTCCGGCGATGACGGCCTGGACCAGGACCGCGTCGACGCGGAGTGCGGGGCGGGCCATCAGGACCCCTCTCCGGGGTAGGGCGGGCCGCTGTTGGGGTCGTAGCCGGGCGGGAACGTCCCGGGCGGCGGCTCGGGCAGCGAGGCGGCCAGGGACGTGCCGACGATCTCGATGAAGTCCTGGTCGGCTCCGGCACTGTCGCCGTAGAGGGCGAGCTGGCCGAGCATGAGCACGGTGCGGGCGAAGTCCTCGCAGCTGGGGCACATAGCGGGGCTTCCTCCCTTCATGAGGCATGGCAGGGGTAGGGACCTGGCGCGAAGGCGGTCACGCCGACCGGAGGAGCAGCAGAGACTCAGGCGGTCGCGGGAGCCGTCTTGGACAGCGGCACCCGGGCGGAGGGCACCGGGGTGAGGGCCGGGCGGAAGGGCGCGAGGGCGGGCAGGTCCGGGGCGCGGTCGGCGTGCCGGTTGCAGATGTTCACGGCCTCACGCAGCGAGGTGTGCGGTGCGCGGATCCGGGACCAGCCGCCGGTCGAGTCACCGGTGACGGCGACGCCGGGGGTGTCGGTCGGGATCTGGATGGCGGCGAGGACGGCGTCCGGGGAGATGTCGCCGAAGGCCATGTTCGCCGAGGTCTCGTCGTTGACGCGGTGGGCGGTGCGGCCGGTGAGCTGGGCGCGGAGCATCGTGATGCCCTTGCCGAGTTCCGAGCCGAAGCGCTGCCCGCACACCTCCAGGTAGATGCCGGCCGCGCGGCCGAGCTGGGCGAGGCGGACCAGGGCGGTGATGATCCGGTCCCGCCGCTTCTCCTCCTCCTTGCTGGCGTACAGGGCGAGTTCGGCGACCTCGTCGACCAGGACCACGACCGGGACCGGGCGCAGCGTGGCGGGCAGGTCCCAGATGTCGGCGGCGATCTCCGCATCCGGCACGGCAACGCTGATGCGCTGCTCGGCGCGGATGAGCTGATACACACCCTCCATGTGCGTGACGAGCGCTTCGAGCAGCTCCAGGGCGGTGTCCGGGTTGTCGGCGAGGGCGGAGAACCGGCGGGCCAGCGGGAAGAGCTCCACCCCTTGCTTGCAGTCGATGCCGACCAGGGCGACGTCATGCGGAGCGAGCCCGGCGACCAGGTTGCGCTGGTAGACGGACTTGCCGGACTCGGTGGCGCCGAGGGTGAGCGCGTGCGGGACGGCCCGGTAGTCGCGGTAGTGCACCGAGCCGTCCTCGCGCAGGGCGACCGGGATCCGCATCGGACGGGTGTCTGTCGTAGAGGGCATCTGCACCCGTTTGAGCACGTCATAGCCGGTCATCCGCACCTCGACGACCCCGGAGCGCAGCTCACGCGAGGTGACCCCGTACATCCCGAAGGAGTGCCGCAGCCGGTCGCTCGATGCGGCGACGTCGAAGGCGTCCTGGCCGGGGCGGAGCTTGAGCCGCAGGACGAGGCCGGTCCGGGTCGGGCGCAGGCGCAGGATGCGCGGCGGGCGGGACTCCGGAACGGGCCGGTTGGTGGCCCGGGCCAGGGCCAGGCGCCAGCGTGAGGGCGGGACGGTCAGCCCGCAGGCCTCCATGACCGAGGCGTACTGGAAGCGGACCCGCAGCGCGGCGAAGGTGACCCCGAAGGTCATCCAGTACCAGGCGGGACGGCGCCACCGCAGGAGACCCGCAGTGGCGACGACCAGCACCAGCGTGACCGTGAAGGCGGTCATGATCAGGCCGCCTTGGAGTTCGCGGCAGCGGCGACGAGGGACGTGACCGCGACGGCACGGAAGGCGATGCCGTGCCGCTTCTGGCCGTTGAACTCGTTCTCCCACGGCCGGGCGATCAGGCCCGTGAGCGCGACCGGGGTACCCATGGTCAGCTCACCGGAGATGCCCGGCTCCGGGACGGTGATGGACAGGATCTCGACCTCGTCGTTGGCCGCGAACATCACGTCGACGGTCATCATCTTCGCGCCGGTCTCGGCGTCCGTGGCGATCTCGCCGGTACGGCGGTCCTTCACCTTGGGCTGGGGGTTCTTGGCGACCATCACGGTCGCGGCGGACGTGTCGACGGGAATCTGACGCATGTGTGCGCTCCTCGGTGTCGTCGAACTTGACGTACTTAGTACGTCGGCCTGCTACGAGACTGCACCCGAAGTACTTAGTACGCCAAGTGGGTTCTCGACTGTCGTCGGGGGATGTGCTGCACTTAGTGCGACAAGCACTGAGAGGGGCTATGGCCGAGTTCACCGGACGCGCGAAGTACCTGGAGATTGCCGACGACTTCAAGCGCCGCATCCGCCAGGGAGAACTGACTCCAGGCACCAAGTTGCCGTCCGAAACCGAGCTGATGACCACTCACGACGTCTCACGGACGGTGGCCCGGCAGGCGATCTCACGTCTCCGCGAGGACGGCTACGCGATCTCCCACCAAGGCAAGGGCAGCTTTGTCACTCGTCCTGACGAGCCGCGTCCGGCCAAGCACAGCCCGGAGTTTGAGGAGATCGCCGGGTACCTGTCCGATGTCCGCCGAGAGGTGCGTCAGCTCGCGGAGCGGATGGATCAGCTTGAGCAACTGGTGCGGAAGCAGACGCAAGACGACTGACCAACGCCTCAGCGCGACACCCGAGCTCGGCTACCTCCTCGCCAAGTTGCCTTACCTCACTGATGAGTTCCACCACTTCGGCCGGGGTCAGCGGCATCGTGGCTCCTTCGTCGTGGTTCGACCTGACAGTCCCTGCGGTTGTGAGCAACGCTAGGAGCGGGGCGCCGGAGTACCCCGGAAAATCTCTCCGGGGTCCCACATAGAGAGGGGGGGACGCTCTTGCCATGCGAGGAATGACGACGAACCTGACGATCGGCGAACGCGTTGCCTGGTACCGCCGCAGGCGGGGCATGTCCCAAGAGGTGCTGGCCGGACTGGTCGGCCGAACCGTCGACTGGCTGAGCAAGGCCGAGAACAACCGGATCGAGCTGGACCGGCTCTCTGTCATCAAGTCGCTTGCCGACGCACTCGACGTGACTCTGGCGGACCTACTCGCCGAGCCGACCCTGCTGGACTGGACAGCCGACAGCGGCACCCGCACGGTGCCGGCGCTTCGCTCGGCCCTGATGAACTACCGCCAGCTCACTCCGCTGTTGGGCGTCACCACCGAGGGCGAGCCGACCCCGCTCGACGAACTCCGGGCCAGCGTCGAAGAGGTCTGGGACGCCTACCAGGAGTCCCGCTACGCATTCGCCACCCGCCGCCTGCCGCTGCTCCTGGCCGACGCGCTCATCGCTGCCCAGGCCTACGAAGGCCGGGAACGCGAGCAGGCGCACGAACTCATGGCGATGACCTACCAGGGCGCGGCCATGGTGCTCACCAAGCTCGGCGAGACCGACCTTGCCTGGATCGCGGCCGACCGCGGCCTGGCCGCAGCCCAGCAGTCCGGCAATGCGGTAGTGACCGGGTCCCTGTTCCGCTCCGTGGCTCACTGCCTGCTGTCCAACGGCCGCTTCGATGCCGCCACACAACTCGTCGGAGACGCGGGCGACTACCTCCGCCCCGGTCTCGACAACGCAAGCCCCGAGTTTTTGTCCATCTACGGGACCTTGTTCCTCGCAGGCTCCATGGCAGCAGCCCGAGCGGAGGACCGCGCAACGACGCAGGCCTTCATCACGGAGGCCGAGCGGGCGGCGCAGCGCCTTGGAAGCGACGCCAACCACGTCTGGACCGCTTTCGGCCCGACGAACGTGGCGATCCACCGAGTGGCCACCGCCGCGGAGCTGGGAGACATGCAGATCGCCGTCGACCTGGGCCCACAGATCGACACCAGCGGCCTGCCGACCGAGCGCCGGACCCGGCACAACATCGAGGTGGCCCGAGCCCTCAGCGCCCACAATCGCATGGACGACGCCCTGGGCAAGATCCTGGAAGCGGAGAGCTGGGCACCCGAGCAGGTACGAAGCCACTACCTCGCGCGCGAGCTCGTACTCACCTGGGTCCGGAGCCAGCGAGGCAAGCCCAGCCGCAGTCTGGCGGACCTGGCCAACAGGCTGCATGTCGTCTGAGCTGGGTACGCTCGGCTGCATGGCGCCGAATGCACAGGAAGCGAAAATGGCGCACCCGCGGATGGCAGCGGGTGCGCTCTTCTTTGATGCCGCAGGGCGGGTCCTCATGGTGGAACCCACGTACAAGGACTACTGGGAGATCCCCGGCGGATACGTCGAGACTGGCGAGTCCCCGCTTCACGCCGCCATCCGCGAGGTCCAGGAGGAGCTGGGCATCACACCGCCCATCGGTCGCCTGCTCGCGGTCGACTGGGCCCCGAACGACGCCGAGGGCGACAAGGTGCTCTACCTGTTCGATGGCGGCCGGCTCAGCCAGGAGGACCTGGCCCAGATCACCTTGCAGCCCGACGAGCTGAAGAGCTTCGAGTTCCTCCCCCCGGACCAGGTAACCGAGCGCACGATCCCGCGACTGGCCCGACGCATCCTCGCAGCAGCAGCGGCCCGAAACGAGGCTGCACCGGTCTACCTCGAACACGGGCAGAAGCCCGGCGACAAGGCAGCATGACCACACCACGCAGCATGAGCCGAGAGGCAGGCATCCTCCTTGTGCAGCGGCTCATGGACGCCGACTACGCCGACGAGGCCGAAGCCGACGAGATCATCGCAGCACTGGTACGCGGACTCGGCTGCCCACACGTCAGTGACTACATCTTCTGGGACTTCGACGCCCAGCTGACGGCCGAGAAGGTTGTGGACCGAGCACTGGCCTACGAGCCGTTCGCCCTATGATCGTCGCTCTGTGATGGGAGCGCGGTAAGACTTTCCCTACTTCATCAAGGCCCGCGCACGGCGCGGGCGCGCGCCGCCTCTGCGGCGCGGCCTGCCTCCTGTCTGCGCCCCGGCTGGCCGCGCCCGGCGGCGCGCTGCGTGCATGCGGGCGAAGGCCAGGGAAAACCCGCTGTGGCTGGGGCGGTCGGCTCCACGGCTTTAGGCAGCCACTTTGGGGCGAGCCTCCAAGATCATGGCCCCAACGTCGTGCTTTAACGGGCAGGTCCACAGACTGCCCGACTCGCCGGAAGCTTACGGGGCCATGATCACTCGCCCCAAACTCCAGCCCAAAGCCGTTCCACCGCCCGCTTGCATCAGCCGCCGATAGTCGTTGTTCAGGCCCGTGGCAGAATTTTTTCGCGAGCTTCTCGCGGACCGATGATCACAGTGAGAGCCCCCAGATCCTTTGGGTGCTCCTTGACTGAAACGTTACCGCGCTGCTCAGAAACAGATCCACGAGCATGAGACGAGTAATCGATCACCATCGCAGACTTGCTGCAAGCAAGCGAAGCCCACGTTACAGATCCACTCGCACCTTCTGCCGAAGCAAAATTGTATGGGCCAGCAGGGTATTTCGCACTTCCACCTGAATCATTCTCAGGCCATGCTGAAGTAATATGCAACAATGATCGCTTTGAGTCCATCGCGTCAGCCACCCGAAGGCCGCAGGAGTCTCCCTGGGTGTACGCGATCAGACGAACAGAACCCTTCCTGAGCTCGCCTACCACCTTGGGGGCATGAGAGTCTGAAGGGAACTCATCCGCCGCAATGATCTTTTCTTCGGCCGCGTCGATCGAATCAAGTCGACTTAGATGTGTGAATTGGCCGGCCGATGAGTCATGCGTAGCCCCACGCCCGCCTCCCGAAGTGCACGCGACACACAAGAGTGGAAGGGCGGCCCCTAAGGCTAGCCTTCGAAAGATCTGCGCCATGGGCCACCCTTTCACGTCCCGAAATTAGACCGGTTAGTCTAGCCACTCATTGAAGCATACGCCAATGGGCTTGTACACTTCGACTACATGGGGGATACGATGAATGTCCGTAATCTTGAGCCGATAGTGCTCAAGGAGAGTGTATGCTTCAATATTTCCATGCTTGCCTCTGGGTACCTCGTAACGAGTTTCATCGGTAACCCTGTAGGTGTTTGTCACACTAAATCCTACAGCGGCAGAGATTAGACCCTTACTGAGTCCGGCCTCCCCGCTGAGCTGGACCGATCGCTCCTTATTGACCGACAGTACCAGGGTGGTCTTACCCTGGCCGGCAGTCTTCGAAATTACTTCGGTGTTGCACATCTCGCCCAGATCGGATACCGACTGAGCCGAAACAGCAGAAAGCGGCCGCGCAGAATCGGCATTACGCTTGAGTATCAACCTGGCCCCAGGCTTGGAGACGTTGACAGGTATCTTGGCTCCAGGCTCAAAGAACTCAGCGACGGTACTTGCAGCGGGAGTCTTTACTCTGTCCTGGGCCGCGGCCGGAGCCGCTGGCGTAACCGCTAAGCCCATACTCACGGCGGCTGCACCGACGAGCGCACCAATCCGTGCTGTGCGATTCATGTTTCCCCCTAGGTCTCGGTCTACATCTCTCGGGTTGCGTTCCCGTGCTGGCGAACGAATAGAAACCTAGTGGCTACACAGCGCATCTCTCAATTGAATTGAGGGAGACTTGAGAGTGGACTGGTTGATTCCGGCAAGAATTTCTATTCTTCTATAGAGGGCATATTCTTCACCAATTTCCTATTTGTCGCCCTGTCTGGTTATTCCTAAAACAGCGGATCGATCCCGAAGGAATGGAAACGCCGATGGGTTCTCAGGCAGCCGTGACGGGCCGCGGACTAGGCCTCGACGCTGCTCCCTCGCAGGTCAGCACCAGAGCAAGCCCTAGATGCCCCTAGCTTCCCAAGCTGATGTGACGTACGCAGGCCACGAACCTTCCGTCAACGTCGACCAGTAGCCTGCGACGATCACTCGTGGTACGCCTGGAGGGTCCGTGGAAGCTACCGCTCTCGTCAGTCCCGATCGGTTGTGGTCGGCGCCAGAGGTTTTGGTGCGTCCGAGCCCTGTCCCGGCAGCGGCAGGGGTCTACGGGTGGCACTTCAAGCAGCCGCCCCACCAGGACCTGGATGCTGGGCGCCTGCTCTACGTCGGGATAGCACCGCGGTACATGGCGAACCGGACCAGCACGCAGAACCTGCGCAAGCGGGTGCGCTACCACTACCGCGGCAACGCGGCCGGCTCGACGCTACGGCTCACCCTCGGCTGCCTGCTCGGACTTGAGCTGCGCCGTGTGGGCAGCGGCAAGCGGATGACCTTCGGCAAGGCCGGCGAAGCCACCCTGAGCCAGTGGATGGCGGACAACGCGCGAGTGTGCTGGATCGAGCAGAACGAACCGTGGGACCTCGAGTCACAGCTCATCTCCCGACTCGACCTCCCGTTGAACCTCGATCAGAACCGGCACAACGCGTTCCACAGCCGATTGAAGGAGCTACGGGCCCAGGCTCGCCAGCGGGCACGGGAGTTGCCCATCAGCTCCTGAGCCGCCGAGCGGGCCGCCGGGGCTTTTCTGGGCCGTCCCTGGGCCGTGCGAGGGAGCCCGAGGGTGCTCGACAGCGACCGGCAGTGACAGGTGAGCCTCAGCCACCAGCAGTAAAGTGCCAGGTCAGAGCCCCGCGACCATATGGGTTTCCGCCTAGGGGTGGCGGTCGGGCAAGATGGGGTGTATCTGCCCACTGCCAGATTTCAAGCTGCCGGACGGTTTCTCTTGGCTGAGTTCATTTACACCATGCGCAAGGCGCGCAAAGCGCACGGCGACAAGGTGATCCTCGATGACGTCACCCTGAACTTCCTGCCGGGGGCGAAGATCGGCGTCGTCGGTCCGAACGGTGCCGGTAAGTCGACCGTGCTGAAGATCATGGCGGGGCTGGAGCAGCCGTCCAACGGCGACGCCTTCATCTCGCCCGGTTACAGCGTCGGCATCCTGATGCAGGAGCCCACGCTGAACGAGGAGAAGACCGTCCTGGAGAACGTCCAGGAGGGTGTCGCCGGGATCAAGGGCAAGCTCGACCGGTTCAACGAGATCGCCGAGCTGATGGCGACCGACTACTCGGACGCGCTGCTCGACGAGATGGGCAAGCTCCAGGAGGACCTGGACCACGCCAACGCCTGGGACCTCGACGCCCAGCTCGAGCAGGCCATGGACGCGCTGGGCTGCCCGCCCGGCGACTGGCCCGTCACCACCCTCTCCGGTGGTGAGAAGCGCCGCGTCGCCCTGTGCAAGCTGCTCCTGGAGGCGCCCGACCTGCTGCTCCTCGACGAGCCCACCAACCACCTCGACGCCGAGTCCGTGAACTGGCTGGAGCAGCACCTCGCCAAGTACGCGGGCACCGTGGTCGCCATCACCCACGACCGGTACTTCCTCGACAACGTCGCCGAGTGGATCCTCGAGCTCGACCGCGGCCGCGCCTACCCGTACGAGGGCAACTACTCCACGTACCTGGAGACCAAGGCCACCCGCCTCAAGGTCGAGGGCCAGAAGGACGCCAAGCGGCAGAAGCGGCTCAAGGAAGAGCTGGAGTGGGTGCGGTCCAACGCCAAGGGGCGGCAGGCCAAGTCCAAGGCGCGTCTGGCGCGGTACGAGGAGATGGCCGCCGAGGCCGAGAAGATGCGGAAGCTGGACTTCGAGGAGATCCAGATCCCGCCGGGCCCGCGCCTGGGCAACGTCGTCGTCGAGGTCGACAAGCTCAACAAGGCCTTCGGCGAGAAGGTGCTGATCGACAACCTGTCCTTCACGCTGCCGCGCAACGGCATCGTCGGGGTCATCGGTCCGAACGGCGCCGGCAAGACCACGCTCTTCAAGATGATCCAGGGGCTGGAGACGCCCGACTCCGGTGACATCAAGGTCGGCGAGACGGTCAAGATCTCGTACGTCGACCAGAGCCGCGAGAACATCGACCCGAAGAAGACGCTGTGGGCCGTCGTCTCCGACGAGCTGGACTACATCAACGTCGGCCAGGTCGAGATGCCGAGCCGTGCGTACGTCTCCGCGTTCGGCTTCAAGGGCCCGGACCAGCAGAAGCCCGCCGGTGTCCTCTCCGGCGGTGAGCGCAACCGCCTCAACCTCGCGCTCACCCTCAAGCAGGGCGGCAACCTGCTGCTCCTCGACGAGCCGACCAACGACCTCGACGTCGAGACCCTCAGCAGCCTGGAGAACGCGCTGCTCGAGTTCCCCGGCTGCGCCGTGGTCGTCTCCCACGACCGGTGGTTCCTCGACCGTGTCGCCACGCACATCCTCGCCTACGAGGGTGATTCCAAGTGGTTCTGGTTCGAGGGCAACTTCGAGTCGTACGAGAAGAACAAGATCGAGCGGCTGGGCCCGGACGCCGCGCGTCCGCACCGCGCCACCTACAAGAAGCTGACCCGGGGCTGATCGGTCTTGCGCCACATCTACCGCTGCCCGCTCCGCTGGTCGGACATGGACGCGTACGGGCACGTCAACAACGCGGTCTTCATCCGTTACCTGGAGGAGGCCCGTATCGACTTCCTGAACCGCCCGGAGAAGGATTTCAAGCAGGGGTCCGTGGTGGCGCGCCATGAGATCGACTACAAGCGGCAGCTCGTCCACCGCCACCACCCGGTGGACATCGAGCTGTGGGTCAGCGAGATCAGGGCCGCGTCCTTCACCATCGCCTACGAGGTGAAGGACGACGATCTGATCTACGTACGGGCCTCGACGGTCGTCGTGCCGTTCGACTTCGAGGCCCAGCGGCCGCGGCGGATCACCGGGGAGGAGCGGGAGTTCCTCCAGGGGTACATGGACGACGCGGAGGAGGCCGTCGCCGCATGACGGTGCCGCGGGTGCTCCACCTCGCCGACGAGGGGGAGGCGGCCGATCTCGCCGCCTTCCTCGGCCGGCTGCTCCACTACGACCGTGGGGCCGCCGTGCGTCTTCAGGCCGCGGGGACCGCGCTCGCCGTGTTCGGACGGCCGCCGTCCTTCGAGGTGCTGACGATCCGCGCGGTACGGCTCGAGAAGCCGTACGAGGACGGGCTGGACCGCACCCTGGACGTGACCGTGTCCGCGGGTGAGTTCCTCGAGTCCGTCGACGAGACGGCGGCCACGGCCGTCGTCCCGGGCGCGGTGACCGGGCCGCCGTGGGCGGGGGTCCTTCCGCCGCGCGGCGGCTGGCGGGCGGAGCCGGGACTGCCGGCCCCCGACGCCCTGCGGACCATGGTGGCCGCGGCCGTCGCCGAATTCCGGTCCCGTACGCAGGAGCTGGCGCCCGAGCTGCGGACCCGCGCCGAGCTCGACCGGATCGGGCGGGAGATCTGGTCCCGGACGGTCGCGGACACCGGCCTCCCGGTGCGGGCCGTGCACGCGGCCCAGTCGCTGGGGTTCCTGCGCCCCGGCGGCGAGGGCGGCCTGGGGCTGTTCTCGTCCGGCACGTGGCTCAGGCTGCGCACGCCGTACGGGTCCGTCGCCGTGCGCACGGCGGGACTCGGGACCCTGGGCTTCAGCGTGCGCTGAGCCCGACCGGGCCCCGGCCCGCCGCGGTCACTCGGCCGTGTTGATCATCGAGGCCGCCGCGTACGTCAGGTAGTTCCACAGCTGGCGCTCGTGCTCCTCGGACAGGCCGAGCTCGTCGACGGCCGCCCGCATGTGCCTCAGCCAGGCGTCGTGCGCCGCGCGGTCCACGGTGAAGGGGGCGTGGCGCATCCGCAGGCGGGGGTGGCCGCGGTTGTCGCTGTACGTCGTCGGGCCGCCCCAGTACTGGATGAGGAAGAGCGTCAGCCGCTCCTCGGCCGGGCCCAGGTCCTCCTCCGGGTACATCGGCCTGAGCAGCGGGTCCTCGCCGACCCCCTGGTAGAAGAGGTGGACCAGCCGGCGGAAGGTCTCCTCCCCGCCGACCTGCTCGTAGAAGGTCTTCTCCTGAAGCGTGCCGCGCCGGATCTCATTCACGTACCCCATGCTCTCAGACGCCCCGACCGAGGACTGTGGCCCTAGGACCACTCGCCTCCGGCCGCTCGGCGCCGCACAGTGGACGTATGGGCTCGTACGCTCTCGACGACGACAGGGAACTCGCCGAACTCGCCGGCGCCGCGCGGGCCGCGCTGGTGCGGGAGATCGACGCGAGCGGGGCGTGGAACGCCGATCCGGTGTGGCGGGAGGTCTTCGCGGCGGTGCCGCGGCACCTCTTCGTGCCGTACTACTACGTCGGCACCGCCGGCGGCTACGAGCGCAGATGGGGCGAGAGCCCGGACGTCGAGGCGCGGGAGCGCTGGCTGAGCGGTGCCTACGCGGACGCCCCGCTGGCCACCCGGCTGCGGGACGGGGAACTGCTCTCCTCCAGCAGCCAGCCCTCGCTGATGGCCCAGATGCTCGCGGAGCTGCGGGTGAGGGACGGCGACCGGGTGCTGGAGATCGGCGCGGGCACCGGCTACAACGCCGCCCTGCTCGCCCACCGGCTCGGCGATGACGACCTGGTCACCACCGTCGACCTGGAGCCGGAGATCACCGAGTCGGCCCGGCAGCACCTGGCTGTCGCCGGGTACCACCCGGCCGTGGTCACCGGGGACGGGGCACGTGGAGTTCCCGAGCGCGCCCCCTTCGACCGGATCATCGCGACCTGCGCCCTGCCGTCGGTGCCGCGCGCCTGGCTCGCCCAGTGCCGTCCCGGCGCGCGCGTCCTGACGCCGCTCGCCACCGGTCTGGTGGCGCTGACCGTACGGGACGCCGGGCACGCCGAGGGCCACTTCCTCGCCACACCGGCGTTCTTCGTCCCGCTGCGCGGCGGGCACCGGCCCGAGCGGGAGCCGATGTCCCTGGAGGGGCTGCCGCCCCGGGCCCGCCGGCAGGAGCTGTTCCGCTTCCTGCTCGCACTCACCCGCGGCAGCCTCACCCCGCGGCAGGCGTACGCGCTGTGGGAGCGCGAGGGCAGGCCCCCGCGCGAGCGGTACGGCGTCACGGTCGGCGGCGACCGCGAGTGGGCCTGGCTGGACGACCCGGAGGGGCTGCACACCTGGCCCCTCCCGTGATCCGGCCCGTGGCAGCGGGCTCGCGGCTAGCCGCGCCGGACGGTGATCGTCGTCCAGGCGCCCACGTGCACCCGGTCGCCGTCCTGGAGCGGCACCGGCACGAAGGGCTGGATCGGCTCCTCCCCGCCGTTGACCGTCGTGCCGTTGGTCGAGTTCTGGTCGACGACCGCCCAGCTGCCGTCCGGCTGCTGGACCAGCACCGCGTGCTGGTGCGAGACGCCCGGGTCCTCCGGCGGCACCGACAGGTCGATGTCCGGGGTGTCGCCGGTGGAGTGGCGGCGGCGGCCGATGGTGACCTGGTTGCCGGTGAGCGTGCGCTGCTGCTCGGGCGAGTACGCGGGCAGGTTCAGGCCCGTGGCCTCGGGGCCGGAGCGCTGCATCATCGCCATGAAGTACTCGCGGTCCGGGCCGATGGTCGCCGTCCAGGTGGCCGGGCCCTGCGGAGCCTGCGGGTAGCCGTAGCCGGACGGGGCCTGGGGGGCCTGGGTGGCGCCGGGCTGCGGATAGCCGTAGCCCCCGCCCGGGCCGCCCCCGCCCGGGCCGCCCCCGCCCGGGCCACCGGGGCCGGAGGGGTTCGCGGACGACGGCGGGGAGATCACCCAGTCGTCTTCACCGCCGCCGAAGGACGGACCGCCCGACTGCGGCCGGCGGGTCTCCTGCGGGAAGGCCGGCGGGGCGGGCGGACCGGCCTGCTGGAACGCGGGCGGCGGACCACCGGCCGTGGCACCGGGACCGGGCGGCGGCGGAACCGGCCGCGACGGGTCCCCGCCGAACCCACCAGGGCCACCGGGGCCACCAGGACCGCCGAAGCCACCGGGACCGCCGGGGCCGGGAGGGGCGGGCGGGCCGGGGTGACCACCGGGACCGGACGGCTCACGGCCGAACGGCGAGGGACCGGCCGGACCCTGACCGCCGCCGAAGCCGGACGGGCCGGGACCGCCCTGACCGGGACCCTGACCTGGGCCCTGACCGGGCCCACCCGGGCCGCGCTCGCCGCCGAAGCCCTGGGGGCCGGGGCCCTGACGGGGGCCGCCGGGGCCGCCGGGTCCACCCGGACCGCTCGGACCACCCTGGCCGCGCTCGCCGCCGAACGGCGTCGGGCCGGACGGCTCGCTGCCGAAGGGGTTCGGCGGGATCGGCTCGGCGGGCCGGTTCATCTGGGACGGGCGCGAGCCCTGGTAGTCGAACGAGTCGCCGCCGCCGTAGGACGGGCCGGGCGGCTGGAAGCGGGGGGCCGCCGGACCCGACGCGGGCGGGCGCGGGGCGGCCGGGGTGTAGGAGGTCGCCGTGTTGGTCAGGAAGTTCCAGCGGCACTCCTCGCAGAACGGCGCGCCGCCCTCGCGGGGCGTGCGGCACTGCGGGCAGAGCTCCGGCTCGTGGTTCGGCACGGAGGACAGATGGCGTCCGCCGGGCTGGCCCCCCTGACCGGGAGGCGGCGGCGGGAACCCGTACCCGCCGCCGGCGGGCGGCGGAGGGGGCGGAGGTACGGCACCGGCCATGCGGTGACCGCAGACCTCGCACCAGTCGTCGGAACCCGACTGGTGTCCGTTCGGGCAGGTCGGCATGTCGGCGCGTCCCCCTTTCTCACAGGGTCCTGCTGGGTCGATCCGGGGTGTTCCCGGGTTGTCCTACGTCACTTCTTTACACGAACAGTCTTTGTGGACCGGGTCTCGAGAGTCATCTCGTCGGCCTCCGCGACCTTCGCCTTCAGTCGCACAGTACCTGTCGTGGCATCGACCACGTCCACCACCTTCGCAAGCAGTTTCGCAGTATCCGCGTTCCCGGAGGCACTGGCGAGCTGAACAGCCCGCCCCAGTTTGGCCGTTGCTCCATCGAAATCACCCGCTTTGCGGAGGTCAAGCCCCTGCTGGATGGCCTGGGCCAGTTCCGCCTGCCCGGTGTAGTGGGCGACCTGCGGGTTGATCGAGGTGGAGGCGGTCATGTCGTCGGTCCACACGGCCCGTACGAGGCCCTGGGCCCCCAGGTTCCGCACCGTACCTCCCACACTCTCGGCTTCGCCCGAGCGGGAGGTGCCCCCAGGCTGCGGAACGACCAGCGAGACCCGGGCGGCCAGCATCTCCTGGCCGATGCCCGCCGCGGGGACCTCGACGCATACGTGGTAGTCACGGGACTCGTCGCCCCAGGATCCGGTGGGGTAGTCCCCGGCGCGCGGGCCCGCCTCGGTGCGGCGGTCGGTCAGCTCCTCGACCGTCGGGGCCACCTGCTTGACGAACCGGATGGTGGCGCCGACCGGCGTCCACAGTCTGAGGGCGACGTCGGCGACCTCCTTGCCCATCGCCGTCTCCATCATCCGCGTGAAGTCGGCGGCGAGACCGGACGGGTCGGCGACGATGTCGGCGGTGCCGAGCAGCGCGGAGGCGATCCCTGTGACTTCTTTCACTTCCCAGTCGGTGCCCACGCCCCGCGCGTCACAGGTGAAGCGTCCGGCGCACGCGTCGAGGGCGGCCTTCAGGTCTTCCGGCGACTCGTGCTCGTTGCGGCCGTCGGTGAGCAGGATGCCGTGCCGGATGGCGACGTCCGCCGAGGACAGCAGCCGGTCGGCGAGCCGCAGCCAGGTGCCGATGGCCGTACCGCCGCCCGCGCTGAGCCGGCGCAGTGCCTGCTTGGCCTGCTCCCGGGTGGTGGCGTCGGCCAGCGCGAGCCGGCCGCCGCCCGGGTAGACCTCCTTGGCCACGTGCGTGCCGCCGATCACCGCGAAGTGCGTGCCGTCGCGCAGGGTGTCTATCGCCGCGGCCGTGGCGTCGCGGGCGTTGCGCATCTTGGTCGGCGGGTAGTCCATCGACCCCGAACAGTCGACCATGAGCGCCACGGCGGCGGACGGGCCCTGGCCGGCGGTGTACAACTGGGGGGCCGCCACCGCGCTCCCGATCGTCCCGCCCCCGGTCGCGGTCACCGTGACGATCGCGTTGACCTCGCGGCCGCTCTCCGGCAGGTACTCGTTCTGGTACACGTCCACCGAGAACTGCGGCACGTTCGACTTCGAGAAATTGGCCATGATCGCTTCGAATCCCCCTCCGAACCCACGATGCCGTGGGCGATGACTTTTGCGGACCGGTCCCCTCCGGTCCGCACAGGGCCTCCCCGTGTGCGGCCCCTCAGGCCGATCCTGCCCCTTGCGGCGGGGTCGGGAACGGCAGCACGGCCACTGTTACGTTGTCGTGGCCCCCGCCGTCCAGGGCGTGGCCGACCAGGACCTGGGCGGCGTGCAGAGGGCGGGCGGCGACGTCGAGCGGGACGGCCTCGGCCATCTCCCCGGCCGTCTCGGCGTAGTTCCACAGCCCGTCCGTGCAGACCACCACGACGCCCGGCCGGTCCGGCTTGAAGGACGCGGTGTGCGGCTCCAGTTCGTAGGCGTCCGCGCCGAGCCAGCCGGTGATGGCGTGGGCCCGCTCGTCGGCGTACGCCTCCGCCTCGTTCATCAGGCCCGCGGCGACCATCTGCGCGGCCCAGGAGTCGTCCTCGGTGAGCCGGGCCGGGGGCGCCGCACGGTCCAGCGGCACCCAGTAGGCACGGCTGTCGCCGACCCAGCCGACGACCAGCAGGCCGGAGGTGACCACCGCGCCGACGATCGTGCAGGCGGGGGCGTTCTGGTGCACGGCGTGCTCGCGGGCCCCGGCGGGCTCGTCCGCGAGGGCGTTGACCGCGTGCGAGGCGGCCACGATCGCGTCGTGCATGGCCTGTTGCGGGTGGGTGCCGTGCGTCAGGGCGGCCAGCAGCGACTCGCCCGCCGCCCGGGACGCGGCCATCGAGGCGTCGTCGGGGCGGGTCGCGGAGGAGACGCCGTCGCAGACGACCGCCAGGGTCACGGGCGAGCCGTCGGGCAGCGCCGCGTGGCCGATGGCGAAGGCGTCCTCGTTGCGGTGGTGGCGCAGACCGCGGTCGCTGACGGCGGCGACCGGGCCGGACTCCTGCTCCATGTGGTCGCGTTCGCGGGGCTGGGCGTGCCCGCAGTTCTCGCAGTAGCCGTCGCTGTCCACCCGGCCCGCCCGGCACGCCACGCACACCTTGGCCTCCGCGGCCGCGCTCGCGGCGTCGGCGGCGGCCCGCGGGTCGGGCGCCTGCAACGGGTAGTCGTCGGGCTGCGGAGGCCGGTCGAAGCGGACGCCGGAGACCGGGGCCGCGGGGGAGCCCGGGGCCTGCGCGGGGACCGTCTCGGGCGCGGGCGGGTCCGACGGCAGCGGGGAGCCGCCGGAGTCGGTGCCCGGGAGGTCCGTCGGCAGGTGCGCCGCCGCGGGGGTGCCGGAGCCTGCCTCCGGGGCCGGCACGCCGGGCCAGGCGGCCGCCTGGCCGGGGATCAGGCCGGGGGCCCGGCCGGGGCCGTCCGAGCCGTTCATGGTGAGCGTCGGGTGGTCCTGCGGCGGCGCGGGCACCGCCGACAGGTCGTACCCGCACACACCGCAGAAACGGTCATCCGACTCGAGCGGCTCCGCGCAGTTGGGGCACTGCGACAGCGCGGCCTGCTGGGGCATCTGCGACATCAACTACACCCACGTCCGGGGGCGGTAACGGTTGGCCCGTTCCACCAGGTCGATCCTCTCCTCACCGCCGGGCGCCAGCCGGGCCAGCGTGCGGTAGGCGCGCTCCAGGCCGAAGCGGAGGCCCCGCTCGTCCAGACCGCTGCCGAGCAACACCCGGCCGCCGGCGGCGGGCTGGGTGCCCTCGCCCCCGGAGAGTATCCAGTCGAGCGCGCTGCCGAGCACTTCCGCCGACAACCGCTCGCGGCGCGCCGGGTCCAGACCGTACGCCTGTAGCGCCTCGACCTGGGCCGCGGCGGCGGTCAGATCCTCCAGGAACGGCGTGTCGGCGGCGGTCGCCGTGCGCTGTCTCAGCCGGGCCCGCACGGCGGCCACGCGTGCCGCCGTGTAGTGGATGGACGACTCCGGCACCGACTCCAGCGTCCGTACGGCGTCCCGCCGGTCCCCGGCCGCGAGTTGGACGCGGGCCAGGCCGAAGGCGGCGCTGACATGGCTCGGGTCGGTCGACCACACCAGGCGGTAGTACTCGGCGGCGTTGTCGAGCTGCCCGAGCACCTCCGCGCACAGGCCGAGCGCGAGCTTGGGGGCGCTCTCACCGGGGAAGGCGTCGTAGATCGCGTCGAAGGGGAGCGCGGCGCCCTCGAAGTCCCCGGTCACCAGCGCGGCCACGCCCCGGTACCACACCACCCGCCAGTCGTCGGGCCGTTCCTCCTCCAGCTGCGCCAGGGACGTCAGCGCGGCCCCGGAGTCGCCGTTCTCCAGCCGGGCGCGGATCTGCCGCAGCCGCGTCTCCACGGTCTGCTGCGGCGCCGCCGCCAGCGCGCCGATCAGCTCACCCGGCGCGGAGGCCATCAGGCCCGCCAGGAAGCCCGCGTTGGGGTCGGCCGGGTCGACGTGCGGCACGGGCAGCGCGAGGGCGGCAGCGGCCGTGTGGACGGGCTTGACGAGGCCGGTGGCGCCGTCGGGGGAGTGCCCCGGGGCGGCGGGCAGGGCGGCGGGCGTGGCCGGGCCCTTCACCTGTACCGCTCTCGCGCCCAGCCGTGACACGTCCCCGGCCGGCTTGGGGAACAACTCCGTGTCCGTGACCTTCACCTCGGGCCCGAACAGCGTCGACAGCGCGGGCCGGGGCCGTCCCGTCTGGAGGGACACGACCTCCCGCAGGACGCCCGTCAGCTGCTCGGACATCTCCTGCGCGGAGGCGAACCGGCGGGCCGGGTCGGGGTCGGTGGCGCGGACCAGCAGCCGGTAGAAGGACTCGTACCGGCGGAACACCTCGATGTTGTCCGGGTCGGGCAGGGAGTCCACGAAGACGTTCGTGTAGCCCTGGAAGTCGAAGGTGAGGACCGCGAGCGTACGGCCCACCGTGTACAGGTCGGACGCCACTGACGGGCCGACGTCGGCGACCTCCGGCGACTGGTAGCCCACCGTGCCGTAGATCGCCGACTCGTCGTCGTCCATGCGGCGCACCGCGCCCATGTCGATCAGCTTGAGCTGGTCCTCGGTCTGGATGGCGTTGTCGACCTTGAAGTCGCAGTACAGCAGGTTGCGGCTGTGCAGATGGCCGAGCGCCTCGAGCGCCTCGATGCCGTACGCGCACGCCTGCTCCACCGGCAGCGGGTCCCGTCTGCCGTCCGGGGCGCGGCGGGCGTTGGCGATCTCCTTCAGGGACTTGCCGCCGACGTACTCCATGACGATGTAGCCGTCGAGGGAGCCGGTGCGCTGGTCGAGGTGCTCCACGAAGTTGTAGATCCGCACGATGTTGGCGTGCTCGATCTCCGCGAGGAAGCGCCGCTCGGAGATCGCCGCCGCCATCGCGTCCTGGTCGCCGGTGTCCAGCAGGCCCTTGAGCACCACCCACCGGTCGGAGACCGCGCGGTCCACCGCCAGGTAGATCCAGCCCAGGCCGCCGTGCGCCAGGCAGCCCACGACCTCGTACTGGCCGTGCACGATGTCCCCGGCCTTCAGCTTGGGCACGAAGGAGTACGGGTGGCCGCACTTGGTGCAGAAGCCCTCCGTGCGTCCGGGCCGCTCCCCGCGCGCCCGGCCGACCGGCGCGCCGCAGTCCGAACGCGAGCAGAACCGCTTGCGCTCGGGCACCTCCGGGTTCTCCAGGACCATCACGCGCGGGTCGGGCCGCGGCACCTGCGGCACCGTCACCAGTCCGGCGCCCAGCCTGCTGCGCGCCGACGACCCGGCGCTGGAACCGGAGCTGCGCACCGACACCGAGCGGCCCGTCGACTTGCCCGACACGGACCGGGAGAGCCGTCCCGACACCGAACGACGGGACTTCGAGGAGTGCGAGGACGTCCGTGAACTGCGGCTGCTGGAACGCGCGCTGGAGCTGCCGGAGGAGCCCTTGCCGCCGCCGGTGATCCCGGTGGGCGGCGAGCCGACCATGCCGCTCGAGCTGACGACCGGGGCGAGACCGCAGGTGTCGCAGTACAGCTCGCCGCCGCCCACGTCCTCGTAACTGCCCTCGCAGCCCGGCCGCTGACACGTCTGCTGTGCCTGACTCACGTCTGTTCCCCCCTACGGTCCTCGGGCCCGCCCTGCTGCGGCACGCGCGGCGCGCCGATCAGTTCGGCCGCCGCGTGCTGGTAGCGCAGCACGGCCTGTTCGGCGACCCGCAGGTCGCAGGGCGCGCTCCACAGCATGCGGCGCGCCGCGTCGTAGCGCTCGACGAGGAACGGGTCCTCGGCGAGCCCGTGCCGGGCGACCTTCGCCTTGTACGCGTCCAGCCGGCCGCGCAGTTCGGCGCGGACCGCGAGCGGTGCGGTGACCGCCGTCAGGGACTCGCGGGCGCGCAGCAGTTCGTCCTCCGCCTTCTGCTCCAGCGACTCCAGGAGCGGGGAGAGCCGGTGCCACTGGGCCTGTCTGCGGTACTCGGCGGCCGCCGCCAGCTGTTCCTGGAGCACGGTCGGCGGGCCGCTGACCACGGGCACCTCCGTCGCGGCGATCTTCGCCAGCACCTCGCCGCGCGCGGTGCGGGCCTCGGCGAGCGTGCGGTCCGCGCGGGAGAGCACGTCCCGCAGCCGCACCAGCCGCTGCTCGGCATCCTGACGTACCGTCAGTACGGCGTCGATCTCCCGCCGTACGTCCTCCAGGGCGCGCGCCTCACGGTCGTACACGGTGGTGTCCGGCCGACCGCCGCCCGGCGCAGAACTGCCCTCGGCCCGCGCCCAGAAGGCGAGCGGGTCGGAGACCACCTGCTCGCGCAGCTTGGTCAGCGTGCGCGTGATGCGCTCCAGGTCGTCGCCCGCCGGGTGCTCCCCGGGGCGCACGCCGACCGAGTGCGCCAGCTTGCGGGTGCGCTGGAGCTCCGCGGCCAGTAAATCGATCCGGGCGGGCAGCGCCGACCACACGGCGTCGGCGGCGACGACCACGTCCAGCGAGCGCGCGTACAGCTCGTTCATCCGGTCCACCAGACCGGACAGCGAGAACCGCTCGCTGAGCCGGCCCGGGGCGGACAGCAGCGTCGGCGCGTTCGCGGTCGCCGTCGCGCCGCCCGCGACCGTGACGGACTCACCGCGCAGCAGCTCGGTCAGCTCCACCAGGTCCTCGCGACTGGACCAGCGGCGGCGGGCGCGGATCTCCCGGGCGCCGCGCAGCGCGGCCGTGTACGCGTCGAAGTACGTCCACAGCAGCGTGATCGACGCCTCCGTGGCCGTCCAGCGCTCCTGGGTGACGCCGGTCAGTTCGGCGCCTTCGAGGAGGCGGCGGCCCGCGTGGTCCTGAAGGGCGAGCAGCGAGGTCTCGATCGCCTCGTGCTCCGCGCCGAGCCGCGCCAGCGCACGGTCCACCTCGTCCCGGTCCATCACCGGCCCGGCGGGGTCCGTGACGCCCATCGATCACCTCTTGCTCTCGTCGCCTCAAGTCTGCTGGAGTTCATGCCCGAAGATCGCCCGCGCGACGCTCCTGTCAGCTCTTGCGCAGATACTCCGGGGTGGGCGGCTTCGAGGGGCCGGAGTCCGCCCCCAGTGTCGCCGACAGCCACCTGTTGTAGGACTCCTGCCAGCCGTTCGCGCGGTACTGCACCAGGATCTGATTGACCCGGCGTACCAGATCGTTCGCCTTCCTGTTCATCGCCACGCCGTAGTAGTCGGTGGTGAAGGGGGCGCCCTTCAGTTCGACCGTCGGGTCCTGGGCGGCCTGGCTGGCGGCGAGCGCGGCGTCGGTGACGACGGCGTCGACCTCGCCGAGCTGGAGCCGTACCAGGCAGTCGAGCTGGTTGGGGACGGCGACCAGCTTGCTGGCTGTCTTGTCGTGGTCCAGCTGGGTGTAGGCGGTCGAACCGTCGGCCGCGCACACTCGCTTGTGCGCCAGCGTGTCGTACCCCTTGATGGACGACGACTTGGGCGCCAGCACCTGCTGGCCGGTCTTGAAGTACGGGGCGGAGAAGGCGACTTCGCCGAGGCGTTCGCAGGTGATGGTCATCGTGCGGACGACCATGTCGACGCGGCCGCTCTTGACGGCGTCGGTGCGCTGGCTGGTGGGGATGGCCTTGAACTGGACGTCGTTCGCGTCGCCCAGGATGTCCTTGGCGATCTGGTGCACGAGGTCGATGTCGAAGCCCTCGAGCTCCGCGCCCTCGGTGTTGGGGTTGCGGTAGCCCCAGCGGTAGCTGTTCTGGTCGACGCCCACGATGATCTTGCGCGCGTCGCCCTGGCGGGCCTTGATCTTGTCGATCGTGGGACCGTCCGCCCCCGACGGGGGCAGCGTCTGCTTCTCGGGAGCCGGGCACGTCTTGGCCCGAGCCTGCCGCGCGTCGGCGACGCCCTGCCCACCGAGGCCCTGCCCACCGCTCCCGTGCGACTGGCTCAGCGGCAGCAACAGCACGAAGGCCAGCGCCAGCGCGCACACGACCGCCATCGCGCCCACCCCGCCCCAGCCCCGCAGCGCGGCCCGCACTCGCTGTGCGTGCATGCTCATGTCCCCTGTCACCGGTACTCCGAAGGCGTGCGGCCGTGGCCGATCGTGGTGGCTGTGCCGTGGGCCGTCGCGGGCGCGCGGACGCCCGCCGTCGCGACGACGCGGCCCGGGCCCCGCAGCGCGGCCCGCACTCGCTGTGCGTGCATGCTCATGCCCCCTGTCACCGGTACTCCGAAAGCCTGCGGCCGATGCCGAACACCGCGCCGGCCGCGCCGAGGACGGCGAGGGCGGCGGCGCCGGTCGGGAGGCCCGTCATCGCGTCGCGGCCGTCACCGGCCGACTGCTGGAACTCGGTCTGCTCGTGGGCGAGCGCGTCCTTCAGGTTGCCGTCGACGGCGTCGAAGCAGTCGCCGGTCGAGCCCTTCGCGCCCTTCGCACCGATCACCAGGTCGAGGGCCTGCTCGTAGTTGCCCCTCTCGTCCTCGTCACGGGCCGACCCGTGGCGCTTCGTCCACTCGGCCATGTTGCCCTCGGCCGCCTGGACCGGCTTGGTGCCCGCCTGGTCGTCGGCGAGGCCGGCCGCTTTGGACAGGTGCGCGCCGAGTTCCTTGATGTCCTTGTCGAAGGCGAGGTAGTAGGCGTCGTAGCTCTTGTCGCCGACCTTGACGGTCTCGGCGCCGCGCGCCACCAGGGAGAGGTTCTCGTTCCCCCGCGCCTTCAGGGAGGCGATGCGGGCGTCGTGCAGCGCGTTCAGCGAGCGGACGCCGTGCTCGTAGGAGCCGTCGAGGCCCGCGCGGGCGACGGCGTGACCGACGACCAGCCAGAGCAGGACCACCGTGGCGGCGGCCGTCGCCGCGACCAGGCCGTGGTTCAGGACCCGGTTGGTGCGCCGGTACTCGCGGTGCTGGGCCCAGGCGAGCGCGGCCAGCGCGAGGACCCCGAGCGCTATCGCGGCCCACGGATAGGGCGTGGCGTCCGCGTAGTCCGAGCTCAGCCGCTGGTTCTCCGTCGTGTAGAGCTCCTGGGCCTTGGGGAGCATGTCGTTCTGCATCTTCTCGTTGGCGTACCGCAGGTACGCGCCGCCCACCGGATAGCCCTGCCGGTTGTACGTGCGGGCGCGCTCGATCAGGCCCTTGTACTCGGGGAGCAGCTTGTTGAGCTTGGCGACGGTCGCCTCGGAGGGGGAGCCCGGATCGGAGGCGGCGGCGGCCGTGACGAGCCCCGCCGCGGCGTTACGGATGTCCTTCTCGTACCGGTCGCGGGAGGCCGGGCTCTCCTGACCGCCCGCCAGGAACCCGCTGGACGCGGCCGTGTTGGCGTCCGCCAGGGAGCGGTAGATGTCGGCCGCGCCCGAGCTGAGCGGCTGGCTGCTGTGCAGCACGTCGTCGGCCGCGGCCGCCCGGTCGCTCTCCTGCCAGGCGGTGACCGCGCCGAACACGACGACCAGCAGGGCCAGTACGGCACCGATGACGCGCAGCCGGCCCGGTTCCGTGGTCGCCGCGGCGCGCAGCCGGTCGACGCCCTCGGCGAACGCGGTGCGCCGGGGCGGCGCCGGGACGGGCGCCGGCGTCCGGGCCGGAACCGGTGCCGGTGCCTGTACCGGTGGCGCCGCGCTGCTCGTCGGCGGTTGTGTCACGTTGACCTCCCCCATGGTCATCTGCTGCCGACCAGTATCACCGCCGGGTACGACATTGGGCAGCGGGGGGCGGCTTTGTCACCTCCCCGTGCCCATGAATACGCGCCGGGATTCTGTTCGGTTCCACGGGAGGGGGCCCGCCGGCGCCCTCAGGCCTCCCAGTGGCTCCGCGCCCGTTCCCCCGCCCCGGCCGCCGCCCCCAGCCGGTCCAGCCCCAGCAGCGCCGCCCCGAGGACCGGGCTCGCCGTCACCACCCGGGCCACCGCCTTCGGTGCCCGCACGGCCAGCAGTTCCCCGATCCGGTCGTCGAGCTGGGCGTGCCCGGCCGTGAGCACCCCGCCCCCGAGCAGCACCGGCGTCTCCTCGTCCAGCAGGTCCAGCCGGGCCAGCGCCACCGCGGCCATGGTCACCACCTCCTCGGCCAGCCGCTCCACCACGGCCCGCGCCACCGCGTCGCCGCCGGCCGCCGTCGCGAACAGCACCGGCGTCAGCTCGTGCCGCCGCAGGTGCGCGACGCGCTCCAGGTGCAGGGCCTCGATGAGGGCGTACATGGAATCCAGCCCGAAGTGGGCAGGGAGCGTGCGCGCCAGCTCGGTGGGCTCGCCCCGGCCGTCCTCCGCGCGGGCGGCGAACCACAGGGCCTCCTCCGCCAGGCCCCAGCCGCCGCCCCAGTCACCGGAGATGCGGCCCAGGGCGGGGAAGCGCGCGGTGCGCCCGTCGGGGCGCATGCCGACGCAGTTGATGCCCGCGCCGCAGACCACCGCGACGCCCCGGGGCTCGGCCACTCCCGCCCGCAGGATCGCGAAGGTGTCGTTGCGGACCTCGACCGTCGCACCCCACGCGCGCGCGTGCAGTGCGGCCGCCAACTGCTTCTCCTCCACGGGCAGATCCGCGTTGGCGAGACAGGCGGAGACATGGGAGACGGAGTCCACGCCGGCGGCCGTGTAGGCCCGGGCCACCGCCCGCGCCAGCTCGTCCACCGCCGCGGGCACGCCCACCGTCGGCGGACGGAACCCGCCGCCGCGGGCCGTGGCCAGGACGCGGCCGTCCGCCGCCAGGACCGCGACGTCGGTCTTGCTGTTGCCCGCGTCGATGGCGAGGACGCTTGCGGTCAGGCCCACGCGAGGTGCTCCCGGTTGTGTGCGACCAGCTGGTCGGTGAGGGCTTCGGCGTACTCGTACTGGCCGATCAGAGGATGGGACAGCAGGGCCCTGAACACCCGGTCCCGCCCCCCGCGCAGCGCCGCCTCCAGGGCCAGCTCCTCGTACGCCGTCACGTTCGCCACCAGCCCCGCGTACAGCGGGTCGACCTCCGGCACGGGCAGCGGGGCGGGGCCCGCAGGCCCGACCGCCGCCTGCACCTCGATCACCGCGTCGTCGGGCAGGAAGGGCAGGGTCCCCCGGTTGAGGGTGTTCACCACCTGGTACGGGCTGCCGGCTCCGCCCAGCAGGGCCGCCGCCAGGTCCACCGCCGCCTCCGAGTAGTAGGCGCCGCCGCGTCTGGCGAGCAGCTCCGGCTTCTCGTCCAGCGCCGGATCGCCGTACATCGCGAGCAGCTCCTTCTCCATCGCGGCCACTTCGGCCGCCCGGGACGGCTTGGTGCGCAGCTCCCGCACCACCGCGTCGTGCGCGTAGTAGTACCGCAGGTAGTACGACGGGACCACGCCCAGACGGTCCAGGAGCGGGCGGGGCAGCCGCAGGTCGCCGGCGACGGTCTCGCCGTGTTCGGCCAGCAGTTTGGGCAGGACGTTCTCGCCCTCGGGGCCGCCGAGGCGGACGCCGGTCTCCCAGGTGAGGTGGTTGAGGCCGACGTGGTCGAGGTGGACGTCGGCGGGTGTCACGCCGAGCAGGCCGGCGAACTTCCGCTGGAAACCGATCGCCACGTTGCACAGCCCGACGGCCTTGTGCCCGGCCTGGAGCAGGGCGCGGGTGACGATGCCGACGGGGTTGGTGAAGTCGATGATCCACGCGCGCGGGTTGGCGCGGCGGACCCGCTCGGCGATGTCGAGCACCACCGGGACCGTCCGCAGCGCCTTCGCCAGACCGCCCGCACCGGTCGTCTCCTGCCCGACGCAGCCGCACTCCAGCGGCCAGGTCTCGTCCTGTTCGCGGGCCGCCTGTCCGCCGACCCGCAGTTGCAGCAGCACCGCGTCCGCGCCCTCGACGGCCGCGTCCAGGTCGGCGGTGGTGACGATCCGGCCGCCGTGCCCCTGCTTGGCGAAGATCCGCCGGGCCAGGCCGCCCACCAGTTCCAGGCGGTCGGCGGCCGGGTCGACGAGCACCAGTTCCTCGACGGGCAGGGTGTCCCTGAGGCGGGCGAAGCCGTCGATGAGTTCGGGCGTGTAGGTCGAGCCTCCGCCGACCACGGTGAGTTTCATACGTGGATCAACCCTTCACTCCGGTGAGCGTGACGCCCTCGACGAACGCCTTCTGGGCGAAGAAGAACACGAGGATCACGGGGGCCATGACCAGCACGGTGGCGGCCATGGTGAGGTTCCAGTCGGTGTGGTGCGCGCCCTTGAAGGACTCCAGGCCGTAACTCAGGGTCCAGGCGCCCGGATTTTCGGAGGCGTATATCTGGGGCCCGAAGTAGTCGTTCCAGGCGTAGAAGAACTGGAAGAGGGCGACGGCCGCGATGCCGGGCTTCGCCATCGGCAGGACGACCTTCAGCAGGGTCCGCAGGTCGCCGCAGCCGTCCACCTTGGCCGCGTCCAGGTACTCGTTCGGGATCGTCGTCAGGAACTGCCGCAGCAGGAAGATGGAGAACGCGTCGCCGAACGCCATCGGGATGATCAGCGGCCACAGCGTGCCCGACAGGTCCAGCTGCTTCGCCCAGAACAGGTACATCGGGATGATGATCACCTGCGGGGGCAGCATCATCATCGAGATCACCAGCATGAGGGACAGATTGCGGCCCCGGAAGCGGAACTTGGCGAGCGCGTACGCGACGGGGATCGAGGACACCACGGTCAGGACGGTGCCCAGGCCGGCATAGATCAGCGTGTTCTTCCACCAGGTCAGGAAGCCCGGGGTGTCGAACACCTTCCGGTAGTTGCCCCACTCCCAGGTGTGCGGGATCAGGTCCCGGCTGAGCGCCTGGGTGTCGCTCATCAGCGAGGTCAGGAAGACGAAGACGAACGGGAGCGTGAAGAAGAGGGCGGCCGCCACACCGAGGGAGTGGATCGCGACCCACTCCAGGAGCGCCCTGCGGCGGGCGGTGCGCTCGGCGGGGGAGGCCGGGGCCTTCAGCTCGACCGGCTTGTCCAGCACTTGGGTCATCGTCATTCACCTGCCTGGATGAGGCCGCCCCGGCGCCGCATCAGGAACGCGGTGAACACCATCGACAGGGCGAAGAGGACCAGGGCGACGACACACGCGGAGCCGTAGTCGAAGCGCTGGAAGCCGAGGTTGTAGACCAACTGGGGGAGGGTCAGCGTGGACTTCTCCGGGTAGCCGGGCTCGAACTGGGTGCCCGCGCCCTGGATCACGCCCGAGGCGACCTTCCCGGCGATAAGCGGCTGCGTGTAGTACTGCATGGTCTGGATCACGCCGGTGACGACGGCGAACATGACGATCGGCGAGATGTTCGGCAGCGTCACGTACCGGAACCGCTGCCAGGCCGACGTCCCGTCCAGCTCCGCCGCCTCGTACTGCTCCTTCGGTACGTCCAGCAGCGCGGCCATGAAGATGACCATCAGGTCGCCGACGCCCCACAGGGCCAGCAGGGTCAGCGCGGGCTTGGACCAGGTCGGGTCGTTGAACCAGCCCGGGGCAGGGATGCCCACCTTCTCCAGGAGCGAGTTCACCGGGCCGGTGCCGGGGTTGAGGAGGAAGGCGAAGGCCATGGTCGCGGCGACCGGCGGGGCCAGGTAGGGCAGGTAGAAGAGGGTGCGGAAGACGCCGGTGCCCGTCTTGATCTTCGTGATGAGCAGGCCGACACCGAGTCCGAAGACGACCCGCAGGCTCACCATCACCACGACGAGCCACAGGGTGTTGCGCATCGCGGGCCAGAAGAACGGATAGTGCTCGAAGACGTACTTCCAGTTCTTCGTTCCGCTCCACGTGGGTGGCTTGAAGCCGTCGTAGTGCATGAACGAGAAATAGACCGTGGAGATCAGCGGATACGCGAAGAAGACCGCGAATCCGATCAGCCAGGGCGACATGAAGGCGGCCGTACGCAGTGCCTGTTTCCGCTGCTTCGCAGCGAGGCCAGCCCGGCGGCGCTTCGACGCGAGGGTGATCGTGCTCATCGCTACTTCGCCTGCTCGATGTCCGTGTCGATCTGCGCGGCGGCCTTCTTCAGGCCCGCCTTCAGGTCGGTGAGCTTGCCGCTCTCGTAGTCGTAACCGAGCTCCTGGACCGTCGTCAGGTACACACCGCCGTTGAGGGAGGCGGGAGCCGTGGTGGAGTCCGGGTTCGCCGCGATGTCCAGGAACGTCTTGAAGCGCGGGTCGTACTTCAGCTTCGGGGACTTGAGGGCCGCCAGCGTGGACGGCACGTTGTGGATGGCGTTGGAGAAGTTCACCACCGCGTCCGTGTCGGTGCTGATGTACTTCACGAACTCCCAGGCCGCGTTCTGCTTCTTGCTGGTGGCGGCGATGCCCGCGATGGTGCCGGTGATGTAGCCCTTGCCGTACTGGGCCGCCTGGTCGTCGGGCACGGGCAGCGGGGCGACGCCTATCTCGAACTTCGGCTTGGTGGCCAGGGCCATGCCGAGGCGCCACTCACCGTCGAGCTGCATGGCGACCTGGCCGGTCTGGAAGGGGTGCTTGGGGCCCCATTCGTCGCCGAGCGTGGCGCGGAACTTCTCCAGCTTCTGGTATCCGCCGAGTTCGTCCACGAGGTCCTTCTGGAGGGTGAAGGCCTTCGCGAAGGCCGGGTCCTCGGCGACGTTCGACTTGCCCTTGCTGTCGAAGTACGTGGGGGAGAACTGCCCGAGATAGTGCTCGGTCGTGGTCTCCCAGCCGTGGTAGTCCGGCATGAAACCGAGCTGCTTGTAACCGTCGCCCTGGGTGATCGTCAGTTTCTTCGCGTCGGCCTTGAATTCGGACCAGGTCCTGGGCGGGGCGGCGATGCCGGCCTTCTTGAACGCCGTCTTGTTGTAGTAGAGCCCGTACGCGTCACCGAGCAGCGGCACCGAGCACCGGTCGCCGTCGAACTGGGTGTACTCGTTCATCGGCTTCGGGAACGTCTTCTCCGGGTCGACCCGCGATTTCTTGAAGAACGGGTTGAGGTCGACCAGCGCGCCCGAGGAGCAGAACTTGCCCACGGTGTTGGTGGTGAAGGAGGAGATGACGTCCGGGGCCTTGTCGCCGCCGGTGCGCAGCGCCTGGTTCATCTTGTCGTCGGTCATGTTGCCGACGACGTTGACGTGGATGTTGGGGTGCGCCTTCTCGAAGCCGGCGATCAGCGCCTTGACCGCCTTCACCTCGTTCGGCGCGCTCCAGGCGTGCCAGAAGTTGATGGTGGTGTCCTTCGAGGCGTCGTCGGAGGCGGTCGAGCCGGACTGGCCGGTACAGGCGGTGGTGAGCAACGCCAGCGAGGCCGTGAGGGCAAAAGCGGCGAAGGCCGTCTTTCGGGCAGCTGTGGGTATGGCTTCGGGCATGACGGGATCTCCCTGGGGCGGGCGGGGCGATGAGGGAAGGGGCCGTGCGGGAAGGGGGGTGGTGCGGGAGGCTCAGCGTGAGGTGTCGAAGACCTCGTCGCGGGTGGTCGCCAGCGCGCTCTCCAGCGCGCCGCGCAGGACGGGGTGTTCGCGGACGTCGCCCACGACCAGGTGCGGGCGCGGTGCCGCCAGCTCCTCCAGTTCGGCCTGGACGAGCGCGCGCAGCACCTCGCCGCCGGCGGTGAGGGAGGCTCCGCTGAGGACGACGAGTTCGGGGTCGAGGACGGAGACGAGGGAGGCGAGACCGGTGGCGAGCCGGGTCGCGTAGGTCTGGAGCAGCTGCCGGTGCGGGCCGCCCGCGTGGTCGGCGGCACGGGCCACCAGTTCGGCGGCGACCTCGGCGTACGGGCCCGTCGGCAGGTCGCCGACGCCGAGTTCGCGGGCCAGCTTCGGGATGGCCTGTGAACCCGCCAGTTCCTGGTAGCCGCCGCTGTTGGCCTTGGTCACCTGGCGGACCAGGGGGGTGCCCGGCACCGGCAGGAAGCCGACCTCGCCGGCGCCGCCGGTCCAGCCGCGGTGCAGCCGCCCGCCGAGGACCAGGGCGGCGCCGAGGCCCTCCTGGTTCCACAGCAGGACGAAGTCCGCGTGGCCCCGGGCCGCGCCGAGCCGCTGCTCCGCGATCGCGACGAGGTTGACGTCGTTCTCGTACTCGACCGGCATCGGCAGCGCGGCGGCGAGTTCGTCGAGCAGCGTCGGGGAGTGCCAGCCGGGCAGGTGGGAGGCGTAGCGCAGCCGGCCGGTGCCCGGGTCGAAGGCGCCCGGGGTGCCGATGACCAGCCGGTGGACGTCGTCCCGGGCCAGTCCCGCGGCCTTCACCGCGCCGTCGAGGGCGTCGGTGACCTGCCGGACGACGGGCTGCTCCGGGCGCCTGCCGGGGGTGAGCAGTTCGTACTCGCCCACCGTGCGGCCGGTGATGTCGGCGACGGCGGCGCGGATCCGGTTCGGGGTGACGTCGAGCCCTGCCGCGTGTGCGGCGGCGGGGTTGACCGCGTAGAGCTGCGCGTTGGGTCCCGGGCGGCCCTCGCTGGTGCCGGTGGCCAGGACCAGTCCCGCCGCCTCCAGGCGGGCCAGGAGCTGGGAGGCGGTCGGCTTGGACAGGCCGGTGAGCTTGCCGATCCGCGTGCGGGACAGCGGCCCGTGCTCCAGGAGGAGGTCGAGGGCGGCGCGGTCGTTCATGGCGCGCAGGACGCGCGGGGTGCCCGGCGTACCGGCGGATCCTGCCATGGGTGCGACACCTGCCTTTCCAACTGCCCAGCTTCCCAGTGACCTGGGGATCACGTCCACCCGGTGATCACTGGTCGATCACTGTTAGGAAAGTTTCCTATTGGGTGGAGTGAAGGTATGCCCAGGACGAAGCGGGCGTCAATAGACACCGCCCCCGAGGCAACGGAGTCGTTACCTCGGGGGCGGGGGGCCTCCGGCCGGTTCAGTCGGTGAGGAACGGGGCCGTGTCGAGGGTGGGGTACGGGTCCGGGAGGGGGAGCGGGTCGCCGAGGTCCACCTTGGTGTCGGTGTCGTAGTAGGCCTCGGTGGGGTCTTCGCCGGGGAGGACGGGGTCCGTGTAGCAGTGGGCCGTCCTGGAGTGGCGGTCGATGAGGACGTACACCGGGATGCCGGCGGCGGCGTAGGTGCGGAACTTGGGGCCGGTGTCGGTCTCGTGGTTGGTGGAGGTGACCTCGCCGACCAAGGCGAGCATGTCGATGGGGTACCAGCCCTTGTGGGTCTTGCGGTACGACTCGTCGAGTTCGGTCGGCTCTCGGCGCAGGACGTAGAAGTCCGGGACGACCAGGGTCATGGTGCGGCCGTCGGGGTGTGCGGCGCGGTAGCCGTTGCACATACCGGCCAGCGCGAAGCCCGCCGTGCTGAACTGGACGGCGAGCTTGAACGCACCGGCGTTGTGCCGGTGCTCCGGTTGAGGCGGCAAGATGCCCGTCCCCTCGATGTACTCCGCTCGAATCGGCATCGGCGACGCTGCCTTTTCGAATGCGATCAACAGGTCGATGGGGTCCACCTGCGGCATGACCGGCTCCATGATCGGCTCCGCGCTCATCACTGGGTCTCCTTGTCGGATCGATGCCAGGCTAAGCCCGCGCTGGGCGCCCCGGCAGCACGATGGGGCACCCAGCGCCTCCTCGGCGCCGAATGCCCCTGCCGTTCACTCGAACGAGCGTGCTGAACCGTTCCCCTACTTCCCCGGAGCCGCCGACCGCTGCGGAGCTATCGGTGACGCCGCCGCCACCTGCGGGGAGTCCGCGTTGGAGTACACCGAGGGGGCGGCCATCGCGGCCGTCGGGTCGGGGGTCTCGTCCTCCTCCGGGACGGCCGTCGCGCCGCCCACGATGCGGATGCTCGCCGCGTCGAAGGCGCGCTTGATGCGCCAGCGCAGCTCGCGTTCGACCGCCAGGGACTTGCCGGGCATGGTCCTGGCGGAGACCCGCACCACCATCGAGTCCAGCAGCACGCTGTCGAGGCCGAGTACCTCGATCGGGCTCCACAGGAGCTCGTTCCAGGGCTCTTCCTTGCTCATCTTCTCGGCGACCTCGTCGAGGGTGGCCTTCAGCCGGTCCAGGTCCTCGTTCGCCTTGACGGTGACGTCCACGCCCGCCGTCGCCCAGCCCTGGGAGAGGTTGCCGATGCGCTTGACCTCGCCGTTGCGGACGTACCAGATCTCCCCGTTGTCACCGCGCAGCTTGGTCACGCGCAGCCCGACCTCGATCACCTCGCCGGAGGCGACGCCCGCGTCGATCACGTCGCCGACGCCGTACTGGTCCTCCAGGATCATGAACACGCCGGAGAGGAAGTCGGTGACCAGGTTGCGGGCACCGAAACCGATCGCCACACCGGCCACACCGGCGGACGCCAGCAGCGGCGCCAGGTTGATCCTGAAGGTGGACAGGATCATCAGCGCGGCCGTGCCGAGGATCAGGAAACTCGCCACCGAGCGCAGCACCGAACCGATCGCCGCCGCCCGCTGCCGGCGCCGTTCGACGTTCACCAGCAGCCCGCCCAGCGCGGAGCCGTCCACCGCCTGCACGGAACGGGTCATCCGGTCGATGAGCTTGGTGATCGCCCGCCGGACCACCGCTCTGAGCGCGATCGCCACGACCAGGACCAGCAGGATCTGAAGCCCCATGGCGAGCCAGGTCGACCAGTTCTGCTCCACCCAGCTGGCGGCGTTCGTCGCGCTCTCCTGGGCGTCCTGGAGCGACGGCACGGTCGCCGTCGTCCCCGAGGGGGACGGTGACGGCGACGGCGACGCACCGGCGGCCAGTAGGACGGCGGGCAAGGACACGGCAGGTACCTCCAGGCGCAAGCACCCGTCCGGTGCGACGGTCAATGTCGCTGAGGTCACGGAAAGGTCACCGGACGAGCAGAACCACCACACTAACGGGGCATTGTGTGTGCCATCGCCGGATCCGTGAAGGAGGGACCCCGCTCACCTGCGCTTGAACAGGCCATGATCCGGGGGATGAATGCGATGTGGTCGAAAACACTCCCAGCCCGTTACCGGGAGATGGTGGCGCTTCCACCAGCCCTGAGGGGAGACTGACTACAGATCGTCCCGGCGCGAGCCACGCGCCGCCGACGCCCAAGGAGGCACCCGTGCCGCACGTCCTGGTCCTCAACGCGTCGTACGAGCCGCTCGGCGTCGTACCGCTCCGCCGCGCGCTCATCCTCGTACTGGAGAACAAGGCCGTCTCCCTCGAGGAATCCGGCGCCTACATGCACAGCGCGACCGTCACAGTCCCCGCACCCAGCGTGGTCCGGCTCAAGCGATTCGTACGGGTTCCCTACCGGGGGCCCGTTCCTCTGACAAGGCGCGCGCTCTTCGCCCGCGACGGAGGCCGGTGCATGTACTGCGGTGGCGTCGCAACCAGCGTCGACCACGTCATCCCGCGCAGCCGCGGGGGCAAGCACGTCTGGGACAACGTGGTGGCGTCCTGCCGCCGCTGCAACCACGTGAAGGCCGACCGTCATCTCGTCGAGATCGGCTGGCGGCTGCGCCACAAACCAGCCCCGCCCACCGGTCTGGCCTGGCGCATCATCGGGACCGGCCATAGGGACCCGCGCTGGCTGCCGTACTTGCAGCCGTACGGCGCGGACGACGCCTTGGCCCGGATCGACGGCATCTCCGCCTGACGGTCCGGGCCTTCGCACACCCCGGGGCACGCGTCGCGCGGCCCCGGGCTTCCCCGTGCCCCCGAGCCGGACCGGCGGCCGCCGTCTCCCGGTGCGGTGCCCGGCCGGGCACGGCCCGCGGCACTGCTGCGGCGACCTGTGCCTTCGTGCAGCCGAAGCGCGCGTGGCGTGGCCCCGGGGGTCCCCCGTGCCCCCGGGGCCACGCGCTCACCCGGCCGTCACGCGTAGCGCAGCTCCGCCGGGTGCGCCGAGCGGCGCAGCAGGGGCAGCGAGGTGGCCGCGGCCAGCAGGCAGCACGTGTACACCGCGACCGGGACCAGCAGGGCCGCCCAGGGCACGGCCGGTGCGGCGTGGTCACCGGCGACCGAGGCGTACCAGATGCCGATCGCCATGCCGCCCGTGCCCGCCAGCGCGACGGCGGGGGCCAGCGGCAGCGCCGTCTCCAGGAGCAGCGCCCGGCCGAGCACGGCCCGCGGTACCCCGGCGGCGACCTGCGCGGCCAGGCCGCGGCGGCGGTTCGCCAGGGACTCGGCGGTGCCGACGGCGAGCCCGGACAGGGTGATCGCGAGGGCGACGAGGATCGCGGCGGCCGTCAGGTCGATGCCCGTCGTGTAGAAGGACAGGCGCATGCCCAGGTGGCCTTCGCGGTCCATGGCGTGCACGTCGGCGAGGAATGTCTGGCGGACGCCGACGAAGCCCGTGCCCACGATCGTGACCAGCAGCACCGCCGCGTGCGTACGGGCCGCCGCCCACGGGTCGTCGCGCAGCCGCTCCGCCGAGATCAGCGTCGCCGCCGAACGGGCCCGGGCCGCCAGCAGCCTTCCGGTCAGCCCGGCCGTGCCGCCGGCGAGCCACACCGTGCCCGCGCCGACCACCAGGACCAGGCCGAACACCGTCAGCGGCAGCTGCCCGCGGTCGGTACTGGAGGTGTTCGCGACGGCCCAGAGCGCCAGCAGCAGGACGACCACCACCGCGCCCGCGAACAACAGTCCCGGCCCCCGGCCGCCGCTCGGCCGCACCCGGCGCACCCACCCGAGCGGCGAGGCCACCACCCGGCGCAGCGCCAGCGCGCTCGCCGCCGCGCCCAGCACCGGCACACCGAGGGCGACCAGGGCGAGGCCCACCCAGGCCAGAACGGTCGGCTCGGCCCACAGGCCCAGCAGGACCGGGACCGCGACGGCGGTGGCGAGGAGCGAGCCCAGCAGACAGGCGAGCCCGGTCTCCAGCGCGGCGATCCGGCGCACCTGGGCCGGGGTGGCGCCCGCCAGCCGCAGCCCGGCCAGCCGCCGGTCGCGGTACACGGCGCCGATCCGGGCGCACTGCCCGAGGAAGCCCAGCACCGGCACCAGCAGGAGCAGCAGGCAGACGATCACCCCGGAGCGCTCGCCGGGGTTGTCCAGCAGCCCGCTGCCGACGGACACATGGCGATACCCCCGCACCGAGGCCAGGGTGGCGGCGGCCAGGGAGAACCCCGAGGCCAGCGCCGCCCCCACCGCGGTGAGCGCGACCCGCCACCACTCGCGCCGGTCGGAACCCCGGGTCAGCTGCCAGGCGAGCCGGACGTCCGCGGCGATCACGCGGCCACCCCCAGCGGCGCCAGGGTCCCGTCGCCCATCCGCACCTCGCGGTCGGCGTACGCCGCCACCTGAGCGTCGTGGGTGATCAGCAGCACCGCCGTGCCGGCCTCGCGGGCCGTGCGCACCAGCGCCGTCATCACCTGCTCGCCCGCCAGCGAGTCCAGCGCCCCCGTCGGCTCGTCCGCGAAGACCACCCTCGGGCCGGTCACCAGCGCCCGGGCCAGGGCGACCCGCTGCGCCTGGCCACCGCTCAGCTCGCCCGGCCGCAACTCCTCCTGCCCGCGCACCCCGAACCGCTCCAGCCACTCGCCCGCCCGCTGCCGCGCCTCGGCGCGAACGGTTCCGGCCAGCATCAGCGGCAGCGCCACGTTGTCCACGGCGGTCAGCTCCGGGATCAGCTGCCCGAACTGGAAGACCACGCCGAATTCGGAGCGGCGCAGCTCGCTCAGCCGCCCCTCCGGCAGCCGGTCGAGCCGTTGTCCGTCGTACACCACCGAGCCCTCGTCCGGGCGGGCGATGCCCGCGAGGCAGTGCAGCAGCGTGGACTTGCCGCTGCCGCTGGCCCCGGTGACGGCGAGGATCTCGCCGGCGTGCAGTTCGACCGAGGCGCCGCGCAGCGCCCGCGTCCTGCCGTGCGCCTTGACGAGGTCCCGGCCCGCGAGAAGCGGCACCGAAGGGTCCCCCTTGCTGTTCATGCTGCGTCGACCTCCGCGGTCAGAGTGATCAGCCGGGCCGCCGTGGTGTTCATCCAGCGGAGGTCGGCGTCGAGGTGGTTGAGGGCGTAGTCCGCCGAGAGCACGGTCGCCAGATCGGAGTCCACGGCGGTCTTGAGGGCCGTCAGTTCCCGCATCCGCTCCATGTGGGCGGCACGCTGGGCGGCGAGGTAGGCGGCCGGCTCGCCGCCCGCGAGGATCGACACGACGACCTTGGCGAAGATCTCGTTCGTCACGAACGGCGCCGGCGGGGCGATCTCGGCCGCCCACCGGGTCAGTTCGTGCGAACCGGCGTCCGTCGAGCGGTACAGGGTGCGCTCCGGTCCGCCGTCCGCGTCCGTGCCGTCGACCTCGGCGAGACCGTCACGGACCAGGCGCTGCAATGTGGTGTAGACCTGCCCGTAGGCCAGTGGCCGGGCCTGCGGGAACCGTTCGTCGTGGCGTCGCTTGAGGTCGTAGCCATGGCTCGGCCCCGCCGCGAGCAGCCCCAGAAGGAGGTGACGGGTGCTCATGGAGATCAGTATGCACCAGCTACATGTACTGAGTGAATAGTCGGAGGGCGGACCGCGGGAACGGACGGCGGGAACGGACGGCGGGAACGGGCGGCGCGAACGGGCGGCGGGGACGGGCGCCGCGAGGGCCCCGCCTCAGCGCGGCACAAGGGGCGGCCGACCGGCATGCGTTATTCATCACGTGGTTCCCGGTCACACGTCTGCCAACGCGTCCACTGGGTAGGCCTGCGATATCCCGCCACCTACCGCCGTACCGATCGCAACCACAAGGAGGCCCCCGTGGCCGCACTGACGCACCCCCCGCTGCCCGCCCTCTCCAAACCCGCGGCGGAGACGCCCGCCGAGCCCCATGACCCGCACAGTTGCGTCTTCAGCGCCGAGGGCAGCTACGTCGAGGCGCCGCTGACGAGCGAGCCGCCGCTGCCCGACGCCGAGCCCCTCACAAGCGAACCGCCGCTCTCCGACACCGCCCCGCTGACCAGCGAGTCCGACCCGATCCCGGACTCCTACGGCCCGGGGCTGTAGATGGCCGCACCCCTCGACGAGGAGCTGTCCCGGCTCGCGGAGCTGCATGGCGTCGCCACCTCCTACAGCCCGTCCCCGGACCGCACGGTCGCGGCCTCCGCCGATGCCGTCGTCGCCGTCCTGGCCGCCCTCGGCGTCGACGCCTCCACCCCCGAGGCCACCCGCGACGCCCTCGCCGACCGGGAGCGCGAGCTGCGTGAGCGCCTGCTCGCGCCGACCCTGGTCCACTGGACCGACGCCGGCGCCGGTCCCGCCGCCCTCGCCGACCTGCCCGCGGGCACCCGGCTGAGCGTCGAGACCGAGCAGGGCGAGACCCGGGCCGCCGCCGAGGGACTCCCGCCGGGCGTCCACCGCGTGACCGCCACTGCCCCCGACGGGCGCACGGCCGAGGCCCACCTGATCGTCGCGCCGCCCCGGCTGCCCACCCCCACCGGACGCTCCTACGGGCTCCTCGTCCAGCTCTACTCCCTGCTCTCCACCCGCTCCTGGGGCATGGGCGACCTCGGTGACCTCGCCGAGCTGGCCGCCTGGGCCGGACGCACCGCGGGCGCCGGATTCGTGCAGGTCAACCCGCTGCACGCGGCCGTTCCCGGTGCCCCCACCGACCCCTCGCCCTACCGCCCCTCCTCCCGCCGCTTCCCCGACCCGGTCCACCTGCGCGTCGAGGACGTCCCGGAGTACGCCTACGCCGAGGACCACGAGCACCTCCGGACCGTCCTGGAGCGGGCCGCCCGGCTGCGCGCCGGCGTGCTCGACAAGGGGGCGCTGATCGACCGGGACGCGGTGTGGGAGCTGAAGCGGGAGGCGCTGGGGAGGATGCGTGAGGTGCCGCTCGGGCCGGGACGGCAGGCCGCCTACGCCGCCTTCCGGGCCGAACACGGCCGGGCCCTGGAGGACCACGCCACCTGGTACGCCCTCGCCGAGGTGCACGGCTCCGACTGGCAGGCCTGGCCCGCCGGGCTGCGCGACCCCCGCTCGCCCGAGACCGCCCGCGCCCGCGCCGGCCTCGCCGACCGCGTCGACTTCCACTCCTGGCTCGCCTGGCTCACCGACGAGCAGCTCACCGCCGCCCAGCGCGCCGCCCGCGAGGCGGGCATGGGGGTCGGCATCGTCCACGACCTCGCCGTCGGTGTGCACCCCGGCGGCGCAGACGCATGGGCGCAGCAGGACCACTTCGCCGCCGGCATGTCCGTCGGCGCCCCGCCCGACGCCTTCAACGCCCGCGGCCAGGACTGGGGCCTGCCGCCCTGGCGCCCCGACCGTCTGGCCGCCTCCGGCCACGCCCCCTACCGCCGTCTGCTGCGCGCCCTGTTCCGCTACGCGGGCGCCCTGCGCATCGACCACGTCATGGGTCTGTTCCGGCTGTGGTGGGTGCCGCAGGGCGGACCGCCGACGGAGGGCGCGTACGTCAGGTACGACGCCGAGGCCATGCTCGCCCTGCTGGCGCTGGAGGCCTCCCGGGCGGGGGCCGTGGTCATCGGCGAGGACCTGGGGACGGTGGAGCCCGGGGTGCGCGAGACGCTCCAGCGGCGCGGGGTGCTCGGCACGTCGGTGCTGTGGTTCGAACGGGACTGGGAGGGCGACGGCCGCCCGCTGCCGCCCGAGAACTGGCGCGCCGACTGCCTGGCCACCGCCACCACCCACGACCTGCCGCCCACCGCCGCCCGCCTCACCGGCGAGCACGTCGAACTCCGCGACTCCCTCGGCCTGCTCACCCGCCCCCTGGCCGAGGAGCGCGCGGAGGCGGCCGCCGACGCGCGGGAATGGCTGGCCGTGCTGGGCCGGCTCGGTCTGATCGGGACAGCGGTACTCGCCGAGGAGGCGGAGGAGGCCGAGATCCAGGCCGTCCACCGCTTCCTGCTGCGCACCCCCGCCCGCATGATCGGCGTCTGGCTCCCGGACGGCATCGGCGACCGCCGCCCGCAGAACCTCCCCGGCACCTGGGACCAGTATCCGAACTGGCGCCTGCCGATCGCCGACGCGGCCGGACGCCCGGTGACGCTGGAGGAGCTGACGGGGTCGCCGAGGGTGCGGGCTCTGCTCGCGGTGCTGGGGGAGGGCTGAGCCGTGGGGCGCATAGGCCACCCCGGACGCGCGGCCCGTTCCGGCGTTCGATACTTTGGCAACGTGGACAAGAAGAACGCCCTGCGCGCCGGCGCCCTGGCCGCCGGTACGACGCTGATGATGCTGCTCATGTCGTCCCCCGCGCTCGCAGTGACCCGCGACGACGGTGACGACCCCGGCCAGCCGCTGAGCATTGGCGCGACGCTGGGCCTCTACGTCGTGCTGCCCCTGGTCATCTTCGGGGTGATCACCGGCCTGGTCATGGTGCTGGACAAGTCCGACAAGGCCAAGCTCGTCAACCCCAAGGCCAAGGCCAAGGCCAAGGCCTGACCTTCGCGACTCCCGTCGAGGGCGCCGGTGACGCCGGCGCCCTCGATGTGTTTCCCGGCGTCCCGGCTCAGGCGGGACCGGGCGCCGTCAGATAGCGCTGCACGGTCGGCGCGAGCCATCCGCCGCAGATCGATCGTCACGGCCGCCGCGAACAGGCCCTCCTTGTTGCCGTAGTACCGCATCACCATCGACGGATCGATGTGCGCGTCCCGGGCGATGGCGCGGATGGTGGCGCGCTCGTACCCATCGGTGGCGAAGCGTTCCCGGGCGGCGCCGAGCGTGGGCCAACAAGTGCTGACCAGTCGCTGAGGCCCCCGTAGGCTTGCCAACAAGCGTTGACCAACAAGTGTTGGCGGCCGACGCGGCCGACGCGGCCGACGCGGCCGACGCGGTGGCGATCGAGGCGGCCCTCGCGGCCCAGGTGGGGTGAGCCGCGAGCCCGGCCGTACGGTCCCCGTGAGCGACTCCCGGCGACGGGAAAGGGGCGCCCGGCGTGCTGCCGGGCGCCCCTTGGGCGTACGTGCCGCGAAGGACTAGCCGGCCGCGGCCGCGTCCGCCGCCTGCGCCTTCAGTGCGCGCTCGACGCCCGCCCGGGACTCCGAGACCAGCCGGCGCAGGGCCGCGCCCGGCTCGGCGGAGGCCAGCCAGGCGTCCGTCCTGGCGAGGGTGTCCTGCGTGATCTGCACGGACGGGTAGAGGCCGATCACGATCTGCTGGGCGATCTCGTGCGAACGGGACTCCCAGACGCCCTTCAGGACCTCGAAGTACCGCTCCGTGTACGCCGCCAGCAGCTCCCGCTGATCGGTCTGCACGAAGCCGCCGATGACGGCCTCCTGCACGGCGTTCGGCAGCTTGTCCGACTCGATGACCGCCGCCCAGGCCTCCTCCTTGGCCTCCACCGTCGGCCGGGCCGCCCGCGCGGTCGCCGCGTGCCGCTCACCGGCGGCCGTCCTGTCCCGCTCGTACTCGCCCGCGATCTCCGCCTCGTCGAACCGGCCGACCGCCGCGAGCCGCTCCACGAAAGCCCACCGCAGCTCGGTGTCGACGGCCAGGCCCTCGATCGTCTGGGTGCCCTCCAGCAGCGCCTCCAGCAGGTCCAGCTGCTCCGGCGTACGGGCCGTCGCCGCGAACGCCCGCGCCCACGCCAGCTGGTGGTCGCCGCCCGGCTCCGCCGCCCGCAGATGGGCCAGCGTGGCGTCCGTCCAGCGGGTGAGCAGCGCCTCGCGGCCGGCGGGGTCGGCGTACACCTCGATCGCCAGCTTCACCTGCCGGTGCAGCGACTGCACGACACCGATGTCCGACTCCTTGGCGATGCCGGACAGCACGAGGGAGAGGTAGTCCCGGGTGGCCAGCTCGGCGTCCCGGGTCATGTCCCACGCCGACGCCCAGCACAGGGCGCGCGGCAGGGACTCCTGGAAGTCGCCGAGGTGCTCGGTGACGACCCTCAGCGACTCCTCGTCCAGCCGGACCTTGGCGTACGACAGGTCGTCGTCGTTGAGCAGGATCACCGCCGGACGGCGCTTGCCGACCAGCTGCGGCACGGCCGTCAGCTCGCCGTCCACGTCCAGCTCCACGCGCTCACCGCGCAGCAGCTTGCCGCTCGCCTCGTCCAGGTCGTACAGGCCGACGGCGATGCGGTGCGGCCGCAGGACGGGCTCGCCCTTCGCGCCGGCGGGCAGCGCCGGGGCCTCCTGGCGGATCGCGAAGGAGGTGACGACGCCCTCGGCGTCCGTGACGATCTCCGGCCGCAGCACGTTGATGCCGGCCGTCTCCAGCCACTTCTTCGACCAGGTCTTCAGATCCCGGCCGGAGGTCTCCTCCAGGGCGCCGAGCAGGTCGGACAGGCGGGTGTTGCCGAACGCGTGCTGCTTGAAGTAGGCCTGCACGCCCCGGAAGAACTCGTCCTCACCGACGTACGCCACCAGCTGCTTCAGGACGGAGGCGCCCTTGGCGTAGGTGATGCCGTCGAAGTTGACCAGCACGTCGTCCAGGTCGCGGATGTCCGCCATGATCGGGTGGGTGGACGGCAGCTGGTCCTGGCGGTACGCCCAGGTCTTCATCGAGTTGGCGAACGTGGTCCACGAGTGCGGCCACTTCGAGCCCGGCGCGGCGGCCTGGCAGGCGATGGAGGTGTAGGTGGCGAACGACTCGTTCAACCACAGGTCGTTCCACCACTCCATGGTGACCAGGTCGCCGAACCACATGTGGGCCAGCTCGTGCAGGATGGTCTCCGCGCGCACCTCGTACGCCGCGTCCGTCACCTTCGACCGGAAGACGTACTGGTCGCGGATGGTCACCGCACCCGCGTTCTCCATCGCGCCCGCGTTGAACTCCGGCACGAACAGCTGGTCGTACTTCTGGAACGGGTACGCGTAGTCGAACTTCTCCTGGAACCAGTCGAAGCCCTGCCGGGTCACCTCGAAGATCGCGTCCGAGTCGAGGAACTCGGCGAGCGAGGGCCGGCAGTAGATGCCGAGCGGCACGGACTGCCCGTCCTTCTCGTACACGCTGTGCACCGAGTGGTACGGCCCGACGATCAGCGCGGTGATGTACGTCGAGATCCGCGGGGTCGGCTCGAAGACCCAGACGTCGTCCTTGGGCTCGGGTGTCGGCGAGTTGGACACGACGGTCCAGCCTGTCGGCGCAGTCACGGTGAACTGGAAGGTGGCCTTCAGGTCGGGCTGTTCGAAGGAGGCGAAGACCCGGCGGGCGTCCGGCACCTCGAACTGGGTGTAGAGATAGGCCTGGTCGTCGACCGGGTCGACGAAGCGGTGCAGGCCCTCGCCGGTGTTGGTGTACGCGCAGTCGGCGACCACGCGGAGGATGTTGCGGCCCTCCAGCAGCCCCGGAAGGGCGATCCGTGAGTCCTTGAAGAGCTCGGCGGGGTCGAGGGGATCGCCGTTGAGCGTCACCTCGTGCACGGCCGGGGCCACCAGGTCGATGAACGACTCGGCGCCGTTCTCCGCCACGTCGAAGCGCACCGTGGTCACGGACCGGTAGGTACCGCCCTCCTGCGCGCCGGAGAGGTCGAGATCGATCTCGTACGAGTCAACGGTGAGCAGCTTCGCCCGCTGCTGCGCCTCTTCGCGAGTCAGGTTTGTGCCAGGCACGCGGTCATCTCCTCGTTATGTGTCGGTTGCGCCATCCTTCCACGTGACCCGCGCCGAACGCGATGTCCGGATCCCGCCGGTGGGTGGCGCGGAATCACGCCAGCCTGGGCCCATGACCACGTACACGGCACGACCCATCGACGCGCGGGCCCTGAAGGAGCTCCGCGAAGCTGACGACGCCGGACGGCGAACGGTTCCCGTGACCGACGAGGAGGGCGGCTCCCCGCTGCGCTGCTGCCTGCGCCACAGCACCCCCGGCGAACGGCTCGCGCTCGTCTCCTACGCGCCCCTGCGCCGCTGGGCCACGGAGCACCGCGCCGACCCGGGCGCCTACGACGAACAGGGCCCGGTCTTCATCCACGCGGACGAGTGCCCGGGCCCGGACTGCGACGCCCACCCCTTCACCAACGACCACCGCACGGTCCGCCGCTACTGCGCCGACGGCCACATCCTGGGCGGCCGCCTCGTCGAGGACCCCACGGGCCCCGAGGGCTTCGACGCGGCCTTCGCGGAGGCCTTCGCCGACCCGGCGGTGGCCCTCGTCCACGTACGGGCGGTGGAGTACGGGTGCTTCCTGTACGAGGTGCGCCGGCCCTGACAGCGCCGAGGGGGCGGTCACCTTGACGGCGGTGAGGCCGCAGGTGACCGCCCCCTGGGCGAGCGTCCTACTCGGGTGACAGGTCCTACTCGGGTGCCACGGCCTTCTTGGCCGAGGACAGCTCCGCCGCCACCAGCTCCGCGATCTGCACGGCGTTCAGGGCCGCGCCCTTGCGGAGGTTGTCGTTGGAGACGAACAGGGCCAGGCCGTTGTCCACCGTCTCGTCGCCGCGGATACGGCCGACGTACGAGGCGTCCTTGCCGGCCGCCTGGAGCGGGGTCGGGATGTCCGTGAGGGCGACGCCCGGGGCGCCGGCCAGCAGCTCGGTCGCGCGCTCCACGCTGATCGGGCGGGCGAAGCGGGCGTTGACCTGGAGGGAGTGTCCGGAGAAGACCGGGACGCGCACACAGGTGCCGGAGACCTTCAGCTCGGGGATCTCCAGGATCTTGCGGGACTCGTTGCGGAGCTTCTGCTCCTCGTCGGTCTCGTTCAGGCCGTCGTCGACCAGGTTGCCGGCCAGGGGCAGCACGTTGAAGGCGATGGGGCGCTTGTAGACCTGCGGCTCGGGGAAGTCGAGCGCCTCACCGTCGTGGGTGAGCCGGTCCGCGTCGGCGACCACCTTCTGCGCCTGTCCGTGCAGCTCCGCCACGCCCGCGAGGCCCGAGCCGGACACCGCCTGGTAGGTGGCGACTACCAGCGCCTCCAGGCCCGCCTCCTCGTGCAGCGGCTTCAGCACCGGCATGGCGGCCATCGTCGTGCAGTTCGGGTTGGCGATGATCCCCTTGGGCCGGTTCACGGCCGCGTGCGGGTTCACCTCGGACACCACCAGCGGCACCTCGGGGTCCTTGCGCCACGCCGAGGAGTTGTCGATCACCACGGCGCCCTGCGCGGCAACCTTCTCGGCCAGCGCCTTGGAGGTGGCGCCGCCCGCGGAGAACAGCACGATGTCGAGCCCGGTGTAGTCGGCGGTCGACGCGTCCTCCACCGTCACCCCGTCCAGCACCGTCCCGGCCGAGCGGGCCGAGGCGAACAGCCGCAGCTCGGTGACGGGGAAGTCACGCTCCGCGAGGATCCTGCGCATGACCGTGCCGACCTGACCGGTGGCTCCGACGATTCCGACCCTCACTGCGACTCCTTCTCCGTGGCTGGCGGATGCCCCCTGCGTGGCCGGGGCCTTTCCATCATGCGGCCGTCCCCGGCCGGTGTGTCCAATCTTTTGGCCCGCGTGCCCGAGGGATGGGACGCGATCACCCTGCGGCCGGTTGCGGTCCTGCCGTCCGCGCCGCGCTGAGCTGGAGAAATTTCCCCGTCGGGCTCTCTCCGCCGCAAGCTGTGCTGCCCGGTCCCTGCCCGGCACCGCGTCGCTCACACGGCGGTGTGACGTATGCCTCTGCCCGCATCGTGAACGGCGAGGCCGAAAAGAGGCCGAAAAGTCAAAGAAAAAAGGGGCCGCGGCGGGCCGAACGTTTCCCACCGCTCCGGCGTCATAGGGGAAACGCGGCGAGGGGAGGAGCGGCTGTGCTGCGCAGAAAGGCCCGCCGCGGCCAGGGGGCGGACCACGCAGGGGACGACCCGCTGGACGCGGCGCAGGAACGCCGGGTGCGGGCGGTGCTCGCGCTGGGCGGGGTACCGCAGGCGGACCTGCCGGACGGGGTGCAGCAGGTCCGCCTGCGGCTGCTGGAGCGGGCCGCGGGCGGGCAGGAGGCGCCGCGCGACGTGTCCGCGTGGGCGGCGGTCGTCGCCTCCAACCTGGCCGTGGACTGGCACCGGGCCAAGCGCCGCCAGGAACGGCTCGGCGAGCGTCTGGCCGCGCTCCGGCAGGCCGACCACCCCTCCGGCGAGGACACCAGCCTGCTCTCCCTCGCCGTCGCCCGGGGCCTGGACGACCTGCCCGACGCCCAGCGCCAGATCCTCGTCCTGCGCTTCTACGCCGACCTGCCGGTGCGCGGGATCGCCGAGGAACTCGGCATCCCCGAGGGCACGGTCAAGAGCAGGCTGCACACGGCGGTACGCGCCCTGCGCGCCCGCCTGCACGAGGACGAGGTGGTGTGACGTGACCGCCGAACACGACGGCTACGACGGCGGGGACGGCTACGACGGCGGCGACGGCGGCGGCGGTGACGAGCTGGACGCGCTGCTCGCCGTGCTCTCCGACGAGCCGCTGCCCGACGGGGCCCGCACCGACGCCGCCTTCATGGCCGAACACCGGGCGGCCGCGGCCGATGTGGCCCTGCTGCGGGAACAGCTGGGGATCATCGGCGACACGCTGGCCGGCCCCGCGCCCCGCCCCCGTCCGGCACCCGCATCCGTCCCGCCCAGGGAGCGCTGGTACCGCCACCCCGGCGTGCGGACCCTCTCCTTCGGCGCGCTCGTCACCGCCGCAGTCGCCTCCGCCGTGCTGGGCCTCGGCTGGCTCGTCGCGTCGAACAACGGCGCCGACCAGAGCGCGGGCGGTTCCGCGAGCGACAAGTCGGCGGCGTCCCGCAGCAGCGCCGAGGGGCCCGACCGCCTCGCCTGCGCCCACCTCCTCGTCGAGGGCGACGTCACGAGGGTCCAGCCGGTCCGCGGCACCGGCGAGGACCGCGTCACCCTGCGCGTGACCCGCTCCTACGTCCCCGCGAAGGGCGGGAAAGAGGTGACCTTCCGGGTGGAGCGGGCGGCCGTCCCCGGTCCACGGCCGGGGCAGCACGTCCTCGCGGGAATCCAGAAGGACGCCACGAACCCGGACCTGTGGATCACCGACGCGGCCGGGATCAGCCGGGAACGCGCCGCCATCGCGCGGGTGCTGCCCGCGTCCGGCGACGTCAGCTGCGAATGACGAAGGGGCGGGCGTCCTGAAGGCGCACGCCCCACAGATCGGCTTCCGCGGCTCAGCTCTCCTTCGTACGGGCGTAGTGGCGGGACGCCTTCGCGCGGTTGCCGCACGCGGCCATCGAGCACCAGCGGCGGGTGCCGTTGCGCGAGGTGTCGAAGAAGTGCAGGACGCACGTCTCGTGCGCGCAGGTCCGGATCCGGTCCGGCGCGGTGGTCAGCAGTTCCAGGTAGTTCCGGGCGGCGAGCCAGGCGGGCCCCCAGGACGCGTCCTTGAACTCGGCCCGCTCGGCCGGCCCGTCCACGCCGAGCCCGGCGCGGATCCGCCCGTGTTCCAGCACGGCGTCGACGAGCGGCGCCCCCTCCTCCGGCGACCCGTCCACGACCGCCTTCAGGGCGTCCCGGGCCTGGAGGAGGTGCCGCAGCGTACGCGCGTCGGCCTCGTACTCCAGCCCGTTGCCCGCCAGCCACACCGCGAGCCCGTCGGTGCCGGTGAGCAGGTCCTGCGTGACGCCCTCCCGGTTCCACCGCGTGTTGAGCAGGTCGAGCGCGAGCGGCTCACCGGTGAGGGGGCGGGGGTCGGGGGCGGCGGCGGGCATCGGTACTCCTTCTTCGCTAACCACTCAAGGGTACGTGACCGGTTGACGCCTGCGTTTCTAACCGTCTAGTCTCTTTATAGAGGTTAGATCAATCGAGAGGGACAGCCATGACCTTGCGCACCGGCCACACCGGCCTGAACGTCACCGACCTCGACCGCTCGCTCGCCTTCTACCGGGACGTCCTCGGCTTCACGCTCCTCGCCGAGGGCAAGGAGGACGACCGGCGGTACGCGTTCCTCGGCGACGGCGGCGACAGTCCCGTCCTCACCCTCTGGCAGCAGGCCGAGGGGCCGTACGACCGCGCCCGGGCCGGCCTGCACCACCTCGCGTTCACCGCCGACTCCCTTGCCCGGGTCGAGCGGTACCAGCAGGCGCTGAGCGCCCACGGCGTCGACTTCGCCTACGAGGGCGTGGTCGCCCACCGCGAGGGCGCGGCCTCGGGCGGCATCTTCTTCCACGACCCCGACGGCACCCGCCTGGAGATCTCCGTACCGCACGGCCTCGAAAACGCCCCCGCCCCGCACACCTCCGCACCGACCTGCGGTTTCTTCTAGCCATGACCGTCTACCACCAGGGCTCCCGAGCCGTGCAGGACCGCGTCGGCGTCCGCGAACTCGCCGATCATGTGGGCCGCGCCATGGGCACCGGGATCAAACCGGTCGCCGCCGCCTTCCTGGAACTCCAGCCGCTGCTGGTCGTGGGCGCGGCGGACCCGGCGACCGGCAGGGTCTGGGCCACGCCCCTCGCGGGCACCCCCGGCTTCGTACGGGCGACGGGCCCGCACCGGATGTCCGTCGCGGCGGCCCCACCCCCGGCCGACCCCCTCGCGACGGCCCTCGCCGCGCCCGGCACCCCCGTCGGCACCATCGCCCTGGACCCCCGCACCCGCCGCCGCATGCGCCTCAACGGCCGCCTCCACCCCACGGAACGGGGCTTCGCGGTCGAGGCGGACCAGGTGTTCTCCAACTGCCCCAAGTACCTCCAGAAGAGGCAGACCTACGAGACCGTGCCCGACCGCGTCCCGGACACACCCCGCCGGACCACCGAACTCTCGTCCGCCCAGGCACGGTTCATCGAGACGGCCGACACCTTCTTCCTCACCACCGTCCACCCCCACGGCGCCGACACCAGCCACCGCGGCGGCAACCCCGGCTTCGTCCACGTCACGTCACCTGGCGAACTGACCTGGCGGGACTACCCGGGCAACTCCATGTTCCTCACCCTCGGCAACCTCCTCACCGACTCCCGGGCCGGACTGCTCCTGATGGACTGGACGACGGGCACCACCCTCCAGCTCACCGGCGAGGCCCGCACCGAGTACGGCACGGACGGCGAACGCCAGGTCCGCTTCACCCTCACGGAGGCCGTGGAGACCGGGTCCGCGCTGCCGCTGCGCTGGTCACCGCCGGAATACTCACCGGCCAACCCGGACCCGGCAGGCTAACGTCGGCCCATGCGCCGAAAGTTGAGGGTGGCGGCCTACGCCGTGTGCGTCCGCGACGGACAGATCCTGCTCGCCCGTTCACCGGCCCCCGACGGCACGCCCGAATGGGTCCTGCCCGGCGGCGGCATGGAGCACGGCGAGGACCCGTACGACACCGTCCGCCGTGAGCTGACCGAGGAGACCGGCTACCGGATCGAGGTGACCGGCCTCCTCGGCGTGGACTCCTCCCGCCACGTCCTGCGCCGCCGGACCCTGCGCCCCCTGACCGACCACCACGGCGTCCGGATCATCTACGAGGGCCGCGTCGCCGACGGCGAACTGCGCAACGAGGTGAACGGCTCCACCGACCTGGCCGCCTGGCAGGACCTGGACGCGGTACCCGGCCTCACCCGGGTCCGTCTGGTCGACGTCGCCCTGCGCCTGTGGCGCGAACGCCCGCCGGCCGGCCGGGTGCCGGACGGGACGGACGGAGTCGGGTAACGGTCCCGGGGCCTGTCCCGTACCCCGCCAGATGAACGCGGAGTGACCGCCCCCCGGCCACCCGCGGACCGCTCCATGACCATGCCAGGTACACCGTGATCGACGTACGGTGATCGGCGCTGCGCGTTGCCGTCTCGTTCACGCGCAGGTCACCCCCGGTGCCAACGATCCAGAGCGAGCGGGATGTTCGCGACAGCGACCGCCCGCGACCACTGCCGACGCAGTTCGCACTCGGGGAGATCGCGCCATGTCGCGCACACGCTCTGTCGCCAGCTCCGCGCTGGGGGTCAACCGCCGTACCGTCCTGGCCACCGCCGGGGCGGTGACGCTGTCCGCGGGCGTGGGCTACGCCCTGCGCCCGACGGACAGCCAGGCCGCCACCACCACGACGACCGAACAGGCGCCGGTCGCCAACTCCCGGAAAGCGCCTGCCCCGCCACTGGCCCCCTACACCAAGGGAACGACGGTCGCGAGCGTCGCCGCTCCGCGCAACAGCTCCGGCTACCGCCGCCTCGGCGACGGCGCCGGCTGGAAGCGCGTCGTGAGAAGCGACCTGGCCACGCCCAAGTCCGGGCGCGCGGACCGCCGTACGGCTCTCGCGGCGTTCGTGCAGTTCACCGACCTGCACCTGATGGACGTCCAGCACCCGCTGCGCCTGGAGTTCCTGCGCTCCACCGACGTGCACGCCTGGCGCCCGCACGAGGCGCTGACCGTGCAGGGCGCCATCTCGCTCGTCGAGCGGGTCAACGCGCTGCGGGGCGCCCCCGTCACCGGCGCCCCGCTCCACTTCGTCATGACCACCGGCGACAACACCGACAACAACGCCCACTCCGAACTGGAGTGGTTCATGAAGGTGATGTCCGGCGGCCGGATCACCCCGAACACCGGTGACCCCAGGCACTACGAGGGCGCCCAGAACAGCGGCATGAAGCTGTACTGGCAGCCCGACTCCACCGTCCGCGACAACGACAAGACGCTCGGCTTCCCGCACCTGGGGGGCTACCTGGCCGCCGCGATCCGCGAGGCCCGAAGCCCCGGCCTCAACCTGCCCTGGTACTCCACCGTCGGCAACCACGACTCCCTGCCGCTGGGCTGCTACGGCTCGCACGGCGACTCCTACCTCGCCGAGGCGGCCATCGGCGGCAAGAAGCTGCTGAGCGTGTCCGCCGCCGACGCCAAGAAGCTCCAGGACGCCATCAAGAACGCCAAGGACCCGGGGGGCGTGCAGTACCGGGACTTCCTCAAGGCCCACACCCGGTCCATGCGCTCGGTCACCCCGGACGAGAAGCGCGCCCCCTACACCCCCGCCGACTACCTCAAGGCCCACCTGGACCCGGCCCACCAGGGCCTCGGCCCGGTCGGCCACGGCTACTCCTCGGCCAATGTGGACGCGGGCACCCAGTACTACGCCTTCCGCATCTCCGACGACGTGATCGGCATCAGCCTCGACACCACCGACGCGGGCGGTCACTACGAGGGCTCCATCGGCACCAAGCAGCTGAACTGGCTGGACAAGACCCTCACCGACAACAAGGACTCGTACGCCGTCGTCTTCAGCCACCACACCAGCAAGACGATGACGAACACCCGCCCGGACCCGGCCCGTCCGTCGGAGCGCCGCCACAACGGCGGCGAGGTCGTGTCCGTCCTGGCCCGCCACGCGAACGTCCTCGCCTGGGTGAACGGCCACATCCACAAGAACGTCGTCACCCCGCACAAGGCCTCGGGGAACCGTTCCTTCTGGGAGATCTCCACCGCCTCCCACGTCGACCACCCCCAGCTCGCCCGCGTCATCGAGCTGGTGGACAACAAGGACGGCACCCTATCCCTCTTCACCACCCTCATCGAGTCCGCCGCCCCCCACCGCACGGACTTCACCGACCTCTCCCAGACCGGCCTCGCCGCCCTCTACCGCGAGCTCTCCTACAACGCCCCCGGCGCCAACAGGACACTCGCGGGCGACCCGGCCGACCGGAACACGGAGCTGGTACTGAAGAAGGGCTGAAACGCACTCAACCGGCCCACACCGAGGCAACCTCCGCACGCGGCGTAGTGTCCCTCCCGGCGACCGAGCTCGACGGCACAGATGGGGGAAGACATGCGTGCACGCAAGGTACTGGTCGCAGCGGCGGCCGCCCTGGCCCTGTCGGCGACCCTGGCGGGACCGGCCATGGCGGCCGCTCCCACCGGGGAAGCCGCAGGCCACTCAGCCACCCGCAAGGCCGTCGAGGCGGTGGTCGCGGCCGGCGTCCCCGGAGTGACCCTCACGGCGAGGGACGCGCACGGCACCTGGTCCACCACGGCCGGGGTCGGCGACCTCCGCACCGGCGCCCCGCGTTCGGCGGACGACCGCTACCGCGTCGGCAGCATCACCAAGACCTTCGTCTCCACCGTCCTGCTGCAACTGGAGGCCGAGGGCCGCCTGTCCCTGGACGACAAGGTGGAGAAGTGGCTGCCGGGCGTGGTGCACGGCAACGGCCACGACGGCCGCGCGATCACCGTCCGCCAGCTCCTCAACCACACCAGCGGCATCTTCAACTACACGGCCGACGAGGACTTCGGCCGCACCTACTTCCTCAAGGACGGCTTCTTCAAGCACCGCTACGACACCCTCACCGCGCGGCAGCTGGTGGCCATCGCCATGCGCCACAAGCCTGACTTCGCGCCGGGCACCTCCTGGAAGTACTCCAACACCAACTACGTCCTGGCCGGCATGGTCATCAAGAGCGTCACGGGCCACTCGTACGCCCAGGAGATCACCCACCGCATCATCGACCCGCTGCGGCTGACGGGCACCTCGGTCCCCGGTACGCGGGTCACGGTGCCGCAGCCGAGCAGCCGCGCCTACGGCAAGCTGGCGCTGACGGCGACGGGTCCCACGTACGACGTGACCCGCCTCAACCCCTCCATCGCCTCCTCCGCGGGCGAGATCATCTCCGACTCCGCCGACCTCACCCGCTTCTACCGCGCCCTCCTGCGCGGCACCCTCCTCCCGCCGAAGCAGCTGAAGGAGATGAAGACGACGGTGAAGATCGCCCAGGCCCCCAACATCCGCTACGGCCTCGGCCTCGTGGACACCACCCTCTCCTGCGGCGTCCACGTCTGGGGCCATGACGGCGGCATCCACGGCTCCTCGTCCTGGACGTCCACGACGGCGGACGGCCGCCACGCGCTGGCGTTCAACTTCAACGGGGACTGGACGGGCGACAGCGACGCGGTCGTCGACGCGGAGTACTGCGGCAACTGAGCCGCTAGCCCTCTTCTCCGCCGGGGAGGGAGCCCAGCCAGTCGATCAGCCGGGCTCCCTCCTTCGTCATGACCTCCGGGTCGCGCAGGGCGTTGGCCAGCAGCGACATGCCCTGGTACGCGCCCACCAGCGTCAGCGCGAGCCCGTCCGGGTCGGGCAGGCCCAGCTCCCCGAACTGCCCCGCCACCCAGTCGAGGAGCCGCCTCATGACCTTCCCGGCCTCGGCGTCCAGCCCGCCCTCCGCCCGCTTGTCCAGCTCCGCGGCGAGCGTCCCGGTCGGGCAGCCGAAGCGGGCCGCGAGCTCACGCTGCTCCACCCAGCCGCGCACCAGCGCCACGAGGCGCTCGCGGGGGCCGGGGAGGCGCTCCAACTCCTCTACGAGAGCGTCCAGTTGGCGGGAGTGCTCGTCGAGCGCGGCCGCGACGAGATCGTCCTTGGTCTTGAAGTAGTAGTAGACGTTCCCGGTCGGCACGTCGGCGGCGCGGGCGATGTCGGCGATCGTGGTCCGCTCGACGCCCTGCCGGTGCACCACCTCGGCCGCGGCGGCCATCAGCCGCCGCCGCTTGGCCCCGGCGGCCTTCACCCTCGGGTTCTCTCCCGAACTCTGCCTCGAAGTCTGTGAGTCAGTCACCCGACTAACTTTAGGGCGCGATCCGTGCTACGGTCTGTCCGTCGAAGTGAGTCAGTCGGCTAACTAACTTGCTGGGGGATCAGATGATCGTCGTGACGGGCGCAACGGGCAACGTCGGCCGGACGCTGGTACGGCTACTGGTGGAGGCGGGGGAGCGGGTGACCGGGGTCGCCCGCCGGATCACCGAGGCCGACGTCCCGCCGGGGGCGCGTGCGGTGGCCGCCGACCTCGGGGAGCCCGAGGGCCTGCGCCCCGCCCTCGAGGGCGCCGAGGCCCTGTTCCTCCTGGTGGCGGGGGAGGACCCGCAGGGCATCGTGGGCGCGGCCAAGGCGGCGGGCGTCCGCAGACTGGTGCTGCTCTCCAGCCAGGGGGCCGGCACCCGCCCGCAGGTGTACGGGCACGCGGCAGGCTTCGAGGCGGCCGTGCGGGAATCGGGCCTGGAGTGGACGGTCCTGCGCTCCGGCGGCCTGGCGTCGAACGCCTTCGCCTGGGCCGAGCCGGTACGGCTGCACCGCACCGCCGCGGCGCCCTTCGGTGACGTGGGCCTGCCCTTCGTCGACCCCGACGACGTGGCGGCGGTGGGTGCGGCGGTCCTCCGCGCGGAGGGGCCGGGCCGGGCGGCGGGCTCCGGTCACGCCGGAGCGACCTACACCCTCACCGGCCCCGCGCCCACGACCCCGCGCGAGCGGGCGGCCGCCCTCGCGGCGGCGCTCGGCGAGCCGGTCCGGTTCGTGGAGCAGACGCGGGAGGAGGCCGAGGCGCAGATGGCCGCGTTCATGCCGCTGCCGGTGGTGACGGGCACACTGGCTCTGCTCGGCGCCCCCATGCCGGAGGAGCAGCAGGTCAGCCCGGATGTGGAGCGGGTCCTGGGGCGGGCGCCGGGCACCTTCGCCCAGTGGGCGACGCGGAACGTCGAGGCGTTCCGGTGAGCCGTGAGGGGGTGTAACTGAGCCGACTTCGATACGAGACGGCCAGTTCATCCGTACGAAACGTCCGTACCGCCTCATATCGGCTGACCCACTGTTCACGGGTTTGGCTCGATTTATGTGCAAGGCGGGTGATCGTATGCGTACGGGAAGCGGGCTGCGAGTGCTGTCGGTCTACGAAGGCTTCTTCTCCGGAGGGGCCCGGATCGTGCACAGCGATGTCGTGCTGGGGCTGGCGGAAGGCGGCCAGGACCACCGGGTACTCAGCATCCATGGTGAGGTGCACCGGGAGGAGACCCGGCAGCGGATGCGGGACGACGCCTGCTACCGGTCGCTGACGGCGGCCGGGGTGGGGGTCGGCACCCTGGGGCGCGGTCATATCGGTTCGGACGATCGTCCGGCTGTTTTCAGCGGGCCCGAACTGGCCGATACGGCTCGGGCCATGGCGGCGGCCGACGTGGTCCTCTCCCTGAAGGAGCAGCCGCTGGCGCTCCTGAACCAGGCCGGGCTGCCCCGCCGTCCGGTCGTGGTCTGCCTGCACCGCTCCGACCCCGAGAACCAGGGCGCCGCCCTGGACGAGCTGAAGGCCGCCATCGCCGACGGCACGGTGGTGGCGTGCGTGTGCTGCGCGGAGTCGACGCGGGCGGCGTACCGGGACGCGGGGATCCCGGCCGGGCTGCTGCACGTCATCCCCAACGGGGTGGACCTGTTCCGGTTCCGCCCGGACCCGGTCCGCAGGCTGGCCCTGCGCATGGCGCTCGGCATACCCGACTCGGCGCCGGTCGTCGTCTTCGCCGCCCGGTACGCCGCCATGAAGAACGTCCCGCTCTTCCTGCGGGCGGCACGGGCCTGGCTGGCGCGCGAGGGCGGGGGCCATGTGCTGATGTGCGGGGCGGGGATGACGTCCGGGAACCCGGCGCTGGCGGCCGACATCGGGGCCGCCTTCGGGGAGCGGGGGGCCTCCCTCGCCGACCGGGTGCACCTGCTGGGAGTACGGGGTGACATGGAAGCGGTGTACGCGTCCGCCGACGTGGTCGCCCTCACCTCCTCCTCCGGGGAGGCGGCGCCGCTCTGCCTGATCGAGGGCATGATGTGCGGGGCCGTGCCCGTGACGACCGACGTCGGCGACAGCGCGGCCCTGGTCTCCGGCCACGGGGTCGTCACCCCGCCCGACCCCGACGCCATCGCCCAGGCCTGGTCGGGCGCGGTCGCCGGCCGGGCCGGCTTCGCCCCGGCGCTGCTGCGGAGCCGCGCGCGCTTCAGCCGCACCCGCATGATCGCGGCGTACGCCGAACTGCTCGAACGGGTCCACTCCTCCCACATCGGAGTTCCGGCCGACGGACTCCGACCTGACCTGCTCGGGGGCGTCTGGGAGAGGTAGAGGGGTGTAGCGAGGTGGGGGAAGCGGGCACTCCACCCCACTACCGGGGCAGGACCACGACATACGCGGCCGGGTCGCGGTCCGCCGCCGCCATCAGGGCCGTGCGGATGACCGTCGCCTGCTGTTCCATCGAGTCCCGGAGCTTCCTCGGGGTGATGTGGACGACCGTGATGCCCAGCCGCTCCAGGTGCTCCCGCTTGCGGGCGTACTCGGACCACATCGCGTCCTCCTCCTGCCGCGGGGCCCGCGTGTCCAGCTCCACCGCGACCGCCTGCTCGGGCCAGTAGGCGTCCAGGCCGCCGAGGTGCGGGCCGCCGGGGAGGCGGAGGTCGACGTTCCAGACCGGGTCGGGAAGGCCGTACTTGTGCACCATCCGGTACAGGCGGCCCTCCGCGATCGCCCGGCCCTCCGCCAGCAGCGAGTCCACGGCGTCCACCACGTGCGGGCGGGTCAGGAGCTTCGCCTGGGTCAGCTCCCGCACGACGGCGGCCGGTTCGCAGTGGCCCGCGCGTACCGCCTCGGTGAGCAGCCGGCGGACCGCCGTCGCGTCCGTCAGCCCGGCCACCGCGTCCGCCAGCGCCCGCGGCACCGGTGCCACCGGCACGCCCGTCACCTGGCGCGGAGCGGGCAGGCCGACCGCGCGGACGACGTGGACGTAGCTCGCGGAACGCAGCCGGCGCAGCCGGGGGACGAGGACGTCGATGTGCTCCAGGGACGGCAGCGGGGGCGACGACGTGAAGCCGTGCAGCGTCAGGGCCGCCAGGCCGGTGATCATCGCGTCCGCGTACACCGGGCGGTGCGGGGTCTCCGCGCTGGGCTGCTCGGGCACTCCGGGCGCCCCGGTGGCCGGCTCCTTCGCCGCGTACATCAGGGCCGCGTGCAGGCGCTCCTCGCTGGTCGGCGGGCCGGGGTGGAGCAGGGTGACGCCGGGCAGGAGCTGCTGCCAGGGGCCGCCGGGGCGGCACTGGTCGTTCAGTTCGGCGGGGGTGACGCCGTGGGAGCGGAGCTGGGCCGCGGTCATCACGCGGCGCTGCACCTCGGAGAGGTGACGGAGGGGGCGGGGGGAGAGCGGGGTGTTGTGCGTCATGCCGTCCCGATTCCCGGGTCCGGTCCCTGTCCTAACCGCTGTTACACGCTCGTCGATAAATGCGGACAAGACGGGACTAAAGGACGGATGTTCGGATGCCGAGTAGGCACGGAAAACCCCTGGTCCGTTCGGGTGCGGACCAGGGGTTACGGCTCCTATTGCCTGAATTCCGTAACGGTCACGGACCGGCCGATCTCAGGCCAAAGCTCGGGCTCAGGCCACGGCTTCCCGCGCGTCGCACTCCTGCCCCCGCAGCCCCCGCGCCAGATCGTCCCGCGCCTCCAGCACCAGCCGGCGCAGCGCGGGCGCTGCGTCCGGGTGCGCCGCCAGCCAGGCGTCCGCCGCCGCCAGCGTCTCCGGCGAGTCCTGGAAGGCGGGGAACAGGCCCCGGACCACGTCCATGCCGATCTGGATGGACCGCTCGGACCACACCCGCTCGATCGCCGCGAAGTACTTCGGCGCGTACGGTGCCGTCAACTCCCGCTGCGAGGCCTGCGCGAAGCCCGCGATGGTGGCCTCCACCAGCGCGTTGGAGAGCGTGTCGGACTCCACGACCTGGGCCCACGCCTGCGCCTTCACCGCCGCCGACGGACGGGCGGCCAGGCAGCGGACCTGATGGCGCTTACCGGACGCGGTGTCGTCCCGGGCCAGTTCGGCCGCCAGCACGCCCTCGTCCGCCGCCCCGTGCGCCGCGAGCGGCTCCAGGAACGCCCAGCGCAGCTCCTGGTCCACCTCCAGCCCCTCGACCACCTCGCTGCCGTCCAGCAGGTCCTTCAACAGCGCCAGATCGTCCTCGCCGGTGGCCGCCGACGCGAAGAAGCGCGCCCACGCCAGCTGGTGCTCGCTGCCCGCCTCGGCCTGCCGCAGCTCCCGCAGGGCGCCCTCGGAGAGCAGCCGCTCGCCGGTCTCCCGCCAGTCCGGGGCCGCGTAGTGCACCAGCGCCGACTCCGCCCAGGCGTGCAGCATCTGCACCACACCGATCTCGGACTCCCGGCCCGCGAAGCGCAGCACCAGGCCGACGAAGTCCCGGGCCGGGAGCAGCGCGTCCCGGGTCAGGTTCCACAGGGCCGACCAGCACAGGGCGCGGGCCAGCGGGTCGCTGATCGCGCCGAGGTGCTCCCGCAGGGTGGCCAGCGAGGTCTCGTCGAAGCGGATCTTGCAGTACGTGAGGTCGTCGTCGTTGACGAGTACGAGCTCCGGTGCCTCGGCGCCGGCCAGTTCCGCCACCACCGTCCGCGGCCCCTCGACGTCCGCCTCCACGCGCGCGTACCGCTCCAGTGCCCCCTCGGGCGTACGCCGGTACAGGCCCACCGCCACCCGGTGCGGGCGCAGCTCCGGGTGTGACTCGGGAGCCTCCTGGAGCACGGCCAGTTCCGCGATCCGGCCCCGCTCGTCCAGCAGCACCTGCGGGGTCAGCGAGTTGACCCCGGCCGTCTGGAGCCAGGAGCGCGCCCAGCCGGTCAGGTCCCGGCCGCTGGTCTCCTCCAGGACCGACAGCAGGTCGCCGAGGCGCGTGTTGCCGTAGGCGTTGCGCTTGAAGTAGCGGCGGGCGCCCTCCAGGAAGGCGTCCTGGCCGACGTACGCCACCAGCTGCTTCAGCACGGAGGCACCCTTGGCGTAGGTGATGCCGTCGAAGTTGAGCTTGGCGTCCTGGAGGTCGCGGATGTCGGCGGTGATGGGGTGGGTGGAGGGCAGCTGGTCGGCGCGGTAGGCCCAGGCCTTGCGGCGGTTGGCGAAGGTGATCCACGCGTCGCTGAAGCGGGTCGCGCCGACGTTCGCGAACGTGCCCATGAAGTCCGCGAAGGACTCCTTGAGCCACAGGTCGTCCCACCACTCCATGGTGACCAGGTCGCCGAACCACATGTGGGCCATCTCGTGCAGGATGACGTTGGCCCGGCTCTCGTACGACGCCCGCGTGACCTTCCCGCGGAAGATGTACTCCTCGCGGAAGGTCACCAGCCCCGGGTTCTCCATCGCGCCGAGGTTGTACTCGGGCACGAACGCCTGGTCGTACTTCCCGAAGGGGTACGGGTAGTCGAAGTGGTCGTGGAAGAAGTCCAGGCCCTGCTTGGTGATCAGGAAGACGTCGTCGGCCTCGAAATAGGGGGCGAGGCCCTTGCGGCACATGGCGCCGAGCGGGATCTCCAGCCGGGAGCCGTCCTCGAAGGTGCGCGAGTAGGAGTCCGTGACGTAGTGGTACGGGCCCGCGACGACGCACGTGATGTAGGTCGAGATCGGCTTCGTCTCCGCGAACCGCCAGACGCCGTCGGTGAGTTCGCCGGCGCCGTTGCTCCACACCGTCCAGCCCTCCGGCGCCCGCACCTCGAAGCGGAAGGGGGCCTTGAGGTCGGGCTGCTCGAAGTTCGCGAAGACGCGGCGGGAGTCGGCCGGCTCGTACTGGGTGTAGAGGTAGACCTCGCCGTCCTCGGGGTCGACGAAGCGGTGCATGCCCTCGCCGGTGCGGGAGTACGCGCACTGGGCGTCGACGGTCAGCTCGTTGTCGGCGGCCAGGTCCTCCAGGGTGATCCGTGAACCGTCGAAGACCTCGCCCGGGTCCAGGTCCTTCCCGTTGAGCGTGACGGCGGTCACGCTCGGGGCGATCAGATCGGCGAAGCTGGAGGCGCCCGGCTCGCCGCACCGGAACCGGATGGTGGTGACCGAGCGGAAGGTACGCGGCTCGCCGTCGCCGCCACCGACCGCGGACCGCAGGTCCAGGGACACCTCGTACCCGTCGACGGACAGCAGGGCGGCCCGCTCCCGGGCCTCGTCGCGGGACAGATTCTCACCGGGCACGGGCGGCAACTCCCTCATCGTCGGGGGTACGTCTGAACAGGACCGATCCTGCCATGCGCCCCTGACGCGGGACAGCGGGAATGAGCCCGGTGATCCTGGTGTTGCCGCTGGAAACGACCCGTTTCCCGAGGAGAGCCATGTCCGAGACCACGACCGCCTCCGGCAAGACCCCCGTCGACTTCTGGTTCGACCCGCTGTGCCCCTGGGCCTGGATGACCTCCCGTTGGGTGCTGGAAGTGGAGAAGGTCCGGGACATCGAGGTCCGCTGGCACATCATGAGCCTGGCCGTGCTGAACGAGAACCGGCTGGACGAGCTGCCCGAGGAGTACCGCGAGATGCTCGCCACCAAGGCGTGGAAGCCGGTCCGGGTGGTGACCGCGGCCTGGCAGAAGCACGGCGCCGACGTCCTCGGCCCCCTCTACACCGCGCTCGGCACCCGCTTCCACAACAACGGCGAGGGCCCGACCCCCGAGGCGATCGCGGGCGCCCTCGCGGACGCCGGCCTGCCCGCCGACCTCATCGAGTACGCCGAGCAGAAGGACTTCGAGTTCGACGCCGAGCTGCGCGCCTCCCACAAGGAGGGCATCGAGAAGGTCGGCCAGGACGTCGGCACCCCGGTCATCGCGGTCCCGGGCCCCGACGGCGAGCAGATCGCCTTCTTCGGCCCCGTCGTCACCCCCGCCCCCAAGGGCGAGGAAGCCGCCCGCCTCTGGGACGGCACCCTCGCGGTCGCCTCCGTCCCCGGCTTCTACGAGATCAAGCGGACCCGCACCAAGGGACCCGACTTCAGCAACCTCTGATCCTCGTAGCCTGATGCCTGACCCTCACGCCTCCTCGGGAGGGGGGAACCAGCCGCCGTCGGTCCAGTTCCAGCTGCGCTGGTACCGGCGGCAGCCCTCCCGGGTGCAGCGCACATAGGCGTCGGGCGCGTGGTCCGGTTTCTCCTTGCGGACGTACTCCTTCTCCTCGTCGGTGAGCGGACGGAACGCCTGCAACGGGCCGCCGCAGCTCGGGCATCGCTTGAACTCCATGTACCGCCTTCCGTAAGGGCGCGCCGGGACGGGCCGCGGTCACCGCCGCGCCCGGGCCCTGGCCTCCGCCAGTCTTTCCAGGTGCTCCTCGTAGCCCTTGGCGTAGTACGCCACCCGGTCCTCGTCCGGCTCCACCACCAGCGCCGGCCGGGTCCAGGCGTCCGCGTCCAGGGCCACCCCGTACCGTTCGGCGGCCGCCAGTACCGCGCCCCGCGCGCCCACCTCGCCCTCGACCACGCGTAACGGGCGGCCCAGCACATCGGCCAGCAGCCGCGTCCAGGCGGGGCTGCGGGTGCCGCCGCCGCACACCGCCAGGGTCCCCGTCAGACCCGCCGCGGCCAGGCAGTGCCGGGCGGCGTAGCCGATGCCCTCGCAGGTCGCGCGGATCAGGTCGGCGGGGGTGGTCTCCAGGCAGACCCCGGTGAGTTCGGCCCGCAGCCGGGGCTCGACGAAGGGGGCGCGTTCGCCGGAGGGCGCGAAGTAGGGCAGGACGCGGACGCCGTGGGCGCCGGGCGGGGTCCCGGCCAGCATGGCGTCGACCTCTTCGTGCCGCACGCCCGTCGTGGACAGCACCCAGTCCAGGGCCGCCGTGCCGACCATCGCGGGCATCGCGCGCAGCCGGTGGCCCGGGCGGTCGGTGGAGATGTACAGGCCGGCCGGTTCACCCGTCAGGTCCAGGCCGTCGGTGGCGACCAGGGCGGCCAGGCAGGTGCCGACGATCAGCAGGCCGTCACCCGGCCGGGTGACCCCGGCGCCGAGCGCGCAGGCGGGCAGGTCGTACGGGCCGTTCGCCAGCGGTGTGCCGGCCGGCAGCCCCTCGCCGTGCGCCTCGCCGGTCGCCACCGGGTAGCTGACCGGGGCGAGCAGGCGCCTGCGGTGGGTCAGGCCCAGGAGCTCGACGACCCGGTTGTCGTAGGACCGGGTGCGCGGGTCGAGGAACGGCATCGACGCGTCCGACACGTCCGTCGTCGCCCGGGCCGCGCCCGTCAGCCGCTGGAAGACCATGTCCTTGCAGTAGACGGCGGCCGTCGCCGCGTCCAGCGACTTCGGCTCGTACCGGTCGAACCAGGCCAGCAGCGGCCCAGGGCACCCCGGGAACATGGCGCTGCCCGTGCGCCGGAACACCGTCTCGAACGTGCCGTCCGCCAGCCACTGGTCGAGCAGTTCGTGCGCCCGGCCGTCCATCCAGGAGGCCGCCGGCCGCACCGGCCGCCCCTCGGCGTCGACCAGCCACACCCCGTCCCCCTGCCCGGTCAGCCCGGCCAGCTCCACCCCCTGGGGCACCCGCGCGGTCAGCGCGCCGAGCACGTCGACGACCGCCCCGTACACCTCCGCCATGTCCTGCTCCACGCGCCCCTCACGCAGATCGAGGCCCACCGGCCGGGCCTCGACCGCCAGTTGGCGCCCGCTCGCGTCGAACGCGGCGGCCTTCACCATGGACGTGCCCACATCGATCCCGACGTACATGTCACCTCCCGGTACGACCATGTCCGGCATTCCCGGTACGGCCATCAAGTCAGACAGTGAGCCAGCGGCTCCCCGCGCACCCAGCGCCCCACCTCCGCCGCCGCGATCCGCGCGGCCTTCTGAGCCACCGCCCGGCTGGCCCCGCCCAGGTGCGGGGTCAGGACGACCCGCTCAACCAGCCCCGTCGACCCCGTCAGCCGCGCGTCGTGCGGCAGCGGCTCCACCGCGTACGTGTCGAGGGCCGCCGCCGACAGCCGCCCGCTCTCCAGCGCGTCGCACAGCGCGTCCTCGTCGAGGAGCGGGCCGCGCGCCGCGTTCACCACCACCGCGCCGGGCGGCAGCAGCGCCAGCTCGCGGGCGCCGATCAGCCCGCGCGTCTCGTCGGTGAGCCGGGCGTGCAGGGTGATCACCCGGGAGCGGCGCAGCAGCTCGTCCAGGGAGGCCAGCCGCAGGCCGTGGACCTCCCCGCGGACGTACGGGTCGTACACCATCACCCGCGCCCCGAAGGCGCACAGCACCCGCGCGACCCGGCTGCCCACCGCCCCGTACCCGACCAGGCCGACGGGCAGGTCCTCCAGCTCCAGGCCGCTGTGCTCGTACGTGTAGTAGGCGGCCCCGGCCCAGCTGCCCTGCCGGGCGAGCAGGTCGTGGGCCTGCGGGATGCGGCGCAGGGCGGCGAGCAGCAGGCCGACGGTGAACTCGGCGGTGGCGGCGGCGTTGCGGCCGGGCGCGAAGCACACCCGGACGTCGTGCGCCCCGGCCGCGTCCAGGTTGACGTTGACCGGGCCGCCCCGGCAGACGACGACCAGCCGCAGCCGGGGGCAGGCGTCGAGGACGCGCGCGGTGACGGGGCCCATCTGGGTCACCAGCACCTCGGCGTCCGTGAGCGCGTCGATCAGCTCGTCCTCGGCGTCACTCGCCTCGCTCACCTCGGCGACCGGGCCGAAGGGCTCCAGGGGCCAGCCGAGGGTCAGTTCCCGGACGTCGCACGGTCCTTTCAGCTCGTCGGTGAGCGCCTGCGTGATGAGCGACGGCAGGACGAAGCGGTCGCCGGCGGCCACGACACGCACACTGCGGGCGGAGGTCATCGCAGGGAGTCTCCTGTCTCGGCGTCGAAGACATGGGTGAGTCCGGGCGTCACCCGGACCTGGTCGTCGTGCGCGAGGCGCACCTCGGGGCCGGTGAGGACGACGAGGGGGCGTTCCACCCCGTCGAGGCGGAGGGTGGCGATCCCCGACTCCAGGAGCGGTTCGTGGGCCACCACCCGGGCGGGGATTCCGTCCGACCCCGTCAGCTCCAGGTCCTCGGGACGGATCCCGACCACCACCGCGCGCCCCTCGGCCACCGGTACCGGCAGCGCGATCCGCACGGTGGCCGAGAGGCGGGCGTGGCCGTCGGCCGTGGCGATGCCGGGCAGCAGGTTGATCGCGGGTTCGCCGACGAAGTCCGCGACGAAGGTGGTGGCCGGACTGTCGTAGATCTCGAACGGTGTGCCGAGCTGCTGGATCACGCCGTCCTTCATCACCGCGATCCGGTCGGCGAGGGAGAGGGCCTCCTCCTGGTCGTGGGTGACCAGGATGGTGGTGTGGCCCAGGTCCCGCTGGATGCGCTTGAGTTCGCGGCGCGTGGTGTCGCGCTGGGCGGCGTCGAGGTGGGAGAGCGGCTCGTCGAGGAGGAGCACGTCCGGCTCGCGGACCAGGGCGCGGGCCAGGGACACCCGCTGCTTCTGCCCGCTGGACAGGCCGGCCGGGCGGGCGTCGAGGATGCCGGTGAGGCCGACCCGCTCGGCGATCTCGGCGACCTTGCGGGTGACTTCCGCCGGGGAACCCCGGGCCGCCCGCCGGCGGGCCCGCAGCCCGAACGCCAGGTTCTCCGCCACCGTCAGCGGCGGATACAGCGCGTAGTTCTCGAACGCCACCCCGATGTTGCGTTCCTGCGCGGGCCGGCGCACCACGGACGCGCCCCCGACCAGGATGTCCCCGCCGGTCACCGTCTCCAGCCCGGCGATCATCCGCAGGGTCGTCGACTTGCCGCACCCGGACGGGCCGAGCAGCCCGAGCAGTTCGCCGGAACCGAGCCCCAGGTCGATGCCGCGCACGGCGTCCACCGCGGGCCGGCCCCGCGCCCGGTAGGTCTTGCGCAGTTCACGTAGCTCCAGTGCCGTCATGGCCGCCCTTCGTCACGCAGACCTCGTAACGGACCTTGTGCTCGTCCAGGTCCCGCAGCGCCTCCTGCGACGCCCCCTCGTCGACGAGGAGCAGGTCGAAGCGGGAGAGCGGGACGACCCGGTGCAGGGCGACCCGGCCGAGCTTGGTGTGGTCGATCAGCAGGACGTTCCGCGCGGCCGCGTCGAGCATCGCCCGCTTCACGGACACGATGTGCTGTTCCTGGTGGTAGGCGTAACCCCCGTGCACGGCCGACGTCGACGCGAAGCAGACGTCCACCCGCAGCTGCCCGACCGCCTCCACGCAGGACACCCCCAGGAACGACGAGTGCAGCGGGTCGTAGTCGCCGCCCAGCGCCATCAGGTGGATGCCCCGCTGGTCCGACAACAGGTTGATCGCCTCCAGGAAGTTGGTGACGACGGTGAGCGGGGTGATCTCGCCGAGCCGGAGTCGGCGGGCTATCTCCAGGGTGGAGGTGGAGTCGTCCAGCAGGATCGCCATACCGGGCTCTATGTGCTTCAGCGCCTGCTCGGCGACGGCGGCCTTCTCCGGCCGCATGGTCTTCAGCCGGTACTGCACGTTCGACTCGAAGACACCCGAGGGCTGCGCGGTCACCCCGCCCCTGAACTTCCGCACGATCCCCTGCCGTTCGAGCTCGTCGAGGTCCCGGTGGATGGTCATCAGGCTCACCCCGAAGCGTTCGGCGAGTTCGGCCGCGGTGGCCGAGCCGTCGGCCAGCACGAGTTCGGCCATGGCGGCCTGGCGGGCCGCGGGACCCTGCTGCTGGGGGCTGCTGTTGCTGCTCATCACGTGCTCTTCCCGATCCGTCGTCCTGGGCGCTCCGGCCGGTCGGCCTCGAACAGCAGCAGGTTCTCAGGCCGCACCCGCAGCCGCACCGGATCGTCGGGACGCAGCCGCGCCGCGTCACCGCGCGGGGCGACCAGCGACACGTGCCGCTCGCCCTCGCCTTTGCCTTTGCCGAGCCGGACGGTCACCTCGACGGACCGGCCCAGCACCTCGGTGACGTACACGGTGCCGGTGAGCTCATGGCCGTCGCCGCCCAGCGTGAGGTCGCGGGGACGCACGCCGACCAGGACCTCGGTCCCCGGGGCCGCCTTCGCCCCGACCGGCAGTTCGACCCCGCCGTCCGACCGCACCCCGTTCTCCGTCACCACCCCGGGCAGCAGGTTGATCCGGGGCCGCCCGAAGGCCCGCGCAACCTCGGTGTCGCACGGCCGGTACCAGATGTCCTCCCGGGTCCCCGTCTGCACGATCCGCCCGTCCCGGATGACCCCGATCCGGTCGCCGAGGGCCAGCGCCTCCACCGAGTCATGGGTGACGTACAGGGTGGTGGTGCGCCGCACCGCCCCGATCGCCTTCAGTTCGGCCCGCATCTGCTGGCGCAGCTTGGCGTCGAGGTGGGAGAGCGGCTCGTCGAGGAGGAAGGCGCGGGCGGGCCGGACCAGCACCCGGCCGAGGGCCACGCGCTGCCGCTGCCCGTTGGACAGCTGCCCCACCGACCGGTCCAGCAGGCCGCTGACGCCGAGGAGTTCCGCGATGGCGCCGACCCGGTCGCGGGCCTCGCCGGCGGGCAGCCGGTGCCGGGGTGAGCGCAGCGGGGAGACGAGGTTGTCGTACACCGAGCGGTGCGGGTAGAGGGCGTAACTCTCGAAGCACATGGCCACGCCCCGGTCGTACGGTTCGACTCCGCGCATGTCCTTGCCGTCGATCTCGACCGTGCCGGAATCGGGCTGTTCGAGACCGGCGACGGTCTTCAGGGTCGTGGTCTTTCCCGCCCCGGAGGGACCGAGGAGGCAGAAGAACTCCCCTTCCTCGACGTCCAGTTCGAGGCCGTCGAGGGCGGTGGTACGCCCGTAGGACTTGTGGACGCCGTGCAGCCCGATCATGACTTCACCGCCCCGAAGGACAGCCCCCGCACCAGATACCGCTGGATGGTCAGGGCCAGCAGCAGCGGCGGTACGACGGAGACCAGCGCGGCGGCGGCCGTGAGGTTGTACTTGGGCCGGTCGCCGCCGAGGAAGGACAGCGCGCCCACGGTCACCGTCTGGGCCTCGTTGGAGGTGAGGATGAGCGGGAAGACGAAGTTGTTCCAGGCGAAGATGAACGCCAACAGCGACACGGCCGCGATCCCCGGCTTGACCAGGGGGAGGGCGACGCGGAAGAACGCCTGCTTGCGCGTGTAGCCGTCGAGCAGGGCCGCCTGCTCCAGCTCGGGCGTCAGATCGGCGAAGTACGACCGCATGATCCACACGATCAGCGGCAGGGTGACCAGTTGCAGCACCCACACCATGCCGACGTACGTGTCGAACAGCCCGAGCTTCTGGTACAGCACGAACAGCGGGATGATGACGGTCAGTTCGGGGGCGAACCGGAACGACAGCAGCGTGAACATCAGGTTCTCCGAGCCCTTGAACCGCCAGCGCGCCGAGGCGTACGCCGCCGGAAGGCCGACGACGAGCGACAGCGCGACCGCGCCCACCGACACCACCAGGCTGTTGACGAAGAACCGGACGAAGGGGATGCCCTCGCTGTCGCCGAGGACGGTCCGGTAGCCGTCCAGCGTCGGCGAGAAGGAGAAGTAGGTGCTGAAGAGCTGGTCCGCGGGCTTCAGGGAGAGGATCACCATCCAGGCGATCGGGAAGAGCGCGAAGACGAAGTAGAGGACGAGGGCGGCGTCCGCCAGCCAGCCCAACAGGCGTTTCCGGTACGTCATTTCGCCTCGGCCGCCTTCCGCTGGATCCGCCCCAGGTGCCGCACCAGCACCATCGCCGCCAGATACACCACGGCCCACAGCACGATCGTGTAGCTGATCCCGAAGGAGTACCGCTGGAAGCGGATCGCCTCCAGGTACGCCCTGATCTGGAGGACCACCGTCGAGTCGCCCGGCCCGCCCTCCGTCAGGGCGTAGATGATGTCGAACACCTTCAGCGAGTCCATGAACCGGAAGATCACCGCGACCAGCACGTACGGCCACAGCATCGGCAGGGTCAGCCGCCGGAAGGTGTACCACCAGCGGGCCCCGTCGACGGCCGCCGCCTCGAACGGGGAGACGGGCAGGGACCGCAGCCCGGCCAGGGCGAGGATCGCCACGAACGGGGTGTAGACCCACACGTCCACCGCGATGGACGACAGCAGCGCGCCGGTCGGGGTGTCCGTCCACTGCACTCCCCCCAGCCCGAAGGGCTTCAGCAGGTGGTTGACCACCCCCACCGACGGCTGGAGCATCAGCTTCCACATGATCGCCGCGATCACCGGGGCGATCATCAGGGGCAGGATCAGGATCTTCTCCAGGATCCGGCCGACGAGCGAGGACCGGTGCAGCAGCAGGGCGACCGTCACCCCGAGCACGGTCTCCACGGCGGCGGCGCCGACCGCGTACAGCACGGTCACCCAGGCCGAGTTCCAGAAGGCGTCCTGCGTGAAGACCGTCTCGTAGTTGTGGAGGCGGACCATGTCCGGCTGCGGCTTGCTCGCCGAGAAGTCGAACAGCGTGTAGTACAGCCCGAGTCCGAACGGGTAGAGGATCCCGCAGGTCAGCAGCAGCGCCGGGACGATCAGGAAGTACGGGCGGAGAGTGAGCCGCCAGCCCATCCGTGCCTCACCCCACCTTGGACTCGAGGTCGCCCGCCAGCCCGTCGAGCACGGATCCCGCGTCCTTGCCGCCGTAGATCTCCTGGAGGGCCGCCGCCCAGCTCGTGGTGGCGTCGAAGAACTGGGACTGCGGGGTGAACTGGATCTTCGTCTGGTCGACGACCGTCTCGAAGGTGTCGAGGAAGCCGGGCAGGTGCCGCATCTTGTCCTTGTAGGCGGCGTCCTGGCTGACCGACTTCCGAACGGGATCGATGTGGTTGTAGGTGATGGCGCCCTTGCGCAGGTGCTCCTTGCCCGTGGCCCACTGGAGGAACAGCCAACTGGCGCTCTTCTTCTTGCTCTTGGCGTTCATGCCGAGCGACCAGATCCACATGTTGGTGGCGAGGGAGCCGTCCGGGCCCTTCGGCCCGGGGTGAAAGGCGATCTTCCCGGAGGCGGGCGAGGCGCCCTTCACGGCCTGGAAGTAGGCGGCCGTGTCCGCGTCGAAGAGCATGCCCGCCTTCTTCGCGCCGAGATCGCTGGAGCACTGGTACCAGGTGTACGACGTCCACGAGGGCGGCCCGCCCTGCTTGACCATGCCCGCCCAGTCCCGGGTGAAGGCGACGGCCCGAGGGGTGTTCATGGCGGGGGTGAGCTTCCCGCCCTTCACCGTGAAGTCGTGCAGCCCGTCGCGGGCGTACATCGTCATGAACCCGGGGTGGATGGTGGCCCAGCTGCGCGAGCCGCGCACCGCGATCCCGTACATGCCGTCGAAGCCGGCGCCGGGCGCCTTCTTCTTGATGACCCCGGCGAGTTCGCGCAGCTCGTCGAAGGTCTCCGCGGGCTTCAGGCCCAGCTTTGCGAACACCTCGGTGTTGTAGGCGACGACGTTCGTCTCCCAGCCCCACGGCAGCGCGTACTGCCCGCCCCGCCCGAGCGGCGCGCCGGCCTTCAGGGACCACTGGTCGGCCTGGAGGAGGTTGGGGAAGAAGTCCGCCTGGTCCCATTCGGCTCCGGTGGCCGAGGAGTTGCGCATCCAGGGCCCGAGGTCCTCCAGCCAGCCCGGTGGCCCGTACTGCCACACCATGTAGGCGCCCAGCATGAAGACGTCGTACGAGGCACGCCCGCTGGAGAGGTCCACGGTGAGCTTGTCGAAGTAGTTGTCCTCGGGGAAGACGTCGTACTCCACCTTGATGCCGGTCTTCGCGGTGAAGGACTTCAGGTCGGCGATCAGGGCGTCCGTGTACGGGTGCTTGTTCAGCAGCGCCTTGACGGTGGTGTCCTTCTCCCGCCTCCAGTCGAAGGAGCCGGTGACGTCGTCCGCGGCCGAGCCGGCGCCCTTGTCGTCGTTCCCGCCGAAGCCCGCGCCGCAGGCCGTGAGCAGCGGGGCCGCGACGGTGGCGGCGGTGAGGCCTGAGGTGAGGGCGAGGAAGCGTCGGCGGTCGTGCGCGTGCCTGTCCATCCGTGACCTCCGTGGGGGTCGGGGCCGGTCGGGTTAACACGTCGAGTCGACTCGATAACAGAGGGTGTAACGGAGAAGGAAGCCCGTCAATCCCTCGTGCGGGGTGAAATCTCAGTGCAGAGTGGGAAGTTCACAGAACGGGTCGCGATGTGTGGGAGGACCGGATGGGCTCCGGGACCGAGGCATGGCTGGGGATCGACCTGGGGACGCAGGGCGTGCGCGCGTTGCTCGTGACGGCGGACGGCGCGGTCGCGGGCAGCGGCTCGGCCCCGCTGCGGCACGGGCGGCGCGCGGGGACGCGGCACGAGCAGGAGCCGGGGGAGTGGTGGGAGGCGCTGTGCGCCGCCGCCCGGCAGGCACTGCCGGGAGGGTGCCGGGTCGACGGGCTGGCGGTGTGCGGCACCTCCGGGACCGTGCTGCTGACGGACCCGGACGGGCAGCCGCTCGGGCCCGCGCTGATGTACGACGACGGGCGGGCCGGCGCGGAGGCGGCACGGCTGCGGGCAGCCGGGCTCGCGGTGCAGGACACCTGGGGGCTGCCGAAGGCGCGGTGGCTGCTCGCGAACGGGGAGTCAGGGAAGGTGGCCCACCAGCCCGACATCGTCACCGCACACCTCGTCGGCCACCCGGTCCCCACCGACTCCAGCCACGCCCTCAAAACGGCGTACGACCTCGGGCGCGACGCCTGGCCCGAGATCCCCGGCGTCCCGGCGGACGCGCTCCCCGCCGTCGTACGCCCCGGCACCCGCCTCGGCGAGGTCTGCCGGGCCGCCGCCAAGGCCACCGGCATCCCCGCCGGCACCCCGGTCATCGCGGGCATGACCGACGGGTGCGCGGCGCAGATCGCGTCCGGGGCGCTGCGCGAGGGGGCCTGGAACTCGGTGCTCGGGACGACGCTGGTGCTCAAGGGCGCCGCCGCCGAGCCGGTCCGTGACCCCGCCGGCGTGGTCTACAACCACCGGGCGCCGGACGGGGGCTGGCTGCCGGGCGGCGCCTCCAGTGTCGGCGCGGGGGTGTTGACCGCGCGGTTCCCGGGCGCCGACCCGGCCGCGCTGGACGCCCGTGCCGCCGCCTTCGAACCGTCGAACGCGGTCGCCTACCCGTTGGTCTCACCGGGTGAACGCTTCCCGTTCCGCTCCTCGGACGCCACCGCCGTGCTCCTCGGCGACCCGGTGTCGGACGCCGACCTGTGGGCGGCCCTGCTCCAAGGGGTCGCGATGACGGAACGCCTCTGCCTGGACTACCTCCACCACCTCGGCGCCCCCCTCGACGGCCCCCTCACCTTCACCGGCGGAGCCGCCCGCAGCGCCTACTGGAACCAGCTCCGCGCCGACATCCTGGGCCGCCCGGGCCGGGTGCCCGAGCAGACCGAACCCGCCCTCGGAATGGCCGCGCTGGCCGCGTACGGCATGGGTGCCGCGCCCACGCTCGCCGACGTCACCGACCGCATGGTCCGCGTCCGCACGGTCGTCGAACCCCGCCCGGGGCACACCGCCCGCTTCACCGAGCCGTACGCCCGCCTCGTCGACGAGCTCCAGTCACGGGGCTGGCTGCCCGGCCCGGTCGCCGCCCACGCACGCGCCCGCCTCGACCGGGATACTGCCGACTCATGACCACCACCCTCCTCCTGGCCCGGCACGGGCAGACCGTCTGGCACGCCGAGAACCGCTACGCCGGGGTGAGCGACATCGCCCTCACCGACACCGGCCGGGACCAGGCCGAGGCGCTCGGCCGGTGGACCGCCGCTCACCCGGTCGACGCGATCGTCACCTCCCCCCTCTCCCGGGCCGTCGCCACCGCCGACCCCGCCTGCCGCGCCCTCTCTCTCACCCCGCACCGCGAACCCGACCTGCGGGAATGCGACTTCGGGGTGCTGGAGGGCCGTACGCTGGCGGAGTTCGCGGCCGAGGATCCGACGGCGGCCGGCGCCTTCCGCGCCGACCCGGTGGCCCACCCCTTCCCGGACGCCGAGGACCCCCTCGCCGCCGCCGGCCGGGGCACGGCCGCCCTGCGCCGCGTCGCCGCCGCGCACCCCGGGGAACGCGTCCTCGTCGTCGCCCACAACACCCTGCTCCGGCTGGTGCTGTGCCGGCTGCTGTCCATCCCGCCGGCCGAGTACCGCAGGGTGTTCCCGCGCCTGGAGAACGCGGCGGTGAGCGAGGTCCGTATCGACGGGGAGACCGCTTCACTGCTGTCGCTGAACGTGCCCTGCGAGCCCTAGCTCAGGGCCGCCGCAGCAGCCCCCGCTCCATCGCCACCACCACCGCCCGCGTCCGGTCGTTGACGTCCAGCTTGGCGAACAGGCGCAGCAGGTGCGTCTTCACGGTGGCCTCGGAGATGACGAGGCGGCGGCCGATCTCGGCGTTGGTCAGCCCGTCGGCGACTGCGTTCAGGACGTCGGTCTCGCGGGCGGTCAGCGGCTCCTGCACCGGCCGCCGCAGCCGCGCGACCAGCTTCTCCGCCACGCGGGGCGCCAGGACCGTCTCCCCGCGTGCCGCCGCCCGGATCGCGTCGGCCAGCTGCTCGCGGGTGGTGTCCTTCAGTAGATAGCCAATGGCCCCGGCCTCCACGCCCCGCTCCACGTCGGCGTCGGTGTCGTACGTGGTCAGGATCAGCACCCGGGTGCGCGGATACCGGGCGACGATCTCGGTGGTCGTTGTCACCCCGTCCAGGACCGGCATGCGCAGGTCCACCAGCGCCACGTCGGGATCGTGCCGGGCGACCAGGTCGAGGGCCGCACGGCCGTCGCCCGCCTCACCGACGATCTCGATGCCCGCCTCGCCGTCGAGGAGCGCGATCACCCCTGCCCGCATCACCGTGTGGTCGTCCACCACGACGACTTTGAGCGTCCCGCCTTTCATACCGCCCCCTCGCCGTCCGTCGGGATCATCGCCAGGATCCTCGTCCCGTCCCCGACCGAGCTGGTGACCGTCAGCCGCCCGCCCAGCTCCGCCAGCCGCTTGCGCATCCCGTCCAGGCCGAAGCCCGTCGAGGCCTCCACCACGAACCCGGTGCCGTCGTCGGTGACCTCCAGCTCGACCCCGTACGACCGCCGGGCCAGCACCACGCCGACCGTGGAGGCGCGGGCGTGCTTGCGCACATTGGCCAGGGACTCCTGGGTGCAGCGCAGCAGGGCGATCCGGGTCTGCTGGTCGCAGTCGAGGTCGGCGAGCTCGGTGTCCACGGTGAGCCCGGTGTCCTCCGCGAACCGGTCCAGGATGCGGCGCAGCGTCTGCGCCACGGACCCGGCCGCGGCCCGCCCGCCGTGCTGCCCCGAGCCGACCAGTTCGCGTGCCTCGGCGAGGTTCTCGCGGGCCGTCGACTCGATGGAGCGCAGTTGCCGGACGGTGCGCTCGGGGTCGGTGGCGAGCCCGGACCGGGCGGCTTCGGCGAGGACCACGATGGACGCCAGGCCCTGCGCGAGCGTGTCGTGGATCTCGCGTGCCATCCGTTCCCGCTCGTCCGCGGCCCCCTGCCGCTGGTGCGCCTGAGACAGCTCGGCCTGGGTGCGCTCCAACTCGACGATCAGCCGGGCCCGTTCGGTGCTCTGCTCGACGACCGAGTGCGCCCACAGCCCGATCAGCACACCCACCGCGACCACGATCAGGGTGGACACGGCGGTCTCACCGATGAACTCCGCCGACCAGCCTTGCCGCACCCAGCTGCCCGCGAGCGTGCCGGCGGTGGCCAGTCCCAGGAACTCCATCGACGCCCGCCGGGTCCGCCCGAACATCCAGTAGTGCGGCAACGTCACCATGAACAGGGCCGCGTAGCTGGACCCCAGGTAGGCCAGGCCGCCGAGCGCGGCCACCAGCACCCCGAGGTAGCCGTGCGGACGCACGACGGGGTTGGCCGGGAAGCGGTGCAGCACCGCGAAGCTCACCGCCACACACGCCAGCAGCGCCAGCGCCGCGTAGGTGTCCCGGCCGGAACCGCCCAGTGCGGTGATCCCGACGGCCATCGCGGCGAACAGCACCCAGCACACCGCGTTCCAACGGCGCAGCGACACGGCCCAGAAGGCGTCGGTGGAGGGCTCGGCGAGAGCGGTCATGCCGATCAACGTACGTCGACCAGCGCGCCGTCGGGAGCGGGTTGAGTGCGCGAGGCCGATCGTGCCGGCCACCAACTGCGCTCGTCGAGCAGCAGCAGTGCCGCGGGCAGGATCAGGATCCGTACGACGAACGCGTCCAGCAGGACGGCCGCCGCCAGGACGAAGCCGATCTGCTTCATCTCGATGATGTGCAGGAAGACGAAGCTCACGAAGACCGTCGTCATGATCACGGCCGCGCTGGTCACCACGCTCGCCGAGCGGCGGATCCCGCCGAGCACCGCCTGCCGGGTCGGGGTGCCGGCGAGGACCGCCTCCCGGATCCGGCTCACCACGAACACCTGGTAGTCCATGGACAGCCCGAAGAGGATGACGAACAGGAACAGTGGCACGCGCGAGCCGATCGACCCGGTGGAGCGGAAGCCGAGCAGCCCCTCGGCCCAGGTGTGCTGGAAGACGAGAACGAGCAGACCGAGCGCCGCCGCCGCGGACAGCAGGTTGAGGGCGACGCCGATCAGGCCGAGGACGACGGAACGGAACGCGTACAGGGTCATCGCGAAGGTGACGAGCAGCAACGCACCGAGGACGAGGGGAAGTTTGCCGTTCTGGTGGTCCGGATAGTCGGTGTAGCGGGCGACGTCGCCGGTCACGCCGTACTCGGCGCCGGTGATCCGGCCGACGGTGGCGGGCAGGTAGGTGCGGCGCAGGCGGTCCAGGGAGCCATACGCCTGGGGGGAGTTGCCGAGGTAAGGCACCCGTAGTTCGAGGGTGCTGGTGCGGTGGTCGGCGGAGGTGCGGATCCGGGACGCGCCGGTGAACAGCGGGTCGCCGGCGGCGCGGCGGGCGAGGGCGCGCAGGGCCGCGGTGACGTCACCGGACCGCTGCGGAGTGGCCCGTACGACGACCTGGTGGGTGACCCGGTGCTCCGGGAACGCGGCGTTGAGACGGTCATACACGCGCATCGCGGGGATCTCCCGGGAGTGCGTGTCCCGGCTCATCTCGGTGATCTTCAGGCTGCCGAGCGGGGCGGCGAGAGCGAGCAGTGCCAGGACCGGGACGCACAGCGCGGCCAGCGGATGCCGGGCGGCGGGCCGCAGCAGGGTCGTCCAGAACCGGCCGCCGTCCTCACCGCGCGGCCGCCGTGCGGGTTTTCCGCGCCCCGCCCGCCTCAGTGCCCGGCGCTCGGCGCGCCTGCCGAGCAGGACCAGCAGCGCGGGCAGCGCCGTGAGGGAGCTGGCCACCGCGACCAGGACGACCACGACCGTGCCCGTGGCCAGCGAGGAGAAGATGACGTCCGAGGCCAGGTAGAGCGTGGCGGTGGAGGCGACGACCGCGAGCCCGGAGACCACGACCGCCCGCCCGGAGGTGGACGCCGCCAGCTCCACCAGGGTTTCGCTGCTCAACCGCCCGCCCGAGCAGACCCGTTCCTCCCGTTCCCGCTTGAGGTAGAACAGCGTGTAGTCGACGCCGACCGCCAGCCCGATCATCAGGATCACGTTCGTGCCGACCCCCGCGTCGGGCGAGACGTGCGAGGCGACCATCGCCAGCCCGACGGCCGCGGCGATCGACGACAGCGCGAGCAGCAGCGGTACGGCGGCCATGGTGAGCGACCCGAAGGCGACCAGCAGGGTGAGCAGGGTGACCGGCAGCGTGATCTTCTCGGAGAGGGCGAGGTCGTCGCCGCGCTGCTCGTCGACCCCTCTGCTGATGGAGGGACTTCCGGTCTCCTGGAGCAGCAGCCCGGGGTGGGCCCGCTGCACGGCCTGGGTCTGTGCGAGGAGGGCGCCGACCTTGTCCTTCGCGTCCCGTTCCTCGCCCTTGACGGACACCTCGACCATGAGGAGGCGGCCGTTCGGGGACCGTACCGGGGCGGCCACGGACGCGACCTCGGGCAGCCGCTTCATCCGCGCGGCGAGGTCCCGCGCGGCGGAGTCGGCCCGCTCGTCCAGGGCTCCCGAGCGCGCCGAGATCAGCACCTGCTCGGTGGACAGCCGCTCCAGGTGTCCCTCGGCCGCCATGGCCTCGGCCCGGCCCGCCTCGCCGACCCGGTAGTCCGCCGTGGTCGCCCCGTGCGTGCCGACGGCTCCGCCGACGCCCAGACACAGGGCCACGAACAGCAGCCAGCCGAGGACCGCCTTCCAAGGGTGCCGCGCACTCCAGCCCGCTATGCGCACAGTGGGTGTTCTCATGCCCCAAAGCCTTGCTGTGCAAGGTGGTTGGGGGACACGGGTACCCGGTTGAACCTGGCGTCCACCGATCGGTGGACCCGGAAGGAGGGGAAAGCCCCCGTGAGTCACGTCCTCACGGGGGTCTCTTTCTTTCCGCCCGCCGCCGTGAAGGGTGAGAAGACGATCACGAGGCGGGACGATCGGGTGGCGCCGTCAGGGCGTCAGGAGCAGGACGTCCGCGCGCGACTTGGCGGTCTCGTAACGGCCGGCCACATCCTGCCAGTTGACGACCTGCCACATGGCCTCGATGAAGTCGACCTTCTGGTTCTTGTACTGGAGGTAGAAGGCGTGCTCCCAGGCGTCGAAGACCAGGACCGGGACCGAGCCCTGGCCGACGTTGCCCTGGTGGTCGTAGACCTGCTCGACGATCAGGCGGCCGCTGAGCGGTTCGTACGCCAGCACGCCCCAGCCGGAGCCCTGGGTGGTGGCCGCGGCCTTGGAGAGCTGGGCCTTGAAGGCGGTGAAGGAGCCGAAGGACTCGGTGATCGCGTCCGCCAGCTCGCCCACGCCGTCCTGCGCCAGCGGCTCGCCGCCGCCGTCCTTCGGGCCCGTCATGTTCTGCCAGTAGATGCTGTGCAGGATGTGCCCGGACAGGTGGAAGGCCAGGTTCTTCTCCAGGCCGTTGACCGAGCCCCACGACTCCTTGTCCCGCGCCTCCGCCAACTGCTCCAGCGTGTCGTTGGCGCCCTTCACATAGGCCGCGTGGTGCTTGTCGTGGTGCAGCTCGATGATCTCGGGGCTGATCACGGGGGCGAGCGCGGAGTAGTCGTAGGGCAGGTCGGGCAGCGTGTAGACGGGCATGGCGGGTCCCCTCGAAAGCTTATTGCACATAGCTTGCAACTGCACGCTAGCAACAAAAAGCCCCCGCGGGTGTACCGCGGGGGCGTTTCGGGGCGGGAGGGGGTCAGGACTTGGCGCGTGTCCGCTGCCGGACGTAGCCGACCGCCGCCAGGAAGAGGGTCATACCGCCGGAGGAGTAGAGCTGCACCCGGGTGTCCGGCTCACGGGCCATCAGGACGAAAACCGCCGCCATGGCCGCCAGCGCCACCCAGGTCAGCACCGGGAACGCCCACATCCGGACGGCCAGGCGCTCCGGTGCCTCCCGCTCCACGCGGCGGCGCAGCAGCAGCTGGGAGACGGCGATGAAGATCCAGACGATCAGGATCACCGCGCCGATCATGTTCAGCAGCCAGGGGAAGACGTCGTCCGGGCGCCAGTAGCTCAGCAGTACGCAGACGAAGCCGAAGACGCAGGAGGTCAGCACGGCGACGCGCGGCACCCCGCCGGAGATCTTCGCCAGCACCTTCGGGCCCTGGCCGCGCTGGACGAGGGAGTAGGCGATGCGCGAGGAGCCGTAGATGTTGGCGTTCATGGCGGAGAGCAGGGCCACCAGGACGACCACGTTCATCAGCTGACCGGCGCCCGGGATGCCCAGGTGGTCCAGGGCGGCGACGTACGGGCCCTTCTCCACGACCGCCTTCGAGTTCCAGGGGACGAGGGTGACGACGACGGCCATCGAGCCGATGTAGAACAGCGCGATGCGCCACATGGCCGTGCGGACGGCGCTCGCCACACCCCGCACCGGGTTCTCCGACTCGGCCGCCGCGATGGTGACGGTCTCCAGGCCGCCGTACGCGAAGACGGAGGCGAGCAGGCCGATGACCAGGCCCTCGCCGCCGTTCGGGAGGAAGTCGGTGAGGTTCGCGGCGCCGGGGGAGTCCGTGCCGGGCAGCACGCCCGCGACGGCCAGCACGCCCAGGACCAGGAACAGGCTGATCGCACCGACCTTCAGCGCGGCGAACCAGAACTCGAACTCGCCGAAGTTCTTCACCGCGGCCAGGTTCGTGCCGCAGAACACCACCATGAACAGCGCCACCCACGCCCACTCGGGCGTGCCCGGCAGCCAGCCGCTGACGATGTGCGCGGCGCCGATGCCCTCCAGGCCGACCGCCGTGCACAGCAGCACCCAGAAGGACCAGCCCGCGGCGAAGCCCGCCCACGGGCCGATCGCCCGCTCGGCGTGCGCGGAGAAGGAGCCCGAGGAGGGGTACGCGGCCGACATCTCGCCGAGCATCCGCATCACCAGCATCACCAGCAGGCCGGAGAGGGTGTAGGCGACCACGATCGACGGTCCGGCGGCGGCGATGCCCGCGCCGGAGCCGACGAACAGGCCCGCGCCGATCACGCCGCCGAGGGCGATCATCGACAGGTGGCGCTGCTTGAGACCGTGGGAGAGGGAGGCGTCCGACTCCGGCGGAGCCTTGACGTTGGTGCTGGGCATGGCGCGGCTCGTCCAGTGCAATAGATGGGCAAAAACGCCCACAGTGTGGGCGGCCCCTCCGTTCGCGCGAAGGAGCCGCCCACCATCCGGACGCCCGCCGCACGGGCGGTGAACGGACGGTTACGCGGCGACCGGGGTGAGTACGGGCGTGTAGTGCGAGGCGTCGCCCTCGATCGAGTAGCTCTCCTTGCCCTCGATACCGACCGGGACGTCACCGGCGACGGTCACCCGGTGCAGCCGGCGCGGCTGCCCGTCGTAGTTGTCGATGGCGTAGTGCTGGGTGATCCGGTTGTCGAAGAGGACCAGCTGGTTCGGCGACCAGCGCCAGCGCAGCACGTTCTCCGGCCGGGTGACGTACGCCTGGAGCAGGTCGAGGATCTTGCGGGACTCGCCGGTCGACAGGCCGACGATCCGTTGCGCGAACCCGCCGATGAAGAGCCCGCGCTCGCCGGTCAGTGGGTGGACGCGGACCACCGGGTGGGCGGTGCGGTACTTGATCGAGGTGAACTGGGCGCGCTGGGCGGCCCTCTCCTCGTCCACCTCCTCGTCCGGCACCGCGTAGTCGTAGTCGTTGGTGTGCTCCGCCCACAGGGTGTCGGCCAGCCGGCGCAGCGGCTCGGGCAGGTCGCGGTAGGCGGCGGCCGAGCTGGCGATCAGGGTCTCGCCGCCGTACGGCGGGACCGTGATGGAGCGCAGGGTGCTGGCCTGCGGTGGGTTGAGGACGAAGGTGACGTCGGTGTGCCAGTGGTTGGCGCGGCCCCGCTCGCTGTCCACGGGCAGCACGTTCGGGGCGCCCTCGACCGCGCCGACCGTCGGGTGGGCCGTGGTCAGGTCGCCGAAGTGGCGGGCGAAGGCCTGCTGGCCGGCGTCGTCGAGGTGCACGTCGTCGAAGACCAGCGCCTTGTGGACGTTGAGCGCTTCACGGATCGCGGCGACCTCCTCCAGGGCGAGCGGGCCGGAGAGGTCGACGCCGGAGACCTGCGCGCCGATGTTGGCGGTGACCTTGGTGATCTCGATGGACATGGGGGTTCCCTTCGGGTGCGTCAGGTGGGTCAGGCGAACGCGGGTGTCAGGTACTGGTTGGCGGGGCGCGGGAGGCCGTAGCGCTCCCGCAGGGTCCGGCGGGGGCCGTACTCGGCGCGGAGCAGGCCTCTGGCGCGCAGGACCGGGACGACGTGCTCGACGAACGCCTCCAGGCCGGAGGGCAGCACGGCCGGCATGATGTTGAATCCGTCGGCGGCGCCCTGGGTGAACCAGCTCTCGATCTGGCCCGCGACCTGCTCGGGCGTACCGGCGAAGGTGAGGTGCCCGCGCCCGCCGCCGAGCCGCCCGATGAGCTGCCGGACGGTGAGCCGCTCGCGCCGGGCCAGCTCCACCACGAGCGTGTAGCGGCTCTTGGCGCCCTCGATGGCGGACTCGGGAGGCAGATCGGCGGGCAGCGGCTCGTCCAGCTCCAGGGTGCCCGGCTCCAGTTGCAGCAGGCTCTCCAGGCGGGCCACGCCGTGGTCGTACACGATGTGGTCCTCCAGGACCCGCTCGTTCGCCCGCGCCTCCGCCTCGGTCGACCCGAGTACGGGGACGATGCCGGGCAGCACCTTGATGTGCTCGGGGTCCCTGCCGGCCCGCGCGGTACGGGACTTCAGGTCGGCGTAGAAGGCCCGCGCGTCCTCGATGGTCTGCTGGGCGGTGAACACCGCCTCCGCGTACCGGGCGGCGAAGGCCTTGCCGTCCTCGCTCGACCCCGCCTGCACGAGGACGGGGTAACCCTGAGGGGAGCGGGGGACGTTGAGGGCGCCCTCGACACTGAAGTACGTGCCCTTGTGCCGGGGCGGGTGGATCTTGGTGTCGTCGCCCCAGACCCCGGCCGCCTTGTCACCGAGGATCGCGTCGTCCTCCCAGCTGTCCCAGAGCTTGAGGGCCACGTCGAGGAACTCGGCGGCCCGGGCGTACCGCTCGGCGTGCGCGGGCTCGGCGTCGAGGCCGAAGTTGCGGGCGGCCTCGGCGCCGGCGGTGGTGACGATGTTCCAGCCCGCCCGGCCGCCGCTGATGATGTCCAGCGAGGCGAACTTGCGGGCCAGGTTGTAGGGGGAGTTGTAGGAGGTGGAGGCGGTGGCGATCAGCCCGATGTGCTCGGTGGCCGTCGCCAGCGCCGTGAGCAGCGTGAGCGGTTCCAGGGCGCCGGCCGGGCGCTGGGCCAGGTTGCCCCACAGTTGGGGGCCGTCGGCGAGGAACAGCGAGTCGAAGGTGCCGCGTTCGGCGATCCGGGCCAGCCGGACGTAGTGGTCCAGTTCCACGTGGGCGTACGGATCGCTCTCCGGGAGCCGCCAGGACGCCTCGTGGTGGCCGGTGTTCATCAGGAACGCGTTGAGGTGGAGTTGCCGGGGCATGGGTGTCCTTTGCTGCGGACAGGTAGGGGAGGACTTGCGAGCGCCGGTCGGCATCGTTCAGCCCGTCCGGCGCTTGAGGACGAGGCCCGTTCAGGGCCGAAGCGGGGGTCTGGGGGCGGCAGCCCCCAGGGACGGTCAGCCGGCGTCTTCGGTCACGCCCAGCGCGGCCAGCAACCGCTCGCGGTATTCGCCGAGCACCGGTTGCCGGTAGGAGCGCGGGTGCGGGTGCTCGATGGTCAGGTCCAGGCCGATGCGGCCCCGCTCCAGGACGAGGACCCGGTCGGCGAGCACGATCGCCTCGTCCACGTCGTGGGTGACCAGCAGCACGGAGGGCTGGTGGCGCTTCCACAGCTCGCGCAGCAGGTTGTGCATCTTGATCCGGGTGAGTGCGTCAAGGGCGCCGAACGGCTCGTCGGCCAACAGGAGTTCGGGCTCGCGGACCAGGGAGCGGGCGAGGGCCGCGCGCTGGGCCTCGCCGCCGGACAGCTCGCCGGGCCAGGCCCGTTCGCGGCCCCCCAGCCCCACCTCTTCGAGGGCGGCCCGGCCGCGTTCCTCGGCGTCCTTGCCGTCGGTGCCCAGGAGTACGTTGTCCAGGACCCGGCGCCACGGCAGCAGCCGTGAGTCCTGGAAGACCACGGACACCCGCTCGGGCGCGGTGAGCTGTCCGCTGCCCTCGACGCCGTGGTCCAGGCCCGCGACCGCCCGCAGCAGCGTCGACTTGCCCGAGCCGCTGTGCCCGAGCAGGGCGGTGAACTGCCCGGCGGGCAGGTCGAGGTCGATGCCGTCGAGGACCGTGCGGCCGGCGAAGGACCGGGTCAGGCCGCGCAGTTGGACGGCGGGTCGGGTCAGCTGCTCAGTGTGCGTCGCCATGACAGCACCCTCCGTTCGACGATACGGACTACGCTGTCGGAGACCAGGCCGAAGGCGCCGTAGATCAGCAGGCCGACGAGGATGACGTCGCTCTGACCGTAGTTCTGGGCCTGGAACATCATGTAGCCGAGACCGCTGGTGGCGTTGATCTGCTCCAGTACCACCAGGCCGAGCCAGGAGCCGGTGACGCCGAGCCGGAGTCCCACGAAGAATCCGGGCAGCGCCCCGGGGATGACGACCTGCCGGATGAACGCGAGCCTCGACAGGCCCTGCACCTCGGCGAGTTCGACGAACCGGCTGTCGATGCCGGAGAGCGCGGAATGCGTGTTGAGGTAGATCGGTATGTAGACGACGATCGCGATGATGGCGATCTTGAAGGTTTCGCCGATGCCCAGCCAGAGGATGAACAGCGGGATCAGACCGAGGGTCGGGATCGCCCGGTTGAGCTGCACGGTCCCGTCGATCAGGGCTTCCCCGACCCGGCTGAGTCCCGACGCGAGCGCGAGGACGACACCAGCGGTCAGGCCGATCGCGAAGCCGTACCCGGCCCGGCGCAGGGAGGTCAGCACGTCGGTGGGGAGAGTGCCGTCCGTCCACAGGTGACCGGCGGTCTTCACGACCGTCCAGGGGGCCGGGATCGCGCCGGGGTCGAGGGCTCCGGCGGCGGAGGCGGCCGCCCAGAGGGCGACGAGGACGGCGGGGCCGATCAGCCGGACGGCGGGGAGGGGTTTGCCGGGGGCGAGCCGGCGGCGCCTGCGTACCCGGTGGACCTCGTCCCCGGCGGAGGGGACGGTGGTCTCGTTCACTGCGGTGGTCACGGCGCTCACCTCCGGTACTCCGCCGGTACGGCCTTGGCGGCGATGGACTCGAAGCGATGGTCGAACAGCGTGGAGACGTCGAACTTCTTCACGAAGCCGCCCTCGGCGAGCAGGTCGGCGGTCTGCTGCTCCCACTTGATCGCCTCGTCCCAGCTGGGCGGGAACAGCGGCTTGTTGGCGAGGTCGGTGATCGACTTGGCCTGGGCGAGGGTCAGGTTCTGTGTCTTGACGTAGAACTCCTCGTCCCAGACGTCCGGGTGCTCGTACTGCCACACCTGGCCCTTGGCCCACTGCGGGATGTACGCGGCGATCGCGGCCGCCTTCGCGGGGTCGTTCAGCACGGACTGCGGTGCCCACAGCAGGTTGAGCAGGTCGACGACGTCGGTCTTGACGACGTGGGCCCCCTTCCCCCCGTACTGCTTGAGGTAGGCCGGTGCCTGGCTGTTGGCGAGCGGGGCGATGTCCACCTGGCCGGACTGGAGTGCGGTGAGGAACTGGTTGCTGGTCAGCGGGACCAGCTTCACGTCGTCGTACTTCAGGCCCGCCTTCTTCAGCGCCCGCAGCAGCACCACGCCCTGGGCCTGGCCCTGCGAGAAGGCGAGCTGCTTGCCCTTGAAGTCCTCGACCGTGCGGATGTCGCTGCCGGGCTTGGTGGCGAAGACGTAGTTGGGCTTGCGGGTGATGTTGATCGCCACGATCTTCGCGTCGAAACCCTGGTAGTGCGCCTGGATCGGCGGGATGCCCGCGTTGTTGGCGAGGTCCAGCGACTTGGCGCGGAAGGCGTTGATGATGTCCGGACCGGCGCCCAGGTTCACCCAGCTCGACACCGTGAACGGCAGCTTGGGCAGCTTCGCCAGCTTGAACTGCAGCTGCTGGACGTTCTGGTACGAGGCGATCTTCAGGCTGGTGCCCACCGGGACCTTGTCGGCGAGCGGCTTGGTGGAGGCACCCTCGGTGTCGGCCGCGGCGCTGTTGCCCGCGCAGCCGCTCAGACCGGCGGCCGCCGCCGTGGCGCCCAGCAGAGAGGTGAGAAACAGCCGGCGGTCAAAGCCGGAAACGGGCGGAGAAGACATGGGAGTGCTCCCTGAGTTGTTATGCGCAGGCAGATGGGAAAACATGCGGAATTCCAGGCAGCAGAAGGCCGGGGAAGGGGAATTCACGCAGGGGAGATACGCGCTTCACGGCGCGTCAACACGTCAGCAACAAAGGGTGCGACAGGTCATGACCAGGATGTTCCCGGTCATGAGCGCCCCCTGTCAACATTCGGAGTTTCTGAATTAACTACCGTCAGGTGACGCGCCCAGCGGATCCCGATAGAGCACATCGAGAACCACGGATCCGCCTGCCACGGCCAGCACGCTGTCGGAAAAACTCGTCGCGAAAACATCCCCGGCACGATCCGGCCCGACCGCCCCGCGCAACGCGTTCAGGCAGTCATCACGGCGCATGACACCCACCTCGGTCACCACCACCGTCTCCGGGTTGAGCACGTCCAGCAGCAGCCGCGCCGCCCGCCCGATCATCGTGGCCCGCTCCACGAGCAGCCGCACGGCCACCGCGTCCCCGGCGGCCGCCGCGGCGACCACGTGCATCGGGTTCGTCCCGTCGACGACCCCGGCCTCCCGGGCCCGCCGGCACAACGTCCGCTCGCTCAACTCGACCTGGAGGCAGCCGGTGCGCCCGCACGCGCAGGGCTCGGTGCCGCCCGGCACCGGCAGATGGGTGATCGCGCCCGCCTGCGATCGCGGCCCGTAGTGCACCGCGTCATGGGTGGCGAAAGCCGCGTCGACCACATTGCCGACGAACAAGTGGAGCACGCTCGCGCTGCCCCGCGCCCGCCCGAACAGCCGCTCCCCGTTGACCAACGCCCGCGCGTGCCCGTCGACATGGACGGGCAGCCCGGTGCGCGCGCCGAGCACCTCCCGCACGGGCACGTCCCGCCAGCCCAGCAGCGGGTGCTCCACGATGGTCCCGGAGTCCCGGTCCACCCAGCCCCCGGTGGCCACCCCGACCCCCAGGGGTCTGGCACCCGGCGTCCCGGCGAGCAGTGCCGCCAGCCCGTCGGCTGCCCGCGCCAGCACCCGGCCGGGTTCGGAGTGTTCGTGTTTCGACTCCCGGCGGGCCAGCACCCGCCCGCGCAGGTCCAGCAGGGCGACCGTGGTGTACGGCACGGCGATGTGCACGCCGCCGACCACGAACCGCGAGTCGTCCAGGTCGACGGGCACATGGGGCCGGCCGACCCCGTTCGACCGGCGGGGCGCGGCGGCCTCGCGGATCAGCCCGAGTTCGGTGAAGCGGGCGCAGTAGTCGGTCACGGAGGCCGGGGACAACCCGGTCAGCCGGGCGATGGTGCTGCGGGCCACCGGTCCGTGCTCCAGCACGGACCGCAGCACGACGCTGGCACTGGTGCGCCGGCGGTCGCTGTCGGCGGCGCGTGGAACGGGGGAGGCAAGGGTTGATGCCGCGGTGCGGGGCATGGGAAACCGTCCTTAAGGAACGGGGCTGACACGTCTCGGGATCGAGGCGCGCCGAGTCCGCTCCGCCCGCCTCACATCGGACGGCGACAGGTGGCCGTGCCCTGGCGTCGCAGGTCGACATAGCGACGCGACGTGAAGTACCGGGCCTGGGCAACCATGCCTGGAAGGGTAGGGCAGGAACGGTGAATCCGACCAGCCCACTAGGATTCGTTTGGTGAATCCCCACAGTCCGCGCGGCGGCCCGGAAGTGAGCGAAACACCCCTGCCTCAGTGACCGGTGTCACGCCGTACCCGGTGTAACCGGCACTCTTTGTCAGGACCCCACCAAGCCCGCGTTCCACCCTTTGTCGAGCGCTGACGGTGATCGGCTCGAGGACACCGGTATAGCGTCACGGTGTTCCCACCTGCCCACACCTCTCGCGGAGTCCCCATGAGCACCGCCACCGCCACCGCTCGCCCCGGCGCAGTCCTCGCCGACCTCCTGCCCGCGTCGCGCGTCCGCGACGCCGCGCTCGTGCTGGGCGGTGCCGCGCTCACCGGCCTCGCGGCCCAGTTGTCCGTCCCGGTGCCCGGTTCCCCGGTGCCGGTGACCGGCCAGACCTTCGCCGCCCTGCTGGTCGGCACCACCCTCGGCGCGCGCCGCGGCTTCCTCTCCCTCGCGCTCTACGCGCTCGCGGGCGTGGCCGGCGTGCCCTGGTTCGCCGACGGCACCTCCGGCTCCGGCGCGGTGTCCTTCGGCTACGTCATCGGCATGCTGCTCGCCTCCGCGCTCGTCGGCGCGCTGGCCCGCCGCGGCGCCGACCGCAACGTCTGGCGCATGGCCGGCACGATGATCCTCGGCGAGGCCGTGATCTACGCCGTCGGCGTGCCCTACCTCGCCTACGCCGCCGGCATCTCGGCGTCCGCCGCGATCGCCGCCGGCCTCACCCCCTTCCTGCTCGGCGACGCCCTGAAGGCCGCCCTGGCGATGGGCCTGCTGCCCACCGCCTGGAAGCTCGTCAAGCGCTGAGACCGCGGAGACCGTACGGCACGGGGCGGCCGCACCACCCGACGGATTCCGTCAGGTGATGCGGCCGTTCGCGTGCTGCTTCCGGCTCAGCCCTGCGGTCGGCGCCGCGCCCACCACATCCCCGCCGCGCCGGCCGCGATCAGAGCGCCGCCGGCCGCGCCGAGCGGCAGGACGTCACGGCCCGCCCCGGTCTTGGGCAGCTGGTCGCCGGCTGGGCCCACCGGCTTGTTGTCGGTGCCGAGCAGCAGCGGGGTCGCCGGTGCGTTCGGCGACGGGTTGGTCGTCCCGAACGGCACCGGTCCCTGCTGCCAGAAGGTCTTCTTCCCGTCGGCGGTCTGCACCGGCAGACAGATCTTCCCCGCCTTGCCAAGGTCGTACGTGGCGTCGACCGCGTACGACTTCGACTTCCCGGCGGCGAGCGAGCCGACCGGGCAGCTGAAAGCGCTGTTCGAACCTTTCGGCAGGTCCTTTTTCGCGAGCGCGGAGCAGCCCTCGACGCCGTTGACCTTCAGGCCGTCGAAACCGACCACCAAAAGCCTGATGTCTGCGCTGTCCTTGCTTCCGTCGTTCTTCACCGTGGCGGTGATCGCCGTCTTTCGCGAGCTGTTGTCGACGGAGATCCGCGACGGCAGCGTGGTGCTGAGCTTCACACCCGCCGGCGCCTCGTCAACGGCCTTTCCCCCCTTACCGCTCGGCGGTCCCTGATCGTCCGCGACGGCCGAGCAGGGAAGGAGCAGCACGGCCGAAAAAGATGCCGTGAGCAGCGATCCCGTGATGGCCGCCATCCGACGAGAACTCATGTTCGTCCCCCTTGCAACCCCCTGGACTGCGCCTGAATTCGCAGTACTTGAAGAGGTACCACAAGATTTCTCCGCACTATGCTGGTACGGCACGAAGTGTGACCATTGTGTTTCAGCTGGGGCGGTCGTTGAGGGGGGTGCAGCGGATTGCCGGGAAATACGGGAAATACGGGGAACGCGGGTGACACGGGGAATGCGGGGAGCGGTGGTGCCCCCGGGTTATTGGTGACGGGGCGTTATCGGCTGGTCGAGAGCATCGGCCAGGGGGGAATGGGGCGGGTGTGGCGGGCCGCCGACGAAATACTCGACCGGCAGGTCGCGGTCAAGGAAATGCGGATCGACGGACTCGACGCGGAGGACGCCCGCACCCGCCGCGAACGCACGCTGCGCGAGGCGCGGGCCACGGCCCGGATCGACCACCCCAACGTCGTACGCGTCTACGACGTCGTCGACGAGGGTGAACGCCTCTGGATCGTCATGGAGTTGATCGCCGGACGCTCGCTGGAACAGATCATGGTGGCCGAGGGGCCGCTCGGCCCGCCCGAGGCGGCGCGGATCGGGCTCGGGCTGGTGGCGGCGCTGCGCCAGGTGCACGCCGGGGGCGTGCTGCACCGGGACATCAAACCGGGGAACGTCCTGGTCGAGGCCGCCGGAAACCGGGTCGTCCTGACCGACTTCGGCATCGCGGCCATCCAGGACGCCAAGGCGCTCACCATGGTCGGCATGCTGGTCGGCTCGCCCGACTACATGGCGCCCGAGCGTATCTCCGGCCGCCGTCAGGGACCGCCCTCCGACGTGTGGTCCCTGGGCGCCACCCTCTGCGCGGCCCTGGCCGGCCGCTCCCCCTTCTCCCGCGACACGACCCTCGCCACACTGCACGCCGTCCTCTACGAGGAACCCGAACTGCCGCCCGAAGCCGGCCCGTTGCGCGACATCCTGGCCGCCCTCCTGGAAAAGGAGCCCTCGACCAGGCCGGAACTGGCCGAGATCGAGGCGGCCCTGCGCCCGGTGGCCTCCTCGGACCCGGCACCGACACCGACGTTCCAGGTGAGGGAGGGGCTCGGGGCATCCGGGGGCGAGGTCCACAGAGAGCGGCCCACACTGGCGTTCCTGGCGGTGGCGGGGTCGCCCCCGGCCCGGGACCCCCGGGTGCCGGAACCGGAGACGGTCCCCGAGCCCGAGCCCGAGCCCGAGCCCGACCCCGAACCCGAACCCGAACCCGAACCGGTGCGGGATGCGGTGCCGTCGAGCGAAGAGACCCTGCCGCAGGCCGAGCCCGCTCCCGCGGCCGAGCCAGGTCCCGCGGCCGAGCCAGGTCCCGCGGCCGAGCCAGGTCCCGCGGCCGAGCCCGCTCCCGCGGCCGAGCCCGCTCCCGCGACCGAGTCCGCCCTCGGCGCAGTACCGTCCGAGGCGGAGACCCAGTGCCGTCCGCTCGTCGGTCCACGGGGCCCAGAAGGCCCGCACGGCACCCGTACCGCGGGCCGGCCTCCCGGTGAACGACCCGTGACCACCCCGGGCCACCACCGCACCGCGTTGCTCGCCGCCCTCGGCGCGGTGGCCGCCGCCGCGGTGGCGGGAATCCTGCTCGCCGTATCACCCGGCGGATCGGACGGCGGCGGTGCGCGGGCGAACCCCTCGCCCGTCACCTCAGCCTCAGCCGCTACCACCAGCGCCCCGAGCAGCCCGTCGCCCACGGTGGAGGGCACCTCCAGGCCGCAGAGCCTGCCGCCGGGCGCGCACCGGGAGGCGGGCGGATACGCCTGGCGGACACCGGACGGCTGGCGGCGGGACGTGAAGACCGGCGCCGAGGTGCACTACACCTCGCCCGATGGCCGTCAGGAGCTGGTCGCCAAGTCCTCCCTGGCCCAGGGCGACCTCATGGACACCTGGCGCGCCTCGGAGCGCGACGCCCGGCAGGGCCAGGGGTACGCCAAGATCCGCCTGGCGCGGACGACCTTCCACGGCCACCCGGCGGTGGTCTGGGAGTACACCTTCACGCTCAAGGGCGTCGCCTGGCACGCCCGACTGCTCGGCTTCGACGCGAACGGCAAGTCGTACCAGGTCAACACCTGGTACCAGCCGGAGATCGAGGCTCAGGCGCTGAAGACGTACGACGAGGTCGAGCAGAGCTTCACGGTGCTGTGAACGGCGAAGGGGAGGAGCCCTGACGGACTCCTCCCCGGAACGCGGCGGTGGTTCGCCGGATCAGCCGACGGACACCTCGTCGGCCGGCGCCGGCTCCGCGGCCGCAGCGGTACGGCCGCCGAGGACCTTCTCCTTCACCACGGCGATCACGATCACCAGCGCCGCGACCAGCAGCGACAGCAGTACGGTCTCGCGGCCGTCGTGCTCGGTGTCGGTCAGCATGTAGCCGAGGACGAACACGATCAGCGCGGCCGTGGCCCAGGTCAGGTACGGGTACAGCCACATCTTCACGACGAGCTTCTCCGGGGCCTCCCGCTGGATGATCCGCCGCATGCGCAGCTGCGAGAAGCAGATGACCAGCCAGACGAACAGGGCCACCGCGCCACTGGAGTTGACCAGGAAGAGGAAGACCGAGTCCGGGAACTTGTAGTTGAAGAAGACGGCGACGAAGCCGAAGATCACGGAGGCGACGATCGCGGCCATCGGCACACCGCGGGAGGTCGTACGGGCGAACGCCTTGGGCGCGTCACCGCGCTGGCCGAGCGAGAACGCCATCCGGGAGGCCGTGTACAGACCGGAGTTGAGACAGGACAGCACCGACGTCAGCACGATGAAGTTCATGATCTCGCCGGCGTGCGCGATGCCGAGGGAGTCCAGGGCGGCGACGTAGGAGCCCTGCTCCTTGATCGACGGGTCGTTCCAGGGGAGGAGGGAGACGACGACGAGGATCGAGCCCAGGTAGAAGACGCCGATACGCCAGATGATGCTGTTCGTCGACTTGGTCACCGCGCGCTGCGGGTCCTCGGACTCGCCGGCCGCCAGGGTCGCGATCTCGCTGCCCATGAAGGAGAAGACGACCAGGAGCACACCGGTGAGGATCGAGCCGGGGCCGTGCGGCAGGAAGCCGCCGTGGGAGCTCAGGTTGCCGAAGCTCGCCTTGTCGGCGTGTACGCCCGGCAGCACGCCGAAGATGGCCAGCAGGCCGACGACGATGAACGCGCCGATCGCCACGACCTTGATGCCGGCGAACCAGAACTCGAACTCGCCGTAGGAGCCGACGGAGACCAGGTTGGTGGCGGTGAGCACGGCCATCACGATGAGTGCCCAGCCCCACTGCGGGACGGCGGGGACCCATCCCTCGAGGATCGTGGCGCCGGCGGTGGCCTCCACGGCCAGCACCACCACCCAGAAGAACCAGTACAGCCAGCCGATGGAGAACCCGGCCCAGCGGCCCAGCGCACGGTCGGCGTGCGCGGAGAAGGAGCCGGAGGTGGGATTCGCGGCGGACATCTCACCCAGCATGCGCATCACCAGCACGACGAGCGTGCCGACGAGGGCGTAGGAGAGAAGGATGCCGGGCCCTGCGGTGGCGATACCGGAGCTGGAGCCGACGAACAGTCCGGCACCGATCACGCCGCCGATGGCGATCATGGTCAGATGCCGGTTCTTGAGTCCTGCCTGAAGTCCGGAACCAGGGGTCATGGACGGATTTCCTTTGCGCCGGTGGAGCGGATTCCCGTACGCGGGGGGATGCCGTTGTGCGGCCTTGTACGAGTCGGTCCAGTGAATCCGAGGTGTACGAATACGGGAACCTTTGAATCCGGATTGTTACTTGAGGTTCCCTTGAGCTTCTATGGTGTGACTCACATTTTTCCGACGCGGCATCCCGAGGCTGCTGCCCCGAAACACCCGTGACACACTCATCCCATGCGCGTGTATCTCGGCTCCGACCATGCGGGCTTCGAACTCAAGAACCACCTCGTCGAATGGCTCAAGGCGGCGGGCCACGACCCCGTCGACTGCGGCCCGCACATCTACGACGCCCAGGACGACTACCCGCCCTTCTGTCTGCGCGCCGCGGAGCGGACGGCCGCGGACCCCGACTCCCTCGGCATCGTGATCGGCGGCTCCGGCAACGGTGAGCAGATCGCCGCGAACAAGGTCAAGGGCGTCCGCGCGGCCCTCGCCTGGAGCGAGGAGACGGCCTCCCTCGGCCGCCAGCACAACAACGCCAACGTCGTGGCGGTGGGCGCGCGCATGCACACCCAGGAGGAGGCGACCAAGTTCGTCGAGACGTTCCTGGGCACGGAGTTCTCCGGCGACGAGCGTCACATCCGCCGCATCGACATGCTGTCGGCCTACGAGACGACGGGCGCCCTGCCCCCCATCCCGGCCCACCACCCGCAGCAGGACTGACCCGTCGCGCTGGGGGCTGCCGCCCCCAGACCCCCGCTTCGGCCCTGAAGGGGCCTCGTCCTCAAACGCCGGACGGGCTGAGTAATGCCGGCCGGGGCTGAAGAGGTCCATGGGGTGCAGGGGCGGAGCCCCGCGAGGGGTGCAGGGGACGCAGTCCCCGCCGGGGTCTGGGGCGGAGCCCCAGGGTGGGGCAACGTTCCAGTTGGGCGTCATGGGTGGGTGGGAAACCCCCGGGGGCTGGGGCGGAGCCCCAGGGCGGGGCCCCAGGGCGGGGCCACCTCCCAGTCGGCCGTCACGAGCGGGCGGGTGGGAAACGGGGTCCGGGGCGACAGCCCCGGGGAAAGGTACGGTCACGTTGCCAGAGGGGCACACGATCCACCGGCTGGCGCACGACTACGCCGCCCGGTTCGCCGGCACCACCCCCCGCGTGACCAGCCCCCAGGGCAAGTTCTCCGACGCCGCCGAACTGCTCACCGGCACGGAACTCACCCACACCGAAGCCCACGGCAAACACCTCTTCCTCGGCTTCCGCGACCCCGAGGCCCCCGACTGGATCCACATCCACCTCGGCCTCTTCGGCAAGGTCACCTTCGGCGACGTCCCCGCGGCCGCGCCCGCGCCCGCGGCCCCACCCCCGCCCACGGACACCGTGCGCCTCCGCCTCGCGAACGCCACCTCGTACGTCGACCTCCGCGGCCCCACCACCTGCGCCCTGATCACGGACGCCGAGAAGCAGGCGATACACGACCGCCTCGGCCCGGACCCCCTCCGTACGGACGCCGACCCGAAAAGCGCGTACCAGAGAATCTCCCGCAGCCGTACGACGATCGCCGCGCTCCTCATGGACCAGAAGGTCATCGCGGGCGTCGGCAACGTCTACCGCGCCGAGGTCCTCTTCCGGCACCGCATCGACCCGTACCGCGCGGGCCGCGACATCACCCCCGCCGAGTGGGACGCGATCTGGGCCGACCTCGTCGAGCTCATGCGCGAGGGCGTCCGCAACAACCGCATCGACACCGTCCGCCCCGAGCACACCCCCGAGGCGATGGGCCGCCCGCCCCGCGTCGACGACCACGGCGGCGAGGTGTACGTCTACCGGCGGGCCACCCTGCCCTGCCACATCTGCGCCACCGGCATCCGCACCGCCGACCTCGCCGCCCGCAACCTCTTCTGGTGCCCCACCTGCCAGCGTCCCTGAGGGCACCGGACCGCAGCCACCGCCGCTAGAACCCGTGCGGCAGCCAAGGTGCCACCGCCGACCCGAACCCCACCGACGCCTCCGTGAGCGCCCCCTCCCGCAGCTCCCGCACCAGCCCCGCCGCGGCCAGTGCGGCGAGTGAGACGCCGCCCAGGTACGCCGCCCCCAACTCCCGTACGGAAAGCGCGAGATCGGCCGCGTCCTCGGTCCGTTCGCAGGCCGCGCCCTTCGTGTCGCCGGTCAGCCGCCAACGCCCCGCGTTCCACGGGCAGAAGGAGTCCTCGACCTCGAACACGAGGTCCACCGGGGCCTGATAGGTGCGCGCCGCCAGCGCCGCGCCCACGTCCACCAGCCGCACGTGCAGCGAGTCCCGCACCAGCAGCTCGCACCGCCGGACGTCCGACACCAGGTACTGCCACGGCTCGTCCACCGGCCGCCGCCGGGCGTCGATCACCGTGGTCAGGTCGATGCCGAACAGGAACCGCCACACAGCGGCGTGCGCCGCGGGGTCGAGCGCCTCCATGTCCTCCAGTACCACCGTCCCCTTGGGCCCGGCCGGCTCCCACTCCGGCTTGACCCGGAAGCGGGCGTACCCGACCGGCTCCCCGCCCCGCTCGGCGACCACGCACTGCAACGGCGACGCCCCGTCCCGCTCGCCCGCCGGGTCCAGCAGCATCAGCCGCTCCCAGCCCGGCGACCGCGCCAACATGCCCGGCCGCAGGGGCACCTGCCGGGCGTACAGGGCCTCGCAGGCGTCGAGGACGTCGGCCGGTTCGACGTACCGCAGCCGTACGTCGTCGGTGCCGGGCGGCACCGTCAGCCGTACCCGGGTGGTGTCGATCCGCGCGTTGACGTTGTACGTCGCCGCGGCGTACCCGAACCGCCCGTAGATGGCCGGTTCGGAGGCCGTCAGCACCGCCAGCGGCCAGCCCCAGGACCGTACGTCGTCCAACTGCCGCCGCATCATCGAGGTCAGCACGCCGCGCCGCCGGTGCGTGGCGGCCACACTGACCATGGTGACGCCCGCGGCCGGCACCGAGGCCCCGCCGGGCACCGTCAGCCGGAAGTCGAAGGCCGACGTCGTACCGACGACCGCGTCACCGTCCCAGGCGCCGATCGAACGCTCGGTCTCGGTCAGCGAGTTCCACAGCTCACGCTCCTCCGCCGCCTCCGGAACCCCGCCGAAGGCCCGGAGCAGGCTGTCGTACCACTGGTCCCATTCGTCCGGCCGCAGCACCCGCAGATCGGCCGAAGGGCTACTCGAAAGGTCTGTCCCCATGGACCATGCGTACCAGCGCCGTCGTGGGGCGGGCGAACCAATTTCCGCCGGGTTGCGACAGGACGGCGCTCTGTGAAGTTCACTGTGATGTTGGGCCTCGGACGGGGGATAAGTCGGACCTCCCGTGCCAAGCGCCTGGTCCGATGGATAGGGTCCCGAACTAATGGCAGCAGGACGAGAGCGGCGCTCGAAGGCCGAGACGTTCACGGCCCGGTGGAAGATGCAGTGGCACCGGGCCCGCGTCGGCCTGCGCAGAAGCGCCGTGGACTACTTCCGCGGCGACGGCTCGGACTGGATCGCGCTGGCCGGACTGCTGCTCACCATCCCGGTGCTCGCGTCGATGACCCTGGCCAACTCGGTGTGGTGCTCACCCGCCACGCTGGTCCTGCCGATCGTCGCGGGCGGCCTGCTGCTGCGGCCCGCGAGCCTGCTCGGGCTGTACGCCGCGGCGGCCACGGCGCTGATCGTGGAGTCGGTGCGGCTGGGCCCGTACACCGAGGGGCCCTCCAGGGTCACGCCGGGTGTGGTGCTCGTGGTCGCCGCCTGCGGGTTCTTCGGGCTGCTCACCGCGCAGTTCCGCAGCCGGGTCGGCGTGCCGTGGCGGCGCGGCGGCACCATGCTGTTCGACCTGCGCGAGCGGATCCGGGTGCAGAGCAAGCTGCCGAAGCTGCCGCCGGGCTGGCACCGGGAGATGGCGCTGCGGCCCGCGGGCGGGCAGTCCTTCTCCGGTGACTTCGTGGTCGCGGCCCGTACCAACGGCGGGCGCACGCTGGAGGCCGTGCTCACGGACGTGTCCGGAAAGGGCATGGACGCCGGGTCGCGCGCGCTGCTGCTGTCCGGGGCGTTCGGCGGACTGCTCGGCTCGCTGCCACCGCACGCCTTCCTCCCGGCGGCCAACGGCTATCTGCTGCGCCAGGACTGGGACGAGGGCTTCGCGACCTCGATCCACCTGGTGCTGGATCTCGACTCCGGGGACTACGAGTTGTACTCGGCGGGGCATCCGCCGGGCCTGCAACTCAGCGCGGGCAGCGGGCGCTGGGAGGAGAAGGCCGCGGAGGGCCCGCTCCTCGGTGTGTACGACGGTGCCCAGTTCGACCCCGTGAAGGGCTCGCTGCGGCCGGGAGACGTGCTGATGCTGTTCACGGACGGCCTGGTGGAGACGTCCGACCGGGACATCGTCGAGGGCATCGACCGCCTCACCGGCGAGGCCGACCGCTATGTCGCGGGCGGCTTCCACGGAGCGGCCTGGCATCTCATCGAGGCCGTGGCGAAGGACGTCAACGACGACCGGGCGCTGCTGCTGATCTGCCGGGAAGGCCCGTCCGCCCAGCAGGCCCGCTGACACGTGCCGTCCTGACGGTGGGGTTTTCCCCCGGCCCCATCCGCCAGCCGCCCTCATGGCCCGGGCACCCCCCGAATCCGTACGTTCGAGAAACCGGCAGACGCCACCGCGCGGGCACCACCGCGCGGCACCACCGCGCCCTGCCCCCCTCGACGAACGGACGGGAAGGACCCCCATGCCAAGCCAGTGGGCCGTAGAACTGCACGGAGTGACCCGGCGCTACGGCCGGGGCGGCTCCGCCGTCCACGCCCTGCGCGGCATCGACCTCACCCTCCCGCCCGGCACCTTCACCGCCGTGATGGGACCCTCCGGCTCGGGCAAGTCGACGTTCCTCCAGTGCGCGGCCGGCCTGGACCGCCCCACCGGCGGGAAGGTGCTGCTCGGCGGCACGGACATCACCGGCATGAGCGAGAACAAGCTCACCGCGCTGCGCCGCACCCGCCTCGGCTTCGTCTTCCAGGCCTTCAACCTGCTGCCCTCCCTCACGGTCGAGCAGAACGTCGTCCTGCCGACACGCCTGGCCGGCCACCGCCCCGACCGCCGCCGCGCCGCCGAGGTCCTCGCCCAGGTCGGCCTCGCCGACAAGGCCCGCCGCCGCCCGGGCCAGCTCTCCGGCGGCCAGCAGCAGCGGGTGGCGGTCGCCCGGGCACTCGTCACCCGCCCGGACGTGGTCTTCGCCGACGAGCCGACCGGCGCGCTGGACACCACCACCGCCGCCGAGATCCTCGCCCTCCTGCGGGACGCCGTCGACGCACAGGGCGCCACGGTCGTGATGGTCACCCACGACCCGTCGGCCGCCGCCTGGGCGGACCGCGTGCTGTTCCTGGCGGACGGCGAGATCGTCGACCACCTCGACCGCGCCCCGGCCGCCCGTATCGCCGACCGCATGGCCGAGCTCACCGCCCGCCCCGCCCGTGCGGAAGCGGCCGCCTGATGTACGGCCCCAACGGCCTCGCCCGCGCCGCCGTCCGCTTCCGTCCCGCCGCGTTCGCGGGCACCTTCGTCGCCCTCATGCTGGCCGCGATGATCGTCGCGGCCTGCGGAATCCTGCTGGAGACCGGCATACGGGCCACGGTCCCGCCGGTCCGCTACGCCCACGCCCCCGTCGTCGCCGCCGCGGACCAGCGCGCCCATACCGGTCACGGGGACGACAGCGACGCCGTGCCGGTCCCGGACCGCGCCCGCCTGGCCGCCGGCCTGGTGGCGCGGGCCGCCTCCGTGCCGGGCGCCCGCACGGCCGTCGCCGACGTCACCTTCCCCGTGGGCGGCCCGCACGCCGACCCGCTCACCGCCCACAACTGGGCTTCCACCGCCTTCACCGGCGAGCACCTCACGGGCGGTCGCGCGCCCGGCCCCGGTGAGGTCGTCCTGAGCCATGGCGCGGTCGTCGGCGACCACGGCACGGTCGGTGACCACGGCACGGTCAGCGCCCACGTCACCGTAGGCGACCACGTCACCCTCATCACCCCCGACGGCCCCCGCACCTACCGTGTCTCCGGCCTCACCAGGGCCCCGGCGGCGACCGTCTGGTTCGCCGATCCGGACGCCCTCCGCATCTCCGGGCACCCCGGCCGTATCGACGCCGTCGTCGTGCTGCCGAAGCCCGGCGTCACCCCGGCCGCCCTCGGGGCCCAGGTCGCCCACGCCCTCGGGCACCGGGCCCAGGTGCACACCGGTGCCGGCCGCGGTGCCGTCGAGGACCCCTCGCTCGCCGAGGCCTGTGAGCTCCTCACCGGGCTCGGGGGCTCCTTCGGCGGTGTCGCCACCATGGTCGCGGTGTTCACGGCGGCCGGGACCGTCGCGCTCGCCGTCGGGCAACGCGCCCGGGAGTTCGCCCTGCTGCGGGCCATCGGCACCACCCCGCGGCAGATCCGCCGCACGATCGCCACCGAGGCCCTCCTCGTCGCCCCGCTCGCGGGCGCGGCCGGCTGCCTGCCGGGGATCGCCCTGGCCCGCTGGTGGTTCGGGCAGCTGAAGGGCAAGGGGGCGATCCCGGGCGCCGTCGACCTGGCCGTGGGCTGGATCCCGCTGGTCTGCGCGGTCGGCGCGGTGCTGGTCACCGCTCTCGGGGCCGGGTACATCGCCGCCCGCCGCAGCTCCCGGATCAAGCCGGGGCAGGCGCTCGGCGAGGCGTCCGTGGAGCGGCTGCGGATCGGGTGGATCCGTACGCCGCTCGGGATCGCCGCCACCGTCGGCGGGTTCGTCTGCGCGGGGCTGGCCTCCTCGCTCGACGGGGAGGACGCGGCCAACGCCGCCCTCAGTGTGGTCCTGCTGTTCATGCTGGCCGTGGCGCTGCTCGGACCGCTGCTCGCCCGGGCGTTCGCGGCCCTGTTCGGGCCGGTGCTGCGCGGCGCGGGGGCGCCCGGGGCACTCGCCGCCGCCAACTCCCGTACCAACGCCCGCCGGCTGGCCTCGGCGATCACGCCGATCGTGCTCGCCATGGCGTTCTCCTCGGTGCTGGTGTTCATGCAGACCAGCGAGGAGAAGGTGACCGGCGATCAGCAGCGCGCGGGCGTCACCGCCGACCACATCGTCACCGCCGATCCCGGGCTCGCCCCGGACGCCGTGACCAGGGCCCAGGACACCCCCTCGGTCACCGCCGCCGTGGGCCTGTTGCGGACCTCGGTGCTCGTGCCGGTCTCCGGGTCGCTGGAGTCGGCGAGCGCGCAGGGGGTCACGGGGACGGTACGGGACCTGGCCGCCGTACAGGACCTGGGGGTGCGGCGGGGGCGGCTGTCGCTGCGGCCCGGCGAGGTGGCGGTCGACGCCTCCCTCGCCCGGAACACGCACGTCGGGGTCGGCGACCGGCTCCGCCTGTACCTGCCCGACGGGACCAGGACCGCGCCGCTGGTCGTGGCGACGTACGCGCGCGGCATGGGACTCTCACAGGTCACCCTCGGCCGCGCCGCGCTGGCCGGCCACGTCAGTTCGGCCTTCGACACCGAGCTGTGGACCAAGGGCGGCACGGCACGGGCGCTGGCGCCCCTGGGGAAGGTGCTGGACCGGGGCGGGTACACCACCGCCCGGTCACTGGACCGGGAGCTGAACGCCTGGGCCAACGCCGTGATGGCCGGCGTGCTCGGCGGGTTCGCCGCCGTGGCCGCCGTGAACACGCTGGTGATGACGGTCCTCGACCGGCGCAGCGAGCTCGGCACGCTCCGGCTCATCGGCTCCACCCGCCGGCAGATCCTGCGCATGATCCGCTGGGAGGCCCTCCTGGTCGCCCTCAGCGGCATCGGCCTGGGCACGGCGATCGCACTGGCCACGCTGGTGCCGATGATGAAGGGACTGACGGGACAGGAACCGTACGTACCGCCGCTGGTGTACGGGGCGTTCGCGGCCGGTGTCGTGGTGCTCGGGGTGGCCGCCGCGACCCTTCCGGCCCGGGCCGCGCTGCGCCGGGAGACACTGGGGCGATGACCGAGACGCGCCCCCCGATGACCCTCGCCGAGGTGGAGACCCTGGCGTGCGCCGCCCACGCCGGGCAGACCGACAAGGCGGGGCGGCCGTACGCCGAGCATCTGCGGGCCGTCGCGGAGGGCGTGCGGGCCCGGGGCGGCGACGAGGCGCAGATCGCGGCGGGCTGGCTGCACGACGCGGTCGAGGACGACGCCCTCTCCGAGGAGTGGCTGGCGGGGGCCGCGCTGAGCCGCCGTACGAAGGACATCGTGCTGGCGGTCACCAAGCGGGCGGGGGAGGGCCCGGAGGCGTACGCCCGGCGCGTTCTCGACACGCCCGGCGCGCTGCTGGTGAAGGAGGCCGACCTCGCCCACAACGCTGACCCGGACCGGCTGGCCGTGCTGGACGGGGCGACCCGGACACGACTGACCGAGAAGTACACGCGGATGCGCGCACTTCTCGGCCTGGGGACGCCCGGGGAATGACGGGGCCCGGGGAGTGACGGGCCCGGGGAATGACGGGGCTAGACGCCGACCTTCTCGCGCTCGGGTTCCCGCAGCCGGCGTTCGCGGGCGAGTTCGGCGGCGTCCTGCTTGAACGCCCAGTTCATCTGCGGCTCCATGGCGAAGCGGAACACACGCCGTACAGGGGCGGTGCACAGGAGCGTGACGACGGCGGCCGCGGTGACGGTCACCAGGATCTCGCCGAGCGGCCGGTGCAGCGCCGCGTGGTCGAACCAGCCCTGGTAGTCGGCGAACTTCACCAGGAAGCCGTGCAGCAGGTAGCCGCACAGCGTGCCCGCGCCCAGCGCGGTGAACCACGTCGTGCGGCCCGGCACCCAGGCGAAGAAGCAGGCGGTCAGCAGCAGCGAGCAGCCGAACATCGCGACCACCATGACCGGCCCCGCCCACCACGGCGCGCCCAGCTCCTGGGCCGAGTCCCGGTGGTAGAACCAGGCGGTGTTCATGCGGGGCACCGCCCACCAGCCGAACGCCAGCGCGGCCGCGAACACCGGTACGGCGGCGGCCCGCGCCCAGGGGCGGCGCACCAGATGGAAGTGCTCGGGCTTCATGCACAGGCCCAGCACGAAGTACGGCAGGAACTGCAGGACGCGCTGGAGGTCCAGGTCGTCGCCGATGCTCGGGGTGACGGAGGCCAGCATGGCGATGCCGAGCGCGACCGGGAGCGGGTGGCGGACCAGCTTCCAGATGGGCGTGGTCAGCCGCCAGACGAACAGCGCGCACAGGAACCAGGTCAGGTACCAGGGATCGAGGAGGCTGATCTCCTGGCTGGGGTCGTGGTCGACGAACCGCTTGAAGAGCGGGTAGGCGGTCTCGAACACGATGTACGGCACGGCGACGCCGGTGATCAGCCGCTTCAGCCGGTCCGGGCGCATGTCGAAACTGCGCGAGAAGAAGCCGGAGATGATGATGAACGCCGGCATGTGGAAGCTGTACACGACCGAGTACAGGCCCTCGAGGATGCGGCTGTCGCCCTTGAGGGGCTCCCACGAGTGCCCCATGGCGACCAGCACGATGGCGAGGTACTTGGCGTTGTCGAAGAACGCGTCGCGCTGTTTGCCCGGTCTGTCCGCCTGTGTCGGCTGCTCCCGTGACTGCTGCGCACCTGTCGGGGTACGCGGACTGGGCACTCCTTCCGTCGGCGACTGTGCCGGGGGGAGTGGCCTTCGGTGCTGGCCGTGGGACGAGGCGGCGTCAAACATCTCAGGCACCCTAGCGTCGGCTGTGGGATTTCGTAAAACCCCGTGCGTCATTCCTGGTTATCGGACTGCGGGTACCCCGGATTTTCCGAAGTTGACATGTCTGGCCACGTGATGGCGAGCACATCAATGGGTCGTAGGGGACCGCCGGATGGCCTTGATGTCCAGATTCATCCCGACTAATTGGTGCATAACGCCGTCTCTGCGTGAACAATTCGAATTACCCGCGCACGGGATGTGTGGACAGGGAAACGAAGTCGTGTAATTCCCTGTGGGTTCCCGGTGGACGGCGGCGCGAGTGGGGCCTCGAATTAGTGTGCGGGCGCCGGACTTGGCGCGGGCGGGGCCGACGATGTGTCACGTGCCGCATAGGACGGCCCGGTTGGTGGCACGATGGTTCCGGGAGTGCGGACCGACCGAGGGTGTGATCAGTTGTGGCCATTTCACTGTCCGTGGTGCTGCTGTTGGCGATCATCCTTGTGGTGCTGATCAGAGGGGGGAACATCAAGGCCGGCCCCGCCATCGTCGCGGTGCTCTTCGGCTTCTTCCTGGCCTCGACCGGGATGGCTCCGTCCATCCAGCGGTTCCTGAACTCGATAGCGGAGTCGATCAACTCCATCAGCTTCTGACCCGCGATCGGCGGCACCCGACGCACGACGGGACGACGGGACGACGGACGACGGACGACGGACGACGGGGGGGGGGGAACGTACGGGGATGGCGCTGCGCGACTCGGACCCGGCCGAGGTGGGCGGCTACCGGATCGAGGACCGCCTCGGCAGCGGCGGCATGGGCGTGGTCTACCTCGCGCGGTCCGCCTCCGGCCGCCGCCTCGCCGTCAAGGTCGTCCACGGCCAGTACGCCGACGACGACGAGTTCCGCACCCGGTTCGCCCGCGAGGTTGCCGCCGCCCGCCGGGTCAGCGGCGCCTTCACGGCTCCTGTGGTCGACGCCGACGCCGACGCCCCGCGCCCCTGGATGGCCACGCTCTACATACCGGGCGAGGACCTCGGCACCCACGTCCGCCGGCACGGCCCGCTGCCCCCGCCCCGGCTGCGCGAACTCGCCGCCGGCCTCACCGAGGCGCTGCGCGACATCCACCGCGCCGGCGTGGTCCACCGCGACCTCAAGCCGGCCAACGTGATGCTCGCCGAGGACGGCCCCCGCGTCATCGACTTCGGCATCTCCCGCGCCGCCGAGTCCGCCTCCGCCGACGCCCTCACCCAGACCGGCCGCGTCATGGGAACCCCGCCCTTCATGTCCCCCGAACAGTTCTCCTCCCCGCACGACGTCGGCCCGGCCGCCGACATCTTCTCCCTCGGCGCGGTCGTGGCGTACGCCGCCACCCGGCGCGGTCCGTTCGACAGCCCGAGCCCCTACGAGACGGCCACCCGGGTCGTCGAGGGCGAGCCGGACGTCGACGGCGTCCCCGCCGAACTGCTCCCCTTCGTCAGCCTCTGCCTGGAAAAGCACCCGAAGTCCCGTCCCACCCCCGACGAGCTCCTTCGCCTCCTGCGCGACGGGACCCTGCCGGACCCGCGCCCGGAGCCCACCCGGGTGAACACGCGCGGAAACACGCGGGAGGACACCGCGCCGCGCAGCCCGCACGGCCGGCGCCGAAGGCTGCGGGCCGCATCGATCGCGGGCGCCCTGCTGCTCGCGGCGGCCGCCTCCGCCACCGCGCTGTGGCTGACGGGAGGCGGGGACGGCAGCGGTACCCACAGCGACCTGCCGGCGGGCTGGCGGGCCTGGCAGGCGAAGGACCTCGACAAGGCGACCAGCCCCAGTGCGGCGTTCCCGTCCTGCACCGCGCTCGACGGCGGACTGATCTGCGCCGGTGACAGCATCAAGGCCGTCCGCTTCTCGCTCGCCACCGGCAAGGTCGAATGGAGCCACCCGGTGGCCGACCACCCCGACCCGAACAGCAGCGGCGGAAGCATCCCCGACAGCGGGGTGTTCGGCACCCACGGACACGACGTGTACGTGGTCGCCGACACCAAGGCCCGGTCGGCCGACACCGGCGACTACGTCTTCCAGGCCCTCGACGCCCGCACCGGCAAGGTGCGCTGGAACATGCCCGTCGGCGACCGGGAGCTGTCCGCGGTGGACGGCAGCACGGCCGTCACGGCCGACGGGCCGATCATCACCTACGGCAGGGACGGCAGGACGTACTCCCTGCTGGACACCGCCACCGGCACACCCCGCTGGAAGCGCACCACGCCCGCCGGGGACACCTGCGAGGTCCGCGCCGCGGCGGGCCACGGCTACCTGCTGTGCGTCGACCCCAAGGGCAAGCACACCCGGATCTCCGAGGTCGCCCCGGCCGACGGCAGGGCCCGGTGGACCGCCACGGTGGACGGCGCCCTCACCCTGGCCGGCCGGTCCGCGGGCCGTCTGGTCCTCCTCACGTCCCCGAACGCCCCCGACGACGCCTCGGGCGTCGCCTACCACCGCATCACCCTGCTCGACGTCACCGACCGCTCACCGCACGTCGTCCCCCTGGCCCACGCCGTACCGTCCGGCTCCACGCCCACCGTGCTCCGCGGCACCCTCTACTTCACGCTCAACAGCGGCGAGGTCCGCGCCGTCACCCCGGCCACCGGCCGCACCCTGTGGGACACCCGCTCCTCCGTCGAACGCCCCGGCCCGCCCGCCGTCAGCGACGCCTACGTCCTCGTCGCCTCCCCCGGCGGCCGCCTGGCCGCCCTGGACCGCCGCACCGGCAGGGAACTCCACAGCCTCCCCGGCCGCGACGCCCGCACGGACCCCGTCTTCGTGTACGTGGGCTCGACCCCCCTGGTACACGGCGACGCCGTCTACGTCCCGTACGGCATACGCGCCGTCTACTCCGCGGACATCCGCGACCTGTAGCAAACGCGAGGGGCCCGGCCCCCGCCGAAACGGAAACCGGGCCCCAGGGCCGTACAGAGCGGGCGACGGGAATCGAACCCGCGTAGCTAGTTTGGAAGATCGCGTATGCGCATGCTGCTTGACCTGGTAAGACGCTGACCTGCACGTCCTTCGGGTGCTCGCTGCGGCTCCCCGTGGTTCCCCCCTGCGCACCTCAGCATCGGGCACGCAGGGGGCACGGTGGTTGGTCGGTTAGCTTCGGTACAGCAAGAGGGCCGCGAGTCCTGTCAGAGCCGTGATCAGACTGGCGAGGGCTGAGATCAGCGCGGCTGTGTTAGGGGTCCCGACTGTACTGCTCGTTGACCCGGGTGTACTATTCCGGGACGGGAGACAGTTGTCTCCCATCTTCGATGGTTCCGGATGGTCGTCGTGCGCAGACATGACTTCCCTTCGAGTGTCGAGTGACCCGTCGGCGGACGTGGTGAGAGACAGACGCCGAACGGGTCATTGCTGTGCGTAGCTGGCTAACTCTAACAGGCGCGGCTCCACAACTCGCCCTCGTGGGCTGCTACTTGCGACGGTGTGGTTTCGGGCTGCTTCAAGACGGTAGCAGCGGGCGCTTCAGCGCTCATCCGGCCGTTTTCCCGTCCGCTCACTTCCAGCAACTAGGTGCCTGGACTGAGCGACACTGAGCGACACTGAGCGACATTGAGACTCGGTGAAACCCGGGCATATTCGCGTGCGTGCCGTGACTACAGGTTGGCCGGAAAGGTGCTGTGGGGCCGCCGAAAGTGCCCACGGCCAACGACATCAGCCCACCACTCTCCCCAGCTCTCATCCCGTACGCCGTCGACCCACACACCGTGGAGCGGGCGTGGTTCCTGGCGTCCAGGTGGAGCGCGCCACTGTACGAACGACCTGGACGCCAGGGGCCGCGTCTGCTCGGCTCTGCCTGGGTCGACGGCGTGCGGGATGGGAGCTCCCCGCGCACGCCACAACGGGCCCGCACTCGGCAATGGTGCCCCCTCCATCCCGGTGCCGGCCGATCCCCCGCCGGAGGCATCGTCTGTGACCGGTGGCCGTGCTCGTCGGGTGCTCGACTCATGGCCTCCGGCCCAATCCATGTGTGGGCGCGCGTCGGCGCAGCGCGGGCGGAGCGGGCCGGAGGCAGGAGCGGCGCCCGCAGCGGAGCCGGGAAGCGCGCCCGGCGGAGCGGAGCGCAGCCGGGGCTTGATGAGGTAGAGAAACCTGTAACAGCTCATGGCCGATACGGGTCTTGGCGCTGGTCATGCCTCCGTGGTGATCTGGCAGCGATAGCACGCGGGAGGGGGCAGGGTGCAGCCGTTACCGGATGACTTGGCGCGGAACCGGCCGGGCGACGCGGTGCGCCGCAAGATCCACGAGTTGCAGCCGAATCGAGCACTGCGGCTGGTCGACCGTTGGCGGCCCCGTTCGGAGATCCGGAGTTGGGTGGACGGACTCACAGGCGAACGGCTCACCGCCCGGAAGCTGAGCAGACTACGGGGTCGTGGCTGGTTCACTCTCCACGCCATCCAGTGGGCGAGCGGCGCGGACATAGATCACCTCACCATCGGCCCCGCCGGCGTCTTCGCCATCAACTCCAAACGGCACCGAGGCAAGGCTGTTTGGTACGGCGACCGTGCCATCACGGTGAACGGCGCTCCCACCCGTCACATCGCAGTCAGTCAGTCTGAAGCGCGCCGTGTGTCCCGCATCCTGTCTCAGCGCTGCGGAGTCGACGTTCCCGTCCGCCCGGTGATCTCCGTCGTGCACGCGTCGAAACTGACCATCAAGGGGGCGAACCCTCCGGTACTCGTCCTGGCTGTCGAACACCTCGACCAGGTTCTGTCGGGGCTCTCACCGACGCTCTCCACCGACCAGGTGGCCCACATCTATGGTGTGGCGCGAAGGGCTCAGACCTGGGCCAGTTGATCAGGCGTCGAAGTCGTACTCCAGGATGTACGAGGCAGCGTCAAGCGTCATTTCGTTGATCTCGACGGGGCGGCCCTCGTCCGCGAAAGCGGTGCGGCAGATGAGAATGACCGGCGTACCCGAGGAGATGTTCAACTGCGCCGCCTCGTCCTTCGACGGCATGCGTGAGCGGATCTCCTCGCGGAAGTGCACGGGCTTGTAGCCGAGTTCGGCAAGCCTGGCGTACGTCCCGCCGGGTCCGGTGTTCTCCTCAGTGATCGCCGACCCTGCAACCACTGAGGTGGGCAGGTAACTCGTCGCGAGCAGAACGGGCTTCCCATCCAAGACGAAGCGCCGGCGCCTCACGCACACGGTCTCCTCGTCGGCCAGCTCCAGGACCGCGCCGATGTGGTCGGGGGCCCCCTCTTCCGACACGGTGACCTGGTCCACTTCGAGCGCGCGGTTTTCGATGTCCGCGGACCAGATGGAACGGCCGCTGCCCCACTGCTGCTGGGAAAGTCGCTGGATGCCTCGGCGTCGAAGCGGCCGGAACGCCCGGACGAACACGCCGGCGCCCTTGCGGGCCTCGGCGACGCCTTCGTCACGGAGCACACTCAATGCCTGTCGGGCCGTCATGCGGGCCACGCCGTGCGCGGCCATCAGGTCGTTTTCGCCCGGAAGCCGATCACCGGGACCGTACTCGCCCGACTGGATCGCCTCGCGTAGGGAGTCCGCGATCCGCTGGTACTTCGGCCGACGGTCGTCGTCGGTGGTGGCCATTTCGAAGCCCTCCTCTCTTCTCTAGACAGCTTAGGTCACGGGTGCGCCGCCCGCTCTCTCCGTGTAGCCGAGATCCGCGACCCTCAACGTCTCTAGACATCTCTCTTGACGTCTCTAGAGACGTACGCTCCAATGGAGATGTCTAGAGAGGTCGCGCCAGGCGGCCTCCAGGAACGAGGAGTGACGCATGCCGTCCTTCAAAATCGACACTTCGACCGCTGTGGTGTTCGTGGCGACCGCGCCGACGCCGAAGCTGGCCAACGCCAAGACCGGTGAGCGGGCCATGGACCGGGAGACCGGTGCGGCCCTGTCGACGGTGGGCCTGCTGGTCTCGGACGAGGGGGAGGGGAACCTCTACCAGGTGACCATCCCGGAGACGGGTTATCCGGAGGGTCTGGCGCCGGGCATGCCGGTCAAGGTCATCGGCCTGAAGGCCCGCGACTGGGAGAACGAGTTCAACGGCCAGAAGCGGCACGGGATCTCGTTCCGCGCGGTCGCGATCACCTCGGTGGCCTGACCATGACCGACGCAACGGTGTGGCTGGAGGCCACCGGGGCGCTCGCGGGGGCCGGCGGCCTCGGCTACGCGAAGGTGCGGGCCCCGCGGGTGTACTGGTCGCTGGTGGGCCTGCCGGTCACCTGGGCCCGGTTCACCTGGTCGTACCGCTCGACCATGGACGTGTGCGGGCTGACGGTGCAGCCGTCGGGGTTCCGGGCGTTCGTGACGCGGAACGTGGCCCGTCGGGAGGTGCTGCCGGTCCCGCCGAAGGTGCGCCGGGTGCGGGGTACGTCGACGGGGCTGCGGGTGACGCTGCGGCTTCCGGCCGGCCTGGAACCGGCGGACATCGCGGCAGCCTCGGAGCGGCTGCGGCACGCCTGGGGCGTCCACGCGGTCACCGTGGCGGAGACCAAGCCGGGCTTCGTCGAACTGCGGATGACCGGTTACGACGTTCTCAACCGGGTGCGCCTGCCCCGCTCGGCCCGCGCGGATGGCCTGGTGGTGCCGGTGGCTCTGCGGGACGACGGGACAGTGTTCGCCCGTGACTACCGGGCCGTGCCGCACGCGCTGACCCTGGGCGCGAACCAGTCGGGGAAGTCGGTCTACCAGCGCTCGCTCATCAAGGGGTTGGCGTCGCTGCCGGTCGCGCTGGTCGGGATCGACTGCAAGCGCGGTGTGGAACAGACCGCGTACGGGCCTCGGCTGTCGGCGCTGGCGACCACCCCGGATCAGGCTTCCGCCCTTGTGGACGCTCTGGTCGGGGAGATGGGCGACCGGTTCGATCTGCTGGCCCGGCACGGGGTGTCGGACCTGTGGGAGTTGCCCGAGAAGGTGCGCCCGGTCCCCGTCGTGGTCCTGGTCGACGAGATCGCGGAACTGTTCCTGATCGCGTCCAAGAAGGACGAGGAACGCCGCGAACGGCTCGTGACGGCGTTGATCCGGCTGGCGCAGATGTCCCGCGCGGTCGGGCTCTACCTGGAGGTGTGCGGACAGCGCTTCGGCTCCGAGCTGGGCAGGGGCGCGACCATGCTGCGCGCGCAGCTCACCGGGCGGGTGGTGCACCGGGTCAACGACAAGCAGACCGCCGAAATGGGCCTGGCCGACGTGGCCCCGGACGCGGTCCCGGCGGCTGGCCTGATCCGCGCGGACCGCCCGGGAACGGCGGTGGCTGGCGACTCCTCCGGGGGCTGGTCCCGCATCCGCACCCCGCACGTCTCCCGCTCCGAAGCGGTCGCCGCCTGTCGGCAGTACACGCACCTGGTGCCGAGTCTGCCCGCGCTGGCGCCGTTCCGCCCCGACGTGCCCGACCCGGTCACCGCTCCGGGCCCGTCCCTGGTCAAGCCCCGCCCGGTCACCGAGTAGGAGGGACCGCCATGGCTGCTCGCAAGACCACCAAGCGCACGGCTCCGGCCGTCCCGGCGGTCAAGGCGTGCTCGGAGTGCGGCGGTACCGGCTCGGTGCCGACCACGGTTCGAGTGGGCCGGCGTCACCGGACGGTGGGCCAGCAAGCGGGGATCTGCCTGGCCTGCCTGGGGACCGGGGAAGTCCCGGCGGACGGGGAGTGATCACCGTGACTCGCTCGATCCGCCCGGACGCGGTCCTGATCCAAGCCGTGATCGCCGGTGCCCTGTCCTTCGCGCACCTGCACGATTTGGCGGCGGCGGCCGGACAGTCCGGCTGGAAGGCGTGGGCCTATCCGGTCTCGGTCGACCTGCTGCTGGTCGCCGCCTGGCGTCGGCTGCGCGCCGGCCGGGGCACCTCTTCCTGGCTGTGGTTCGCGGTCGCCCTGTGCGCCTCGCTCGGCGCCAACGTCGCCACGGCTGGGCTGCTCGACCTCGGCCACGTGCCCGCCTGGCTGCGCATCCTCGTCGCCGGCTGGCCCGCCCTCGCCTTCCTCGGCGGCACCCTCCTGGTCCACGCCCCCGCCCCCGCCCTGCCGGACACAGAGCAGGACCACGAACCGGCGGTGCCGGAAGTCGAGATGCAGTCCACCGACGCACCCGACCCGGCCCCGGCGGCGGAACTGCCCCCGGCACCGCCCAAGCCGTCCGTCAGCACTGCGGCGGTTCCGCCGGCCCTGCTCGATCACGCCCGCTCGATCGCCGACGCACACCGCACCAGCACGGGCGAGCAGATCACCGCCGACGCGCTCACCGCCCGGCTCGGCCTGCCTGCCCCGACCTGCCAGGCAATCGCCGCTCAACTCCAACTCACCTGATGTGAAAGGAGAACAACCCATGCCGCAGACCTACAACCGCGCTGCCGACTACTTGGACGCGGCTCGCGAGATGGCCGACTCCGGACGCCCGGCCCTGGCCCGACTGCTGGCCGAGGAAGCCGCCGACCGCACCCCGGACCCGAACGAGGCGGCCCGCATCCTCGACGAGTTCCCCGGCGGCACGCTGCGGCGGGAGAGCTGACATGGCCGTCTTCCGCCGCTTCCGCGACGTGCGCCGCTTCGGCCCGGTCACCGTCGCCACTTACCACGATGGCCGGGGCCGCACCCGCCACACCGCCGCCTGCAACGCCCCCGGCTGCGGCTTCTCCGGTGACTACGCCGACCGCTCCGCCGCCGAACTCGCCGCCCGCACCCACCACTGCAACCCCTGACAGGAGGAACGATCCGTGTTCACGCCCAAGTACCCGCCCCCGGACACCGCCCCCGCGGTCCCGGCCCCGGCGCCCTCGATGGACAGCGTCCCGGCCGCCGCCACGCCGGCCCCGGTGCCGGTCGTCCCGGCCTCGAACCGGCCCACGGTTCAGCTCACCCCGGGCACCGTGCTCGCCCTGGTCGGCGGCGGCACCGCCGTGGTCCTGGTCGTCGGCGCGGTCCTGGTCTCCATGCTCCTGGCCGTCGCCATCACGGCTTCCTCGGTAGCCGTGGTCGCGGTCGTCCTCAAGTCGCTGATCAAGGACATCAACAAGCAGCGCTAACGGCCCCCGGAGCGGCCTCGGTCGCCAAACTTCCGCCGCTCCGGGCGCCTGCACCTCTTCCAGATCCAACGGACCCGAAAGGGAAGCCTCATCATGCCTCAGCACGCCCAGAACACGCGCGTCTGCCGCGACTGCGACGGCTTCGCCACCGCCGCCATCACCACCGGCACCCGCAAGTCGGACGGCACCCGCGCGACCCTCACCGTCACCTGCCTGACCTGCAAGGGCACCGGAATCGCCCGCCCGGCCCGAAACCAGGGGGTGCGTGTCTGATGCCTCGCATCTGGAGCCGCGGAGTCGACCGCATCCACTCTGACGGACTGGACGGCGAATACGACCGCCTGAAGAAGACCGCCAAGGCACACGAGCTGCACGACAGCGGCCGCGCGAAGCCGTCCCGCCCGGGCCGCGCTGACCTGTCCGGGCCGTCCAGCAGCGAATCCAGCACCCCTCAGAAGCGGCGTTGGGGGCGGTGACCATGGCCCTTCTCGACTGGCGCTCGCCCGAGCACTTCGACCACAGCGGCGACAAGCCGTGCGTGATCTGCACCAAGCCCACCCCGCTGCGGTCCGACCGCGGCAAGCCCGTCCACAAGGTGTGCGCAGAGGAGTGGATCGACCGCCACCTGCCCGAGGAGGACGGTAAGTGACCGACACCGCCACCGCGGCGGGCCTGGACCCGGCCACCCTCGCCGACGTGCTGAGGCTGGCCGGGTCCACCGGCTTCGACCGCATCCAAGACCAGATCCGCCGCACCGGCGGCTGCACCGACCCGATCCGCCTGCACGGCTCCACCGTCACCCGCGACGCCACCACCGGGCACGTCCTGCACTCCTACTCGACCGACCACGAACCCGGCGGCGTCCTCCGCCTCGCCTGCGGCAACCGCCGGGCTTCCCGCTGCCCGTCCTGCGCCTGGACCTACGCCGGGGACACCTATCACCTCATCCGCGCCGGCCTCGTCGGCGACCCGGCCAAGGGCACTCCCGAGACGATCCGCGACCACCCCCGCGTCTTCGCCACACTCACCGCGCCCTCGTTCGGCCCGGTCCACAACCGGCCCGGCAACCGGCCCTGCCGCTGCGGCACCCGCCACACCGAGGACGCCTCGGAGCTGGGCACACCGCTCGCCCCGGACACGTACGACTACGCGGGCGCCGTGCTGTGGAACAACCACGCCTCGGAGCTTTGGCGGTACTTCACGATCTACTTGCGCCGCGAGATCGCCCGCCGGGCCGGCCTGACCCAGAAGGATGCCCGGGAACAGTCGCGTGTCTCCTTCGGCAAGGTCGCCGAGTACCAAAAGCGCGGGGCCGTCCACTTCCACGCCGTGATCCGCTTCGACGGACCGGACGGGCCCGACGATCCGCCCCCGGCCTGGGCCACCCTCGACCTGCTCACTGACGCGATCCGCGCCGCCGCCGCCCGCGTCGCTGTCGACGTGCCCCCGTCAGGCGACCAGCCGGCCCGCACCCTGCGCTGGGGCACCCAGCTCGACGTACAGCCGATCGGCGCCTTCGGCCAGGGCGAGGAGATCACCGAGCAGGCCGTTGCCTCCTATGTGGCCAAGTACGCCACCAAAGCCGCCGAAACCACCGGCACCGTAGACCGACGGATCGGCAACAAAGAGGCCCTCGACCTGCTCGGCGTCCCCGAGCACCCCGCCCGGCTCATCGCCGCCTGCCTCGACCTGCACCCGCTCTACCCGGACCGCAAGCTCCGCGACTGGGCCCACATGCTCGGCTTCCGCGGCCACTTCTCCACCAAGTCCCGCCGCTACTCGACCACGCTCGGCGCCCTCCGCCAGGTCCGCGCCGACTACCGCGCCGCCCAGCAACGGGCTGCGCTCGGCCTGCCCGACCGGGACGACGAGGAAGCCACCACGCTCACCCTCGCCCATTGGGCCTACGCCGGCCACGGCCACACCCCCGGCGAATCCTGGCTCGCCGCCAGCATCCGTCGGGACATCCAACTCAACCGCGAGACGGCCCGGGAGGCGCTCGCAGACCTCGACCCGGAAGGGGAGTACGACCATGCATGAGCGCTACCTGAACGTCGCCCAGGTCGCCGAGCTGCTCGGTACGACCGTGCGCTTTCCCCGTCGGCTCATCGAGGAGCGGCGGATTACCTACGTCAAAGTGGGGCGGCACGTCCGCATCCCGGAAAGCGCCGTTCGTGCCTTCATCGTCGCGAACACGATCGAGCCGCGCCGTGGTGGCGCCCCGGGGGTGGCTGCCTGATGGCCGGCAAGCGTCGACAGTTCGGCCGGGTCCGCAAGCTGCCCTCGGGCCGCTACCAAGCCCGCTACGTCGGCCCTGACGGCCTCCTGCGGCCCGCTCCGGAGACGTTCCGCACCAAGCGGGACGCGGATGACTGGCTGGCCGACAAACAGACCGAGTTGCGCCGTGGCGACTGGCACGACCCGGACGCGGGGAAGGTGCCGTTCGGCTCGTACGCCGCTGCCTGGATCGAGGAACGCGAGCTGACCGCCACCACCCGGCAGCTCTACGGCTCGCTCTTGCGTCAGCACCTTGAGCCCACCCTCGGCACCGCCAATGTCGCGGAGATCACGCCCCCGCTCGTGCGTCGCTGGCGTGCCGACAAGCTCGCCGCCGGCACCGGGCCGACCACCGTTGCCAAGGCGTACGCCCTGCTGCGCGCGATCATGGGCACGGCCGTCGATGACCAGATGATCAGGCGCAACCCGTGCACGATCAAGGGTGCGAGCACCGTGCACACCCCGGAGCGGCCGACCGCCACCGTGCAGGAGGTCTACGACCTGGCCGACGCGATCCAGTCCCGCTACCGGGCGCTCGTGCTGATGGCCGGCTTCCTCGGTCTGCGCTGGGGCGAGCTGATCGGGCTGCACCGCCGGGATATCGACCTTGACCACGGCACCGTGCGCGTCCGCCGGGCCGTCGCCGAGCTGAACAACGGCCAGCGCCAGATCAAGGCTCCCAAGAGCGCGGCGGGCAAGCGCACGGTGACGGTTCCGACCGCGATCGTCTCCGACATCCGTGATCACCTGGAGCGGTTCGCTGAGCCGGGTGCGGACGGCCGGGTCTTCGTCGGGGCCAAGGGGGCGACTCCTCGCCGGAACCATTTCAACCGGCTGTGGCGCAAGGCCTCCGAGGACGCCGGGATCAAGGGCCTGCACTTCCATGATCTTCGGCACACGGGCAACACCCTCGCCGCCTCGACGGGGGCCAGCACGCGAGAGCTGATGGCGCGCATGGGCCACAGCACCGCCCGCGCCGCGCTGATCTACCAGCACGCCAGTGCGGACCGTGACCGGCTGATCGCCGACGCGCTGAGCGCCCTGGTCGACAGGGGGCGCAGGGGGACCCGGACGGGCGACGAGAAGCAAGATCCAGAGTCCGAGGGGCACGCGGGGGACACGGCGGACTGACCGGGACTCCCGGAAACACTCAGGGCCAGGCGGAGGAATAATCCTCTGACCTGGCCCTGAGCCATGTGGAGCGGGCGACGGGAATCGAACCCGCGTAGCTAGTTTGGAAGACTAGGGCTCTACCATTGAGCTACGCCCGCACACGTGCGCCGCTGGTCCCGGGACCGCGGCAACAGAAGGCATCGTAGCGGGTCGCACGCCGCACAGGCCAACGCGTTGGTCTGCGGGGATTTCGCGGGGGCGATCGTACGGGAAAGCGGCCGACGCGACCGGCCCGGGCATGTACCCTACGTGTCGCACCAGCACGGGGTGTGGCGCAGCTTGGTAGCGCGTCCGCTTTGGGAGCGGAAGGCCGTGGGTTCAAATCCCGCCACCCCGACCACAGACTCACGTCACCGTGATGATCGCCTTTTGGGGCGCTGAGCGGCTGCGGTTACTATGCAAGCTGCGCGCCCGTGTGTCCCGGCCCACTCGGCCTACGAACTCCTCCGGGCGGCGAAATCCGCCGGACCTGTCTGGCTCCGGCAGAAACCAAGAAGTCAGCCACAAGGAGACCGAACCGTGAAGAGCGCCGTGGAGACCCTGAACCCGACCCGGGTTCGGCTCACTGTCGAGGTGCCCTTCGAGGAGCTCAAGGACAGCCTCGACGCGGCGTACAAGAAGATCAACCAGCAGGTCACGGTGAAGGGCTTCCGCAAGGGCAAGATCCCGGCCCGTGTCATCGACCAGCGGTTCGGCCGCGGTGCGGTGCTGGAGGAGGCCGTCAACGACGCGCTGCCGAAGTTCTACACCGAGGCGGTCAACGAGGCCGAGCTCAGCCCGCTGGGCCAGCCCGAGGTCGACATCACCGAGCTGAAGGACGGCGAGACGCTGAACTTCACCGCCGAGGTCGACATCCGCCCGGCCCTCGAGATCCCGGACTACTCCGGCATCGAGGTCGAGGTCGACGCCGTCGAGGTCAGCGACGAGGACGTGGAGAAGGCGGTCGAGCAGCTGCGCGAGCGCTTCGCCTCCACCTCTCCGGTCGAGCGCGCCGCCGAGGACGGCGACGTCGTGACCATCGACCTCCAGGCCAAGGTCGACGGCGAGGTCCTCGAGGACGGCGTCGCCGAGGGCGTCTCCTACACGATCGGCTCCGGTGAGCTGCTCGACGGCATCGACGACGCCGTGAAGGGCCTGTCCGCCGACGAGGAGGCCACCTTCACCTCCGAGCTCAAGGGCGGCTCCGCCGCGGGCAAGGAGGCCGAGGTCACCGTCAAGGTCACCCAGGTCGCCGCCCGCGAACTGCCCGAGCTGGACGACGAGTTCGCGCAGCTCGCCTCCGAGTTCGACACGCTCGAGGAGCTGAAGGCCGACAGCCGCAAGCGGCTGGCCGACACCAAGCAGTACGACCAGGCCACGCAGGCCCAGGAGCGCGTGCTGGACAAGCTGCTGGAGCTCGTCGAGGTGCCCGTCCCGGAGAAGCTGCTCGAGGACGAGATCAACACCCGTAAGCACAACCTCGAGCACCACCAGCTCGGTCAGATGGGCCTCACCCTCGACAAGTACCTGGAGCTCCAGGGCAAGACCGCCGAGGAGTTCGAGACCGAGACCCGCGAGGCCGCGGTCAAGGGCATCAAGACCCAGTTCGTCCTCGACGAGCTGGTCAAGCTGGAGAAGCTCAACGTGAACCAGGAGGAGCTCACCGAGCACCTCATGCGCCGCGCCGCCTCCTCCGGCATGTCCCCCGACCAGTTCGCCCAGGCCGTCGTCGAGGGTGGCCAGGTGCCCCTCCTCGTCGGCGAGGTCGCCCGCGGCAAGGCCCTGGCCGTCGTGGTCGAGGCCGCCACGGTGAAGGACACCAACGGCGAGATCGTCGACCTGGACGACGAGGAGGAGACCGAGACGGCCGAGGCCGAGGCTCCGGCTGCCGAGGCCGCTGAGTCCTCCGAGGCCGCCGAGGAGAAGACCGAGGGCTGAGCCCTGCGGCGCCTCTGACGCACGTACGACGGGCCCTGGGGACCTTCCCCGGGGCCCGTCGACGTACTGCCTCGGGGCAGCCCGCCCAGGGGCGCCGGGCCGTGCCGATGACGGCTTTGCCGCGGGGCGCGACAAGTCACGGCGCACCCGCCGTCCGGCGATTCCCGCACCGCCTTCCCACGCACCGCACCCGCCGGTCCACCGGAGGTCACCGCTACGCCCCCGGCGAACACCCCCTTCCACGGGATTCCCCGAAGGGGCCCGCGCGTTAGGGTCCATGAATACGGGGGCAGGGGAGTCCCCGAACCCGCCCCAGCCCCTGGCAGGGAATACGCAGGGAACACGTGAGACGGCCCGGCGCCGTCGTTAAGACGAGCAGGTGGATACGTGACGAATCTGATGCCCTCCGCCGCCGGCGAGCCTTCCATCGGTGGTGGCCTCGGCGACCAGGTCTACAACCGGCTGCTCGGCGAGCGGATCATCTTCCTCGGCCAGCAGGTCGACGACGACATCGCCAACAAGATCACCGCGCAGCTGCTGCTCCTTGCCGCCGACCCGGACAAGGACGTCTACCTCTACATCAACAGCCCCGGCGGCTCGGTGACGGCCGGCATGGCGATCTACGACACCATGCAGTACATCCCGAACGACGTGGTCACGATCGGCATGGGCATGGCGGCCTCGATGGGCCAGTTCCTGCTCACCGGCGGCACCGCCGGCAAGCGCTTCGCCCTGCCGCACACGGACATCATGATGCACCAGGGCTCCGCGGGCCTGGGCGGTACGGTCTCGGACATCAAGATCCAGGCCCAGTACCTGCTGCGCACCAAGAAGACCATGACCGAACTGACCGCGCGGCACTCCGGCCAGTCGGTCGAGACGATCCTCCGCGACGCCGACCGCGACCGCTGGTTCACCCCCGAAGAGGCCAAGGAGTACGGTCTCATCGACGAGATCATCACGAACGCCTCGGGTATTCCGGGAGGCGGCGGCACCGGCGCATGACGCCATGCCCGGCCACGCCACGCACCGCCGAGACACCAGCCCCCCGAACGCCACCAGGACGGTGAACACCCTCATGACCAACTTCTCCGGCGCCGCCGACGCCCGTTACGACGGCCCCCGGCCCGACGCCCGCTACGTCATCCCGCGCTTCGTCGAGCGCACCTCCCAGGGCATCCGCGAGTACGATCCGTACGCGAAGCTCTTCGAGGAGCGTGTGATCTTCCTCGGCGTCCAGATCGACGACGCCTCCGCCAACGACGTCATGGCGCAGCTGCTGTGCCTGGAGTCGATGGACCCCGACCGGGACATCTCGATCTACATCAACAGCCCCGGCGGCGACATGACCGCCCTCACGGCGATCTACGACACGATGCAGTTCGTGAAGCCGGACATCCAGACGGTCTGCATGGGCCAGGCGGCCTCCGCCGCGGCCATCCTGCTCGCCGCCGGTACGCCGGGCAAGCGGATGGCGCTGCCGAACTCCCGTGTGCTGATCCACCAGCCGGCCGGCTCCACCGGCCGCGGCCAGCTCTCCGACCTGGAGATCATCGCCAACGAGTTCACGCGGATGCGTGAGCAGCTGGAGAACATGCTGGCCAAGCACTCCAACCGGCCGATCGAGAAGGTCCGCGAGGACATCGAGCGCGACAAGATCCTCACGGCCGAGGAAGCGCTGGAGTACGGCATCGTGGACCAGATCATCTCGACCCGGAAGATGAACAACGAATCCGTCCGCTGACGCGGGGTGATGTTGTCGTCTGCCACCCTTGGCACGATTTGACCGTGTGCGCGGAAAGGTGCACGTCAAAGTGAACCGTGCCAAGGGGGGCCCGAACGGGGGGCCCGGCAAGGTACCGTCGGAATAAGGCAGCACCAGGAGCCGCTGGACTCTTAGCGTCCAGGCGTCTCCCAGGCGAAGGGGAAGCACACCGTGGCACGCATCGGTGACGGCGGCGATCTGCTCAAGTGCTCGTTCTGCGGCAAGAGCCAGAAGCAGGTCAAGAAGCTCATCGCAGGGCCCGGTGTGTACATCTGCGACGAGTGCATCGATCTCTGCAACGAGATCATCGAGGAGGAGCTCGCGGAGACGAGCGAGGTGCGCTGGGAGGAACTTCCCAAGCCCCGCGAGATCTACGAGTTCCTCGAGGGCTATGTAGTCGGGCAAGAGGCCGCCAAGAAGGCGCTCTCAGTCGCGGTGTACAACCACTACAAGCGGGTCCAGGCCGGTGAGAACGGCGGGGCCCAGGGCCGGGACGACGCCATCGAGCTGGCGAAGTCCAACATCCTCCTGCTGGGCCCCACGGGTTCGGGCAAGACGCTCCTCGCCCAGACCCTGGCCCGCATGCTGAACGTACCGTTCGCGATCGCCGACGCGACGGCGCTCACGGAGGCGGGGTACGTCGGCGAGGACGTCGAGAACATCCTCCTCAAACTGATCCAGGCGGCGGACTACGACGTCAAGAAGGCCGAGACCGGGATCATCTACATCGACGAGATCGACAAGGTAGCCCGAAAGAGCGAAAACCCGTCGATCACCCGGGACGTCTCGGGCGAGGGCGTGCAGCAGGCCCTGCTGAAGATCCTGGAGGGCACGACCGCCTCCGTCCCGCCGCAGGGCGGCCGCAAGCACCCGCACCAGGAGTTCATCCAGATCGACACGACGAACGTCCTGTTCATCGTGGGCGGTGCCTTCGCGGGCCTGGACAAGATCATCGAGTCGCGGGCCGGCGCGAAGGGCATCGGCTTCGGCGCGACGATCCGCTCCAAGCGCGAGCTGGAGGCCAAGGACGTCTTCGAGGACGTCATGCCGGAGGACCTGGTCAAGTTCGGCATGATCCCCGAGTTCATCGGCCGCCTCCCGGTGATCACCTCGGTCCACAACCTGGACCGCGAGGCCCTGCTCCAGATCCTGGTCGAGCCCCGCAACGCCCTGGTCAAGCAGTACCAGCGCCTCTTCGAACTCGACGGCGTGGAACTGGACTTCGAGCGCGAGGCCCTCGAGGCCATCGCCGACCAGGCGATCCTGAGGCAGACGGGTGCCCGCGGCCTCCGCGCCATCATGGAGGAGGTCCTCATGTCGGTGATGTACGAGGTCCCGTCCCGCAAGGACGTGGCCCGCGTCGTCATCACCGCCGACGTGGTCCACTCCAACGTCAACCCGACGCTGATCCCGCGGGACGCGCGGGGGCGGGGCTCGGGGGAGCAGAAGACGGCCTGAGCGGTCCCCCTTCCGAAGAGGTGCCCGGTGCTGAAGCGAGCACCGGGCACCTTGTCTTGTCCCGGACGCCGGACGCCGGACGCCGGACGCAAGGATCACGCCAGGTTCACAGCCGCCCTGGCTGGTGACTGGGAAACGGGAGGGTTCCGATGGGGAGAAGCGCATCTTGATCGCGGTAAGCCACGGCTACGTGGTCCGTCCCAAGGTGAAGGGCGCCTGTAGTAACGCGGCCATCAACACCGGAGCTGGCAAGCAGGTCAACCCTTGGTGTGTGTATGACCTGGTCCAGGCCGGTGTCACGAACAGTGTCGCGCTGGGGCCCGCATACGGGCGTGAATGCTGCACTGCGAACGGGTGAAGGACCCCGATCGACCGACCGGGGCCCTTCGTCATCGGGGCGTACGGCCTCAGGCCTTGACGCGCACGTCGTTGCGGACCTTGGCCGCCAGGTCGGCGGCGTCGGACATCGAGGTGCTCTTGCCCGCGGCCAGGCTGGCCATGTCGTACGAAAGTACGTAGGCGATGGTGCTGTGGTCGCCCCAGATGCAGAACGGCATCTTGGTGGTCTTGCCGGATTCCGTGCTCTCGATGTACTGGCACTTCATGACGCCGTTGGAGAAGCCGGACGGGTTGACCGTCTCGGGGCTGCCCACGAGCTTGCCGTCGGAGGAGTCGGAGCTCTTCTCGGAATCCTTCTTCATCTGGGCGAACATGGCGTCCACGACAGCCCCGGGGTCGTCGATCGTCCCGTACACGCCGGACAGCAGCAGCTGCTTCGAGGTGAGACCCGACCCCGAGGTGTAGCCCGCGCTGACGTCCTTGGGGCTCTTGACGCCCCAGGACTCCGCGTCCTTGATGTCGCTGTCGGACATCTTGCCGGTGCCGGAGTCGCTCTTCTTGTACTCGCTGTCGAGGATCGTCGCCGGCGTGGTGAGCTTGTGCGCCCCGTCGTCCTTGATGTCCGCGCCGCTGCCGTCGGCGCTGCCCTGGCCGACCACGAAGAAGACACCCACCGCGACCGCGGCCACGACCGCCACCGCGCCGATGATCAGCCCCGTCTTCTTCTTGCCGCCGTCGGGGACGGGCGGCTGGGGGACGGTGGGGTAGGGCTGCTGGCCGTACGGCTGCGGCTGCTGCTGGTACGGGTTCGGCTGCTGGGGGGCGCCCTGCTGCGGGTAGCCGTACCCGGGCTGCGGCGGGGCGGGCGGAGGCGTCTGCTGGGGGTAGCCGTAGCCGGGCTGCGGGGCCTGAGGCGGCTGCTGGCCGTACGGGCCCGGCTGGCCGTACGGTCCAGGCTGCTGGGGCTGCCCGCCGTACGGGCCCGGCTGGTTGTGACTCATTACTGGGTTCCCCTCCAGATACTTATGTGTTCCTGACATCCTGGCTCAGCCGTCGGAGGCGCACCGCATCGGGGGTCTCACCGTTACAGAACAAAGGCGTTTCGGGACGGCCCCGTAACACCTCTAAACTGACCCCGTGACCGAGAACGCTCAGCAGCAGCCACCAGCGCCCGACACCGAACTGCCGACCCAGTACGCGCCGGCCGATGTAGAGGGGCCGCTGTACGAGCGCTGGGTAGAGCGGGGTTACTTCGAGGCCGACGCGAAGAGCGACAAGCCTCCGTACACCGTCGTCATCCCGCCGCCGAACGTCACGGGCAGCCTGCACCTCGGGCACGCCTTCGAGCACACGCTCATCGACGCCCTCACGCGGCGCAAGCGCATGCAGGGCTACGAGACGCTGTGGCAGCCGGGCATGGACCACGCCGGCATCGCCACCCAGAACGTCGTCGAGCGCGAGCTCGGCAAGGAGGGCAAGTCCCGCCACGACCTGGGACGGGACGCCTTCGTCGAGCGCGTCTGGCAGTGGAAGGCCGAGTCCGGCGGGCAGATCAGCGGGCAGATGCGGCGCCTGGGAGACGGTGTCGCGTGGTCGCGTGAGCGGTTCACCATGGACGAGGGGCTGTCCCAGGCCGTCCAGACCATCTTCAAGCGCCTCTACGACGACGAGCTGATCTACCGCGCCGAGCGCATCATCAACTGGTGCCCCCGGTGTCTGACGGCCATCTCGGACATCGAGGTCGAGTACCAGGACGACGACGGCGAGCTCGTCTCGATGAAGTACGGCGAGGGGGACGACACCATCGTCGTCGCCACCACCCGTGCCGAGACGATGCTCGGTGACACCGCCGTCGCCGTCCACCCCGAGGACGAGCGGTACAAGCACCTGGTCGGCAAGCTCATCAGGCTGCCGCTGACCGACCGCTCCATCCCGGTCGTCGCGGACGAGCACGTCGACCCCGAGTTCGGCACCGGCGCCGTCAAGGTCACCCCGGCCCACGACCCGAACGACTTCGAGATCGGCCAGCGCCACAACCTGCCGTCCCTGACCGTCATGGACGAGCACGCCGTCATCACCGCCCACGGCCCCTTCCAGGGCCTGGACCGGCTGGAAGCACGGTCGGCGATCGTCGCGGCCCTGCGCGCCGAGGGGCGCATCGTCGCCGAGAAGCGGCCGTACGTCCACAGCGTCGGCCACTGCTCGCGCTGCAAGACCACCATCGAGCCCCGGCTGTCCATGCAGTGGTGGGTCAAGGTCGGCCCGCTGGCCAAGGCGGCCGGTGACGCCGTCCGCGAGGGCAAGGTCAAGATCCATCCGCAGGAGATGGAGAAGCGGTACTTCGACTGGGTCGACAACCTCCACGACTGGTGCATCTCGCGGCAGTTGTGGTGGGGGCACCGGATTCCGGTCTGGTACGGCCCGGAGGGTGAGGTCGTCTGCGTCGGCCCCGACGAGGAGCCGCCCGGCACCGAGGCGGAGGGCTGGAAGCAGGACACCGACGTCCTCGACACCTGGTTCTCCTCCGGCCTGTGGCCGTTCTCCACCCTCGGCTGGCCCGAACAGACCGAGTCGCTCGCGAAGTTCTACCCGAACTCCGTCCTGGTCACCGGCTACGACATCCTCTTCTTCTGGGTCGCCCGGATGATGATGTTCGGCCTGTACGCGATGGACGGCACCCCGCCGTTCCACACCATCGCCCTGCACGGCATGGTCCGCGACCAGTTCGGCAAGAAGATGTCGAAGTCCTTCGGCAACGCGGTCAACCCGCTGGACTGGATGGACAAGTACGGCAGCGACGCCCTCAGGTTCACCCTGGCCCGTGGCGCGAACCCGGGTGTCGACGTCCCCATCGGCGAGGACTGGGTCCAGGGCTCCCGCAACTTCGCCAACAAGATCTGGAACGCGACCCGCTTCGCGCTGATGAACGGCGCGACGGTGGACGGGCCGCTGCCGGCCCCGTCCGCGATGTCGGCGACGGACCGCTGGATCCTGTCCCGGCTCAACACCGTCATCGCCGAAGTCGACGCGTTCTACGAAGACTTCCAGTTCGCCAAGCTCTCCGACGCCCTCTTCCACTTCGCGTGGGACGAGGTCTTCGACTGGTACGTCGAGCTGTCCAAGACGACGTTCCAGGCGGGCGGCGAGGCGGCCGAGGTCAGCAAGCGGGTCCTCGGCGAGGTCCTCGACGTCACGCTGAAGCTGCTCCACCCGGTGGTCCCGTTCGTCACCGAGACCCTGTGGACCACCCTCACGGGCGGCGAGTCGGTCGTCATCGCCGAGTGGCCCACGGACAGTGGCTTCCGGGACGCCGCAGCCGAGCGGGAGATCGAGACCCTCCAGTCCGTCGTCACCGAGGTCCGCCGCTTCCGCGGTGACCAGGGCCTCCAGCCGGGCCAGCGGGTCCCCGCCCGCCTGACCCTCGACGGCACGGCGCTCGCCCCGCACGAGGCGGCCATCCGCCAGCTGCTGCGCCTCCAGCCGGAGGGTGACTCCTTCACGGCGACCGCGACCCTCCCGGTGGCGGGCGCGGAGGTCGCCCTCGACCTCTCCGGCACCATCGACGTGGCGGCGGAGCGCAAGCGTCTGGCCAAGGACCTGGCGGCCGCGGAGAAGGAGAAGGCGCAGGCCACGGCCAAGCTCGGCAACGAGGCGTTCCTGGCCAAGGCGCCGGAGAACGTGGTGGAGAAGATCCGTACGCGGCTGGCGAAGGCGGACGAGGACATCGCCCGGATCCAGGCCCAGCTGGACCGGCTCCCTTCCGCGTAAGCGGTCGTACGTAGGTGAAGGCCCCCGGAACATCCTGCTCCGGGGGCCTTCGCCCACCTCTGTCACCGCGGCTCCGTAGACTGGCCCCGTGAGTGACCTCCCCGGCAACAGCGACCAGCCCGACCCACGCGACCCCCTCGACTCCTTCGACGAGATCATCGCGGCGGAGACGGACCGTGACCCCGACCTCGCGGTGATCGAGGCCGGCAGCCGCACCCTGCGCACGCAGGGCGGGCCGCCGGAGGCGGACGTCCCGACGCGGCCCGAGGACCCCGAGGTCGACAAGGCGCTGCGCGAGGTCGAGGCCGAGCTGGCCACCCGCTGGGGCGAGACCAAGCTGGAGCCCTCCGTCAGCCGGATCTCCGCGCTGATGGACGTGCTGGGCGAGCCGCAGCGCTCGTACCCCTCGATCCACATCACCGGCACCAACGGCAAGACCTCCACGGCCCGCATGATCGAGGCCCTGCTCGGCGCCTTCGAGCTGCGCACCGGCCGCTACACCTCGCCGCACGTGCAGTCGATCACCGAGCGGATCAGCCTGGACGGCGCCCCGATCACCGCCGAGCGGTTCATCGAGACGTACCAGGACATCAAGCCGTACGTGGAGATGATCGACGGGCAGCAGGAGTACCGGCTCTCCTTCTTCGAGGTGCTCACCGGCATGGCGTACGCGGCCTTCGCGGACGCGCCGGTGGACGTGGCCGTCGTCGAGGTGGGCATGGGCGGCTCCTGGGACGCCACCAACGTCATCGACGGGGACGTCGCCGTCGTCACCCCCATCGACCTCGACCACACCGACCGGCTCGGGGAGACGCACGCCGAGATCGCCGGTGAGAAGTCCGGGATCATCAAGCAGGACGCGACCGTGATCCTGGCCCAGCAGCCGGTGGACGCGGCGCAGGTGCTGCTGAAGAAGGCGGTGGAGGTCGACGCGACCGTGGCCCGGGAAGGGCTGGAGTTCGGCGTCGTGGCGCGGCAGGTCGCGGTCGGCGGGCAGCTGCTGACGCTGCGCGGGCTGGGCGGCGAGTACGAGGAGGTCTACCTCCCGCTGCACGGCGCCTACCAGGCCCACAACGCGGCCGTGGCGCTCGCGGCCGTCGAGGCGTTCTTCGGGGTCGGCGCGCAGCGGGCGGAGCGGCTGGACATCGACACCGTCCGCAAGGCCTTCGCGGCGGTCTCCTCGCCCGGCCGGCTGGAGGTCGTACGGCGGTCGCCCACCGTCGTGCTGGACGCGGCGCACAACCCGGCGGGCGCGCGGGCGACCGCGGAGGCCGTGGGGGAGGCGTTCGACTTCAGCCGTCTGATCGGTGTGGTCGGGGCCAGCGGCGACAAGAACGTCCGTGGCCTGCTGGAGGCCTTCGAGCCGATCTTCGCGGAGATCGTCGTCACGCAGAACTCCAGCCACCGGGCGATGGACGCGGACGAGCTGGCCGCGGTCGCCGTCGAGGTGTTCGGCGAGGAGCGGGTGCAGGTCGAGCCGCGGCTGCCGGACGCGCTGGAGGCGGCGATCACGCTGGCCGAGGAGGAGGGCGAGTTCGCCGGCGGCGGTGTGCTCGTCACGGGTTCCGTCATCACGGTCGGCGAGGCCCGGCTGCTGCTGGGAAGGGGCTGAGGGCTCCCATGCGTACGCTCTGTTCCTCGACCCTGATCGGGGAGTTCTTCATCATCGGCTTCGCGGGGCTGGTGGCGATGAAGGACCAGGACCTGTCCACGTCCACCGTGTGGACGGTGTGCGGTATCGCCATGTTCCTGAGCGTGGCACTGTGCGGCATGGTGACCCGGCCCGGGGGCGTGGCCCTCGGCTGGGCGCTCCAGATCGCGCTGGTCGCCTCCGGGTTCTTCGTCCCGATGATGTACATCCTGGGCGTGGTGTTCGCCGCCCTGTGGTGGGCGTCGGTGCATTTCGGGCGGAAGGTGGACGAGGCGAAGGCGAGATTCGCGGCGCAGGCGGAGAGCTCGACCACAGCTGACGCTGCGTAACAGGCGCCTGGACACGCCCTGTAATCTCGTGCCACCGCACATGTCAGTCAGAAGGAGCCCCCAGTGACCCAGCGCACCCTCGTCCTGCTCAAGCCCGACGCCGTCCGTCGCGGCCTGACCGGCGAGATCATCAGCCGCATCGAGCGCAAGGCCGGCTGGCAGATCACCGCGCTGGAGCTGCGCACGCTGGACCAGGACACGCTGGAGCAGCACTACGGTGAGCACAAGGGCAAGCCCTTCTACGAGCCGCTGGTGGAGTTCATGGCCTCCGGCCCGGTCGTGGCCATGATCGTCGAGGGTGAGCGGGTCATCGAGGGCCTGCGCGCCCTGGCCGGCCCCACCGACCCGATCGCCGCGCCTCCCGGCTCCATCCGCGGCGACTACGGCGTCATCGTCCGCGAGAACCTGATCCACGCCTCCGACTCCGAGGAATCGGCGAACCGCGAGGTCAAGATCTTCTTCCCCACCCACGCGTGATCCCTGCCGGGGGCTGAACGGCGACCGACCTCGCGCGTCCCACGCCTCGGCGCCCGCGCCGTCCGGGGTGTCCGTTTTACGGCCGGATGCGTCAGGGGTGCCCACCGGGACAGGGCTGCCTGGGCCGGCTCCCGCGCATTGGCGCCCGCGCCGCCCGGGGGTGTCCGGCTTGCGACCGGGTGTGTCGGGGGTGTCCACCGGGACCGGGCGTAGGGGACCGGGGCTGGGCTGGTTGGGCCGGGTGTCGTGTATCGGCGCCCGCGCCGCCCCGCCGGACCGGGTGGCGGGCTCAGGGGCCATGTTTGACCCCTGTCACGCCCCTGCGGGGGTTGTGCAGGGGGTGCGCCAGGGCCGGGCGGCGGGGCCGGGGGACTGGAATCGGTCTGCTTCGGCCAGGTCCCACGCACCGGAGGCCCGCGCCTTGCCCCTCGGGCTGGGGCGGGCCGCTCACGTCCGGGGGCGTCAGATTTCCGCCGTGATCGCTGTCGGCTCCTGCCGGGTTGTGGTTGCCGCAGCGGCGTCGGGGCGCGACCGCCGGGCAGGCCCGGGCCCGGGAGGCCACGTGCTGCCCGACGGACGGACCTGATTGTGGGCCACCCGGCTCGGCCGAGCCCCGCACAGCGGCGTGCGTGCCGTGCGTCCGCCGGACGGGCGTGGCCGGCCCGTGAAACCCCGCTCGCCAAGTCCCGCGCAGCGGTGGCCGGCGGCCGGGGGTGAGCGGTCCGTGAACCCGTTCGGCCGGGCTTCGCGCAGAGGCGTTCGTGGCGTGTGCCCTCCGGGTGGACCAGGCCGTGGCCCATCAGGCTCGGCCGAGCCCCGCGTGGCGGTGCGCCGCCGGCCCGCTCGGACAGGCCCCGTGCGGCGGCGTCCGTTCGGGTTCCGTGAGGTCGTCGGTGGCGGTGGTGCGGGTCGGCGTGAGGGGAATTTTCCGAGGATTTTTCTGAGGGTGCGTCACCTCGCCCCGCCCGCTGAGCTGCGGCGCACGTACCTTTTCGACCACCGCTTGGCATATGCGTGCCGATCGGGGGAACGCATGCCCCCGTTGGGCCGTCTCCACAAGCGAGGCACTCGCCCATCTGCTGACAATGGCGAAGACCCTCGCGCAGTGTTCGTGCAGGCCCGTTTACGATGGAGGCCTTCACGTCACAGCACCCACCTCGCCTACCTGAAAAGCCCTCAAAAGCTCGTGGGAAGGCCAGACGAATCCTGATGGGGAACTCAATGTCGTTCATCGGCCGTGACATGGCTGTCGACCTCGGGACCGCCAACACGCTGGTGTACGTCAGGGGTCGCGGGATCGTACTCAACGAGCCGTCCGTCGTCGCGATCAACACGAACACCGGTGGCATCCTCGCGGTCGGGGCCGAAGCGAAGAAGATGATCGGCCGGACCCCCGGCAACATCGTCGCCGTGCGCCCGCTGAAGGACGGCGTCATCGCCGACTTCGAGATCACCGAGCGCATGCTCCGCTACTTCATCCTGAAGATCCACAAGCGCAGGTACCTCGCGAGGCCGCGCGTCGTCGTCTGCGTGCCCTCCGGTATCACCGGCGTCGAGCGCCGCGCCGTCATCGAGGCGTCGTCCCAGGCGGGTGCCCGCCAGGTGCACATCATCGAGGAACCCATGGCGGCGGCCATCGGCTCCGGCCTGCCGGTCCACGAGGCCACCGGCAACATGGTGGTGGACATCGGCGGCGGCACCACCGAGGTCGCGGTCATCTCGCTCGGCGGCATCGTCACCGCCCAGTCCATCCGCGTCGCGGGCGACGAACTGGACAACGCGATCATCCAGCACATCAAGAAGGAGTACAGCCTCCTCCTCGGTGAGCGGACCGCCGAACAGATCAAGATCACGATCGGTTCGGCGTACGAACTCGACGCCGACGAGCACACCGAGATCCGCGGCCGGGACCTCGTCTCCGGGCTGCCCAAGACCGTCGTCATCTCCGCCGCCGAAGTACGCAAGGCGATCGAGGAGCCCGTCAACGCGATCGTCGACGCGGTGAAGACGACCCTGGACAAGTGCCCGCCGGAGCTGTCCGGCGACATCATGGACCGGGGGATCGTGCTCACCGGCGGCGGCGCCCTGCTGCGCGGCCTCGACGAGCGGCTGCGGCGCGAGACCGGCATGCCCATCCACATCGCCGAGGACCCGCTGGACAGCGTGGCGCTCGGCTCCGGCAAGTGCGTCGAGGAGTTCGAGGCGCTCCAGCAGGTGCTCGACGCCCAGCCGCGCAGATGACGTAACTCTTCGATTCCGCCGTACGAGATGATCTCCTCTCGTACGGCGGATCGTTGATATAGAGACACAAGCCCCCACAAGTTCATCCCCCAGTTCATCCCCCAGTTCGTCCCCAAGTTCATTACCAAGTTCATCCCCAGTCGCATTCCAATGAGGAAGGGCACGGCCGCCGCACGTGAGGGACACGAAAGAGAGCCGGCTGCTCCTGGTGCTGCTGATCGCCATCGCGTTCGCACTGATCACGGTGGACATCCGCGGCGGCGAGAACTCCCCGGTCGACGGCGCCCGGCAGGTCGCGGCCGCGGCCTTCGGCCCGATCGAGAACGGGGTGTCGTCGGTGGTCGACCCCGTAGGCAACGCCGTCTCCGCGGTCCGTGACTCCGGTGAGCGGCACGACCGGCTTGCGCGGCTGGAGAAGGAGAACGCGGCCCTCAAGGCCAAGCTCGGCAGCAGCGACCGCAACCGCAGCCGCCTGGGTCAGCTCGACAAGATGATGAAGATCGCCGGCGAGGGCCAGTACGGCATCAAGGGCGCCGAGGTCATCGCCATAGGGTCGGCGCAGGGCTTCTCCTGGACCGTCACCATCGACGTCGGCGCCAACGACGGCATCAAGCGGGACATGACCGTCCTCAACGGGGACGGCCTGGTCGGGCGCGTCACCACCGTCGGCCCGAACACCTCCACCGTGCTGCTCGCCAACGACCCCGACTTCACCGTCGGCACCCGGATGGAGGGCAGCGACGAACTCGGCTTCGCCTCCGGGCAGGGCGACCGTCCGCTGCGCGTCGAACTCCTCAACGGCAAGGCCGAGGTGAAGAAGGGCGACCGGCTCGTCACCTTCGGCTCCCAGGCCGACAAGCCGTTCGTGCCCGGCGTCCCCGTGGGTGTCGTCTCCCGCATCGACCCCTCCGGCGGCGGCCTGACCCGCACCCTCTACGTCACCCCGTTCGTCGGCTTCAGCAAGCTGGACATCGTGGGTGTCGTCGTCGAGGCCCCCAAGCGGGACCCGCGTGACGAGGTGCTGCCGGCCAAGCCGAAGCCGACCCCGACGCCGACGGTGACCGTGACGGTCACCCCGTCGTCCGACGCGACCGCCAACGACCAGCAGCAGTAGTAGGAGCTCGAAGTCCCATGCGCCTCAACCGGATCCTGCTCTCCACCGCGCTGGTCGTCGTCGCCCTGGTCATCCAGGTCAGTGTCCTCGCCCGCCTGCACCTCCCGGGCGCGGTGCCCGACCTGCTGCTGCTCACCGTGCTGGGCCTGGCGATCGTCTACGGTCATGTCGGCGGCGCCCTCGTCGGTTTCGGCGCGGGACTCCTCGCCGACCTCGCCCCGCCCGCCGACCACGCCGCCGGCCGCTACGCGCTGGTGCTGTGCGTCATCGGCTACTTCGCCGGACTCATCAAGCCGGAGAACGGCCGCCTGAAGTCCGCCACCGGCCCGATGGTCGTCGTGGTCGCCGCCGCGATCGGCTCGACCCTGCTGTACGCCGGGGTCGGCGCCCTCGTCGGCGACACCGCCGCCCGCCATGTCGGCCTCGTCGGCCTGTTGACCTCGGCCGCCGTGTACGACCTGCTCCTCGCGCCGTTCGTCGTCCCCGGCATCATCGCCCTGGCCCGCCGCGCCGAGAACGACCCGCTCGCGGAGGCCGGTTCCGCGGCCAAGGCCGCCGACATCTCCTCCGGCTGGCTCTCCTCCGGCACCGGGCTGCGCATCGGCAGCCAGCGCGGCGGCCTCGGCGGCCTGAAGGCCAGAACCCGCACCCGCGCCGCGCGCGTGAGCCGTATCAAGGGGGTCAAGCGGCTGTGACCGGCGGACACTTGACGGCCGTGCAGATGGCCCTGCGGACGGCTGTACAGACGCGGGGGCCGCGCCCAGGACATACCCGGGGGCCACGCCCGTACGCGCACAGCTTCGTCGTATATGACACATACACGCACTGAGAGGGGGAGGCAGCCGCAGTGACCAACATTCCCGAGACCGGACGGACCCCACGGGTCCAGATCCGGCTCGTCGTGATCCAGATCCTCGTCCTCTCCCTGCTCGGCACCCTCGGCGGCCGGCTGTGGTACCTTCAGATCCGCGAGGGCGCCGAGTACCAGAAGGAAGCGTCCGGCAACCATGTCCAGCAGGTCGTCCAGCCCGCCGTGCGCGGGTCGATCCTGGACGCGCGGGGCGTCGCGCTCGCCGACAACGAGACCCGGCTGGTGGTCTCCGCCTCCCGCACCGACCTGCTGAAGCAGAAGGACGACGGCAAGGCGGTCCTCACCAAGCTGGCCGGGGTCCTCGGCATGGACCCCAAGGAGGTCATGCTGAAGGTCCGGCTGTGCGACGCCAAGACCCCGCAGCCGTGCTGGAACGGCTCCCCCTACCAGCCGATCCCGATCACCGACGAGGCCACCCCCAAGCAGGCCCTCCAGATCCGTGAGCGCGCCGAGGACTTCCCCGGCATCACCGCCGAACCCGAGGCCGTGCGCCGCTACCCGGCCCCCGGCAAGGCCAACACCGCGCAGGTCCTCGGCTACCTCTCGCCGGTCACCGACAACGAGATCCAGCAGGCCAAGGACACCGACTCGCCCTACCTGCGGTCCGACATGGTCGGCCGCAGCGGCCTGGAGCGCCAGTACGACAAGGAGCTGCGCGGCAAGGCCGGCGTCACCCGCTACGAGGTGGACAACCTCGGCCGTGTCATCGGCAAGGCCGAGTCGGACGCCGCCGAGCCCGGCGCCAACCTCGTCACCAGCATCGACTCCCGCGTCCAGCGGGTCGCCGAGTACGAGCTGGACCACGCCATGAAGGTCGCCCGCCAGCAGTACGACAAGATCACCGGCGAGAACTACAAGGCCGACTCAGGCGCCGTCGTCGTGATGGAGGCCAAGACCGGCCGGATCGTCGCCATGGCGTCCGCCCCGACCTACGACCCCAACGTCTGGGTCGGCGGTATCTCCGGCAAGGACTACAAGGCCCTGACCGGCAAGAACTCCGACTACCCGCTGCTCAACAGGGCCATACAGGGTCAGGCCGCACCCGGCTCGACCTTCAAGGTGGTCTCCACGGCCGCCGCGGTCCAGGCCGGCTACGTCTGGGACGGCGGCTACCCGTGCACCAGCTCGTACTCGGTGGGCGGCCAGGTCTTCAAGAACTTCGAGGGCGAGAACTTCGGCCCGATCTCGCTCGGCCGGGCCCTGGAGGTCTCCTGCGACACCGTCTTCTACGGCCTCGCCGACCGCGAGTGGAAGAAGGACGGCGGCATCAACCCCAAGAAGGGCGAGCCGAAGGACTACTTCTTCAAGACCGCCCACCAGTTCGGCCTCGGCAAGGAGACCGGCGTCGACCTGCCCAACGAGGTCACCGGCCGCGTCCCCGACCGCCAGTGGAAGCTGAACTACTGGAAGGCCAACAAGGACGCCTGGTGCAAGACCGGCAAGAAGAACGGCTCGTACGTGGAGAGGATCGCGTACGAGAACTGCCTCGAGGGCAACAAGATGCGCGAGGGTGACGAGATCAACTACTCCATCGGCCAGGGCGACACCCTCGTCACCCCGATCCAGGAGGCCGTGATGTACGGCGCCGTCGCCAACGGCGGCACCATGTACCAGCCGACCATCGGCAAGGCGGTCATCAGCCCCGACGGCAAGAGCGTCCAGGAGATCAAGCCGAAGAAGACCGGGAAGCTGCCGGTCAGCCAGGCCACCCTCAAGGGCATGAACGAGGCCTTCGCGGGCGTCATCACCCGCGGTACCGCCGCCTGGAAGTTCGGCGGCTGGCCGCAGGACAAGATCGCGCTGCACGCCAAGACCGGTACCGCCGAGGTCTACGGCAAGCAGACCACGTCCTGGCTGGCCACCTACTCCAAGGACTACACGGTCATCATGACCATCGCCCAGGCCGGTACGGGTTCCGGCGCCTCCGGTGAGGCCGTGCGCAACATCTACAGCGCGCTCTACGGCGTCCAGTCCGACGGCTCGATCGACAAGAAGAAGGCGCTGCTGCCCACCCCGCAGAAGGGCCTGCCCAAGGTCCGTGACGACGGCACGATCGCCGCCGGGAAGGTCTCCCGCGACCCGGCCAAGGACGTCCAGGCCACCCCGTCCGGCTCGCCCTCCCCGGACGAGTCCCAGCCCGCGGCGACCACCGCCTCGCCCGAGACCGGCAACCGCAACACCCGCAGGCGACCTCGCAAGAGGGGAAGCCGGAGGATGCCCGCATGACCGGCAACAGCTTCTCCGTCTCCGGGTACGGCCCCGAGCGGGCCGGCTGGACCCGGCTCCTCGCCCGTGACTCCGTGGCCCGCCGGCTGGACTGGCCGATACTGCTCGCGTGCCTCGCCCTGTCGGGGCTCGGCTCGCTGCTGGTCTACTCCGCGACCCGCAACCGCACCGAGATCAACCAGGGCGACCCGTACTACTTCCTGCTCCGGCATCTGATGAACACCGGCATCGGGCTTTCCCTGATGGTCGGCACCATCTGGCTCGGCCACCGCGCCCTGCGCAACGTCGTGCCGATCCTCTACGGCCTCTCCGTCTTCGGCATCCTGCTGGTGCTCACCCCGCTCGGCTCCACCGTCAACGGCGCCCACTCCTGGATCGTGCTCGGCGGCGGCTTCTCCCTCCAGCCCTCGGAGTTCGTGAAGATCACGATCATCCTGGGCATGGCGATGCTGCTCGCGGCCCGCGTCGACGCCGGCGACAAGAAGTACCCCGACCACCGCACCGTCGTGCAGGCCCTCGGCCTGGCCGCCGTACCCATCATGATCGTGCTGCTCATGCCCGACCTCGGCTCGGTCATGGTCATGGTGATCATCATCCTGGGCATCCTGCTCGCCTCCGGCGCCTCCAACCGGTGGGTGTTCGGCCTGCTCGGCGCGGGCGCACTGGGCGCGATCGCGGTCTGGCAGCTGCACATCCTGGACGAGTACCAGATCAACCGCTTCGCGGCCTTCGCCAACCCCGACCTCGACCCGGCCGGCGTCGGCTACAACACCAACCAGGCCCGCATCGCGATCGGCTCCGGCGGCCTGACCGGCGCGGGCCTCTTCCACGGCTCACAGACCACCGGCCAGTTCGTGCCCGAGCAGCAGACCGACTTCGTCTTCACCGTCGCGGGGGAGGAGCTCGGCTTCGTCGGCGCGGGCCTGATCATCCTGCTGCTGGGCGTCGTGCTCTGGCGCGCCTGCCGCATCGCCCGCGAGACGACCGAGCTGTACGGCACGATCGTGGCCGCCGGGATCGTGGCCTGGTTCGCCTTCCAGGCCTTCGAGAACATCGGCATGACCCTGGGCATCATGCCGGTCACCGGCCTGCCGCTGCCGTTCGTCTCCTACGGCGGATCGTCGATGTTCGCGGTGTGGGTGGCGGTGGGACTCCTCCAGTCGATCAGGGTGCAGCGGCCGATGTCGGCGTAAGGGTGCAGCGGCCGATGTCCGCGTAGCCGATGTCACTGGGGGAGGGCGTACCCGGGCGGATCGGGGCTAGATTCGGTTCATGGCGGATACGAAGCGGGAGATCGAACGCAAGTACGAGTCCGACGACAGCGGCCTGCCCGACCTGACCGGCGTCGGCGGGGTGACGGGCGTCCTCGACAAGGGCGTCGTGGAACTGGACGCCACCTACTACGACACGCCGGACGAGCGCCTCGCCGCCACCGGTGTCACCCTGCGCCGCCGCACCGGCGGCTCCGACGCGGGCTGGCACCTCAAACTCCCGGTCGCCCCGGGAGTGCGCGACGAGATCCGGGCCCCCCTCTCGGACACGGTCCCGGACGACCTCACCCCCCTGCTCCGCTCCCGCGTCCGCGACGCCGAACTGGTCCCCGTGGTCCGGCTCCGCTCCGTCCGCGACGTACGCCACCTCGTCGACGCCGACGGCCTGCTGCTCGCCGAGGCCAGCGTGGACGCCGTGACCGCGGAGCGGCTCACCGGCGAGGGCGGCCTGGCCCAGTGGACCGAGATCGAGGTGGAGCTCGCCGACGGCGGGGACCCGGCCTTCCTCGACCTGGTGGACAAGCGGCTGCGCAAGGCCGACGTACGGCCGTCCAAGTCACCGTCGAAGCTGGCCCGGGCGCTCACGGAGACCGCGCCGAAGGGGGGCGCGTCGAAGGGCAAGAAGGGGCAGCGCCGGCGGGAGCCCGCCCGGCCCGTCACCGCCGGCGACCACGTCCTCGCCTACATCCGCGCCCAGCGCGACGCGATCGTCGAGCTCGACCCGGCCGTACGCAGGGACGTCGAGGACTCCGTGCACCAGATGCGGGTCGCCACCCGCCGGGCCCGCAGCGCCCTGCGCGCCTACCGCTCGCTGTTCGACCGGGCCGTCACCGAGCCGATCGGCGCGGAGCTGAAGTGGCTGGCGGCCGAGCTCGGGGTGGACCGAGACCGGGAGGTGCTGGCCGAGCGTCTGACCGCGGACCTTGACGCGCTTCCGGACGCCCTGGTCCACGGCCCGGTCGCCGACCGGCTGCACACATGGGCGGAGGGGCGGCGCGGCGGCTCCCGGCCGCACCTGATCGGCGTACTGGACTCCGCACGCCATCTGGCGCTGCTCGACGCCCTGGACGCCCTGGTCACCGACCCGCCGCTGCGGAAGGCGGCCGGCGGCAAGCCGTCCAAGGCGATCGCCAAGGCCGTCCGCAAGGAGTCCCGCCGCGTCTCCGGGCTCATCGAGCAGGCGATCGACACACCGCCCGGTCAGGACCGGGACGTCGCCATCCACGAGGCCCGCAAGAAGGCCAAGCGCACCCGCTACACGGCGGAGGCGGCCACCCCGGCCCTCGGCCACCCGGCCGCCGCCCTGACCAAGGCCATGAAGTCCCTGACCCAGCTGCTCGGCGACCACCAGGACAGCGTCATGGCCCGCCTCGCCCTGCGCGAGCTCTCCGCCGTGGCGCACGCGGCGGAGGAGGACACGTTCACCTGGGGACTGCTGTACGGGCGTGAGGAGCAGCGGGCGGCGGCGGTGGAGGCGGAGCTGCCGCGGGTGTGGGAGAAGGCGCGGTCGCGGGTGCTCGTCTGAGGCCCTCCGGTTCTCCCGGGGCGTACGGGGGAGGCCTCCGGCCGGGTTACGCTTGATGGTCACCCCTGTCAGCTCACGAAGGTAACCCCCGCGATGTCTGTCGAGTCGGTCTTCCCACAGCTCGAGGCCCTGCTCCCGCATGTGCAGAAGCCGATCCAGTACGTAGGCGGCGAGCTCAACTCGACCGTCAAGCCGTGGGACAGCTGTGACGTCCGCTGGGCGCTCATGTACCCGGACGCGTACGAGGTCGGCCTGCCCAACCAGGGCGTCATGATCCTCTACGAGGTCCTCAACGAGCAGGAGGGCGTCCTCGCCGAGCGCACGTACAGCGTGTGGCCGGACCTGGAGGCGCTGATGCGGGAGCACGGCGTCCCGCAGTTCACGGTGGACAGCCACCGCCCGGTGAAGGCCTTCGACGTCTTCGGCCTCAGCTTCTCCACGGAGCTGGGCTACACGAACATGCTCACGGCCCTGGACCTGGCCGGTATCCCCCTGGAGTCCAAGGACCGTACGGTCGACGACCCGATCGTCCTGGCAGGCGGCCACGCGGCCTTCAACCCGGAGCCCATCGCCGACTTCATCGACGCGGCGGTCATCGGTGACGGCGAGCAGGCCGTGCTCGACATGACGCGGATCATCAAGGAGTGGAAGGCGGAGGGCCGCCCCGGCGGCCGCGAGGAGGTCCTCTTCCGCCTGGCGAAGACCGGCGCCGTCTACATCCCGGCCTTCTACGACGTCGAGTACCTCCCCGACGGCCGTATCGCCCGAGTGGTCCCCAACAAGTCGGGCGTGCCGTGGCGCGTGTCGAAGCACACGGTCATGGACCTGGACGAGTGGCCCTACCCCAAGCAGCCCCTCGTCCCGCTCGCCGAGACGGTCCACGAGCGCATGTCGGTGGAGATCTTCCGCGGCTGCACCCGCGGCTGCCGCTTCTGCCAGGCGGGCATGATCACCCGCCCGGTGCGCGAGCGCTCGATCACCGGCATCGGCGAGATGGTCGACAAGGGCCTGAAGGCGACGGGCTTCGAGGAGGTGGGCCTGCTGTCCCTCTCCTCCGCCGACCACACCGAGATCGGCGACATCGCCAAGGGCCTGGCCGACCGCTACGAGGAAGACAAGATCGGCCTCTCCCTCCCCTCCACCCGCGTCGACGCCTTCAACATCGACCTGGCCAACGAGCTGACCCGCAACGGCCGCCGGTCGGGCCTCACCTTCGCCCCGGAGGGCGGCTCCGAACGCATCCGCAAGGTCATCAACAAGATGGTCTCGGAGGACGACCTCATCCGCACGGTCGCCACGGCCTACGGCAACGGCTGGCGCCAGGTGAAGCTGTACTTCATGTGCGGCCTCCCCACGGAGACGGACGACGACGTCCTCCAGATCGCCGACATGGCGACGAAGGTCATCGCCAAGGGCCGCGAGGTCTCCCGCTCGAACGACATCCGCTGCACCGTCTCGATCGGCGGCTTCGTCCCCAAGCCCCACACGCCCTTCCAGTGGGCTCCCCAGCTCTCCGCCGAGGAGACGGACGCCCGCCTCGAGAAGCTCCGCGACAAGATCCGCGGCGACAAGAAGTACGGTCGCTCGATCGGCTTCCGCTACCACGACGGCAAGCCCGGCATCGTCGAGGGCCTCCTGTCCCGCGGCGACCGCCGCATCGGCGCCGTCATCCGCGCCGTCTACGACGACGGCGGCCGCTTCGACGGCTGGCGCGAGCACTTCTCCTACGACCGCTGGATGGCCTGCGCCGACAAGGCCCTCGCCCCCTACGGCGTCGACGTCGACTGGTACACCACCCGCGAGCGCACCTACGAGGAGGTCCTCCCCTGGGACCACCTCGACTCCGGCCTCGACAAGGACTGGCTCTGGGAGGACTGGCAGGACGCCCTCGACGAGACGGAGGTCGACGACTGCCGCTGGACACCGTGCTTCGACTGCGGGGTCTGCCCGCAGATGGACACCAGCATCCAGATCGGCCCGACCGGCAAGAAGCTCCTGCCCCTGACGGTCAAGAACGCCGCGCCGGCGCCGAGCGGTCACGCGCACTGACGTGGGTGAGGCGCTGTGGCGTCGGCCCGAGAAGCGAGGGTCACTCCACGGCGCCACGGTGTGTGCCTGCGGGGCCGCGGTTGGTCATCCGTCCGCGACGTGGATGACGATCTTGCCGCGCCGGTGCTCCCGCTCAAGCGCCTCGTACGCGGCGCGGGTCTGCTCCAGGGGAACGACCCGGTCGATCTGCGGGCTCAGCCGTCCGCTCGTGATCAGCTCGCTGATGGCGTCGAGTCCGTCGCGGTCCGGCTCGACGACGAAGAACACTCCGTGTGTGCCAGGGTCCTGGGCCGCGTCGGGGTCGGGGGGTGCGACGATGCTGACGAGGACGCCGCCCGGGCGCAGAACGCCCCAGGAGCGGGCCTGGGTGTCGCCGCCCACCGTGTCGAACACGACGTCCACGTCGTTCACCTGGTCGTCGAACCGGCCGCCCGCGTAGTCGATGACGTTCTGGGCGCCGAGGCCCGCGACGAACTCGGTGTCGCGGGCCGAGGCGGTCGCGGTGACCGTCGCGCCCAGCGCGGCGGCGATCTGCACGGCGAACGAGCCGACGCCTCCGGCGCCGCCGTGGACGAGGACATGCTGGCCGGGCTCCAGGTGGGCCCGGTCGACCAGTCCCTGCCATGCCGTGAGCGCCGCCAGGGGGACGGCCGCCGCGCTTTGGTGGTCCAGCCCGTCCGGTTTGGCGGCGAGGATTCCGGCCGGCACGGCGACGTACTCGGCGGCGGCTCCGTCACGCAGGAACGGGATGAGCCCGTACACCTCGGCACCCACGGCGGGAGCCGTGACGCCGGCCCCCTGTTCGACCACGACGCCGGACACCTCGTGTGCGGGAATGACGGGCGTCCGGTCCTGCCCGGATCCGTCGAAGCTGTCGGTCCAGGTGGCGTCCCAAGCGAGTTCTCCGGTGGTGATGGAGGCGGCCAGTACCGCGACGACGACGTCGTCGGAGCCGGGCTCGGGACGCGGTGCTCTCTCGTAGACCAGTTGGTCGGGGCCCCCGCGCCGGTGCCCGCGGACCGCGCGCATCGTGTTCATGATGCGATCACTCCTGATGATGGGGGTGACCTGCCGGTGGCCAGGCCGTCGCGTCCAGCATCACAGGTACGACGGGTGCCGATCATCGCCCATTCAAGGGATCTTTGCCGCCGCACTCCGCCGGTCGGGGTGCTGCTCAGCCAGCAAGTTGCCTTTGGCAAGTTGATGTCCGTACCAGCGATTGCCGGGTAAAGTCGTTCGGTTACTACTGGTTGTGGGGGCAACCAGAGCTTGGTCGGCTGTGCCGACGTCCTGGGGAGGGCCTGTAGCGCATGAGTCGTCGCTCTGCTGGTTTTGTCGGTGCCTGGGCAGAAATGCAGCGTCAGCACCAGCGTCAAGTGGAAGCCGAGGCCAGACGGCGCCGGGAAGAGGACCGACAGGCGCGGGCCTGCCAACGACTTGCCGCTCAAGAGCACCGGCAGTACCGACAGGCAGAGGCGAGGCGGCGCACGGAGGAGCTGGACGGGCAGGTCGCCGCCTTGCAGGGGTTGCTGGCCGCGGGTTGCCAGGCGCCGGCCTTCAGGGCGTCGTCCCTGATGCGCACGGAGGAGATCCCGCCGTTCGACCCGGGACAACTCGCCTGGCCCGTGCGCATGCCGGATCCGAGCCAGTACCAGGCGCAGGGAGGCTGGACCGCGAACAGGCGTGCACAGGCCGAGGCGGAGGCACGGGCTCGGTTCGAACGGGACTGGCATGCCGCGCAAGCCGCCGAGGCGCAGCGGCGGCAGCGGTTGGCGGCCCTCCAGCGGGACTACGAGCAGAGGACCGGGGCTCAGCGTGCGGAGGTGCGTCGGCGCAATGCCGGCATCGCCGAGGTGACCGAGGGCGTCAGACGGGGCGACCCTGACTCCGTGGTCGAGTACTTCTCCGCCGCTCTCTACTCGTCGACTGCCTGGCCTGAAGGGTTTCCCCGGCAGGTCGCGGCGGCCTTCGACTCGGCGGCGCGGCAGCTTGTTCTGGACTGGGAGCTGCCGGGGTACGACGTGGTCCCCGAGGCGAAATCCGTAAGGTACGTGCCCGCCCAGGACGAGTACAAGGAAACCGCACGTCCCGTTACCCAGCGCCGTGGGCTGTACCGAGAGGTGCTCGCGCAGAGCCTGCTGCTGGTCCTGCGTCAGCTCTTCGCGGCGGACGAGTACGGCATCCTCGACTCGGTGGCCCTGAACGGCTTCGTCGACGCCCACGATCCGGCGACGGGCAGGCGCACGCACATCTTCCTTGCGACCGCCATGGCCCAGCGGGCGGCGTTCACCGGCCTGCACCTGGAACAGGTGGACGCGGTCAGTTGTCTGACCGGCGCGTTGAGGGGCCGGCTCGCGTCCCGCCCTGAGCAGCTCACCTCCGTACGCCCGGGCCGAAAGCCTCAGGACGTCGGGAACCACATCGTCACCCACGGCGGTGATGAGGACCCGGATCTGTATGACATGGATCCGATCGAATTCGAGTCGCTCGTCGCCGACCTGTTCCGCGCCATGGGCATGCAGGCTGTGACGACCCAGCGCTCGAATGACGGCGGCGTGGATGTCGACGCGCTGGACCCGACGCCCATCCGAGGCGGCAAGATCGTCGTACAGGTGAAGCGCTACCGCAGCACGGTGCCGCCCACCGCGGTGCGTGACCTGTACGGGACGGTCCAGGACGTCGGTGCCAACAAGGGAGTGCTGGTGACCACGGCGGGCTTCGGCCCCGGCTCACACACATTCGCCCGGGGCAAGCCCCTGGAGCTCATCTCGGGCGGTGAACTCGTCGACCTCCTGCACCGGCACGGGCTTCGTGGGCGCCTGGGGGAGGGCGGGCGAGCGACTCCGGCGCAGCCGTCGCCGTCCGGTCCCGCAACAGCGCCCGACGACCACAACGTGTTGGGCATGAGCTGGTCCGGCAGTGTCGCACTGGACGTATGCGCTCTTGTCTGCCGTGGCAACCGGGTCCTGAGCGAAGACCACTTCGTCTTCTTCAACAATCCGCAGAGCCCGGACGGTTCGGTACGCGCGGTGCCGGCTGCGGCGCCGGACAAGGCGGCGATCCGTGTTTCCTTCGACGCGCTGCCGGAGGCGGCTGATCGGTTCGTGCTCGTGGCGGCCGTCGACCCGGAGGTGAACCCGGAAGCCGACCTGTCCGGATTCACCGATGCGTGCATCCGGTTGCTGGACCCGGCAATGACCGAGCTGGGCCGACTCGAAGTCTCCGACGGCCGCTCCGGCGAGACCGCATTGGTGCTCGGCTCCTTCCGGCGCAGGCCCAATGGCGACTGGGACTTCGTGCTCGGAGGGAAGGGGTACACGGGCGGGCTGGAGCAGCTCGTCCAGGAGTACGGCATCGAAGTGGAGTGACGACAGGGTGGGTCAGGCCGCGGTGCCGGTGTCCTGTGGGGAGACCGCGTACGCCACCGGGCCCGTCGAAGAAGCCTCGGCACGGTCGGCCGATGACTTTCCCGGTTTCACGACCGTCGGTTCTGTTCGGCTGCGTCCACAACGCCGGGCGCTCCCGGATGGCTGACTGGCAACTCGACGACCCTGCCGGGCAGGGGGTCGATGCGGTTCGCCCGATCCGGGGACGAGATCGAACGGCGGATCCGCGGCCCGGTGGCCGACCCGGTCGGCTGACGGTCCGGGTGGGTCAGCTGTCGCCGGAGCCCGGGCCGTAGAGCGCCGCGATGTCCTTGGACGTCGCCCAGCGGCTGTAGGTGGGCGACTGGGGCCAGCCGTCGGGGGAGTCCTGCCATTCCTCCTGCCGTCCGTACGGCAGGAGGTCGATCAGCGCGAAGGTGTGACTGAGCTGTTCGGTGCCCCGGCCGTTGGTGTGCCAGGTGCGGTAGACCGTGGCGCCGTCGCGCAGGAACACGTTGACCGCGAATCCTCCGTCGGGCGGTGCGCCGACGTCGGCCCCGAACGAGCTGTTGGCGGTCGAGTACCAGGCCATCCGGTTGCCGACCCGCTGCTTGTAGGCGAGTGCCTCTTCGATCGGGCCCTGGGTGACGACGACGAAGCGCGCGTCGTAGTTGTCCAGGAACTCCAGGCGGGTGAACTGCGAGGTGAACCCCGTGCAGCCCGGGCACTGCCATTCCTTGCCGGCGAACCACATGTGGTTGTAGACGATCAGCTGCCTCCTGCCTTCGAAGACGTCCGCCAGCCGGACGGGGCCGTCCTCGCCCTCGAGGGTGTACTCGGGCATCTCGACCATCGGCAGGCGACGGCGCTCGGCGGCGATGGCGTCGAGCTCCCGCGTCGCGGCCTTCTCCCGGGCACGCAGTGCCTCGAGTCGGTGGTTCCAGGTCGCGGCGTCGACGACGGGTGGCAGTGCGTGGTGGGTGGTCATGGTCCCCTCACAGAGCTCGCGGCTTTCGCTTGTGGGAGGTAGACCCGACCGGGCTCCAGAACTCATCGGTGCTCGATGTGCAGATGGACCGGCCCGCGAAGGACGGGGCTTCGCCGGTACGGCGGTGGGTCGGTGACGAGGCTGGGGCGGTCGAGGCGGCGTACGAGCTCGGTCAGGGCGATCTGGGTCTCCCGTCGGGCCAGCGGGCCGCCGAAGCACAGGTGGATGCCGCTGCCGAAGCCGAGGTGCTGGTTGTCGCGCCGGTCGGGGTCGAAGCGGTCGGGATCGTGGAAGCGGTCCGGGTCGCGGCTGCCCGAGGCCAGCATCAGCATGATCTGCGAGCCCTTGGGGATGACGGTGTCGGCGACGGTGATGTCGCTGTAAGCCGCCCGCCAGGGAATGATGTGCACGGGGGGCTCGTAGCGCAGCAGTTCCTCCACCAGTGGGACGACCAGGTCCGGGTCGTCGCGCAGTCGCTGGAGCACCTGCGGGTTGCGCAGCAGCGTCAGCATCCCGTTGGTGATGAGGTTGACGGTGGTCTCGTGGCCGGCGATCAGCAGCAGGTTGGCGGTGGAGATGATCTCGTCGTCGGTCATCCGCCCGTCCGGCCCGTCGTCGTTGACCATCCGTGCCAGCAGGTCCTCGCCCGGCCGGCCGTGGCGCTGCTCCAGCAGTCCGCCGAGGTACTGGCGCAGGTCCTTGCGGGCCTGGAGCCCGTTCTCCAGTTTTTCCTTCGGGTCGGTCTTGGGGTTGTAGTCGATCGAGTTGATGAGGTCGTTCACCCACACGCGGAACCTGGGCTCGTCCTCGCGTGGCACGCCGAGCAGGTGGCAGATCACGGTGACGGGGAACGGGTAGGCGAAGTCGTCGACGATGTCGATCTGTTCCTTGCCCGCGAAGTCGTCGATCAGGCCGCCCACGACGGCGGCCAGGTCGTCATCCAGTCCCGCCACCAGCCCCGGGGTGTGCGGGGGGCCGAAGTGGCGCATCGCCATGCGCCGCAGGCGGTCGTGCTCGGGCGGGTCCATGTTGATGAACGCCGGCGTGGTCCCTTCCTCGACCGAGGGCATCGGATGCGACAGATTGCGGACGTCGGAGCTCAGGTGCGGGTCGTGCAGCAGGTCCGTGAGCTCGCGGTAGGTGCTGACGACGTAGCTGCCGTCCTCCTGCCGGGCCACCGGCGTCTCGCGCAGCTCGGCGTACAGCGGGTACGGGTCGGGCCGGGAGGAGTAGTCGAGGATCCGGTGGAGGGTGTCCGGTGTCTCGGTCGTGGTCATCTCGCTTTCCCTCCTACCGGTGGTGGTGGTGCTGGTAAGCGGCCGTGACCCGCCGCTCACCCGGGTCGTGGCCGGTGACGACCACGGTGGCGCCCTGGGCGAGCAGGGTCGGGCCGGGGAAGTCGACGGGCACCGGCTTCACGTCGACGGGCTGGTCGGGCGTGGGACAGGGCGGCGGGAACGGCGCGGCCGTCTCGATCAGCCGGCGGTAGTGGTCGAGCCACTTCGCGTTGTTGAAGCTGACCGCCGCGGTCACGCGGCCCTGGTAGCCGTACGCGGCGACGAAACGGCGGTCGGGCACCGAGCCCTGGGTGACGACCACCTCGTCGGCGAAGGTCGGTACGCCGACGGACTTGATGTTGACGCCGAACTGGATCGACCAGAACACCGGGATGGACAGGTGGGGCCAGCGGTCCGCCTGGCCGCTGACCATGTTGTGCGCCGCGACCTCCGCCTGTTCCACGGCATTGGCCCAGTGCTCCAGCGAGATGAGCCGGTACTCGTAGACCGGGTTCGGGCAGCGCGCCACGTCCCCGGCGACGAAGACGTCGTCGGTGAGCAGGCCGTCGAGGGTGAGGGCACGGCAGCCCGTGTCGCAGGCGATCCCCCAGACCCCCGCCGCCAGTCCCGAGCCCCGCAGCCACTCGGTGTTGCGGATGCCCCCGAGCGCCACCACCGCCACGTCGGCGTCGACGGTGCTGCCGTCGTCGAAGTGGGCCCGGCGGAAGTGCCCCTGCGTGTCGCCCTCCAGCCGGGTGACCTTGACACCGCAGCGCAGGTCGACGCCGTGGGCGCGCTGCATGTCCGCCGCGACCTCACCGATCATGGCGCCGAGCGCCCCGACCAGCGGGGCCGGCGCGAGTTCGGCGACGGTCACCGGGATGTCCCGCTCACGGCAGATGGAGGCGATCTCGGACCCGGTGAATCCCGCGCCGATGACCAGTACGCGGGAGGGGCCTGCGGCCAGGGCCCGCTGAAGACTCTCGGCGTGTTCGCGCGTCCGTACGACGAACACACCGTCCAGGGACGCCTCGGACTCGACGAACCACGGCCGGGCCCGTACCCCGGTGGAGATCAGCACCCGGTCGAAGGGAACCTCGCGTCCGTCGGCGAGCCGCACCTGGTTGGCCGCCAGGTCCAGCCCGGCGGCGGGCACGCCCAGCAGCCACTCCGCGTCGATGTCACGACGTCGCGGCAGCATGGTCCCCCCGGCCGGCACCCACCCGGTCAGTACCTGCTTGGACAGGGGAGGCCGGTCGTAGGGCTCGCACGGCTCGTCACCGATCATGGTCAGCGATCCGGTGAAACCCTCGTCGCGCAGGGCCTCCGCGGCCCGCAGTCCCGCCAGTGACGCCCCGACGACCACGATGCGGCCGTCGCGCTTGAACGCTCGCAGGGTGTCGGCGCTGGTCATGGCTTCGACGCCGCCACCGGTACGCCCCGTCCCTCCAGCTGGTCGACCAGAATCGCCTGGACGGGGCAGGCCGCCGCGGCGCGCAGTACCTGGTCGCGGTGGGCGTCGTCGGGGTTCGGGTCGTACATCAGCGCTTCCTCGCCGTGCATCCGGAAAGCGTCCGGAGCCAGGAAGGCGCACTGCGCATAGCCTTCGCATCGGGAAAGATCAACGACAACTCTCATCCCGACCTCCACAGGGAATGCGAGCTGCGGACCCTGAGAACGTCGGGTCTCCGCAGAAACAATTGATCGTCGCGAACAAGGCGACCGGCGCCTGCAATACCGCCCGGAAATACCGCCCAGAGGACCTGACTTCGACCGGAAAAGCCTATCCCGCGCGTACACCGCCCGCACGCGGGGAACCAGCGCGGCCGTGAGCGGTGTTCACCCGCTCGCCGCGCCCGTGCGGCCGAGGCCGAGCGCCGTCGCCGATGCTTGCCGCATGGGTCAAGTGCTGGGTGATGTGCTGGGCCTGGCGGCCGGTGTCGCCGTCAGTCCGCTTCCGATCATCGCCGTCATCATCGTGCTGGCAACGCCTCGCGGACGCCTGAACGGACTGGTGTTCGCGGCCGGCTGGGTGGTGGGGCTGTCGGCCCTGGGCGCGGTGACGCTGGTCATCGGCGGTCAAGGGGATGCCGCCGTCAAGGGGCAGCCGGCCGACTGGGTGGGGGCCCTCAAGCTCGCGTTGGGGCCGGCACTGGTTCTCCTCGGCGTGCGGCTGTGGCGTCGCCGTCCCGCCGATGTCACGCAGGCGCAGTTGCCCAAGTGGATGGCCGCGCTCGACCGCTTCACCCCGGTGAAGACATTCCTTCTGGCTCTCTTGCTGTCTGCCGGAAACCTGAAGAACGCCCCGCTGACCATTGCTGCGGCAATAACCATCAGTTCGTCGGGAATTCCGGTCGGCGAGCAGATCGGCGCGCTCGCGATTTTCGTCCTCATCGCTTCCCTCGGGCTGCTGATTCCGCTGGGGGTCTACCTGGTCATGGGCGAGCGGGCGAAGAACATGCTGGGCAACTGGAGGGAATGGGCGGCACGGCACAACACGGCTGTCATGGCGGTCCTGCTCTTCGTGTTCGGGCTGAAACTGCTGGGGGACGGCATCGGCGTGCTGACTTCCTGAGCCGGAGGGAGCGCCGTGGCAGGCGGGGTCAGGGATGGGCAATCCGGTCCCGGGCCGGAGGTGGGCTTTCGAGGCGGGTGGCCAGTGGTGGTTCCTGGGCCGCCACGGCGCCGGCGCTGATGCTGATCGCGACGGCCACGCAGACCACGATCAGCCACGACAGCATGATGAACACCGAGCCGAGGGAGCCGTACTCGGCGAGGGCGTGGTTGAGTGCCCGCGGCAGGTACAACCGTGCGGTCACGCTCAGCGTGGTGACGGCGACAGCTGTGATGACCGCGCCGGGCAGCAGCGGCTTCCAGGCGATCAGGCCGCCGAGCAGCAGGTGCTGGGTCCACCACCACAGCCCCGTCAGACCGACCAGCGTGACCGGGATCCCCAGCCAGGCCCCGACGCCGAACCCGTCGCGCATGGGGCCCTGCACCAGCAGTGCCCCCAGCCACAGTACGAGCCAGGCCAGCCAGCGCCAGGGGGCGGTCCGGGTTCCCGCCCGGGGGATCTCCCAGGCGCGTTTGCACAGGCGTTGCATCGCCCTGCTGACGGCGGTGGCCGAGAGCAGCACCATCAGCCCGCCCACCACACCGGTCGCCTGCCGCAGATCACCCGTCGTGGGCGTGAGCGCGTGTACGAGCTGGGCGTTCGCGGCGCCCGTGACCCCGAAGACGGTGCGCACCGAGGTGACGAGCTGCTGCCGTACCGCAGGGGGAGCGTACGCCCCGACCACGAAGAGCAGCGGAACCGCGGTCAGGAAGCACTGCGCCGCCAGGCGCGTGGCGGAGTCGAAGATGTTCACCGACAGCAAGCGGTCCGCGAGGTGGGTGACCACCGGGAACCGGGCCGCCGCCCGGGTGTGCGCGGACCGGGCGGCAGCGACCAGCCGGCGTGCCGATCTCCGCCGACGGCAGACGCCGGCGGCCCGGTGATGCAGTGTGAGCATGCCCCCAGCGTGCGGGACCAGGCGTTCCGCAGCACGTCAGGGGCGGCGCGTCCGCCTCGGCCCGCCCCCCGGGGTTCCGCCGTGACGGTGATCGTCCGGCCCGCCGGCGGCCGCCGCTTCTGTTGCGGAGGAGAGCGGCCCGGCGTTGGAATCAAGTGTGAGGCACTTTGGCGGCGTCGTGTCCGCCGGCCGCCCCGCTCCCGGGACGGGGGCCGGCCGGAAGGGGCTCAAGAACGACGCCCTGGGCATGTTCTCCTCGGTGGTCATCGGTGTGGCGTCCACCGCCCCCGCCTACAGTCTCGCCGCGACGCTGGGGCTCATCGTGGCGGCGGTCGGCCTCCAGTCCCCGATCGTCACCATGCTGTCGTTCGTGCCGATGCTGCTGATCGCGTACGCCTTCCGGGAGCTCAACGCGAGCAACGCGGACTGCGGGACCACCTTCACCTGGGCCACCCGCGCCTTCGGTCCCCGCACCGGATGGATGGGCGGCTGGGGCATCATCGTCGCCAACGTCATCGTCATGGCGAGCCTCGCCGAGATCGCCGGTGCCTACAGCTTCCGGCTGGTGGGCCTGGACGGACTGGCGGAGGACCGGCTGTGGACCACCGTGGCGGGCATCGTATGGATCGCCGTGATGACCACGGTCTGCTACGTGGGCATCGAGTTCTCCGCCGCCGTCCAGCGCTGGCTGCTGTGCCTGGAAGTGGGGATGCTGGTCCTGTTCGCCGTCGCCGCGCTGGTCAGGGTCTACACCGATCCTCCGCCGACGGCGATCCATGTCTCCGCCTCCTGGTTCAACCCCTTCGAGGTGTCCTCCGTGAAGGGCCTCACGTCGGGCCTCCTGGCGGGAGTCTTCATCTACTGGGGCTGGGACACCGCCGTCTCGATCAACGAGGAGACCGTCGACAGCACCCGCATCCCGGGGCGCGCGGCGGTCATGTCCACCGTGCTGCTCCTGGTCATGTACGCGCTGGTGGCCACCTCGGCGCAGGCCTTCGCCGGAGTCGGCCCCGCGGGCATCGGGCTGGGCAACGCCGTCCACTCCGGCGATGTGTTCTCCGGACTGGGCGAGGCCGTCTTCGGGAGCCACGACACAGGGCTCGTCCTTTCGAGACTGCTGATCCTGATGGTGCTGACCTCGGCGCTGGCCTCCACCCAGACGACCATCCTGCCCCTGGCCAGGACCGTCTTCTCCATGGCGGTGCACAAGGCCGTTCCCTCCCGGTTCGCCCGGGTCCACCGCAGGTTCCTCACCCCGACCTGGTCGACCATCGGCATGGGAGCGGTCTCGATCGCCTTCCTCGTCCTGTTGTCCTCCTTCAGCGGGAACGTGCTGGCCGACTCGATCGACTCGGTCGGTCTCGCGATCACCTTCCAGTACGGGCTGACCGGGTTCGCCTGCCTCTGGTACCACCGCAAGGTCCTCACCCACAGCACCAAGGACCTCGTGTTCAAGGGTGTGCTGCCCGGGGTGGGCGCGGTGATCATGCTCTGCCTGTTCCTGTACGCCACGTACGTCTACGCGGCCCCCGGATACGGCGCGACCAGCGTCGACCTGCCGCTGATCGGACCGACCGGCGGGGTCACCGTCATCGGCCTGGGCGCCCTGCTGCTCGGTCTCCTGCTGCTGCCGTTGGTCACCCGGGGCCACACCGTGGCGCTCAAACTCCAGCGGGGCCTGCTTCCCCGCCGTCTGCCGCAGCACACCGCCCTCGACTCGGCCAGCCGCTACCTGCCCGCCGACAGCGGGTCCGGGGTGGGCGGCGACTGGTACGACGTCATCCCGCTGTCGGGCACCCGGGTCGGCCTGGTCGTCGGCGACGTGCTCGGTCACGGGCTGCGCGCCGCGGCCACCATGGGGAGCCTGCGTACGGGGGTGCGGGTCCTGGCCCGGCTGGACCTGAGCCCGGACGAGCTGCTGTCCCGCCTCGACGACCTGGCCGAGCAGACCGCGCACGAGCGCGGGAACGGCCACGGCCCGGGCCGCCTGAGGTCGCGGGCCGTCTCGGCCGTCGACGTGACCTGTCTGTACGCGGTGTACGACCCCGTGTCGGGCAGCTGCAGCCTGGCGCGGGCCGGGGAGTCGGTGCTGGCGGTCGTCGACCCGCGCACGGGTGTCGTCGACTATCCGGAACTGCCGCCGGGACCGCCGCTGGGAGTCGGCGGCGCGCCCTACCAGAGCACGGAACTCCAGCTCCCGTCGGGCAGTCTCGTCGCGCTCTTCACGGGCGGCCTCCTCCAGGCGACGGACGGCCGCGACGCGGGGCTCGCGCAGCTGGCGGACATCCTCGCCGACGGCCACGGCTCCCTGGAAGAACTGTGCGACCGGGCGGTGACCACCCTGCTGCCCGGGCCCGTGGACGAGGACGCGACGCTGCTCGTGGCCCGCACACGCCTGCTCAACCGCAACCAGTTCGCCCAGTGGGAACTGTCCCCGGACCCGGCCGCGGTCGCCACCATCCGCGGCGCCGTCAGCAAGCAGCTCGGCGACTGGGACCTGGACGAGATGGCGTTCACCAGCGAGCTCATCGTCAGCGAACTGGTCACCAACGCCATCCGCTACGTCGGCGGCCCGATCCAGGTACGTCTGATCCGCGACCGCACCCTGATCTGCGAGGTCTCCGACACCGGTCACACCACGCCCAATCTGCGGCACGCCGCGAACGACGACGAGGGCGGCCGGGGACTGTTCATCATCGCCCAGATGACTCACCACTGGGGCACGCGCTACACCCCCACCGGCAAGACGATCTGGACCGAGCAGGACCTGCTGCCGTGACGGCCGGCGGCGCGAACCACCCGCGGAGGGTGATGCCGCCCCCGCTGACCAGGCCGAACCTTGGAACGGAGGCGTGGCCGTGGTGCCGGGGGGCCGGGGGCGACGAAGGGACGAAGGGGCGATGGCCGACGTGAGAGCCGAGCGCATAGCGCAGTTCGTCAGCCCGCTGAGGGTCCGACCCGGAACCGAGGTGCGTCTGCCGGACGACTTCGACCCCGCGTACAAGGCGGGCATCAGCAAGAAGAAGGACGGCGTCGAGTTGCTCCGCGGCGGCATCGAACTGCTGGCCGACTACCAGCAGCGGCTGGCCGCGCAGGACGTCTACGGCGTGCTGGTGTGCCTCCAGGCACTGGACGCCGGCGGCAAGGACGGGACCATCCGCCATGTGATGAGCGGGGTCAATCCGCAGGGGGTGCGGGTGGCGAGCTTCAAGGTGCCCTCGGAGGAGGAACTCGACCACGACTACCTGTGGCGCTACTCCCGTCACCTGCCCCGGCGCGGAGAGATAGGCATCTTCAACCGGTCCCATTACGAAGAGGTCCTGGTGGTGCGGGTGCACCCCGAGAACCTCCGGCGCCAGAAGCTGCCCGGCGCGGCGCGCGGCCCGGACGTCTGGGAGCGGCGCTACCGGGAGATCAACGACTGGGAGCGCTATCTGACCGACAACGGTTTCAGGGTCGTGAAGCTGTTCCTGAACCTGTCGAAGGAAGAACAGCGGGTCCGTTTCCTCAAGCGCATCGACGTGCCCGAGCGGAACTGGAAGTTCTCGCCGGCGGACGTCCGCGAGCGCGCCCGGTGGGACGACTACCAGCGGGCGTTCTCGCAGATGCTGTCGGCCACCAGCACCGAGTGGGCGCCCTGGTACGTGATACCGGCCGACCGGAAATGGTTCGCGCGACTGTGCGCGGCCGCCGTGCTGGTGCACACGCTGATCGACATCGACCCCCAGTATCCGCAGGTCAGTGAGCAGACCCGCCGCGAACTGGCAGAAATCCGAAAAGACCTCGCAGGACCCGAGGAGAAGACAAAGAAGAAAAACAAGAACGACAAGAACAAGAAGAACAAGCCATGACTGCGCGGACAGACGCCCCGCAGGAGCGGGCCACGGACGGGCGAGTGTGGTACGCGCTTGCGCCCGAAGAGGTGGCCGCCGCGTTCGGGGTGGATCCGGCCGTGGGGCTGCCCGCGGCACGGGCGGCGGAGCGGCTGCGGGCGGACGGGCCGAACGCCCTGCCCGAGGAGAAACCCGTGCCGGGCTGGCGCCGCTATCTGGCCCAGTACCGCAGCTACATGCAGTTGGTCCTGGTGAGCGCCGCCGTGGTCTCCCTGGTGATCAGGGAGTGGAGCACCGGCGTGCTGCTGCTCGTACTGACGGTCCTCAACGCGGTCGTCGGGATGCGGCAGGAGGGCAAGGCGGAGAGCGCCATGAACGCGCTCAAGTCGATGATGAAGGCGACCGCCCGGGTGCGCAGGGACGGGACGGAGTCCGAGATCCCGGCCGAGGAGGTCGTCGCCGGCGATGTGGTGCTGCTCGCGGCGGGGGACGAGGTGCCGGCCGACGGCCGGATCGTCACCGCCAACGCCCTCCAGATCGACGAGTCGGCGCTGACCGGTGAGAGCGTGCCCGCGGCGAAGGAGTCGGGGACGCTGCCCGGGACCGACCTGGCGCCCGGGGACCGCCGGAACATGGCGTTCATGAACACGCCGGTCACCCACGGCAGCGGAACGGTGATCGTCACGGCCACCGGCTCCGGTACCGAACTCGGCCGCATCTCCGGGATGCTGTCGGCCACGCCGCGCGAGGCCTCACCGCTGGCCCAGGAGATGGACCGGCTCACCCTGTGGATCACGGCGACGGCCGGGCTGACGATGATCGTGATGTTCGTCCTGGGGCGCAGCCGGGGCACGGCCTGGGACGCCCTGTTCGTGACCGCCGTGTCGCTGGCCATCGCCGCCATCCCGGAGGCCCTGCCCACCGTGACGCAGACGATCCTGTCCATCGGCGCCGTCGACCTGGCCCGGCGCGAGGCGATCGTGAAGGACCTGCCGTCGGTGGAGGCGCTGGGGTTCACCTCGGCCATCAACTCCGACAAGACCGGCACGCTCACGATGAACCAGATGACGGCCGTGGAGGTGGTGGACCCCGGTGATCGCTACACCGTCTCCGGCACCGGGTACGACCTCCAGGGCAAGGTCCATCACGCCGTCGGCAGCGCACCGGACATGGAGAGCGCGATCCTGCCCTACCTCGTGGCCAACGACGCGAGGCTGGTGAACGGCGAGGTCGTCGGCGATCCCACGGAGGGCGCGCTGCTGGTGCTCGGCCACAAGGCCGGAGTGGACATCGACGCCACCCGGGACCGGCTGCCGCGCCTGGCCACCCTGCCCTTCGACCCCTCGTACAAGCTGATGGCCACCTTCAACGCGGCCACGGACGCCGCGGGCCGCCCCGTCGTGCGCTGCTTCGTGAAGGGGGCGGCGCCCGCCATGATGGCGCGGGCCACCACCGCACTGTCGGGAGGTGATGCCGTCCCGTGGGACGCCGGCCTGCGAGGCAGGGCGCAGGAGCACGTCGAGCGCATGGGCAGGGAGGGCCTGCGGGTGATGGCCGCCGCGCAACGCGACCTCGACCCCGCGACGTTCGACCCCGCGGGCGACCTGCTCGGCTACGTCACCGAACTGCAGATGACGAGCCTGGTCGGGATGGTCGACCCGCCGCGGCCCGAGTCGCGCACCGCGGTGGCGGACGCGCAGGCCGCGCACGTCAGGGTGCGCATGGTCACCGGCGACGACGTCGTCACCGGCGCCGCCATCGCCCGGCAGCTGGGCATCGAGGGGGAGTCCATGCTCGGCGCGGACTTCGCCGCGCTGCCGGAGAGCGAGCGGCTCGACCGGATCGACGGCATCGGGGTCGTCGGCCGCGTCGCCCCCGAGCACAAGGTGCTGCTCGCCGACACCCTGCGGAAGAAGGGCCATGTGGTGGCCATGACCGGCGACGGCGTCAACGACGCCCCGGCGATCAAGGCGGCCGACGTCGGGATCGCCATGGGGTCCGGCACCGAGGTCGCCAAGAACGCCGGGCGCATGGTGCTGGCCGACGACAACTTCGCCACGATCGTCTTCGCCGTCGAGCAGGGCCGCAAGATCTACGACAACCTCACCAAGTACATCCGGTTCGTCCTCGTCCTTCTCGTCGTCTTCGTGCTGACGTTCCTCGGCGCGTCGCTGTTCGACATCGCCGCCGGGGAACCCTTCACCCCGGCACAGGTGCTGTGGATCCACTTCTTCGTCAACGCGGCCTTCGGCTTCGCGCTCGGCTTCGACCGGCAGAGCCCCGGCCTCATGGAACGTCGGCCGCGCCCACGCGGCATGCCCGTGCTGACCAGGGGAGTGGTGCTGACGGTCGGGCTCTCCGGGCTGGTGATCACCATCGGGCTGCTCCTGCTGATCAAGCTGGGCGAGTCGCGCTTCGACAGCGTCGCCGTCGGCCAGTCGATGGCGTTCACGTCCTTCGCGCTCTGCCTCATCGTGGCCGCGCTGGAGTGCCGCAGCGAGACGGACACCGTGCTCACCACCGCAAGCTTCGACAGCAAGCAGATGAACCGGGCCATGTTCGTCGAGTTCGTCCTCGCGGTGCTGGTCACCCAGATGGACGCCTTCCGCCGGCTGCTCGGAACGACCGAGCTGAACCTGCGGGAGTTCGCCTGGACGCTGGTGCCGGCGCTGGCGCTGCTGGCGCTGTGGGAGCTCGGGAAGTTCCTCGCCCGCTGGAACGGCGGACCGGCCGTGCTGCACCACAGGTGACACCGCCCGGTGACGCCGCCCGGTCAGAGGGAAACCCGCGGCCGGCCGGGCCGGGCCAGTGCCAGGCGCACCACTCGCCGCCAGTCCGCCGGGGGCCTGTTCGGCGGTGTTCCCGGCCGGTGACGCGGGACACGGACCCGCAGCGCTCCGGGGGTAACCCGGCAGACCACCGGAGCGGGCAGTACGACGGACTCCCCGTCGATGCCGGCCGCGACGGTGTCCCCGTCGGACCCGACGACCACTTCGCGGGCGGTCAGCCGGGTCACGGCCGGTGACCGCCGGGCCCTGCCCATCAGCCGGGCCGGGAGCCGGGCGGCCTGGGCGGAGTTGTCGACGCGTACACCCAGTACACCCAGCCGTCCGGAGTCGAGGCGTTCCCGCAGCCCGGGATGCGCCGAGTCCACGACGGGCCGGTAGGGGTTGTTGCTGACGAGCACGGCCTGGAGGCCCTCGGCGTGCGTCTGTCCGGCACGCATCCGCAGCCGTGGCGCTTCAGGGCCGGTGAGGAGACCGGGCAGCGCCTGGAGCGTCATGCGCAGTTTCGCGTCCCGGTAGCCGGGATCGCCCACCACGACCGCGTAGGTCCCGAAGGAGGCGTTGTTGACGAACACCCGGTCGGCTGCGAACCCCAGGTCGACGCGGAACTCGACGGCGTCGGTGAACGCCTCCAGGGCGGCGGCCGGGTCGTCGCGGTCCAGACCCAGATCGAGGGCGAAGTGGTTGCGGGTCCCCGCCGGGATCACCATGAAGGGGACGTCGTGCCCGGCCGCGACCTCGGCGACCAGCGCCTGCGTGCCGTCCCCGCCGGCCACGGCCAGCAGGTCGGCTCCCTCGGCCACCGCACGCCGGGCCAGGTCCGCCACGTCCTGGTGGTGCGCCGGATCCAGCAGGACGACGCGGGCGCCCGCCGCCCTCGCCTTCTCGGCCAGGTGGAAGCGGTCGACCTTGCCCCCGCCGGAGCGCGGGTTCATCACGACCCACGGATGCCGCGGGGCCGCCACCGGCCTGGGCTCACCGCCGGGCCCGGCGGCGCGGTCCGCGGGGGTCGTCGCGATCCGGGCCGCCGCGAGCGCCAGCACCCACAGGCCCAGGGAGACGAAGGCCGGCCAGAGCATGTCGTGCGCGGCGAACAGGGCCAGGACCGCGAGCGGGACGAGCACCACCAGGAGGACACCGACGGCCCGGACGACTCCGAAGTGGGCCAGGGCCCACCAGAGCCCGGCGGCCGTCACGGCCACGCCCGCCGCGGCGATCAGCACCCAGAGCAGGCTGCGCAGCCCGGCGGTGACGAACAGCACGAACACACTGCCCAGCAGGGCGAGGAGCGCCAGCCGGGCCCAGGCCGCGGGCGTCCACCCGCGCCGCTCCCGTCGCACGTCGAACCGCTTCGCGTCACCCGTTCCCGTCACACGGCCGGGCGCCTCTCGTCCCGCACCACGCACAGCGCCCAGATGACGAATCCGGAGATGGCGATCGCCAGGACGGACCACACCGGGTAGTAGGGCAGGGAGAGGAAGTTGGCGATGATGAGGAATCCGGCGATCACCACGCCGGCGACCCGCGCCCATGTCGCCACCTGGAACAGACCCAGGCTGACCACGAACGCGACCGCCCCGAGAATGAGGTGGACCCAGCCCCAGCCGGTCAGGTCGTACTGGAAGACGTATCCGGACGTCGTCAGGAAGACGTTGTCGTGGGCGATGCCCATGATGCCGCGGAAGATGTCGAGCATGCCGACGATCGCCAGCATGACGGCGGCGAACATCATCAGACCGACTGCCCAGTGCTGCTTGGCCGGTTCCGGGCGGGCATGGTGTGTCGCGGTCATGATCTGTCTCCTTTGCTCCTCCTCCGACCTAGCTTGCGCACGTCAAGAGCCGGGGCGCCTCACCCGGCACGGGTGAGGCAGCCCGGAACGCGTCATCGCACGGATAATCTACGGACACGGAGGGCCGACGTCGGGGAGGTCCGCAAGGGGCGTGTGGGGAGACTGGTCCAGTGTCGAGGCGTAAAGTGCCCGCGGGTGCCTGGATAACCGGGCTGTTGGTGGGGGCACTGGCCATAGTGTTCGTGCTGTCCCTCCAGGCCCGCAAGGAGATCCCGGACGGGGGACTGGCCGGCGGTGCCGCTCCCGAGCCGAGCGCGAAGGCGTCCCACTCCGCCGCGCCCAAGACCCCGCGGTACGAGGTGCCCGCCGGCTCCGGGACGGGGCGCCGGGTGGTGTACTCCCTGGGACAGAAGCGGGTGTGGCTGGTCGGAGCCGACGGGAAGTCCCAGCGGACCTTCGCCGTCTGGCCGGGGACGGTGACACCGGCCAAGGGCGCGTTCCCCGTGACGTTCCGGCGTGAGACCGGGGTCGGCAGCGACGGCGTGCAGATAGAGAACGCCGTGTACTTCGGGACCTCCAACGCCTTCTCCAACGCCGTGGACGGCTCCTCGCCTTCGCCCGACCCGAGCCTGCGCACCGGCGCCGTACGGGAGCGTGCGGCGGACGGCAAGGCGATGTGGGACTTCGCCACGAAGGGAACGACCGTCCAGGTCGTCGGCTGATGGCCGGTACGGACCCGCACCAGCCGCCGCCCCCGCCCGAGCGCGCCGAGGGCTGCCTCGTCGTCGCGCTGCGGATCCCGCTCAGGATCGTCGTGCTCGTCCTGGTCGTGCCGGTGCGGATGGCCTGGGACGCGCTGGCGGCGACCGGGCGGTTCCTGTGGCGGTACGCACTGGCGCCGGCCGGCCGGGCGATCGGATGGCTGCTGTACGGGCTGGTCGTGGTGCCGCTGGGGTGGCTGTACCGGTATCTCCTCACACCCCTGGGACACGCCCTGGCATGGGTGTACGCGCGCGTGCTCACCCCGGTCGGGCACGCCCTGATGTGGGTGCTCAGGCCGGTCGGGCAGGCCCTGGCGTGGCTGCTGCGCATGGCCGCCACCGGCATCGGCACCGTCCTGTACCGGATCGCCCGCGTCCTGCTGGTCCTGCCCGCGCTCGTCCTGTGGCGCTGGTTGCTCGTGCCGGCCGGCCGGGTACTCGCCGTCGTCGGGCGGGAGATCGGGGCGGCGCTCGGGCACGCCTGGCGGATCGCCGGGTACGTCTCGCGCGCCGTCGGGCGGGTCCTCGGGACCCTCTTCCGGTGGATGTTCGTGGAGCCGGCGCGATGGGTGTACCGGACCCTCCTCACCCCGGTCGGGCACGTCGTGCGGGACCTGCTGCTGAGGCCCGTCGCCGAGGCCGCGCGGGCCGTGGGACGGGCCGGACGGCAGGCGCTGGCCGCCGCCCGGGAGACCGTCCGGCAGGCGCGTGCCGACGTCCGCCGGGCGCTGTTCGGCGAACCCCGGCGGCCCGGTCCGGTGGACCGGCGGGAACTCATGGCGCCGGAGACACGTACTCTTGGTAGCAGTACCACCGCTCTCACGAAGGACTAGAACACTGGGCAAGCGACAGCCCGAAGGCCCGCCGCCCGCACCCGCGGTGCAGCGCATCCGACTGCGCTACACCAAGCGCGGCCGCCTCCGGTTCACCAGCCACCGTGACTTCCAGCGCGCCTTCGAGCGGGCGCTGCGCCGTGCCGAGGTGCCGATGGCGTACTCGGCGGGGTTCACGCCGCACCCGAAGGTGTCGTACGCCAATGCCGCACCCACCGGCACGGGCAGTGAGGCGGAGTACCTGGAGATCGCGCTCACCGAGCACCGCGACCCGGGACCGCTGCGGGACCTCCTCGACGAGTCGCTGCCCAGCGGGCTCGACATCGTCGACGCGGTCGAGGCACGGACATCGGGACTCGCCGACCGGCTGACGGCTTCCGTGTGGGAGCTCAGGCTGGACGGCGTCGACCCGGCCGACGCCGAGCGGGCGGTGACGGCCTTCAACGGGGCCGGCGCCGTCGAGGTCCAGCGCATGACCAAGAACGGCGTCCGTACCTTCGACGCTCGACCCGCGGTCGTGAGCCTGGAGAGCCAGGAGAATCTGACAACACAGAGTCAGCAGGCCGATAGGCCGACCGACCAGCCCTGTGCGATACTGCGGCTGGTTGTTCGGCACGTGACGCCTGCCGTACGACCCGACGACGTCCTGTCCGGTCTCCGCGCCGTGGCCGACCTGGCGCCGCCGGTCCCCGCAGCGGTGACCAGGCTGGCGCAGGGGCTGCTCGATGAAGAGACCGGCACGGTGACCGACCCGCTCGCGCCCGACCGCGAGGCGGCGGAGGCCCTCACAACGGCCGTTCCCGCTGCCGCCGCGACGACGCCGGCGACGGAAGGTTCCGCGTAAGGACGGACGTCGTAGCGCCGCCCTCGTACTCGGGAGCCACCTGGGTCGGGCAGCGCACCGACCACAAGACTTTCGCCAGGCCGTACAAAACAAGGCGTACGGAACCGGCGAGACAGGACACGAAGAGCTCCCGTGCGGCGACCGCGCCGCGAACGGCGGCACCGCGCACCGCGCGAGCCGCGGACGTCAACGGTGGTCGACGAGATCGACGCCGGACCAGGCGCGGCGCCCGGGGGCCTGACGGGAGAAACGCCCGCATGCTCGAGCCGACCGAACCCACTGAGGGTTCCGAACTCAACACCCCCAGCGACACCCTGCCGCCGCGTCGCCGGCGCCGTGCCGCTTCCCGCCCCGCGGGCCCGCCCGCCGGGGCCGAGACCCCGGCCGAGGTCACCGCGCCGGCCATACCGGCCGCCGACGTCGACGAGGTCGAGGAGAAGACGGCCGCCGAGGTGGAGACCACCGAGGCGCCCGCCGCCGAGGCTCCGGCCGCCGTGGAGGAGGCCGCGCCCGCTCGTCCGCGTCGCCGCGCGACCCGTCGGGCCGCCGCGCCCGCCGGTTCCCCGGCGTCCACCGAGGCCGCCGAGACGGTCGTACCGGCCACCGCCGCCCCGGCTGCCGCCGAGGCCGAGGCCCCCGCCGCCGTCGAGGCCGACGAGCAGGCCGCGCAGGAGGCCGCTCCGGCCCGCACCCGCCGCCGTGCCACGCGCCGCGTGTCCGCCCCCGCGGCCGCGCCCGCTCCGGCGGAGACCGCCGAGGTGGAGACCGCCGAGGCGCCCGCCGCCGAGGCCCAGGCCACCGAGGCTCCGGCCGTCGTGGAGGAGGCCGCGCCCGCTCGTCCGCGTCGCCGCGCGACCCGTCGGGCCGCCGCGCCCGCCGGTGCGCCGAGCGCGGCCGAGGAGGCCACCGGGACCGCTGCGGCCCCGGAGGCCGCTCCCGCCGAGACCGCCGCCGAGGCTCCGGTAGCGGCTCCCGAGGCGCCCGCCGTCGAGGCCGAGGAGGCCGCGGAGGAGGCCGCTCCGCGCCGTACCCGCCGCCGTGCCACGCGCCGTGTGACCGCGCCGGCCGGTACCGCGGTGACGGAAGAGACCGCTGTGACCGAAGAGGCTGCCGCGGTGACCGAGAAGCCCGCAGAGCCCGCCGAGCCCGCAGAGCCCGCCGAGCCCGCACAGCCCGCCGAGGCCCAGCAGGCCCCCGCCGAGGCCGCCGCCCCGCGCCGCCGCCGTCGGGTCGTGCGGCAGGCCGCGACCGGATTCGCCGAGCCCGCGCAGGCCGCCGCCCAGCAGGCCGCGGAGCGCGAGGCCGAGGCACCGCGCCGCCCGGCCCGGCCCGCCGTGGCCGTGTTCCAGGCGCCCGTGTTCACCGAGCCGAGGTTCCAGACCCCGGAGCGCGCCGCCGCCGCGGCGGCCGCCGAGGCGGCCGGGACCGACGAGGCCGAGGCGGTCGAAGCGGTCGAAGCGGTCGAGGAGCTCCCCGAGGAGCAGACCGGCTCGCGTCGCCGCCGGCGCCGCCGGGGTGCCGGGTACGGCGAGGAGGCCGAGGCCCGGGCCGAGGAGACCACCGCCGACGAGGCCGAGGAAGCCGAGGAGGCCGAGGAACCGGCGGAGTCCGCCGAGGACCTCGCCGAGGGCGAGGACACCGACGAGGCCGACGACGGCGAGGACACCGGTTCGCGCCGTCGCCGCCGCCGCGGTGGCCGCCGCCGCCGTCGCGGTGACGCCGTGGACGGCGAGGCCGGTGCGGACGCCGATTCCGACGAGCTCGCCGCCGAGCAGGCGGAGCAGGACGCCGAGGACACCGCGGAGCAGGAGGAAGAGGACGCCGAGGACGCTCGTTCCGAGGACTCCGGCGGCTCCAGCTCCAGCCGTCGCCGCCGCCGTCGCCGTCGTCGCGCCGGTGACAGCGGCACCGACACCGAGCCCGGCGAGGGCGACCCGGAGCGCACGGTCGTCAAGGTCCGCGAGCCCCGCAAGGCCGCCGAGCCGTCCGACGAGGTGCAGTCCATCAAGGGCTCGACCCGTCTGGAGGCCAAGAAGCAGCGCCGCCGGGAAGGCCGCGAGCAGGGCCGCCGCCGCGTCCCGATCATCACCGAGGCCGAGTTCCTGGCCCGCCGCGAGGCCGTCGAGCGCGTGATGGTCGTCCGCCAGAACGGCGACCGCACGCAGATCGGCGTCCTGGAGGACGGCGTGCTCGTCGAGCACTACGTCAACAAGGAGCAGTCGACCTCGTACGTCGGCAACGTCTACCTGGGCAAGGTCCAGAACGTGCTGCCGTCGATGGAGGCCGCCTTCATCGACATCGGCAAGGGCCGCAACGCGGTCCTGTACGCCGGTGAGGTCAACTTCGAGGCGCTGGGCATGGCGAACGGCCCGCGCCGCATCGAGTCCGCCCTGAAGTCCGGCCAGTCGGTCCTCGTCCAGGTGACGAAGGACCCGATCGGCCACAAGGGCGCCCGCCTGACCAGCCAGGTCTCCCTCCCGGGCCGCTACCTCGTGTACGTCCCCGAGGGCTCGATGACAGGCATCAGCCGCAAGCTGCCCGACACCGAGCGCGCCCGGCTGAAGACCATCCTCAAGAAGATCGTCCCCGAGGACGCGGGCGTCATCGTGCGCACCGCCGCCGAGGGCGCGAGCGAGGACGAACTGCGCCGTGACGTCGAGCGGCTCCAGGCGCAGTGGGAGGACATCCAGAAGAAGGCCAAGAACGGCAACGCCCCGACGCTGCTGTACGGCGAGCCGGACATGACCGTCCGGGTCGTCCGCGACATCTTCAACGAGGACTTCACCAAGGTCGTCGTCAGCGGCGAGGACGCCTGGGAGACCATCCACGGCTACGTCTCGCACGTCGCCCCCGACCTGGCCGAACGGCTGTCGAAGTGGACCTCCGAGGTCGACGTCTTCGCCACGTACCGGATCGACGAGCAGCTCGCCAAGGCCCTGGACCGCAAGGTCTGGCTGCCCAGCGGCGGTTCGCTGGTGATCGACCGGACCGAGGCGATGGTCGTCGTCGACGTCAACACCGGCAAGTTCACCGGTCAGGGCGGCAACCTCGAGGAGACGGTCACCAGGAACAACCTGGAGGCGGCCGAGGAGATCGTCCGCCAGCTCAGGCTGCGCGACCTCGGCGGCATCATCGTGATCGACTTCATCGACATGGTGCTGGAGTCCAACCGGGACCTGGTGCTGCGGCGCCTGCTGGAGTGCCTGGGCCGGGACCGTACGAAGCACCAGGTCGCCGAGGTCACCTCGCTGGGCCTGGTCCAGATGACCCGCAAGCGGGTCGGCCAGGGCCTGCTGGAGTCCTTCTCCGAGACCTGCGTCCACTGCAACGGCCGCGGTGTCATCGTGCACATGGAGCAGCCGACCTCCACCGGGGGCGGCGGCAAGCGCAAGAAGCGCGGGCGCGGCGGCGACGGCCAGGTGACCGAACAGGAGACCGTGTCCGTGGCCTCGGGGGTCGCCGAGACCGCCGAGGAGGAGGCCGAGGTCGAGGCCGTGGCGGAGGTCGCGGCGGAGATCGCCGAGCCGGTGGCGCTGCCCGCCCCCGACTTCGCCCCGGACGAGGAGCTGTACAGCAGCGTCGCCGAGGCCGAGGCCGCCGCCACCCGTGGCCGTTCGCGGCGCCGGGCGAGCCGGCGGGCGTCGGCTCCGGCCGGCGCGCCGAGGGCGGAGGCCCGGAAGCAGGAGGCTGCCAAGGCGGAGGCCGAGGTCGCCGAGGCCCCGACCGCCCAGGACGTCTCCGTGGCGACGGAGACCGAGCGTCCGGTGCTGCCGGAGCCGGCCGCCGAGGCGCAGGCCGAGCCCGTCGCCGTCGAGGACCCGGTCGTGCCGGTTACGGAGGCCGAGGCTCCCGCCCCGGCCGCCGAGGAGGCCGCGCCCAAGGGACGTACGCGCCGCCGGGCGACCCGCAAGGTGTCGGCCCCGGCCGGTTCCCCCGCGGGGACCGAGACGGCCGTGGTGACGATCACCGAGCCGGCGGCGCCCGCCGCCGAGACCCCGGTGGCACAGCCCGAGGCCGCAGTCGAGGAGGCGCCCGCCGAGAGCGCCGCCCCGGCCCGTCCGCGCCGCCGTGCCGTGCGCAAGGCCACCGCGCCCACCGCGTCCGAGGAGGCGGCCGTCGTGGTCGTCCCGTCGGCCGAGGCGCCCACCGAGGCTCCGGCAGCCGACGGGGAGCCCGAGGAGGCCGCGCCGGCCAAGAAGACGGCCCGCAAGGCCGCCAAGAAGGCCACCGCGAAGAAGGCCGCCACCAAGGCGACCACGGCGAAGAAGACCGCGGCCAAGAAGACGGCCGCCAAGAAGACGACGGCCAAGAAGGCGGCGAAGACCGCCAAGACGGCCGCCGCCAAGTCGACGGCGAAGAAGACCACGGTCTCCGCCGCCACCGACGAGGGCTGACCCGGCAAGGTCGGCACGCTGTGCGGCCGGTCCACGTGACCGGCCGCACAGCGGCGGGGCCCGGCCCGGTTTGACCCCTTCGACCGTGGCCCCGTAACCTTGACCCTCGGCGTGTTCCGTGGATATGGACGCGCCACATCCCCGTAAACCTCTTCCTCCGGAGCACCGGGTGCTCCGGAGAGGCCGCCCGCGTGCCGGGCGGCTGGACTGCGGGGGTGCCGTTCCCCGAGCGAGAGAGTGAGATCCGCGTGTACGCCATCGTGCGCAGCGGTGGTCGCCAGCACAAGGTTGCTGTCGGCGACATCGTTGAGGTTGACAAGATTTCCACTGCCAAGGTTGGCGACACGGTCGAGCTCTCGACCCTGCTCGTTGTCGACGGCGACGCTGTGACCAGCGACCCGTGGGTGCTGGCCGGCATCAAGGTCCAGGCCGAGGTCGTGGACCACCACAAGGGCGTCAAGATCGACATCCTTCGCTACAAGAACAAGACCGGCTACCGCCGTCGTCAGGGCCACCGCCAGCAGTACACGGCGATCAAGGTCACTGAGATCCCCACGGCTGCGAAGTAAGGGACTGAGAACAGATGGCACACAAGAAGGGCGCATCGTCCACTCGGAACGGTCGCGACTCCAACGCCCAGCGGCTCGGCGTGAAGCGCTTCGGCGGTCAGGTCGTCAACGCGGGTGAGATCCTGGTCCGCCAGCGCGGCACCCACTTCCACCCGGGCGCCGGCGTCGGCCGTGGCGGCGACGACACGCTGTTCGCGCTCCAGGCCGGTGCGGTGGAGTTCGGCAGCCACCGTGGCCGCAAGGTCGTGAACATCGTTCCGGTCGCCTGAGCTACCGCTCAGACCGAACGTTTCGCGAGGCGGACCTCACTTCCCGGTCGGGAAGGCGGGTCCGCCTTTCGCGTGTTGACATAGGCAATACCCCGCACGTATCTGGAGGCACCGAACCATGACCACCTTCGTGGACCGCGTCGAGCTGCATGTCGCCGCGGGTAACGGAGGTCACGGCTGTGCCTCCGTCCACCGTGAGAAGTTCAAGCCGCTCGGCGGCCCCGACGGCGGCAACGGCGGCCGGGGCGGCGACGTCATCCTGACCGTCGACCAGTCGGTGACGACCCTTCTCGACTACCACCACTCGCCGCACCGCAAGGCGACCAACGGCAAGCCCGGCGAGGGCGGCAACCGTTCCGGCAAGGACGGGCAGGACCTCGTCCTGCCGGTGCCGGACGGCACGGTCGTCCTCGACAAGGCGGGCAACGTCCTCGCCGACCTGGTCGGACAGGGCACGTCGTACGTCGCCGCGCAGGGCGGCCGGGGCGGCCTCGGCAACGCGGCGCTGGCCTCCGCCCGCCGCAAGGCCCCCGGGTTCGCGCTGCTCGGCGTGCCGGGCGACCTCCAGGACATCGTCCTGGAGCTGAAGACGGTCGCCGACGTGGCGCTGGTCGGCTACCCGAGCGCGGGCAAGTCCTCGCTGATCTCGGTACTGAGCGCGGCGAAGCCGAAGATCGCCGACTACCCGTTCACCACCCTCGTGCCCAACCTGGGTGTGGTCACGGCCGGTTCGACCGTGTACACCATCGCCGACGTGCCCGGCCTGATCCCGGGTGCCAGCCAGGGCAAGGGCCTGGGCCTGGAGTTCCTGCGGCACGTGGAGCGGTGCAGCGTGCTGGTGCACGTGCTGGACACGGCGACCCTGGAGTCCGACCGCGACCCGCTGTCCGACCTCGACATCATCGAGGCGGAGCTGCGTGAGTACGGCGGCCTCGACAACCGTCCCCGGATCGTCGTGCTGAACAAGGTCGACGTGCCCGACGGCAAGGACCTCGCCGAGATGGTGCGGCCGGACCTTCAGGCCCGCGGATACCGCGTCTTCGAGGTGTCGGCGGTGGCGCACATCGGCCTGAAGGAACTGACGTACGCGCTCGGTGAGCTGGTCGGCAGGGCGCGAGCCGCGAAGCCGAAGGAAGAGGCGACCCGGATCGTGATCCGGCCGAAGGCCGTGGACGACGCGGGCTTCACGGTGACCCGCGAGGAGGCCGACGGGCAGCCGCTGTTCCGGGTGCGTGGCGAGAAGCCCGAACGCTGGATCCGGCAGACCGACTTCAACAACGACGAGGCCGTCGGCTACCTCGCCGACCGGCTCAACCGCCTCGGTGTCGAGGACGAGTTGATGAAGGCGGGCGCCCGCTCCGGCGACGGCGTGGCCATCGGTCCCGAGGAGAACGCGGTCGTCTTCGACTGGGAGCCGTCGGTGATGGCGGGCGCGGAGATGCTCGGCCGGCGTGGCGAGGACCACCGGTTCGAGGAGCAGCGTCCCGCGGTCCAGCGGCGCCGGGACCGGCAGGCGGAGCGCGACGAGGCCTTCCAGGAGTTCGACGACTTCCACCCCTTCGAGTGAAGTGAGGCGGGCGCCGGCCCCCACCGCGACCGCCCCACCGCCTCCGGAGCACGGCTTGGATCGGGCTTCACCTGCTGAACAACCCACCCCAGAATGTCTCCTGACACCCAGTAGCACACACAGTCATTCGGGTTGACCTTCGGTAAGACCCGTTGCGGCAAGATCACGTTCGTCATGTGGTTCCCGTGCCGCGACGGGTCTTCTGTTGTCTACCCATTTGTCATGCACGCGAAGGTTCCCGTTCAGCGGGCGGACCGTCCCGCCGTGGGAGCTTCCGAGTGTTCAAGAGGCCACTGTGGCAAGGGAGTTAGCGCATGACCGGAGCAACGCCCGACCGACGCCGCTTTCTGACCGCCGGTGCCGCCGTATTAGGCGCCGCTGCCTCCGCCCAACTCTGGCTGCCGGGCACCGCGCGGGCGGCCGAGACCAAGCTGCCCGACGGCGTGTTCAGCCTCGGCGTAGCCTCCGGCGACCCGCTGCCGGACGGCATCGTGCTGTGGACCCGGCTCGCCCCCGACCCGCTGAACGGCGGTGGCATGCCCGACGGCGTGGTTCCGGTGGAGTGGGAGCTCGCCGAGGACGAACGCTTCAGAAAGACCGCGCGCAAAGGCGTCGCCCAGGCCCGGCCCGAGTACGGGCACAGCGTTCACGTGGACGTACGCGGCCTGCGCCACGACCGCACGTACTGGTACCGCTTCCGCACCGACGGCCAGATCTCGCCCACCGGCCGCACCCGCACCGCCCCCCACCCGCACCGCAAGGGCGGCTCGCTGCGCGTCGCGCTGGCCTCCTGCCAGAACTGGCAGCACGGCTACTTCACCCCGTACGCCGACATGCTCGCCCAGGACCCCGACTTCGTGCTCTTCGTCGGCGACTACATCTACGAGTCCTCGCCCTCCTCGACCGCCGTGCGCAAGCACGAGGGCAAGGGCGAGCCGTACACCCTGGAGCAGTACCGCAACCGCTACGCCCAGTACCGCGGCGACCCCGACCTCGCCGCGATGCACGCGAACGCCCCCTGGGTGGTCACCTTCGACGACCACGAGGTCGACAACGACTGGGCCGGGGAGATCCCGCAGGACCCCGACAAGCAGTCGCACGACGCGTTCGTGGCCCGGCTGACCGCGGCCTTCCAGGCGTACTACGAGCACATGCCGGTGCGCGCCACCGCGATCCCCGACGGCCCGCACATCCAGATGTACCGGCGCCTGGAGTTCGGCCGCCTGGCCCGGCTCAACGTCCTGGACACCCGGCAGTTCCGCAGCGACCAGGCCACCAGCCAGGCCGGTGCCCAGGACCCGTCGATGACCATGCTCGGCCCGGACCAGAAGGCGTGGCTGCTCGACGGGCTCAAGGACTCCCCGGCGCGCTGGAACATCATCGCCTCGCAGATCATGATGGCCGAGACCGATCTCCAGCTCGGCGAGGGCAAGCTCTGGTACTACGACGCCTGGGACGGCTACCAGGCCGAACGCAACGCGTTCCTGAAGGAGTTCACCGACATCCGCAACCCGGTCGTGCTCAGCGGCGACCGGCACCTGACCATGATCAGCGACCTCAAGGAGGACTTCGCCGACCCCGACTCCGACGTCGTCGGCGCCGAGTTCGTCGGCACCTCCATCTCCAGCAGCGGCGACCAGGACCAGGCCGCCTTCCACGCCCAGTGGGACCCGCTGATGGCTGACAACCCGCACTGGAAGGTCATCGACGCCCACCGCGGCTACCACCTCTTCGACATCCGCCGCGACGGCATCGACGCGCGGGTCCGGGTCGTGGACACGGTGCTCAAGCAGCAGGCGACCGCGAGCACGCTGGCCACGCTGCGGGTGGAATCGGACGACCCGGGCGTGCGGGTGGTCTGACGGTCCGTCGAAGCGCCGTGGAACTCACCGGAGTCCCACGGCGCTCCAAGGTAAGTCTCAGGTAAGCCTCTTACCTTCCGTTGACCATGGAGACGGACTGTACGACCCCCCAGCCACTGCCGAACGGCACCCGCCTGCTGCACATCGGCCCGCACAAGACCGGCACGACCGCCATCCAGGGCGCCCTGTTCGCCGCGAAGGAGACGCTGCCCCGGTACGGCGTCGAGTTCCCGGCGCACAGCAGGCACCCCATGGAGGCCGCGCTCGCCGCCAGCGCCCGGCCCGCGATGATGGGCGACACCGCCCCCACCGACGGGCACTGGACCCGCCTGCTGGCACAGGTCCGTGCCACCGGCGGGCACACCTCCGTGGTGAGCAGCGAGTTCTTCGCCGACGCCCCCGACGGCGCCACCGCCCGGCGGATCGTCGGGCAACTGGGCGGCGACCGGGTGCACATCCTCGTCACCGTGCGCCCGCTGGCGAAGATCATGCCCTCGCAATGGCAGCAGTACGTGCAGAACGGGCTGCGCATGGGCTACGAGGACTGGCTGGACCACATGCTCCGCAAGGCCCCGTACGAGAAGCCCAATCCCAGCTTCTGGCACCGGCACGGGCACGACCGGCTCGTGGAGCGCTGGTCCCGGGTGACCGGGCCGGAGCGGGTCACCGTCGTCGTGGTCGACGACCGGGACCGGGGCGGCCTGCTGCGCACCTTCGAGGCGCTGCTCGGCCTGCCCGACGGTCTTCTGCGGCCGGTTCCGGACACCGCGAATCGGTCCCTTACCCTCGCCGAGACCGAAATGCTGCGGAATCTTGATGTCGAATTCCGGGGCAATGGACTGCCCGACGAGCTGTATTCCAGGCTCGTCCGCAACGGCGCGGTGATGCATATGAAGAACGCGTGCAGTCCCACCGCCCGGGACGTGCGGATCGCCACGCCCCGATGGGCCCTGGAGGCCGCCGCCGCGATCGGAGCCGAAATGGCGGAGCGGATCGCGGCGACGGGTGTCCGGGTCCTCGGCGACCCGGGGCTGCTGTCCGCCGCGCCGGAGCAGACCGAGCCGGTGCCCGGCGCGGCCCGTATCGCTCCCGAGGTGGCCGCTCAGGCGCTGTACGGCGCGCTCGCCGCGGCCGCCTCCGTGCCCGCTCGGCCCGCTCAGGCGCGCGGTGTTCACCAGACGCCGTCGAAGGAACTCGTCCGGGTGCTCGGACACCGCTGCCTGAAGAGGCTGCGCCGGCGCTGAACGCGTCCCGCGAGGCCTGTGGAGTTACTCACAGCAATTCCGCGGAACTGACAAAGAGGGCATCGTCCGTCACCAGCGGGGCAAGGTGAATGAGAGGTTGCGTGCACATATGCGATGGCGGTCACTCACCTTGCACTGCGGTTACCCGAAGTGGGAGCATTTCCGCGTTCCCTGTCGCCCCAAGGTAGGTCACCTGTGTCACAGCACATAGCCAAGCCCCGTACCACCGCAGTGATCCTGGCCGGTGGCACCGGTCAGCGGGTGGGTCTGTCGATCCCCAAGCAGCTGCTGAAGATCGCCGGCAAGGCAGTCATCGAGCACACTCTGACCACCTTCGAGAACGCCGACTCGATCGACGACATCATCGTGCTGATGGCGCCGGGCTACGTCCCCGACGTCGAGAAGATCGTCGCCAAGGCCGGGTTCACCAAGGTCAAGAAGATCATCGAGGGCGGCTCGACGCGGAACGAGACCACCGAGCGCGCCATCGACGCCCTCGGCGAGGGCCTGGGCGAGGGCGAGGACGTCAACGTCCTCTTCCACGACGCCGTCCGCCCCCTGCTGTCGCAGCGCGTCATCGACGACTGCGTGGCCGCGCTGGAGCGTTTCGAGGCCGTGGACGTGGCCATCCCGTCCGCGGACACCATCATCGTGACGCGCACCCACGGCCAGGACGGCGAGTTCATCACCGAGATCCCGGACCGCTCCCGGCTGCGCCGCGGCCAGACCCCGCAGGCCTTCAAGCTGTCCACGATCCGCCGGGCCTACGAGGTCGCGGCCGGCGACCCCAACTTCCAGGCCACCGACGACTGCTCCGTCGTGCTCAAGTACCTGCCGGACGTGCCGATCCACGTCGTCGCGGGTGACGAGTACAACATGAAGGTGACCCAGCCGGTCGACGTCTTCATCGCCGACAAGCTCTTCCAGCTCGCCTCCACCGCCGCGCCCGAGCAGAACGGCGACGAGGCCTACCGCGAGCTGCTCACCGGCAAGACCATCGTCGTCTTCGGCGGCTCGTACGGCATCGGCAAGGACATCTCCGAACTCGCCGAGTCCTACGGCGCCACGGTCTACGCGCTGGGCCGCTCCACCACCGGCACGCACGTGGAGAACCCGGAGGAGGTCGACGACGCGCTGTCCAAGGCGTACGCGGAGACCGGCCGGATCGACTACGTCGTCAACACCGCGGGCGTGCTGCGCATAGGCAAGCTCGCCGAGACCGACAACGCCACCATCGAGGAGGCGCTGAAGGTCAACTACCTCGCCCCCGTGCAGATCGCGCGCTCCTCCTACAAGTACCTGTCGGAGACCAAGGGCCAGCTGCTGCTCTACACCTCCAGCAGCTACACCCGCGGCCGCGCCGAGTACAGCCTGTACTCCTCCACCAAGGCCGCCATGGTGAACCTCACCCAGGCGCTGTCCGACGAGTGGGCCGGCGACGGCATCCGCGTCAACTGCATCAACCCCGAGCGCACCGCCACCCCGATGCGGACCAAGGCCTTCGGTCAGGAGCCCGCGGGCAGCCTGCTCTCCTCCGAGGCGGTGGCCCGCACCTCGCTGGACGTGCTGCTGTCGGAGCTGACCGGGCACGTCATCGACGTCCGCCAGCAGGACCCGACGGCGGGCGCCGCCAAGGCCTCCGGCTTCGAGCAGGCGCTGGCCTCGGTGCTGGACCGCCAGGACGGCGTGTAATAATTGCCGCCAATTAGCGTTTAGGAATTCAGGCCTCTGCGGGCACCCGTTCACCGGGCGTTCGCGGGGGCCTGAATCCGTAAACCTGGCGAATCACCCGCAAATCCGCAGCATTTCCACACAAAACCGGCACTCCCCCTCCCAGAGCAGGTTTCTCAGTTGATATCCACCGCTATTCGCGTCGCCCGGGTGGGCAGCGCGGCCGAGCTGGCCGCGGCGGCCCTCATGATCCTGGGCTTCCCGGCGCTCATGCTGGCCGCGCTCGTCCCGAGCGTTCCCGCCTTCGCGGCCGCGGCCGCCGTGACGTATCTGGCGGACCACTATCTGCACCGCAAGGGCAGCTATCTGATCAACCGCCTCAGCAAGGTGCGGGCCGGTCTGTCGATCCGCTTCCTGATCCGGCAGCTGCTGCTGGTCCTGCTGCTGGCCCGGCTGTCCCTGTCGGACAACCTGATCTTCTACAGTGCCATCGCCTGTTTCATCGCCTTCTACGGCCTCCAGGCCCCGCACGGCGCCCTGGTCACCCTGATCCGCAACCGCCGCCGGATGCCGGTCGCCACCCGCAACGTCGACCTCAAGTCCCGCGTCCGCATCCCGGACGCCCCGCCGCGCCGCCTGCTGCACCGCTCCGCGGAGAAGATGCTGCACCTCGACCTCGCGGCCGTCGCCGGTCTGCTGGTCTCCGGGGTCATGGACACGGCCGTCGCCGGCTTCGCCGGCATCGGCCTCACCGTCGGCCTGGGCTGCCTGTACGTGCTGGCGCTGATGCCGTACGTGCGCGGCAGCAAGATCCCGCCGAAGGCCGAGCAGGTGCTGGCCGCCGTCGACGACTGGCTGGCCGTCTACAAGCCCGAGACGGTGCTGTACTTCTCCGGCTCCAAGGACTCCGCGTACCAGGTCAACATGTGGCTGGAGACCATGGAGCAGCTGGACACCCGGCCGCTGATCATCCTGCGCGAGCGGGTCATCCTGAACAACCTGGCGCCCACCACGGTCCCCGTCATCTGCGTGCCCGGAGGGGTGCACCTGATGAACATGGACCTGACCACGGTGCGCGTCGCGCTCTACGCGGCGAACGTCGGCAAGAACATCCACCTGCTGCGCGTCCCCACCATGAAGCACGTCTTCATCGGCCACGGCGACAGCGACAAGCTGGCCAGCGTCAACCCGTTCAGCAAGGTGTACGACGAGGTGTGGACCGCCGGCCGGGCGGGCCGCGACCGCTACGCCATCGCCGACGTCGGCGTCCGCGACGACGACATCGTCGAGGTCGGCCGCCCGCAGCTGGCGCCGATCCAGACCTGGCAGGGCGTGCCCGAGGCCCGCATCCCGACCGTTCTGTACGCCCCCACCTGGGAGGGCTGGGACGGCAACCCCGGCAACACCTCCATCGTGCTGGCCGGTGAGAACATCGTGAGCAAGCTGGTGAAGGCCGACCCGCCGGTCCGCGTCCTGTACAAGCCGCACCCCTTCACCGGCACGGTCAGCAAGGAAGCCGGCGCCGCGCACCGGCGGATCACCGCCCTGGTCGAGAAGGCCGCCGTCGAGCGCGCCGCCGACGCGCGCTTCACCGTCGACAGCGCCGTCCAGGACCGTGCCAGGGCCGAGCTCGCCCGGATCGAGGCCCGCCTCGCCGAGTTGTCCGGCGCGGGCGGCGAGAAGGGCGACGAGGCCGAGGCCACCCGCGACGGCGTGACCGACGTCAAGCGGCACGAGGAGGTCGCCCGGCTGCGCGCCGAGTGGAACGACGCCCACTGGCGCTCCTTCCCCACCTGGGAGCACCGGGTCGTCACGGGCGCCGAGCCGCGCCTGTACGACTGCTTCAACGTCTCCGACGCGATGGTCTCCGACATCTCCAGCGTGGTCTCCGACTTCATCGCCAGCGGCAAGCCGTACGCGGTGACGGACTCGGGCGAGCTGGGCGTGGAGGAGTTCAAGCGGCAGAACACCGCGGTGCGCGCCGCCGTGATCCTCTCCAACAGCGCGGCCGAGCTGGGCGGGCTGCTGGACGCCGTGCGCGACCCGGCCGCCGACCCGCTGGCCGCCGAGCGCACCGAGCTCAAGCAGTACCTGCTCGGTCCGGACGAGCCGAAGTCCATCGACCAGTTCAACACCGCGGTGGCCGACCTCGCCCTGAAGTCCGAGGCCCGCAACGTCGGGCAGGAGTCCCGGGTGACCGGTGCCAACGTCGACCCCGCCGAGGCGGCCGAGCTGACGAACGCCCTGCCCGGTCAGCGGATGTCGTCCACCGGTGAGACGGACGGCGTGACCGCCGGCTGACCCCGCTCTCTCCGGACGGCCCCCGAGGATCCACTCCTCGGGGGCCGTTCTCTTGTTCGCCTCTTACCGCACCCTCTGAGCTGCTCTTACCGGCTCTGCGTACTGTCCGGTGCCGCCCGCCCCGAATCGTCGTCTGTCGCCGGCCTGTGTGACGTACGCCACGGATCCAGGCCGTGGGAGCAACCGCTTCCCCTGGTAACCCGTCTAACAGACTGCGAATGATGCGATTCGGGGGAAACGCTCATTGACTATGGGGAAAGTGTGAAAGAGGGGGAAATGTGACCGTCGTGACGCAGCCTGATGTGACTGTGATCATCGGGGCGTACGAGGCGATGCCGTACCTGGTCGAGTGCCTGGCGTCCGTGGAGGCGCAGACCATCGACCCGACACGCATCGAGGTCATCGCGGTGGACGACGGCTCGACGGACGGTTCGGGGGAGTACCTGGAGGAGTTCGCGGCCCGCGCCGCCATGTCGGTCACCGTGGTCCGGCAGGAGAACTCCGGCGGCCCCAGCGGCCCGCGCAACGTGGGTCTGGGCAGGGCGTCGGGGCGGTACGTGTTCTTCCTGGACGCCGACGACCGGCTCGGCCCCGAGGCCCTGGAGCGCATGGTCGCCGCGGCCGACAAGAACGGCACGGACGTGGTGCTGGGCCGGGTCGAGGGGGTCAACCGGACGGCGCCGAAGTCGATGTGGGGCAAGAACCTCGACCGCACCGACGTCTTCTCGTCCAACATCAAGTTCACCCTCAGCGCGCAGAAGCTGTTCCGCCGCGAGCTGCTCGAACGGCACGGCATGCGCTTCGACGAGTCCCTGTTCACCGGCGAGGACGCGCTGTTCACGATGGAGGCGTACCTGCGGGCCGACGGCGTCTCGGTCGTCGCCGACTACACCTGCTACTACCTGGTCGGCCGCGACGACGGCAAGCACGTCACCAAGTCCGGCAGCTACACCCTGCGCTTCGACTCCGCGCGCGCCCTGATGGACCTGATCGCGCGGATGGTCCCGGCGGGCGCCAAGCGCGACGCGCTGATGATCCGGCCCCTCCTGGTCACCCTGCTGCCGCAGTTCGGACCCAAGTACCTCAAGGACAGCGACGAGGTGCGGCGGCACAAGCTGGAGCTGGCCAAACCGCTGATGGACGCCTACTGGACCCCCGGGGCCGCCCGGCGCCTGAAGGTCCACGAACGGCTGCGACTCCAGCTGGTGGCCATGCAGCGGCCCGAACTCCTGAAGGACGTCGTGGAGTTCGTCAGGGCGAAGAGGCAGGCCGCCGCGGTCCTGGAGAAGCGGGGCACCGAGGTCTACCTGGTCTACCCGCACTTCCGCTCCAAGAAGGCCGGCATACCCGACTGGGTGTACCTCGCCGAGGAACGGGAGGCCCGGGCCTTCGAGGGCTACCGGAAGGCCGCCGCCAACTCCTTCCTGCGCCGTGCCCTGCGCAAGGTACGGCGCTCGCTGCCCACGGGGGGCTTCACGGCGGCGGCCTGACCCGGCCCGGGCCCCCCGGCAGCTACTGGCGCCCGGCCTGGAGGGCCCGCTTGATGGGGCGGCCCACCACGCGCCGGGCGCGGCGGTAGACGCTGGTGGCGGGGGCGGCCGGAGCCACCTTGGCGGTGCCGCCGGCGGCGGCCTTGGTCTTGGCCTTCGCCCCCGCCCTCGCCAGCTCCTTCCGCAGCTGCGCGTTGTCCAGGGAGAGTTCGGTGATCCGGCTCTGGAGCCAGCCGAACCGCGAGGTCAGCGACGAGATGTCCGCGTCGTTCCACGGGCGGATGCCCGGCGGGAACGACAGCGACCGCATCCGCTCCTCGTAGGCCGCGCCGCCGTCGCCGTGGGTGAAGGTGTTCTCCAGCCCGTTCTTGTCCAGGAACGAGGTGAACCGCTCGAAGCGCTCCGCGTGCCCGCCCACCAGCGCGCCGAAGTCGGCCTGCTCGTACAGCCGCGCGGGGTCGGCGGCCTCGGGGGTCTTCGCGATCTTGTCGAGCAGCTGGTGCGGGATGTCGAAGTAACGGCACAGCTCCAGCGTCCGCGAGTCACCGCACAGCACGGTCGCGGGCGTACCGGCCAGCAGGGCCGCGATGTTGCCGTGGATCCGGGAGCCGAAGGAGAAGTCGAAGCCACGCAGGTCGTCGATCCAGGTGGCGGGGTCGATGTAGACGCGGACCTTGTCCTCCCGGTACATCGGGTGGTCCGGGTGCGTCGGTATCGCGGTCACCTCGGCGTTCGGGTCCGACAGGTCCCGCCAGTGCAACTGCCGTGCGTCGCTGAGGTTCTGGCCGACGAAGCGCAGGTGCGGATAGCGCTCGTGGGTGCGGGTGATGATCCGGTCCAGGCCCTGCTTGCGCACCGCGCTGTGCGAGCCGTTGATCGCGATCCGCGACCCGGCCGTCAGCTCCGGCGTCCGCTTGCGGACGTCGAGCTCGCGTCCGTACATGAACAGCGACGGACAGCCGATCACCTCGACGTCCCCGAAGCCCATGTCCTTCAGGTACTGCTCGGTGAACTCGCCCCGCACCCCGATCGACGCGCTGCGGTCGAGCACCGCCGCGCAGAACGCGCGCACGGCCGGCTCCAGGCGCTTCAGCCGCTCCGGGTTGTAGCTCACCCCGGACTGCGCGCCGACGCCCAGCACCACCACGGGGATCCGCAGCCGGCTGATGAGCCGGGTCAGACGGTTCAGCCCGGCCTCGAAGGACGGCCGGAAGGCGTTGGCGAGCGGGACGACGAAGGCGTCGTACTCCTCGTTGATCCGGGCCGCCGCGGCCACGTCGGTGCGCATCCCGTTGGAGACCACCTCGGTACCGGGTGTCTCGAGGATCTTGTGCGCGGCGTCGCTGAAGATCAGGTTGCCGGAGTTGGTGGCGATGACGTCTCTGTGGAGGGCTTCCTCCAGCGGGACGACGTCGTAGGGGCTCTTCCCCGAGCGGAGGAGTATGCGCTTCACGCGGCGAACTGTAGGTGACACAACATTCAAATTAAGTTTGTGCAGGCTTTAATTTCTATATGCAACCAGGGCAACCTTTTTGCCGTACGCGAGGCGTGAGCGAACGATCACGCAGCGCCTGTCCGGGGGCTGGAATCGACGGGCGGCGGCCGATCTCCTTCGCGTAGATTGCCGGACAGGGCAGCCGCATCTACGCGCAAGGGGACAGAGGGCAAGTGGCAAGGGCAAGGCAGGCCGTGGGCGAGGCCCGCAGGATCGTCGTCAAAGTGGGCTCCTCGTCGCTGACCACGGCCTCGGGCGGTCTGGACGCCGACCGGGTCGACGCGCTCGTCGACGTCCTCGCCAAGAGCCGAAGCGGGGGAGAACGGGAGATCGTCCTGGTCTCCTCCGGCGCCATCGCCGCCGGCCTGGCCCCGCTGGGGCTGCGCCGCCGCCCCAGGGACCTCGCCCGCCAGCAGGCCGCCGCCAGTGTCGGCCAGGGCCTGCTCGTGGCCCGCTACACCGCCTCCTTCGCCCGCTACGGCGTCCGCGTCGGGCAGGTGCTGCTCACCTCCGACGACATGAGCCGCCGCGCCCACCACCGCAACGCCTCCCGCACCCTCGACAAGCTGCTCGCCATGGGCGCCTTCCCGATCGTCAACGAGAACGACACCGTCGCCACCGACGAGATCCGCTTCGGCGACAACGACCGGCTCGCCGCCCTCGTCGCCCACCTCGTCCACGCCGACCTGCTGGTCCTGCTGTCGGACGTGGACGGCGTGTACGACGGCGACCCCGGCCGGCCCGGCACCTCGCGGATAGCGGAGGTACGGGGCCCCGCCGACCTCGACGGCATCGAGATCGGCAGCACCGGCAAGGCGGGCGTCGGCACCGGCGGCATGGTCACCAAGGTGGAGGCCGCCCGGATCGCCGCCGCCGCGGGCATCCCCGTCGTCCTCACCAGCGCGATCCACGCGGCCGAGGCACTGGGCGGCGGCGACACGGGCACCTACTTCCACCCCACCGGCAAGCGCTCCGCGGACCGGCTGCTGTGGCTCCAGCACGCCTCCACCCCGCAGGGGTCCCTGACCCTGGACGACGGTGCCGTACGCGCCGTCGTGGAGCGCCGCAAGTCGCTGCTGCCCGCCGGGATCGCCGCAGTCGACGGCGAGTTCAACGCCGGTGACCCGGTCGAGCTGCGCGACGGCACCGGGCGCGCGGTGGCCCGCGGGCTCGTCAACTTCGACGCCAAGGAGATCCCCCGGCTGATCGGGCGCTCGACCCGGGAACTGGCGCGGGAACTCGGCCCGGAGTACGAACGCGAGGTCGTACACAGGGACGACCTGGTGGTCCTGCACTCGTAAAACGGGACGTACCGGCCGACCCCGGTGGGGGACGTTCCGTAAAACCGCCACACGGAGCCTTGCGGCCTGCTCAACTTTGCTGAGGGGCGTGTTCCAGGCGCACGCCCCCCACGGGCACAGCGTGAAGGAGGCCGTCGTGAGACGAGTGCGCCCCGGTGCGGCGGCGTCCCGCGGTGCTCTGACGAGCGTCGCGGCCGGTGACGCCTACGAGGAGCCGAGGGACCTGCCCCGCCTGTGGCACGTCACCCTCAGCGTCTCCGGGCAGGAAGTCCCCCTGGGGGACCTCAGGCGCGCCCTGGAGCAGCTGGCCCACGACCACCCCTTCCTGCTGACCAGCAGGTACGCGAACGACCACGCCGAGATCCGCTACTGGGAAGAGGCCCGCGACCTGCACGACGCCGCCGCCGTGGCCCTGCGCCTGTGGGGCGAGCACCGGCAGACGGCCGGCCTGCCGCCCTGGGAGATCGTCGGCCTGGAGGTCATCGACCGCGAGACCTACCACCAGCGCGTCGCCGAGGGCTACGGACCGCCGCCGGCGACTCCCGTGGGTGTTCACCCGTTTTGATCCCATCTCGGGGTGTGGAACAGGCCGTGAACGGCGCTCCGGGGAGCACTACTCTTCCTTCATGACCACGCTCTCGCCGTACGACTCGATGTCCCCGGTCACCCAGGCCGCCTACCGGGCCAAGGCCGCCGCCGCCGACCTCGCGCCGCTGCCGCGGGCCGTGAAGGACGACGCGCTGCTCGCCATCGCGGACGCCCTGGAGGTCCGGACCAGCGAGATCGTCGAGGCCAACGCCAAGGACGTGGCCAAGGCCCGGGAGAACGGCACCAGCGAGGCCATCGTCGACCGTCTCACCCTCACCCCCGAGCGGGTCCGCGCCATCGCCGCCGACGTCCGCGACGTCGCGAAGCTGCCCGACCCGGTCGGCGAGGTCGTCCGCGGCTCGACCCTGCCCAACGGCATCGACCTGCGCCAGGTCCGCGTCCCGCTCGGCGTGGTCGGCATCATTTACGAGGCCCGGCCGAACGTCACCGTCGACGCCGCCGCCCTCTGCCTGAAGTCCGGCAACGCCGTACTGCTGCGCGGCTCCGCCTCCGCCTACGAGTCGAACACCGCCCTCGTCCGGGTGATCCGGGACGCCGTCGGCGGCGCCGGGCTGCCTGCCGACGCCGTGCAGCTGGTGCCGGGGGAGAGCCGGGAGAGCGTGCGCGAGCTGATGCGCGCCCGCGGGCTCGTCGACGTGCTGATCCCGCGCGGCGGCGCCTCCCTGATCCAGACCGTCGTCGCCGAGTCCACCGTCCCCGTCATCGAGACCGGCACCGGCAACTGCCACGTCTACGTCGACGCCGACGCCGACATCGACATGGCGGTCGAGATCCTGATCAACTCCAAGGCCCAGCGGGTCAGCGTCTGCAACGCCGCCGAGACCCTCCTGGTCCACCAGGACATCGCCCCCGAGTTCCTGCCGCGCGCCCTGGACGCCCTCGCCGAGGCCGGGGTCACCGTGCACGCCGACGAACGCGTGCTGGCGTACGCCAAGGACTCCCGGGCCACCGTGGTGGAGGCCACGCCGGACGACTGGGACACCGAGTACCTCTCCTACGACATCGCCGCCGCCGTCGTGGACTCCCTCGACCGGGCCGTCGCCCACATCCGGCTGTGGAGCTCCGGCCACACCGAGGCCATCGTCACCACCTCCCAGCAGGCCGCCCGCCGCTTCACCCAACTGGTCGACTCGACCACGGTCGCGGTGAACGCCTCCACCCGCTTCACCGACGGCGGCCAGTTCGGCTTCGGCGCCGAGATCGGCATCTCCACGCAGAAGCTGCACGCGCGCGGCCCGATGGGCCTGCCCGAGCTGACCAGCACCAAGTACATCGTCACCGGTGACGGACACGTACGGCGCTGACCGCCGGCCGGTCGCCGCGGCCGTCCGCGCTGTCCGGCGGGGGCGCGTGAGAGACGTCTCATCAGGCGGATGAATTTCCATACCGTCTGCCCAAATTGACCCCCCAGGACTACTCTGGACCCGTGCCGGAGGACGTGGGGGGCACGCCGTTCCCTGACGGCTGGGAGCCCGACGACGACCACGACCACGGGGTGCCGGACGATGAGTTCGCCTCCGTGGTCTTCGACGAGGCCTTCGTACAGGCGGCCGTGGTGCACGAGCCGACCGCCGTCGAACGCCTCCTTGCCGCCGCCCAGGCGAGAGCCGAGGCCTCCGAGGCGGAGGCCCGCCGAGCCCACGCCAGGGGCGAGCGCTACGAGGAGCGGTACAGCCCCGACGGCACCGATCTCAGCCGTGATCCGGACCTGGACGACTTCGACGACCCCGACGTCCTGGCCGACCGGTACGGCGCCCCCGGGCCCTACGGCAAACAGGTCCGCTGGCACCGCCCCGTCGCCTGGCTGCTCGCCCTCGTGATGGGCGTCGGCATGGTCGCGCTGGCCTTCGCCGCGGTCTACCGGGGCGCCTCCTCGGGCAGCCGGGACCAGGTTCCGTCACACGCCCCCACCGGCCTGGAACTGGGCACCGCAGCGGCCCCCACCGCGTCCGCCGAATTCTCCCAGCCCGCCCAGCCCGCGGCCACCGCGATCCCGCGCTCCCCGTGAGCGACCCGGGACGCCCGTGGTGAGAACCTGTCAGAAGTTGTCGTGCAGCGGGGCGTTTACCTGAGGCTCCCGGGACCTACTCTGAAAGTATGGGCGGGCCTGGAGACCCACCTGAGGGGACACCCGAGGGCGGCCCCGGTGGTGGGGAGGACGAGTACCGATCCGTCGTGTTCGACGAGTCGTTCGTCCGTGCTGCCCGCCTCCAGGAGTACTCCGCGCAGGAGCGCATGGCGGACCACGCGCCGGCCGTCCGCCGCCGCCCGTCCCTGCACCGTGGGCTGTCCCGGCAGGTGCTGATCCTCGTCCTGCTGATAGCCGTCGCCTTCGGCACCGCCATCTACATGGGTGTACGCCACCCCTACGGCTCCGCCCAGGCCCGGCGGACCGTCGACCCCCTGCGGATGACCGTCATCCCGCTGGCCCCGCAGGGCAAGGTGCCCGGGTCGGCCGACGCCGAGTACCTGTACGCGCACAGCCCCGCCGCCCAGTTCGCGGTCGGCGCCGAAGGCATACCGCTGCCCGCTTCCCGGAGCACCGCGCACTTCTCGGACAGCCAGGTCGTGGCCGCGCTCTCCGCGGCCAAGGACTACATCGTCCGCTCCTCGCTCTACCCCGAGGTCCTCGACAGCAGCGACGTCCAGCCCGCCCGGGCCCTCATCGACCCCGGGCAACTCGACCAGTTCGACCAGAGTTTCGAACACCCCGCCGCCGACGGCCGGCACGCCCCGACCGGATGGCTGGTCCGCTTCGACCCCACCCGCACCGAGCTGGCCGACCGCAGGGTCCGCGTCCAGGGCAGCCTCCAGGCCGCCGAGACCGACTCCGCCACCCTCGAGGTGACCGCGGACCACACCCTCGTCTACGCGCTACGGCAGACCGGCGCCGGAGCCAAGGCCCCGGTGTCCCTGTTCACCGTCCGTCGCGAGCTGACCTTCCGCTTCGACCGCGACGACCTGCGCACGCACCAGGTCCAGCTGCTCGTCTCCTACGTACAGGCGGGCCCCCTGTCCTGCGCCGAGGACGCCACCGACCACCTGCATCCCCTGCTGGCCGGCCAGACCGCCAAGGCGGGCGGCCCGGCGGGCACGGACCCCTACGCGACGGGCAGCGCGACGGCCCTGTGCGGGACGCTGGCCGCCGGCGCCCAGCCGAAGGTGTGAGCCGTCACTCCTCGTCCCGCGGCGGAGCGTCCTGCGGCGGAGCGCCCTTCGGCGGGGGCGGGCTCGTGAAGCCGTCGAAGCCGCGCCGCACCCGGCCGCCGAGGTCCCCGGCGCCACCGGCCAGATCGGTGACCAGCTTCATCAGCGGGTCCTTGGAGCTCTTCACGTGGTCGGCGTAGTGCGTCGCCGACTCGCGGAACGAGTCGCTGACCGAGGCGTCCTTGTCCTCGCTGCGCGGGTAGTGCCCGTCCATGATCCGCTGAAAGTCCCGCGACTCGGCCCACTTCTTCAGCTCGGCCGCGCGGACCGTGGTGAAGGGGTGGGAACGGGGCAGCACGTTGAGGATCTTCAGCACGGAGTCGCGCAGGTCGCCCCCGGCCTCGTACTCCTCGGCCTGCTGGAGGAACGCGTCCACGTTCATCTCGTGCAGGTGGTTGCCGCCGGCTATCTTCATCAGGCCGCGCATCGAGGCCCGCAGGTCCTGGCCCACGAGGAGGCCGGCCCGGTCGGCCGACAGCTCCGACTTGCGGAACCATTCGCGCAGAGCCGTCACGATCGCCAGGACCGCGAGATTGCCCAGCGGGATCCACGCGACCTTCAGGGCGAGGTTGGTCAGGAACAGCAGGATCGTGCGGTACACCGAGTGGCCGGACAGCGCGTGCCCCACCTCGTGGCCCACGACGGCCCGCATCTCCTCCTCGTCGAGCAGCTCGACCAGCCCCGTGCTGACGACGATGATCGGCTCGTCCAGGCCGATGCACATCGCGTTCGGCTGCGGGTCCTGGGTGACGTACATCGGCGGGACCTTCTCCAGGTCCAGGATGTAGCAGGCGTCCCGCAGCATGTCGTTGAGGTGGGCGAACTGCTGGTCCGAGACGCGCACCGAGTCGGACAGGAACAGCAGCCTGAGGCTCCGCTCCGGCAGCAGCCCGCTGAGCGCCTTGAACACCGTGTCGAAACCGCTCAGCTTCCGCAGGGCCACCAGGGCCGAGCGGTCGGCCGGGTGCTCGTACGCACGGGAGGAGATCCCCGGGAAACGCCTGCGCTGCCTGCTCGGCACGCTCCCGTTCCCCTGCCCGTTGTGTGCGTGGCCGTCGTCGGACATGTCTTCCCCCATGCGTCTGAAGTGCCCCATGTGCCCCCGAGGCAGGCCCCAGCCTAGGCGGAGATACCGTGGACGGGCAGTACAGCCGAAGGAGTCCCGCCATGGAGCACATCCCCCCAGCCGCCTGGCTGACCGAGGCCGCGAGCGCCGCCCCCCAGCACGGTGCGGGGAATCTGCTCCGGATCGTACTGGTCGTGATGGTCCTGGGCTGCGCGCTGACCGCCTGGTTCCTGCTGCGCGGGTACAAACGGAAGGACGACTGAGCGGCCCGCGAAGTTCCCCGGCGCCCGCCCCCGCTTCCCCATCGGCGGAGTCGGCGTGATCGGGTCCGGGCCGCCCGCATACGATGGGCCGACATCTTCATCCCGCCCTCCCCCACTCTCGACTTCGCTCGAGCGGGGGGACCCCCATCGGATAGGTCTGCCGAGATGAGCTTCCACAGCACCGCTGCCCAGTTGGTCACCCTCGCCGCCGAGGGCGAGGAGCACGGCGGAAACCACGAGAGCCTCAGCCCCTACGTCACCGGCGGCAGCGCGTTCCTCATCCTGCTGCTCCTGCTGTGGATCACCACCCGCTTCAACCGCGACCGCTGAGTCGCCGGACCGCCCCCGGGGATCTGGCGGCCGGGGCCCTCAGGCCGGGCCGGTAGGGTCTGCACGCATGGGAGAGCAGGACATGCCTACCGGTCCGGCGAACGACACGTCCGCCGACGCGCTGATGGCCCCCGAGTACCGGCCGGGCCACGGCCCCGCGCGCACGGGCAAGCGCCGCCTGGGAGTGATGGGCGGAACGTTCGACCCGATCCACCACGGGCACCTCGTGGCGGCCAGCGAGGTCGCCGCGCAGTTCCAGCTGGACGAGGTGGTGTTCGTGCCCACCGGCCAGCCGTGGCAGAAGTCCCACCGCAAGGTCTCCCCGGCCGAGGACCGCTACCTGATGACGGTCATCGCGACGGCCGAGAACCCCCAGTTCTCGGTGAGCCGCATCGACATCGACCGCGGCGGCCCCACCTACACCGTGGACACCCTGCGCGACCTGCGCGCGCTCAACCCCGACTCCGACCTCTTCTTCATCACCGGCGCCGACGCCCTCGCCCAGCTCCTGACCTGGCGCGACAGCGAGGAGCTGTTCTCCCTGGCACACTTCATCGGTGTCACCCGCCCCGGCCACCACCTGACCGACCACGGACTTCCGGAGGGCGGCGTCACGCTCGTCGAGGTTCCCGCGCTCGCCATCTCCTCGACGGACTGCCGTGCGAGAGTCGCCAAGGGCGACCCCATCTGGTACATGGTCCCGGACGGAGTCGTGCGCTACATCGACAAGCGCGAGCTGTACCGCGGCGAGTGAGCCGAGAGGGGCACCGGTGAACGACCGATACGACCCGGGGTACGGGCAGGACCAGTACGAGCTGGTCGGCTACGACGAGTACGGGCAGCCTGTCTACCGGCAGGTCCCCGCCCAGCACACGCCGCCCCAGGGCTACGACCAGTACGCACAGCAGGGCTACGGCTACGACCCGTACGCGACCGGACAGCAGCAGTCCATGCCGCAGCAGTCCATGCCGTCGTACGACCACTATGACACCGGCCAGCAGGCGTACGACCCGTACGGGCAGGCCGCGGCCGGCGGCCGGCAGCCCCAGGTCGCCGAGCAGACCGCCTACATCCCGCACCAGGCCGGGCCCTCCGAGGCCGAGGCCGAGGAGACGGACGCCCCCGCCGGTGGCGAACGGGACTACCGCACGGAGCAGTTCGCCTTCGTCGAGGAACCGGACGGCGACTCCGAGGACGTCATCGACTGGCTGAAGTTCACGGAGAACCGCACCGAGCGCCGCGAGGAGGCCCGCCGCCGCGCCCGCAGCCGGGTCATCGCCCTGGTCGTCGTCCTCGCGCTGGTCGCGGTCGGCGGCGTCGGCTACCTCTGGTACGCCGGGAAACTGCCCGGCCTGTCCTCCTCCGGCTCGAAGTCGGGTACGACCACGGCCGCGGGCGCCCAGAAGCGCGACGTGATAGTCGTCCACCTGCACAACACCGCCAAGGGGGGCACCTCCACGGCGCTGCTCGTCGACAACACCACCACCAAGCAGGGCACCACCGTGCTGCTGCCCAACTCGCTCGCCATGACGGGGGACGACGGCTCCACCACGACCCTCGCCAAGTCGGTCGGCGACGACGGCTCCTCCGGCACCCTCGACCAGCTCGACACCGCCCTCGGCACGAACATCGAGGGCACCTGGCGCCTCGACACCCCCTACCTCCAGAACCTCGTCGAGCTCGTCGGCAACATCGACATCGACACCAACGCCGACGTGCCCGACCCGGCCGCCAAGAAGAAGGGCGGCGCGCCCCTCGTCCACAAGGGCCAGGACCAGACCCTCAGCGGCAAGATGGCCGTCGCCTACGCCACCTACCGCGCCTCCGGCGAGTCCCAGAACGCCCAACTGGAGCGGTTCGGCCAGGTCATGCAGGGCGTGCTGCGCAAGATGTCCTCCGACCCGGCCGCGGCGACGACCACCGTGCAGACGCTGGCGCAGATCCTGGACCCCTCGCTGACCGACAAGGACCTGGGCGTCTTCCTCGCCAAGCTCGCCGACCTCGCCAAGGGCGGCGACTACAAGACCGCGCTCCTGCCGGTCCAGTCCGACGGCACGCTGAGCGCGCAGACCAGCGAGAGCGTGGTGAAGGACATCCTCGGCGGCACCGCCAAGAGCCCCGAGGCAGGCTCGGCCGTCCGGGTCTCCGTCCAGAACGCCACCGGCGTCAAGGACTCCACCGAGAAGGCACGCGTGGTGATCGTCAACGGTGGCTTCACCTTCCTGGAGGCCGGCACGGCGTCCACCCCCCGGGCCACCTCCGAGGTGATCTACGCCGACGCCGCCGACAAGGAGAACGCCACCGAGGTCGCCAAGACCCTGGGCCTGCCCTCCGGCGCGGTGAAGAAGGGCACGGTCAGCTCCAACGCGGACGTCTCGGTGATCCTCGGCCAGGACTACAAGCCGGCGTCCTCCTAGGACGCCGCGCACCACGGCCAGTCGGCCGCGCCCCACGTGAGCCGGTAATCACGTGGGGTGCCCCGGCGGCTCATGAGACCCTTGAGGTCAAGTGACCGCCGACGGAAAGCCAAGTAGTGACCGCCACCGACCGTTCTCTCGAGCTCATCAACACCGCCGCCCAGGCGGCCGCCGACAAGCTCGCCCATGACGTCATCGCCTACGACGTCAGCGACGTGCTCTCGATCACGGACGCCTTCCTGCTGGCCTCCGCGCCCAACGACCGCCAGGTCAAGTCGATCGTCGACGAGATCGAGGAGCGACTCCAGAAGGTACTCGGCGCCAAGCCGGTGCGCCGTGAGGGCGACCGCGAGGCCCGCTGGATCCTGCTCGACTACGTCGACATCGTCGTCCACGTCCAGCACAGCGAGGAGCGCGTCTTCTACGCGCTGGAGCGGCTGTGGAAGGACTGCCCCGAGATCGAGCTGCCCGCCGACGCCAAGGCCACCCGTGGCAAGGCCGAGGAGCACGCCAGGCTCCAGGCCGCCGAGGACGCCGAGGAGCTGGACGGGGAGTGGCGATGAGCGCCACCGGTGAGGTGACCGACCGCAGCAGGGGCCGCGGTCGCCGCATCATCCTGTGGCGGCACGGCCAGACCGCCTGGAACGTGGAGCGCCGCTTCCAGGGCACCACGGACGTGGAGCTCACCGAGGACGGCGTCGGTCAGGCCCGGCGCGCGGCGCGGCTGCTCGCCTCCCTGAAGCCCGACGCGATCGTCTCCTCGGACCTGAGGCGGGCCGCGCTCACCGCCGCCGAGCTCGCCGCCCTCACCGGCCTGGAGATCACGCGCGACGAGGCCCTGCGCGAGACCTACGCGGGCGTGTGGCAGGGACTCACGCACGAGGAGATCATCGCCCGGTACGGCGAGGAGTACGCGGCGTGGAAGCGCGGCGAACCGGTCCGGCGCGGCGGCGGCGAACTGGAGACCGAGGTCGCCGACCGTGCCGCCCCCGTCGTGCTGAGGCACGCCGAGAAACTGCCCGAGGACGGCACCCTCGTGGTGGTCAGCCACGGCGGCACCATCCGCACGACCATAGGCCGCCTGCTCGGCCTGGAGGCGCACCACTGGGAGGGGCTGGGCGGCCTCTCCAACTGCTGCTGGTCCGTCCTCGGCGAGGGCCTGCGCGGCTGGCGGCTGCTGGAGCACAACGCGGGCACCCTGCCGGAACCCGTCCTCGGTGACGACGACTGAGCGACGGCCGAGCGCGGATTTCACTTTCTGGCAGGTCACAGGCTAGAGTTCTTCTTGTTCGCCCCGCCGAGCGGGAGCGAGAACAAGGGGCTATAGCTCAGTTGGTAGAGCGCCTGCATGGCATGCAGGAGGTCAGGAGTTCAATTCTCCTTAGCTCCACAGTTCGAAGATCCCGTCCCGCGAGGGGCGGGATCTTCTGTGCTCCCTGAGCAGAGCGAGTTTCGTCCGCTCCTCCTCGCTCTCCGGGGTGTACGTCACGATCCGGCACTCCGGCATCCCGTCGATCGACAGCGACAGCGACGTCATCCTCACCTCGCCCACCGCCTCGTGACGGAACGTCTTCACCCGTCGCCCCGGCTGTATCACCTCGCCGTTCGCCCACAGCTCGGCGAAGCGCGGGCTGGCCGCCGACAGCGCGCGTACGAAGTCCTCCCACGCCGGTTCCCCCACGTGCCTGCCGTACGAGGAACGCAGCGTCGCCACCATCGTCGGCAGCTCGCGCTCGCGCTGGACCACGGGGCAGACCTCCTCGGGCAGGACGCACAGCGCCCACAGCACGTTCGGCACGGCCGGCCCGAGCGAGTCCGGCACGACGAAGAGGTCGCGGTAGGGCGGGTTGGTGGCGAGGACGTCGTACCGCGAGTTGTAGACCGTCGCCGGAAGCGGATCGAGGGCGTCGATGAGGGCCTGGATCTCCGGTCCGACCGTCTGCACCGGCTGCTCCGGCCCCGGGTCGAAGGGCACCTCCGCCAGCCGGTACAGATGCTCCCGCTCCGGCTGGTCCAGCCGTAACGTCCGGGCCACCGCGTCCAGCACCTGCGGGGAGGCGTTGATCCGGCGCCCCTGCTCCAGCCAGGTGTACCAGGTGACGCCCACGCCCGAGAGCTGGGCGACCTCCTCGCGGCGCAGCCCCGGCGTACGGCGGCGCAGGCCGGGCGGCATCCCCACGTCGGCCGGGGTCACCCGGGCGCGTCGGCTGCGCAGGAAGGCGGCCAGCTCGGGCCGGCGGCGCTGTGTCGTCCCCGTCATCGTCACGTCCCCCATCGTCGGTGCCCGACATGTCCGCTGCCAGGTGCTGTCGGTACCAGCATCGGCGGGCACTCGGCACCCGTACCGCGGCCTCGCCAGGCTCGACGGCATGACCCCAACACCCCGGACGGGACCGGGCCGCGCGCCCGTGAGCCCGCTGCCAGATCCTGCGACCAGTAAAGCGCCCGGCACCGACAACCGGCCCCGGTCGCTGCTCGCGGTCGTGCTCGCGGCCCAGTTCATGGCCCTGCTCGACGTGTTCATCGTCAACGTCGCCGCGCCCACCATCGGCTCCGAACTCAAGGCGTCGGGCGCCGACCTCCAGCTGGTGATCGCCGGGTACGCCATCACGTACTCGGTGCTCCTCATCACCGGCGCGCGCCTCGGGGACCGGCTGGGGCACGGCCGGGCCCACCTCGCGGGGCTCGCCCTCTTCACCGCCGCGTCGCTCGCCTGCGGCCTGGCGCGGGGGGCCACCGAGCTGATCGTCTTCCGGCTGGTGCAGGGCGCGGGCTCGGCGGTGATGATCCCGCAGGTGCTGAGCCTGATCCAGCGCACCTTCACCGGCGAGGCCAGGGTGCGGGCCCTCGGCGCGTACTCGGCGGTCATCGCCGTCGGCGCGGCGGCCGGGCAGATCGTCGGCGGAGTGCTGGTGAGCGCCGATCTCTTCGGCACCGGCTGGCGGCCGGTGTTCCTCGTCAACGTCCCCGTGGGCGTCGTCCTCCTCGCCGTGGGCAGGCGGGTCCTGCCGCGGGGCGGCACCGGCCCGGAGGCGGAGCGCGGGTTCGACCTGCCCGGTCTGGTGCTGCTCGGCGGGGCCGTCTCGCTGCTGACGGTGCCGCTGGTGCTAGGGCAGGAGGAGGACTGGCCGCTGTGGTCCTGGCTGTCGCTGGCCGTGGCCGCGGTGCTGTTCGGGCTGTTCCGCCGGTACGAGACCGGGCTCGCCCGGCGCGGCGGCGCCCCGCTGATCGCGCCCCGGGTGCTGCGCCACCCCGGCATGGGGCTGTCCGTCTTCCGCATCCTGGCCGTCATGGCGGTCAACGGCGGCTTCCTGTTCGCGGGCACCCTGCACGTCCAGGGCGGCCTCGGCTACAGCGCGCTGCGGGCGGGCCTCACCTTCGCGCCGACCGCGGTCGTCTTCGGCCTGGTCGGGCTGACCTGGCGGAAGTGGCCCGCCTCCTGGCAGCGCTTGCTGATCCCGGCCGGATTCTCGCTCCTGGCGCTGTCCGTCGCCGGTGCCGGACTGGCGTTCCATGGCGGTGGCGACGGCGGACCCCTGCTCTACGTCGCGTACGCCGGCGCGGGCGCGGGGCTCGCGCTGGGTTTCAGCCCGACCCTGACGAGGGCGCTGGCCACCGTGCGGCCCGAGGACGCGGCGGACGCCAGCGGACTGCTGGCGACGGTCGCGCAGCTCGGCCAGCTGATCGGTGTCGCGGCGTTCGGCACACTGTTCCTGAACCGTCTTGAGTCACTTGGGGCCCCGCGGGCGTATACCTCTGCGGAGGCGCTTTCAGTGTGCGCGTGGGCGCTGGCCGGCACGGCCGCGGTGGGTGCCGTGTCCGGACTGGTACTGAGGCGTCGCTGACCGTATTGGTCCGGCCGTGGCAGAATCAAACGGCCGGAAGGGGGCGCGGCCCGACGGGAGGAGTAGCGATGCCTGCGAGCATCCTCGAGGAGGTCGACCACCTCCTCGAAGCGGCGGTGATACGGGACACGGCCACCCGGCTTCGCTGCCCTTCCTGCGGTTCCGGACACGTGGCCCAAGTCCTCGGCGACAACGGCGGGGTTTCCTACGTGTGCACGGCCTGCGGCCACAGCTGGAGCTGATCGATGGGTGCACACAGGCGGAAGTGCGACTGGTGCGGGAGCGGTACCCCCATCGTCCGTGACATGGAGCCGCTCAATCCCGACTACCAGTACTGGTGCGAGGAATGCGCGCGGGCGCTGATCATAAAAGGCGACCCGATCGAGACGTACCGCGAACTCGAGGGTGAGCCGATCTACGGCCGGCTCCTCGAGGAGCACTGCACCCTCAAGCGGTTCTACTCGTTCGTCACGGCCTGACTCCCGCCGGGCCCCGGCAACGATGTCCGGTGAACACCAGGAAGACCAGACCGGCCCCCGCGTAGAGGGCCGACAGCGTGAACTGCGGACCCCCCTGGTGCAGTTCGGGCCGCTCCGGCCCGTGCGGCACCCACCACAGCGCGTACGAGCAGAAGACCAGCGCGACGGCCGTCGCGCCCGCGCGGTGTCCGTGCGTCCACAGCAGCAGCCCGAGTGGCACGCACCACACCCAGTGGTGCGACCACGACACGGGGCTGATCAGCAGCGCGGTCACCGCGCACGCGGCCACCGCCCACGCGCGCCGGCCGCTCAGTTCCGCCGAGACCGCCGCCGCCAGCCCCAGCAGGGCCACCAGGGCCGCCGTGGCGATCCAGACGGCTCCCGGGGCGGGCGTGTGCAGAAGCCGGGCCAGAACGCCGCGCAGAGCCTGGTTCGCGGTCTCCTCGGCGTGGCCGACCCGGCTCGTGCGGAACACCATGCGGGTCCAGAACCGCCACGAGTCGCCCGGCAGGACGGCCGCCGCCAGCAGTGTGGCGCCGGCGAACACCGCGGCCGCCCCGCGCGCGTGCCGCAGCCAGGGCCCTCCGCGGCCGCCCCTGAGCCGTGCCACGGCACCGGCTGCCAGCAGGAACACCGCGAACAGCGCGGGCGTCAGCTTCACCGCCGTGGCCAGCCCCACGCCAGCCCCCGCCCAGCGGTCCCCGGGGCGGCGTGACAGGTCCCACAGCACCAGCACGGCGAGCAGCAGATTGACCTGCCCGTAGCGCAGCGTCGTCCACACCGGCTCGCACCACACGGCTCCCGCCGCGACCCACCAGACCGCCTCCACGCGCGCGTGGCCCACGAGTCGCAGCGACAGCCGTACGAACACCACCAGCAGCGCCAGGTTCCCGGCCGTGGCCAGCGTGCGCAGGAGCCCGGTGTCCAGGAACGTCAGCGGCGTGAAGAGCAGGGCCGCGAACGGCGGGTAGGTGGTGGGCAGATGCGCGGCGGTCACCCGCAGCGCGTACAGGTCGCCGCCCGCGCGGACGGCCGCCCCCTCCGCGCGGTACACGATCAGGTCGATCATCGACACGTGGGCGGCCCGCTGCGCGATCCAGAACGCCGTGAAGGACAACAGGCACGCCCCCAGGGCGGTCGGGACACGACGGCGGGTTCCGGCGGACGCGAGCACAGTCACGAAGGCCGACATTAGCGCCCGTACCGACCCAGAACGGAAACGATTTGGTGCTGCACCCCTTCGACCGTGTAATGTTGGCGTCGCCGCCAGGGAAACCGAGCGGAACGAAACATGGGGCTATAGCTCAGTTGGTAGAGCGCCTGCATGGCATGCAGGAGGTCAGGAGTTCAATTCTCCTTAGCTCCACAGAAGTCGAAGGCGGATCACTCGATCGAGTGGTCCGCCTTCGGTGTTTGCCGTATTGCGGCAGAGCGTTGCCCTACGGAACGCCGACGGCGGGCCACCCGTGGATCCGGGTGGCCCGCCGTACGTCTGCTCAGCGGCCCAGGGCGCGGCGTCCGCGGCCCTGGGAGAGGACCGGCAGGTTGCGGGCCGGGGCCTGGCCGCGGGTGTCCTCCTCGATGCGCAGGGCGAGCGCCGGGCAGCGGCGCACCGCGCGTAGAGCCTTGGCCTCGGCGTAACGCGGCACCTTCGCCTGCGCCACCGTCGGGAAGCCGTCCGCGCCGAGTTCGAAGACCTCCGGGAGGATGTCCGCGCACAGCCCGTGGCCCCGGCAGAGCGTCCAGTCGACGAAGATCTTCTGACGGCTGCCGGCGCTGTTGTCCTCGGGCTCTCCGCCGCCCGGGATGCCCGTGGGCATCTTGCCGTCCTCGAAGAGCGGCAGAACGCCCTCCACGGGCCGTCCGCAGCCGTTTCCGAGGACGTGCGCCGCCAGGTCGTCGGTGAACGCCTTGATCGTCGACTCCAGGAACATCGCGGAGCCGTCCGGGTGCGAGCACGCCCCGCGCCGCTTGACGTTCTTGGCGACCTGCTTGAGTGCCTCGAGGGCGGCCGGGCCGCCGCCGTTGAGGATGTCCTCCATGCCGCGCGCGGCGGCCGGCAGGCCGAGGTAGCAGGGACCGCACTGTCCCGCGCTCTCCTCCGCCAGCCACTGGGCCACCCGCAGCGACTCGCCCAGCGGGCAGGTGTCCTGACTGATCGGCAGGATCGCGCCGGCGCCGAGGGCGCCGCCCACCGCGTCCAGGGAGTTGCGGGAGACGATCGCCTCGTTGACCGTCGCCGCGTCGATCCACTTGCCGTGGTAGCCGCCGGTCAGCACGCCCTGCGGGACCGGCGGGGCGCCGGCCAGCTGAAGGACGTAGCGCAGCGGCACGCCGGTGGGGACCTCGATCACCATGGGGCGGGCGACCGCGCCGGAGACCGTGAGCATGACGGTGCCCGGCTCGTCGTACAGGCCGGTGTTGCCGTAGCGCTCCGGGCCGATGCGGGCGGCTATCGCCAGCTGGGCGAACGTCTCGGCGTTCGACAGCAGCGTGGGCGCGCCGCCGACACCGTTCTGCGAGGCGCTGGTCTTGCGGCCGGGCGGGATCGCCGGGCCGCCGTCGATGGAGCGGATCAGCGACGCGGCGGCGCCGGTGACCATGCGGATCGGGTTGCGCTGCACGAACGCCTTCAGCGCCGAGCGGCGGCCGTTGTTCAGGCCGCGTTCGTCGAGCGCGGCCTCCATGGAGCGCTGGGTGGACTCACGGGTGACCCCGATCACCAGCGTGCGGGCGCCCAGTGCCTCCGCGCACAGCAGGGCGCCGTCCAGGATCAGGTGCGGGGCACGGTTGATGAGCACCGTGTCCTTGCGGCAGGCCGGTTCGTCCTCGCTGCCGTTGACGACGACGACCGGCCGGACGCCGCGCTTGATCGCCGATTCGGCGACCGAGCGCAGCTTCTTGTGGAAGGGGAAGCCCGCGCCGCCGCGGCCCTTGAGATTGATGGCTTCGGAGAGCTGCGCGAGCTGCTCGCCGCCCAACGGCTCGAGCGGCCCATGCACCTTGAGGTGCATGGGCAGATCGAGCCTTTCGACAAGGTCGAAACCCGACGTGAGCTGAGGAAGCCCGACCACGCGGACTTCTGGTACGTCGGGCAGGGCCTCGTTCACCTATAGCCTCCGGAAGGCGTGTTCCAAGGTTCGCCCGATCCCGGCGAGTCGAAGGACGCACCGGGTGCTGGTTCGTTGGCGGGACCGCTGTTGTACGTGTTGTTCGAGTTGTACGTGCCGTAGCGGGCGTTCGTCTCACCGGTGTCGTACACATCACTTCCGCCGTACCCGCCGGCGCCCGAATTGTTGTAAGTCGGGATGTTGTTGTACCCGGTGTCCGCGAGCGGGTCGTACGCCGACGGGGGCGCCTCGCCGACCGGCGGCGGGGACGGGACCGGCCAGCTGCCCGAGGTGCTGGACGCGTTGTCCACGCGCGGGAACGCCTCCGTCGCCTGCATGTCCATCGGCAGGTCCATGCGCGCGGTCTGACCGGCAGCGAAGGGCTGCTGGGGCTGTCCGGGCGTCGAGACCGCCCGGTAGGCGGCCGCGAAGCCGGACGCGGGCTCCGGGGCCATCGGGCGCGCCGGAGTGTCGTACAGCGACCCCGAGGCGGCTCCCGCGCGGGGGAAGGCGCCGGTGTCCCTGGACGCCGCCTGCTTCTCGTAGCCCGGCAGCGTGGCCGAGCCCGACCCGAGGGGGCCCGTCTCCGACACCCTGGCCCGGCTGGCGTCCAGGTCGTCGAGTTCCGGACGCTCCGCGGAGCCCAGGATCCCGATGAGCCGGTCGGCGACCTTGCGCTTGAAGGAGCGCGGCGCGGCGCGCAGGGCCAGGGCCGCCATGATGCCGAGCAGGCACAGCTCGTAGGAGATCATGAAGAACGGCTTCGCCGCGCGTCCCGCGAACAGGCCGTGGATCAGTGCCGCGCACAGGGCCGGGTAGGCCAGCATGTGCATGGCGCGCCAGCGTGCCGCGACCGGCGCGGGGGCGGCGAACTGGTTGCGCAGCGCGCCGGTGATGCCCACGAAGATCATGAGCAGGCCGGCCAGGGAACCGAGGCCGATCAGCCCGGCGCTGCCCGTCACGCCCGTGCCGAAGGGGATCAGGGCGGCGATCAGGACGGTGTGCGCCAGCGCCAGCTTGATGGTGACGTGCACCAGGAGGAACGCGATCGAGGCGATGGCGAGCACCCGGTGGATGGCCTGGGAGACGATCCGCTGGCGGGTGTTCAGGAAGATCCGGTCCTGGGTCACCAGACCCCAGATCACCGAGGAGGTGAGGCTCACGAGCGACAGGACGCCCGCGCCGAAGTTCAGGAAGTCCTGCAACCAGTGCCCTCCGAAGAGCACCACGACGGGTATGAGCAGCAGGACGACAGCCGTCGCCACCCCGTAGGCCGACCGGCCTGGTTTGGGGAGCGAGCTGGTACTAACACGAGGGTTCATGGGGGCAACTCCGAGCGGTTCGGGAAAGCGGTCCCGCTGCCGAACTGTAAATGGCGCCATACCGATCAGTACGAGGTTTGAGTTATTGCGTTGTTATCAAAGGACTATCCGGCCGTTGTGATGTCCCTTAGTGGGTGTTACGCGAAGTAATCCTTGACCTTGGTCCAGTGGCTGTCGTTGTCACCTATGCATACGCAAGCGCGTCGCGGCTTGCTCAGAGCCTGCGGTACCCTAACGCCATGCGTGCCGTACGCCTTCTGCTTAGCGGGCCGCGCTGATCAGTCCCGACCGGCGGCGAGAGCCGGGTGGTCGGCATCGGCGCGGCGTCCCCTCCTGTGTGAGGGGATTTTTCGTTTCTTTGAATGTCACAGCCGCAGGCAGAGACGATCGATGGAGCTTTGAGGATCATGAGCGAGACGAACCCCGCTGCCGCCGCTGCCGCCGGTGCCGTGTCGGCGGAGGCCGCGCCGCACCGCTACACGGCAGCCCTGGCGGCCGAGATCGAGGCACGCTGGCAGGACTTCTGGGACGCCGACGGCACGTACGCGGCGCCGAACCCCAAGGGTGACCTGGCCGGCGACCTCGAGGTGGTCGCACGGCCCAAGAAGTTCATCATGGACATGTTCCCGTACCCCTCCGGTGCGGGCCTGCACGTCGGCCACCCCCTGGGATACATCGCCACCGATGTATACGCCCGCTTCCAGCGGATGACCGGCCACAACGTGCTGCACACCCTGGGCTTCGACGCCTTCGGTCTGCCCGCCGAGCAGTACGCCGTGCAGACCGGCACGCACCCGCGCGTGTCCACCGAGGCCAACATGGAGAACATGAAGTCCCAGCTGCGCCGGCTGGGCCTGGGCCACGACAAGCGCCGGTCGTTCGCCACGATCGACCCGGACTACTACAAGTGGACCCAGTGGATCTTCCTGCAGATCTTCAACTCCTGGTACGACGACGAGGCCAGGAAGGCCCGCCCGATCGCCCAGCTGATCGCCCAGTTCGAGTCCGGTGAGCGCGCGGTGCCCGGCGGGCGCTCCTGGGACCGGCTGACCGCCGCGGAGCGCGCCGACGTCCTGGGCGAGTTCCGCCTGGCCTACGCCTCGGACGCGCCCGTCAACTGGTGCCCCGGCCTGGGCACCGTGCTGGCCAACGAGGAGGTCACCGCCGACGGCCGCTCCGAGCGCGGCAACTACCCGGTCTTCAAGGCCAAGCTGCGCCAGTGGAACATGCGGATCACCGCCTACGCCGACCGGCTGCTGGAGGACCTGGAGGAGCTGGACTGGCCCGAGGCCATCAAGCTCCAGCAGCGCAACTGGATCGGCCGGTCCGAGGGCGCCCGGGTCGACTTCCCGATCGACGGCGAGAACATCACGGTCTTCACCACGCGCCCGGACACGCTGTTCGGCGCGACCTACATGGTGCTGGCCCCCGAGCACCCGCTGGTCGAGAAGTTCACCCCGGCCGCCTGGCCCGAGGGCACCCACCAGGTGTGGACCGGCGGCCACGCGACCCCGGCCGAGGCCGTCGCCGCGTACCGCGCGCAGGCCGCCGCCAAGTCCGACGTCGAGCGCCAGGCCGAGGCCAAGGACAAGACCGGCGTCTTCATCGGCGCGTACGCCACCAACCCGGTCAACGGCCAGAAGGTCCCCGTCTTCATCGCCGACTACGTCCTGATGGGCTACGGCACCGGCGCGATCATGGCCGTCCCGGCGGGCGACCAGCGCGACTTCGAGTTCGCGCGCGCCTTCGAGCTGCCGATCCACTGCATCGTCGAGCCGACCGACGGCCGCGGCACCGACACCTCGACCTGGGAGAACGCCTTCGCGTCGTACGACGCGAAGATCATCAACTCGTCGAACGACGAGGTCTCGCTGGACGGCCTGGACGTCGTCGACGCCAAGGCACGCGTCACCGAGTGGCTGGAGCGCAAGGGCACCGGCGAGGGCACCGTCAACTTCCGACTGCGCGACTGGCTGTTCAGCCGCCAGCGCTACTGGGGCGAGCCCTTCCCGATCGTCTACGACGAGGACGGCATCGCGCACGCCCTGCCCGAGTCGATGCTGCCGCTGGAGCTGCCCGAGGTCGAGGACTACAGCCCGCGCACCTTCGACCCGGACGACGCCGACACCCAGCCCGAGACGCCGCTGTCGCGCAACGAGGAATGGGTCAACGTCACCCTGGACCTGGGCGACGGACCGAAGAAGTACCGGCGCGAGACCAACACCATGCCCAACTGGGCCGGTTCCTGCTGGTACGAGCTGCGCTACCTGGACCCGCACAACGATCACCAGCTGGTCGACCCCGAGATCGAGCAGTACTGGATGGGCCCGCGCGAGGGCACGCCGCACGGCGGCGTCGACCTGTACGTCGGCGGCGCCGAGCACGCCGTGCTGCACCTGCTGTACGCCCGCTTCTGGTCGAAGGTCCTGTACGACCTGGGTCACGTCTCCTCCGCGGAGCCGTTCCACAAGCTGTTCAACCAAGGCATGATCCAGGCCTACGTCTACCGCGACAGCCGGGGCATCGCCGTGCCGGCCGCCGAGGTGGAGGAGCGCGACGGCGCGTACTACTACCAGGGCGAGAAGGTCTCCCGGCTGCTGGGCAAGATGGGCAAGTCCCTGAAGAACGCGGTCACTCCGGACGAGATCTGCGCCGAGTACGGCGCCGACACGCTGCGCCTGTACGAGATGGCGATGGGCCCGCTGGACGTCTCCCGGCCGTGGGACACGCGCGCGGTGGTCGGCCAGTTCCGGCTGCTCCAGCGGCTGTGGCGCAACATCGTCGACGAGGCCGACGGTGAGGTCACCGTCACCGACGCCGAGCCCGACGAGGAGACGCTGCGTGCCCTGCACAAGGCGATCGACGGCGTGCGCCAGGACCTGGAGGGCCTGCGCTTCAACACCGCCATCGCCAAGATCACCGAGCTGAACAACCACCTGACCAAGGCGGGCGGGGCCGTGCCCCGCTCGGTCGCGGACCCGCTGGTGCTGCTGGTCGCGCCGCTGGCCCCGCACGTCGCCGAGGAGCTGTGGCGCCGCCTGGGCCACACCGACTCCGTCGTCCACCAGGACTTCCCGGTCGCCGACCCGCGGTACGTCGTCGACGAGACCGTGACCTGCGTCGTGCAGATCAAGGGCAAGGTCAAGGCCCGCCTGGAGGTGCCGCCGTCCATCTCCGAGGAGGAGCTGGAGAAGGCGGCGCTGGCCGACGAGAAGGTCGTCGCCGCGCTCGACGGTGCCGGGATCCGCAAGGTCATCGTGCGGGCCCCGAAGCTGGTGAACATCGTTCCGGCGTAACGCTCGGGGTAGTCCCCTACGGGCAGGTTCGGGGTTCTTCCGGAACCCTGGGCCTGCCCGCAGCGTTTACCGTGGAGAGCAGCGCGGTGCGCGCCGCGCGAAGCCGGAGGAGGAGCGCCGTGGAAGCCGTCATCGCAGTCTTCGCCCTGCTCTTCCTGCTGTTCGTCGTCCTCGGCGCCTACGCCACGGTCAAGGTGATCGGCGCCGCCAGGCGCGGTGTCGACCGTACGATCACCCAGGCCCGCCGTGCGGTCGAGGACCACACGCTGCGCGCCAAGTCCGTCGTCCAGCCCGGCCCGGCCGGCGAGATGGCGCAGCTCCGGCTGAGCCTGCGCACCTCGATGCGCGCCACCCGGGACGCGTTGCAGGCCGGTGCCGCCGAGGACGAGTCGCTGCGGGAATCCCTCGGCCTCTTCGAGCGGCTCAGCGCACACGGGCACGAACTGGACGACGAGCTCAGGCGCCTGGAGTCCGAGCCCGACCGTGCCACGCTCGCCGAGCGGCTGCCCGAGCTGCGCGCCCGCACCGAGCGCATCACCCGGTCCGCCGACTCCCTGCGCTGGGCCGCCCGCGACCGAGCCCACCGCTTCGCCGGGGACGACCTCGACACACTGAGCGCCCAGATCGACGTCGAGACCGGCGCGCTGCGGCACTGGACGCACACGGAGCCCCCGACGGCGCCGCAGCCATGGCCCGACGCCCCGGCCGACGACGACCGCACCGCACAGCAGACCTGGCCGGACCCCCCTCGGCCCGACGCCGCCGAAGAACCGGCCCGGCCGGCCCTCACCCCTCCCGGCCGGCGCCTGCCGTACGCCTGGCAGAAGAAGACCCGCCCGGAGAGCACGACTTGATCCGGCCGGCCCCGGCCCAGGTCACCGGGGCCGGGCTGCCGCACGGGCGCTACGCCAGGTAACCTCCAGGTCATGTCCCGCCATGTCGCTATCGTCACCGATTCAACGGCCTACCTGCCGCAGCGGACGATGGAGCGCCACGGCATCACCGCGGTGCCCCTGACCGTGGTCCTCGGCGACCAGGCGCTCGAAGAGGGCACCGACATCTCCACCCGCTCCCTGGCCCAAGCCCTCCAGAAACGGCGCCCCGTCACCACCTCGCGCCCCAGCCCCCAGGTGTTCGCGGAGACCTACCGCAAGGTCGCCGAGTCCGGCGCGACCGGCATCGTCTCCCTCCACCTCTCCGCCGAACTGTCGGGCACGTACGACGCCGCGGTCGTCGCGGCACGCCAGGCGCCGGTGCCGGTGCGCGTGGTGGACACCGGCATGGTCGCGATGGCGCTCGGTTTCTGCGCCCTCGCCGCGGCCGAGGCGGCGGAGGCGGGTGGCACCGTGGACGAGGCCGTCACCGCGGCGGAGAAACGGGCCGCGGGCACCTCCGCCTACTTCTACGTCGACACGCTCGACTATCTGCGCCGGGGCGGCCGGATCGGCGCCGCGCAGGCCCTGCTGGGCTCCGCGCTCGCCGTCAAGCCGTTGCTGGAACTGGACGGCGGCCGCATCGAACTCCTCGAGAAGGTACGGACGGCGTCGAAGGCGATCGCCCGCCTCGAGGAGATCGCGGCCGAACGGGCGGGCAGCGCCGAGGTCGACATCGCCGTGCACCACCTCGCCGCCCCCGACCGCGCCGCGGCCCTCGCGGACCGACTCCGGGCACGTGTACCGGGGCTGGCCGACCTGCACGTGAGCGAGATCGGCGCGGTGATCGGGGCGCACACCGGCCCGGGGCTGCTGGGAGCCGTGGTCTCGCCGCGCTGACCCGCTGTCAGCCGCGGCGCTCGTACGGGTGGCGCGGTTTTCCACAACCGGCCCGTCCTCCACGGAAGTCGAGCAAGATCATCGCGAAGTGACGGGATGTCGGATCCTCGTCGCATGGCACTTCGATCACGCTCGCGCACAGCGCCCGCGACCAGCGGCCCCGGCCGCGCCCCCGCTTCCGACGGCCGCATCCGGCACCGCCGTCCGCCCGCTCGCCGCCCCGCCCGGCACCGCCATCACGCGCCCGCGGAGGAACTGCGCCGCCGAGCGGAGCTGCTCTTCGCCGAAAGCGCCCACTCGCCACAGGAGTCGGGACACGGACCCCCACCGGGGCAGCCGCGAGCGGGTACGACGAGCGGGACGGGCCCGGCGCCGGGGATGAGCTCCGCGGCGGTCGCCGCGTCCACGGCCGCCGTGGAGACCGGCTCTGACGACGAGTCGGTGAACTCCGACTGGCGGGAGCGGGCCGGGCTCGCGCTGCGGGAGCGGATGCCGGTGTGGTGGCAGGCGCGATGCGGTCTCCAGCGGCGGGGCGTGATCGCGCTCACGGTGCCGCTGGCCGTCGCCGCGGTCTTCGCCGTGCAGCACTTCTGGGCCGGCCGCACCGAGTCCGTCAGCGCACCGCAGGTGGTGCGGGCCGAGGCCCCGTACGCGCACCGGAAGGAGACGGAACCGGAGGAGAACGGCGGGCACGCGCGGGACACACGGATCGCCCCCGGCAGCACCACCGGCGCTGCCACCGGTACCGGCACCGGCACCGGCACCGAGATCGTGGTGGACGTCAGCGGCAAGGTCCGCGACCCCGGGATCCACCGCCTGCCGGCCGGCTCACGGGTCGCCGACGCGCTGCGCGCGGCGGGCGGGGTGCGCCCGGGCACCAGCACCGAGGGGCTCAACCGGGCCCGCTTCCTCGTGGACGGCGAACAGATCGTCGTGGGCGGCCCAGCACAGGCACCGGGTGCCGCACCAGGTCCCGCACCGGGCACCGGGACGGGCTCCGGCGCGGTGGGCACGGCAGCGGGAGCCGGACCCACCGCACCGGTCTCCCTGAACACCGCCACCGCCGACCAGCTCGACACCCTGCCCGGCGTCGGCCCGGTGCTCGCCCAGCACATCATCGACTACCGCACCCGGCACGGCGGCTTCCGCTCGGTCGACGAACTGCGCCAGGTCAACGGCATCGGCGACCGGCGCTTCACCGACCTGCGGAACCTGGTGCGGCCATGAGCCGGGCACCCGACCGGCCGACGCACCCCGGCACGCTCCCGCCCTCCCAGGTGCCGCGCGAGGCCCCGTTACCGCGCGAAACCCCGCTGCCGTGCGAGACCCCGCCGTCCGTCGCCGGCCACCCCGAGCACCCCGCCGCCCGCCGGACCGTGCACGCCGCCTCGGGCAAGCGACTGGGCGCCGCGCACCCCCGGCAGGAGGCACCGACGGACCTGCGCCTGGTCCCGCCCGCGCTCGCGGCCTGGGGGACGGCGGCGCTCACGCTGGACATCCCGCCGGGCTGGACCGCCGGCCTGGTGACCGGTTGCCTGATCGCGGCGGTGATCCTGCTGTACGGGCGGTGGACACAAGCCCCGCCCCCCTCGATCGCCCGGCCGCGCGCCACGGTCGCCGCGGCACTCCTCTGCATCGCCGCGTCCGCCGCCTCCGCCGGACTGCACGGGGCGGACGTGCGACGCGGGCCCGTGCCCGCACTGGCCAGGCAGCATGCCACGGTGACCGCCGAGGTCGAGGTCGGCTCCGACCCCTGGCTCAGCAGACCCCGGGTCACGGGCGACCACGCGGCCCCGGTCGCGGTGCTGGTCCGGGCGGAGGTCCGGCGCGTCGAGGAGACCGACGGGACGGTGACGGCGACCCGGACCCCCGTGCTGGTGGTCGTCGACGCGGGCAAGCCGAGCCCGCGCGGAGTTCCCGAGGAACGTGCGACGGGAACGCAGGCGGCCTGGCTCGGCCTCCTGCCCTCGACGCGGCTCCGCGTCAACGGGCGACTGGCACCGGAGCCGGCCGCCGGTGAGCGGAGCGCGGCCGTGCTGCGGGTGCGGGACGGGCAGGTACCCGAGGTCGTGGGGAGGCCGAACGCGCCGCAACGCCTGGCGGGGCGACTGCGGGCCGGGCTGCGTGAAGCGACCGACGGGCTGCCGGGCGACGCACGGGCGCTGCTGCCCGGGCTGGTCGTCGGGGACACCTCACGGATCACGCCGGAGCTGGACGAGGCCTTCAAGGCGACGGACCTGGCGCACACCCTCGCGGTCTCCGGCAGCAACCTGACCATCCTGCTCGCCCTGCTCATCGGGCCGCCCGGGCTGGCCCAGCGCGCCGAACGCCGGGGAGCGGCGCCACGCCTCGGCCTTTCCCTGCGGGCCACCGCACTGCTCGCGGCGGCGCTCACGCTCGGCTTCGTCGTCGTGTGCCGGCCCGACCCGAGCGTGCTGCGGGCCGCGGCCTGCGGAGCCGTCGCCCTGCTCGCCCTGGCCACGGGACGCCGCAGATCGCTGGTCCCAGCGCTGGCGACGGCCGTGCTGCTGCTGGTCCTGTACGACCCATGGCTGGCCCGCAGCTACGGCTTCCTGCTCTCGGTGCTGGCCACCGGCGCCCTGCTGACGCTCGCGCCCCGCTTCGGCGCGGCACTGCTGCGACGCCGGGTGCCGCCGCGGCTCGCCGAGGCCCTGGCCGCCGCTGCCGCCGCCCAGGTTGTGTGCGCGCCGGTCGTCGCCGTGCTGTCGGCGCGGGTGAGCCTCGTGGCGGTGCCGTGCAATCTGCTCGCGGAGTTCGCGGTCGCCCCGGCCACGGTCCTGGGCTTCGCGGCGCTGGCGACCGCGCCGGTGGCGATGCCCGTGGCCAAGGCGCTGGCCTGGCTCGCGGGTTGGCCGGCCGGATGGATCGCGGGCGTGGCCCGAGTCGGAGCCGGGCTCCCCGGTGGGGGAGTCGGCTGGCCGGGCAGCTGGGCCGGGGCGCTGCTGCTCGCCGTCGCCACCGTGGCCGTGCTGCTCCTCGGGCGGCGGCTGGTGCGGCACCCGTGGTGGTGCGGTGTCTGCGGGCTGCTGCTCCTGCTCGCCGTGGTGCGCCCGGCGCCACTGACCAGGGTGATCACCGGCTGGCCACCCCCCGGCTGGCGGCTGGCGATGTGCGATGTCGGGCAGGGCGACGCGACGGTGCTCGCGGCGGGCGGCGGCACCGGGGTGGTGGTGGACGCGGGTCCCGATCCGGCGCTGGTGGACCACTGTCTGCGGGAGCTGGGCATCACCCGGATCCCCCTGGTCGTGCTGACGCACTTCCACGCCGACCACGTCGCGGGGCTTCCCGGTGTGCTGCGCGGGCGAGTGGTCGGCGGGATCGAGACGACGGGCTATGAAGAGCCCGCCGACCAGGCCGAGTTCGTACGGAGGCAGGCGGCCGGACGGAACATCCCCCTCACCCACGCGCTCGCCGGGGAGCAGCGGCGGACGGGACCGCTGGCCTGGCAGGTCCTCTGGCCGCCGCCCCGCCCGGCCGCCTGGGAACCGGACGGGCCCAACGACGCCAGCGTGGCGCTGCTCGTCCGGTCGGCCGGGCTGCGGCTGCTGCTGCTCGGGGACCTCGAACCGCCGTCCCAGCAGGCACTGTTGAGATCTCCCGCGGTGGCCGGGCTGGGCCGCGTCGACGTCCTCAAGGTCGCCCACCACGGCTCGGCCTACCAGGACCCGGACCTGATACGCCTGGTGGCGCCGCGCGTCGCGCTCATCTCCTGCGGCGCGGACAACCCCTACGGCCACCCGGCGCCCGGCACGGTACAGGCGTTGCGGGACGAGGGCGCGGTGGTGCTGCGCACCGACCGGGACGGGGCGCTGGCGGTCGTGGGGAGAGGCGGGGCGGACGGGGAGGTGCGGGTGGCGAGAGACTGAGGGCATGAACTCCGCACAGGCCGACGCCTACCTCCGCCGCCTCGGGGTCGCGCACCCGGCGCGGCCCACCGCCGAAGCACTGCGCGAACTGCATCTCGCCCATCTTCGGACCGTGCCCTTCGAGAACCTGTCCGTGCACCTCGGAGAGGAGATCGTGCTGGAGGAGACACGGCTCGTGGACAAGCTGGTGGGCGCGCGGCGGGGCGGGTTCTGCTACGAACTGAACGGTGCCTTCGGAGCGTTGCTCACCGCGCTCGGCTTCGACGTCGACCTGCTCGCGGGGCGGGTGTACGGGGACGAGGGCCGGCTGGGCATCCCGTACGACCATCTGGCGCTGCGGGTGCGGACGGTGGACGGCGGTGAATGGCTCGCCGACGTCGGGTTCGGGGCGCACAGCCACTATCCGCTGGCGCTGGGGGAGCGGGGTGAGCAGCCGGACCCGGGCGGGACCTTCCGGATCGCGGTGGCCGGCCCGGACGCGGCCACGGACCTGGACGTCGAGCGGGACGGCACACCCCAGTACCGCCTGGAGACCCGGCCCCGGGCGCTCGGAGACTTCGCCGCCGGCGCCTGGTGGCACAGCACCTCGCCGCGGTCGCACTTCACACGGTCCCTGGTGTGCTCACGGATCACGGACGACGGAGGGCGGATCACCCTGAGCGGTCGCAGCTGGACGGTGACGGCCCCCGACGGGACGCGAGAGGTGCGGGAACTGGACTCGGACGAGGAGGTGCTCGCGGTGTACCGGGAGCGGTTCGGGATCGAGCGGGCCACCGTGCCGACCGTGGGAGTGCCCGGAGTGCCCGCCGTGCAGGCGCCGGAGGCGGGTCGCGGAGAATGACGCCGTGAGTGATGTGAGACATGTGCTGGTGCTGCCCGACCGGGATGCCGCGGAAGAGGTGGCGGAGGCGCTCGGGGAGCGGTTCGGAGTCAAGGAGGAGCCGCAGCTGGTGCGGGACGCGCTGGCCGGTGAGGACGACGCCGAGGACGCGCAGTGGCTCCTCGTCCTGCGGGACGAGGAGCAGCGGCTGGCCGCGGAGGACCTGGACGCGCTGGCCGGCGAGTGGGACGGCTGGCGCGAGGAGCCGTAGGCCGCGGGGCAGGAGCCGCGGATTTGTCAGTGGTGCGTGGGATGCTTGTCCCGATGGCCAGGAAGACTGCGAATGACGACCCTCTCGCCCCGGTGACGCTTGCCGTGGGCCAGGAGGACCTCCTGCTCGACCGTGCCGTGCAGGAGGTGGTGGCCGCCGCCAGGGCCGCCGACGCCGACACGGACGTGCGGGACCTGAACCCGGACCAGTTGCAGCCCGGCACGCTCGCCGAGCTGACCAGCCCGTCGCTCTTCGCGGAGCGCAAGGTGGTGGTCGTTCGCAACGCGCAGGACCTGTCGGCCGACACGGTCAAGGACGTGAAGGCCTATCTCGGATCGCCCGCGGAGGAGATCACCCTCGTGCTGCTGCACGCGGGCGGCGCGAAGGGCAAGGGACTGCTCGACGCCGCGCGCAAGGCGGGGGCGCGCGAGGTGGCGTGCCCGAAGATGACCAAGCCGGCGGACCGGCTGGCGTTCGTGCGCGGGGAGTTCCGCGGGTTCGGCCGGTCGGCCACGCCCGAGGCGTGCCAGGCGCTGGTGGACGCCATCGGGAGCGATCTGCGGGAGCTGGCGTCGGCGGTGTCGCAGCTGGTCGCCGACGTGGAGGGGACGATCGACGAGGCCGTCGTCGGGCGGTACTACACCGGGCGGGCGGAGGCCTCCAGCTTCACGGTCGCGGACCGGGCGGTCGAGGGGCGCACGGCGGAGGCCCTGGAGGCGCTCAGATGGTCGCTGGCGACCGGGGTGGCGCCGGTGCTGATCACCAGCGCCCTGGCGCAGGGCGTACGGGCCATCGGGAAGCTGTCGTCGGCGCGCGGTGGCCGCCCCGCCGACCTCGCCCGGGAGCTGGGCATGCCGCCCTGGAAGATCGACCGGGTGCGGCAGCAGATGCGCGGGTGGACGCCGGACGGGGTGGCCGTCGCCATGCGGGCGGTGGCCGAGGCGGACGCGGGTGTGAAGGGCGGCGGGGACGATCCCGAGTACGCCCTGGAGAAGGCGGTCGTCACCGTCGCACGGGCGGCGCGGTCCAGAGGACGGGCGTAGGACGGCGGCGCCGGGCGGGTCACGCCGAAGGCCCCGGCACCCGCCCTGGGGAAGGGCGGAGGCCGGGGCCTTCGGTTCGGACTGGCGGATCCGCGCCCGCGTGGCGAACGCAGGCCGCGCGCGGATCCTGGGGTGCCGGTCGGGAGCGGATGAGAGAGGGCCCGCTCTGGGTCCTTCCGGCGATCAGATCAAAGAAGGGGTTCAGCCCTTGAGGGACGCGACCTTGTTGGCCAGCGCCGACTTCTTGTTGGCGGCCTGGTTCTTGTGGATGACGCCCTTCGAGACGGCCTTGTCGAGCTGACGCGCGGCAGCGCGCTGGTACTCGGTGGCCTTCTCGACGTCACCCGCGGCAGCGGCCTCACGGGCCTTGCGGATCGCGGTCTTCAGGGAGGACTTGACGGCCTTGTTGCGCAGCCGGGCCTTCTCGTTGGTCTTGATCCGCTTGATCTGGGACTTGATGTTCGCCACGAATGAGCCTTCTCAGGTTCTGGCACGGGGCCGCACGGGTCCCGTACCGGTGATTTCTTGGGTCGTGCCTCACGCAGAGAGGGCATGAGACACAGCCACCCAGCCTACCAGCGGCCCATCGAGTGGCCCAAACCCGTCGCCGGTCCCCACCCGTGGGACCATGGAGACTACGTATCGATCCGACCCGAGGCATAAGGCGCCTCAAGAGACAGGACCCTGCGTGCCCGCGACCCCTAACCATGTGCCCGAGCCGAGCCGTACCGACCCGGCGCTGATCCGCAATTTCTGCATCATCGCGCACATCGACCACGGCAAGTCCACGCTCGCCGACCGGATGCTCCAGCTGACCGGTGTGGTCGAGCAGCGGCAGATGCGTGCTCAGTACCTCGACCGGATGGACATCGAGCGTGAGCGCGGTATCACGATCAAGTCCCAGGCGGTGCGCCTGCCGTGGGCTCCCACCCACGACCCCGGCAACACGCACATCCTCAACATGATCGACACGCCGGGGCACGTCGACTTCACCTACGAGGTCTCGCGGTCGCTCGCCGCCTGCGAGGGGACCATCCTCCTCGTGGACGCCGCCCAGGGCATCGAGGCGCAGACCCTCGCCAACCTGTACCTGGCGATGGAGAACGACCTCACCATCATCCCGGTGCTCAACAAGATCGACCTGCCGGCCGCCCAGCCGGAGAAGTTCGCCGAGGAGCTCGCCAACCTCGTCGGCTGCGACCCGGACGACGTGCTCAAGGTCTCCGCCAAGACCGGCCTCGGCGTGGAGGCGCTGCTCGACAAGGTCGTCGCCGAGATCCCCGCCCCGGTCGGCGTCAAGGACGCCCCCGCGCGCGCCATGATCTTCGACTCCGTCTACGACTCCTACCGCGGCGTCGTGACCTACGTACGAGTCATCGACGGACAGCTCAACAAGCGCGAGCGCATCAGGATGATGTCCACCGGCGCCACCCACGAGCTGCTGGAGATCGGCACCAACTCGCCCGAGATGCTCCCGGCGGACGGCCTCGGCGTCGGCGAGGTGGGCTATCTGATCACCGGTGTGAAGGACGTCCGCCAGTCCAAGGTCGGTGACACCGTCACCAGCCAGGCCAAGGGCGCCACGGAGCCGCTCGGCGGCTACAAGGACCCCAAGCCGATGGTCTTCTCCGGCCTGTATCCGCTGGACGGCTCCGACTACCCCGAGCTGCGCGAGGCCCTCGACAAGCTCCAGCTCAACGACGCCGCGCTGGTCTACGAGCCGGAGACCTCCGCCGCCCTCGGCTTCGGTTTCCGCGTCGGCTTCCTGGGCCTGCTGCACCTCGACGTGATCCGCGAGCGCCTGGAGCGCGAGTTCGGCCTCGACCTGATCGCCACCGCGCCGAACGTCGTCTACCGCGTGCTCATGGAGGACGGCAGCGAGCACACCGTCACCAACCCGAGCGAGTTCCCCGAGGGGAAGATCGGCGAGGTGTACGAGCCGGTCGTGCGCGCCACCATCCTGGCGCCGAGCGAGTTCATCGGGTCGATCATGGAGCTGTGCCAGACCCGGCGCGGCACCCTCCTCGGCATGGACTACCTCTCCGAGGACCGGGTCGAGATCCGCTACACGCTGCCGCTCGCCGAGATCGTCTTCGACTTCTTCGACCAGCTGAAGTCCAAGACGCGCGGCTACGCCTCCCTCGACTACGAGCCCACCGGGGAACAGAGCAGCTCACTTGTCAAGGTCGACATCCTGCTGCACGGCGACAAGGTGGACGCCTTCTCCGCGATCACGCACCGTGACCAGGCGTACGCCTACGGCGTGCGGCTCGTGGCCAAGCTCAAGGAGCTGATCCCGCGGCAGGCCTTCGAGGTCCCCGTCCAGGCCGCCATCGGATCGCGGGTCATCGCCCGCGAGACCATCCGCGCCATCCGCAAGGACGTCCTCGCCAAGTGCTACGGCGGTGACATCTCCCGCAAGCGGAAGCTGCTGGAGAAGCAGAAGGAAGGCAAGAAGCGGATGAAGATGGTGGGTTCCGTGGAGGTTCCGCAGGAGGCCTTCATCGCGGTCCTCTCCAGCGATGACAGCGCGGGGTCGGCCAAGGGCAAGAAGTAACCACCGGTAATAAGAGGTGGCGTCCGCAAACCGGGTGCAACAGGGGCTCGTCGTGCGAAAGTGCGGCGGGCCCCTACGCGTGCGTGGCGTCGCTCTCTGTATGACCCTCTGTATGAAATGACATGCCGCCGCCCCTTACGCGTCGGCCCGTAGCGCTTTACTCTGATCCCTGCTCGATAGTTACTCACGAGTTAAACAAGTGGCCGAACCACTGCCGTGAGTCACCCAAGCCGCAACTGACAGCCGCACCGCCGCGGGCCCCGGAGGATGTCGTGAGCGACACACAGACACAGATCGAGAACCGTCCGCCGTCCGTCGCGGCCCTCTTCCTGGAGCGCGTCGACGCCACACCGGACGCCGAGGCGTACCGCTACCCCGTGCCGCCGGCCTCGGGCCAGGGCCCCGACGACTGGAAGTCGCTGAGCTGGGGACAGACCGCCGAGCGCGTCCACGCGATCGCGGCCGGTCTGATCGAGCTGGGCGTGCAGCCGGAGCAGCGGGTGGCGCTGGCCTCCTCGACCCGGGTCGAGTGGATCCTCGCCGACCTGGGCATCCTGTGCGCCGGTGCGGCCACGACCACCATCTACCCGCAGACCAACGCCGACGAGTCGGCCTTCATCCTCTCCGACTCCGAGAGCCGGGTGCTGATCGCGGAGAACGCCGACCAGCTCGCCAAGGCGGTCGAGAAGCGCTCCGAGCTGCCCGAGCTGCACCACGTGGTCGTCATCGACCCGGCCGGTGTGGAGAGCGGCGACTGGGTGCTCACCCTCGCCGAACTCGAGCAGCGCGGTGCCGCGTACCTGGAGAAGCACCCCGAGCTGATCAAGGAGCGGGTCGGCGCCATCACCAAGGACCAGCTGGCGACGCTGATCTACACCTCCGGCACCACCGGCCGCCCCAAGGGTGTCCGCCTCCCGCACGACAACTGGTCGTACATGGCGAAGGCGATCTCCGCGACCGGGCTGATCAGCGCCGAGGACGTGCAGTACCTGTGGCTGCCGCTCGCGCACGTCTTCGGCAAGGTGCTCACCTCCGGGCAGATCGAGGTCGGGCACGTCACGGCCGTCGACGGCCGCGTCGACAAGATCATCGAGAACCTGCCGGTGGTGCAGCCGACCTACATGGCGGCCGTGCCGCGCATCTTCGAGAAGGTCTACAACGGCGTCGCCGCCAAGGCCCGCGCCGGCGGAGCCGCCAAGTACAAGATCTTCCAGTGGGCCGCCCAGGTCTCCCGCGAGTACGCCAAGGTCTCGCAGGACAACTTCCGCCGTACCGGCACCCACTCCGTGCCCTTCGGTCTCGGCGCCAAGCACAAGGCCGCCGACGCGCTCGTCTTCGCCAAGATCCGCGAGGCCTTCGGCGGCAGGCTGCGGGCGTGTGTGTCCGGCTCGGCCGCCCTGGCCCCCGAGATCGGCTACTTCTTCGCCGGCGCCGGCATCCACATCCTGGAGGGCTACGGCCTCACCGAGTCCTCGGCCGCCTCCTTCGTCAACCCCGGCGAGGCCTACCGCACCGGCACGGTCGGCAAGCCGCTGCCCGGTACCGAGGTGCGCATCGCCGAGGACGGGGAGATCCTGCTGCGCGGCCCGGGCATCATGCAGGGCTACCACCAGCTCCCCGAGAAGACCGCCGAGGTCCTGGAGTCGGACGGCTGGTTCCACACGGGCGACATCGGCGAGCTGTCGCCCGACGGCTATCTGCGCATCACCGACCGCAAGAAGGACCTGATCAAAACCTCGGGCGGCAAGTACATCGCGCCCGCCGAGGTCGAGGGCCAGTTCAAGGGCGTGTGCCCGTACGTCTCCAACATCCTCGTGCACGGCGCCGACCGGAACTTCTGCACCGCCCTCATCGCCCTCGACGAGCCGTCGATCCTTCAGTGGGCCGAGGAGAACGGGCTGGGGGGCAAGTCGTACGCCGAGGTCGTCGCCGCGCCGGCGACGGTCGCGATGGTGGAGGGCTACGTCAAGCAGCTCAACGAGGGCCTCCAGCGCTGGCAGACCATCAAGAAGTTCCGCCTCCTGCCGCGCGACCTCGACGTCGAACACGGCGAGATCACCCCGAGCCTGAAGCTGAAGCGGCCGGTGGTGGAGCGGGAGTACAAGCACCTCATCGACGAGATGTACGCGGGGTCGCGGGAGGCGTAGCGAGCGGTGGGGGAGCGTCGGCGGAGCGACGGGGCGGTTCGGCCGCCCCGTTCACCGGCCGCCGCGGCTCCCTCACCCCGGTCTCAGCCACCCGTCGGCTCCCCGGTGCCGGCGCTGCCCTCCGGGTCCAGCAGCGCGCAGACCACCGTGAGCAGCCGGTCGACGTCCACCGGCTTGGGCACGTAGTCGTTGGCGCCGCGCGCGATGGACTTCTCCCGGTCGCCCGGCATGGCCTTCGCGGTCAGGGCCACGATGGGCAGACCGGCCCAGCGAGGGGTGCGGCGGATGGCGGAGATCGTCTCGTAGCCGTCCATCTCCGGCATCATGATGTCCATCAGGACCAGTTCGACGTCCGGGTCGCGTTCGAGGGTCTCGATGCCCTCCCGGCCGTTCTCCGCGTACAGCACGGGCATGCCGACGCGGCCCAGGACATGGGTGAGCGCGAAGACGTTGCGGATGTCGTCGTCGACGATCAGCACCCGCCTGCCGGGCAGCACCTGCCCGGCGCGGCCCGTCCGCCACGCCTCCAGCTTGGCGGGCGTGGGCCAGGAGTCGTCCGCCGCGAGCGGCTCCGCCGAGGGCTCCGGCGGCCGGTCGTCTCCCGCCGGGCCGGCCGCTGTGTGACCGGGGCCGGCGACGGGGACGTACAACGTGAAGGTGGACCCCTTGCCGGGTTCGCTCTCCGCGACGATCCGGCCGCCGAGCAGGCCCGCGATCTCCCGGCTGATGGACAGACCGAGCCCCGTGCCGCCGTACTTGCGGTTCGTGGTGCCGTCGGCCTGCTGGAACGCCTCGAAGATCACCGGGAGTTTCTCCGGGGCGATCCCGATGCCGGTGTCGGTGACGGCGAACGCGATCACCTCGTCGCTGTCGCGGACGTACTGGCGTTCCGGGTCCCGCAGCCGGTTCACCCGCAGCTCCACCCGGCCCGTCGCGGTGAACTTGATCGCGTTGGACAGCAGGTTGCGCAGGATCTGCTGGAGGCGCTGCTCGTCCGAGTACATCTCCCGGGGTACGGCCTCGCCGACCGCGACCTCGAACGCGAGCCCCCGGTCGATGGTGAGCGGGCGGAAGGTGGCGTGGACGTAGTCCAGCAGCTTGATCAGCGGCAGCCGCTTCGGGCGGACGTCCATGCGGCCCGCCTCGATCTTCGACAGGTCCAGGATGTCGTTGATCAGCTGGAGCAGGTCCGAGCCGGAGCGGTGGATCGTCGTCGCGAACTGGACCTCCTGGTCGGAGAGGTGGCCGTCCGGGTTGTCGGACAGCAGGCGGGCCAGGATCAGCAGCGAGTTCAGCGGGGTGCGCAGCTCGTGCGACATGTTGGCGAGGAACTCCGACTTGTACTGCGACGACGTCGCCAGCAGCGCGGCCTTCTCCTCCAGCTCCGCGTTGGAGCGCCGCAGCTCCGCCTGCTGCTTCTGGAGTTCGTCGGAGCGCTCCTGGAGCTGCGTCGCCAGTCGCTGTGACTCACCGAGCAGGGACTCCGTACGGGAGTTGGCGATGATCGTGTTGATGGCGACGCCGATGGTGTTCACGAACTGGTCGAAGAACGCCAGGTGCACATCGGAGAAGCGGGAGAAGGAGGCGAGTTCGATCACGCCGAGGAGCTTGTCCTCGAACAGGATCGGGATGATGACGATGGTGGTGGGGGCCGCCTCGCCCAGACCACTGTTGATCTTGATGTAGTCCGGCGGCGCCTCCTCCACCAGGATCCGCTTCTTCTCCCGGGCCGCCTGGCGGACCAGGCCGTGCACCGGGAGACCGCCGGTCTCGACGGTCGCGCCCTCCGCCGACCCGTACCCGGCGATGAACGCCAGCCCCTTGGCCGGCACGGTACTGCGGACCGCCGGGTCCTCCTCCGGGCTGGCCAGGTAGAACGCGCCGTACTGGGCGTTCACCAGCGGGGTCAGCTCCCGCAGGATCAGGTCGGCGACCTCCATGAGGTCCCGGTGGCCCTGCATCAGCGCGGCCAGCCGGGCCAGGTTGGACTCCAGCCAGTCCTTGGCCCGGGTGGTCTCACGGAGGTTGGCCACCATCAGGTTGATGTTGTCCTTCAGCTCGGCGACCTCGCCGCGCGCCTCCACGGTGATCGAGCGCGACATGTCGCCCTGGGCCACCGCGGAGGCGACCTCGGCGATGGCGCGGACCTGGGTGGTCAGGTTCGACGCCAGCTCGTTCACGTTCGTCGTCAGGCGCTTCCAGGTGCCGTACACGCCCTCCACCCGCGCCTGACCGCCGAGCCGACCGTCGCTGCCGACCTCCCGGGCCACACGGGTGACCTCGGAGGAGAAGGAGGACAGAGTGTCGACCATGGTGTTGATGGCGGTCTTCAGCTCCAGGATCTCGCCGCGGGCGTCCACGTCGATCTTCTTGGACAGGTCGCCGTTGGCGACGGCCGTGGTGACCTGCGCGATGTTGCGGACCTGCGAGGTGAGGTTGTCGGCCATGTAGTTGACGTTGTCGGTCAGGTCCCGCCAGACCCCCAGGACGCCCAGCACCTGGGCCCGGCCGCCCAGCCGGCCGTCGGTGCCCACCTCGCGGGCCACCCGGGTCACCTCGTCGGCGAACGCGCGCAGCTGCTCCACCATCGTGTTGACCGTGTCCTTCAGCTCCAGGATCTCGCCGCGCGCGTCCACGGTGATCTTCTTCGACAGGTCCCCGTTGGCGACGGCGGTGGTCACCTGGGCGATGTTGCGCACCTGGGAGGTCAGGTTCAGCGCCATGAAGTTGACGTTGTCGGTGAGGTCCTTCCAGACCCCCGAGACGCCCCTGACCTGCGCCTGACCACCGAGGTTGCCCTCGGTGCCGACCTCGCGGGCGACCCGGGTGACCTCGTCGGCGAAGGCGGAGAGCTGGTCGACCATCGTGTTGATCGTCGACTTCAGCTCCAGGATCTCGCCCTTCGCCTCGACCGTGATCTTCTTGCCGAGGTCGCCCTGCGCGACGGCGGTCGAGACCAGCGCGATGTTGCGGACCTGCGAAGTGAGGTTGTCCGCCATGAAGTTGACGTTCTCCGTCAGGTCCTTCCACACCCCCGACACACCCCGCACCTGCGCGCGCCCGCCCAGGTTGCCCTCGGTGCCGACCTCGCGTGCCACGCGGGTGACCTCGTCGGCGAAGGCGGACAGCTGGTCGACCATCGTGTTGATCGTCGACTTCAGCTCCAGGATCTCGCCCTGCGCGTCGACCGTGATCTTCTGGCTCAGGTCGCCGTTGGCGACGGCCGTGGTGACCTGGGCGATGTTGCGGACCTGCGAGGTCAGGTTCGACGCCATGAAGTTGACGTTGTCGGTGAGGTCCTTCCACACCCCGGACACACCCCGCACCTGCGCCCGGCCGCCCAGCCGGCCCTCGGTGCCGACCTCGCGGGCGACCCGGGTGACCTCGTCGGCGAAGGCGGACAGCTGGTCCACCATCGTGTTCACGGTGAGCTTCAGCTCCAGCAGCTCACCGGTCGCCTCCACCGTCACCGTCCGGGTCAGATCGCCGCGCGCCACCGCCGTGGTCACCAGGGCGATGTCGCGGACCTGCGCGGTCAGCCGGGCCGCCATCGTGTTGACCGCCTCGGTCACGTCCCGCCAACTGCCCGACAGCCCCCGCACCTTCGCCCGCCCGCCGAGCCTGCCCTCGGTGCCGACCTCGCGCGCCACCCGGGTCACCTCACCGGTGAACAGGGACAACTGGTCGACCATCGTGTTCACCGCCCGGCCGAGCCGCCGCAGATCACCCCGTAACTGACGGCTGCCGTCGTGCAGGTCGACCCGCTGGGTCAGGTCGCCCCCGGCCACCGCGTCCAGCACGCGCGTGGCGTTGGCCGCCGGGGCCACCAGGGCGTCCAGGATCTGGTTCACGTCGTTCACCCGGGATGTCCAGGCACCCTGCCCCGGGCTCGCCGAGACCCGCTCGTCGAGTCGGCCGTGCCGCACCAACTCCCGCTTCACCCGCCGCACTTCCGAGTTGAAGTGCACACCGCGGTCCATGATCTGGTTGTAGACCGCGACGAGTTCGGCGACGATCCCGTGACCCGTCTCCGGTACCTTCGTGAAGTCGCCGTCCCGGGCGGCGGTCATCGCGGCGAGCAGCGGACCCAGTTCGGACGGACGGAGTTCGGGTGCTCGGACTTGTGCCGTTTTCTGTCCGTCTTCGAGCACACGCGTGCCAGTGTTCTCACTCATGGCGGCCCACTTCGGTAACTCGGCGCTTATGGGCGCAGTCAGTCTGTCACTCTGTCCGCTGTCACCGAGACGCATTCGTCTGAAGTTCGTCCGATCTGCTCGGGGAGTCGGCCATGGGCGCCATACCGACGCAACGGGAAACCGTTTCCCGTCCCTCTGATGTGCCCGCGCACGGGGGCGCGGGGGAGCGCGCCGAGATATGCGCGACGCTTTCCGGAAGCCCCCTCGCGCCCGGATCCGCCCGCGCACTGCTGCGCGCGGCGCTCGCCGAGTGGACCGACCTCGGCCTCGCGCCCTCCCAGCGGCTCGCCGACGACGCCATGGTGGTCGTCAACGAACTCGTCACCAACGCCGTCGTGCACGCCGGCACCGACGTCGAGCTGACCTGCCGCCTGGAGGAGACCGGCGCGCTCGTCGTCGAGGCCCGCGACCACCACCCCTCCCGCGCCCCGCGCCGCGGCGGCACCGAAACGCCGCACGAACCCCCCGAGTACGGGCGCGGCCTGCGCCTGGTCGCCACCCTCGCCGAGGCCTGGGGCGTCACCTACCGCACCGGCGCCAAGACGGTCTGGGCGCGCCTGCCCGCCGAGGACAGGCCGGCCGCCGAGGAACCCGAGCCCTACGCCGCGGAATGCGAGGCCTACGCCACGGAACGCGGTCTTGAGGTCGCCGGCATCCTCGCCTTCGACCCGCCCCCGCTGTCCACCGCACTCGAGCGCGGGGACCCCCACCGCGCCGAACGCGACCGCGAATGGCTCGGCCGCGGCGCCCTGTCCTTCCTCGCCGAGGCCTCCGACCTGCTCGCCGGACAACTCGACGAGAACCTCGTCGCCGCCCTCACCGGGCAGCTGCTCGTGCCCCGGCTCGCCGACTGGTGCGCGGTGTGGCTGGAGGACGAGTCGACCGTGACCGGGACGGCCGGGCCCCGGCTGGCACGGGTGTGGCACGGCAGTGAGAACCGCATCGAGGAACTGCGCCGGGCCCTGGAGAAGGACCCGCCGTGCCCCCGGGACGGACTGCGGTCCGGCCCCGAGCCCTACCCCTGGCCCGGCGAGGCGCTCGGCCCGCACGGCACGGACGGCTCCGCGCTGGCGTACCGGCTGATCGCGGGCGGCCGTCCGCTGGGCACGCTGGTGATCGGGCGGTGCGGACCACCGGCCTTCCCCGACGAGATCACCGGCCTGGTCGAGGACCTCGCCCGCCGGGTGGCGCTGGCCATCGGCGCGGCCCGCCAGTACGCCCGCCAGGCCACCATCAGCGCCGTCCTCCAGCGCGGCCTGCTGCCCGGCGCGGTCGCCGAGATCCCCGGCGTGAGCAGCGCACTCGTCTACGAGCCGTGCGACAAGGGCGGCCCCAGCGGCGACTTCTACGACCTGTTCCCGGCGGGCGACGGCCGCTGGTGCTTCGCGATCGGCGACGTACAGGGAAAGGGACCGGAGGCCGCCGTGGTGATCGGGCTCGCCCGCCCCTGGCTGCGGCTCCTGGCCCGCGAGGGCTACCGCGTCGCCGACGTCCTCGACCGCCTCAACCAGCTCCTCCTCGACGACGCCACCGAGGCCGCCGACGCCGCCGCCCGCGCCCTGGTCGCCGCCGGCGGCCGCCCCGTCGCCCCCGGCGACGGCCCGCAGACCCGCTTCCTCTCCCTGCTGTACGGCGAACTGGCCCCCTTCGACGGAGGCGTCCGCTGCACCCTCGCCTCCGCCGGGCACCCCCTGCCGCTGCTCCTCGGACCCGACGGCCGGGTCCGTACGGTCGCGAAGCCGCAAACGCTCCTCGGGGTCATCGAGGACGAGACGTACACCAGCGAGACCTTCGAGCTGGGACCCGGGGACACCCTGCTGTGCGTCACGGACGGGGTGACCGAGCGCCGCTCCGGCTCCCGCCAGTTCGACGACGGCGACGGGCTGGCGCAAGCGCTCGCGGGCTGCGCGGGGCTGAGCGCCGAGCTGGTCGCGGAGCGCATCCGCCGGCTGGTGCACGAGTTCGGCGGCGGCCTGCCGGAGGACGACCTGGCGCTGCTGGTGCTCCAGGCGGAGTAACCCCGCCGGTACGGGACAATGGGGGTCATGCCCTCCGCACTCCCCGACGGCGAGCCCGTCCCCGCCGACGGTGCCCTGCCCGCCTCCGCGCTCGCCGGGGCCGCCGACCGGCCCCTCGGCTTCTACCTGCACGTCCCGTACTGCGCGACCCGCTGCGGCTACTGCGACTTCAACACCTACACCGCCACCGAGCTGCGCGGCACCGGCGGCGTGCTCGCCTCCCGCGAGAACTACGCGGACACCCTGACCGACGAGGTCCGCCTGGCCCGCAAGGTGCTCGGCGACGACCCGCGCGAGGTCCGCACGGTGTTCGTCGGCGGCGGTACGCCCACGCTGCTGGCCGCCGACGACCTGGTCCGGATGCTGGGCGCGATCCGCGACGAGTTCGGCCTCGCGCCCGACGCGGAGATCACCACCGAGGCGAACCCGGAGTCGGTGGACCCGGCGTACCTCGCGCGGCTGCGGGAGGGCGGCTTCAACCGGATCTCCTTCGGCATGCAGAGCGCGCGGCAGCACGTGCTGAAGGTCCTCGACCGCACGCACACCCCCGGCCGCCCGGAAGCCTGCGTCGCGGAAGCGCGCGCGGCGGGCTTCGAGCACGTCAACCTCGACCTGATCTACGGCACGCCGGGCGAGTCCGACGACGACTGGCGAGCCTCCCTCGACGCGGCCCTCGGCGCCGGACCCGACCACATCTCGGCCTACGCCCTGATCGTCGAGGAGGGCACCCAGCTCGCCCGCCGCATCCGCCGGGGCGAGGTCCCGATGACCGACGACGACGTCCACGCCGACCGCTACCTGATCGCCGAGGAGCGGCTGTCGGCGGCCGGCTTCGACTGGTACGAGGTCTCCAACTGGGCCACCTCCGACTCGGCCCGCTGCCTGCACAACGAGCTGTACTGGCGGGGCGCCGACTGGTGGGGCGCGGGGCCGGGGGCGCACTCGCACGTCGGGGGCGTCCGCTGGTGGAACGTGAAGCACCCGGGGGCGTACGCGGCGGCACTGGCGTCCGGCCGGACACCGGGCGCGGGCCGGGAGCTCCTGTCCGACGAGGACCGCAGGGTGGAGCGCATCCTGCTGGAGCTGCGGCTGCGGGAGGGGACGCCGCTGTCCCTGCTCAAGGAGGAGGGCCTGGCGGCCTCCAGACGCGCGCTGGGGGAGGGGCTGCTGGAGGGCGGCCCGTACGACGAGGGGCGCGCGGTGCTGACGCTGCGGGGGCGGTTGCTGGCGGACGCGGTGGTGCGGGATCTGGTGGACTGATCACTCCGGCGAGTGAATCGCCCCGGAACTCCGGTTCGCTCCCTACCCTGGTTCGTAGGCTGCCGCCGACAGGACGCGGCGGATGTGGAGGCCACGGAGATGACCGCTGTGGACGAGCGTGGGATGACCAAGTACTTCGAGGAGCTTCAGCCTCCCGAGGGTGTCAAGGTCGAGCTTCTCCGGGGGGAAATCGTGATGATGGCCAGCCCTGATCTTGTGCACAACATGATCGTGGAAGACGTGCTGGACCAGATCCCACGTAAGCGGTGGTCTCGCCTGCAGACCCAGGACGTCGACATCCTCGATGAGGCCAGTGAGCCGGTACCGGACTTGGTGGTTCTCGAGCGCGACGCCAGGCCCGCCTCGGGCCGCCTGCTGCCGTCCTCACTGATCACGATGGTCGTCGAGGTCGTCTCCAAGACCAGCGTCCAGCGGGACTACGAGATCAAGCGGTCGATCTACGCTGCCGGCAAGGTGCCCGTCTACCTCATCGTGGATCCGGTCATGGCGCAGTGCGTCCTGCTGACGAGGCCCGTCGGGAAGGGAGACGACGCCGACTATCAGCGGCAGCAGGTCACCAAGTTCGGGGCGCCGCTGCCACTGGAGGAACTCGGGCTCGAACTCGATACCACCGAGTTCGCAACATTCCCCAACGTCAGGCCCCACCGCTACCCGTAACGAAGTCGATCAGCTCCTCCACCCTCCCCAGCAGCTCCGGCTCCAGGTCCTTGTAGGACCCCACCCGCTTCAGGATCGCCTGCCACACCGCCCCGGTGTTCTCCGACGGCCAGCCCAGCGCCCGGCAGACCCCCGTCTTCCAGTCCTGGCCGTGCGGCACCCGGGGCCAGCCCGGAATCCCCAGGGCGGCCGGCTTCACCGCCTCCCAGATGTCGATGTACGGGTGACCCACCACCAGCGCGTGTTCGCTCGTCACCGACTCCGCGATCCGCCACTCCTTGGTACCCGGCACCAGGTGGTCCACCAGGACACCGAGCCGCGCGTCCGGCCCCGGGGCGAACTCGGCCACGATGGCGGGCAGGTCGTCCACGCCCTCCAGGTACTCCACGACCACGCCCTCGATGCGCAGGTCGTCGCCCCACACCTTCTCGACAAGTTCCGCGTCGTGCCGGCCCTCGACGTAGATGCGCCCGGCGCGGGCCACGCGCGCGCGTGCGCCGGGGACGGCGACCGAACCGGACGCGGTACGGGTGGGACGTACCGGAGCGGACGACGACGGCCGCACCAGCGTGACGACCCGGCCCTCGAGCAGGAACCCGCGCGGCTCCAGCGGGAACACCCGGTGCTTGCCGAAGCGGTCCTCCAGGGTCACCGTGCCCGCCTCGCAGCGGATCACCGCGCCGCAGAAACCGGTGCCGGGCTCCTCCACCACAAGACCGGGCTCCGCCGGGACCTCCGGGACGGGCTTCGGCTTCTTCCACGAAGGGGTCAGGTCGGCGGAGTACTGGCGCATTCGGATGACGATAGGAGAAGCCGCTCCGCCATCAGGGCGACACGCCGAAACGCGCCGCCAGCTCGTCGCGCTGCCGCCGCACGAACGCCGCGTCCACCACCGCTCCGTGACCGGGCACGTACAGCGCGTCCTCCCCGCCGAGGGCCAGCAGCCGGTCCAGGGCGGCGGGCCACTGGGACGGTACGGCGTCTGGACCGGCCTGGGGTTCGCCGGACTCCTCGACCAGGTCGCCGCAGAACACCACCTCGGGCTCGCCGGGAACCGAGCCGGGGACGAGCACCACGAGGTCGTGGCCGCTGTGCCCCGGGCCCACGTTGGCCAGCAGCGCCTGCCTGCCTCCGCCGAGGTCGAGGGTCCACTCGCCCGACACCAGATGGCGGGGCAGCGGAAGGGAGTCCGCCGCCTCGTCCGCCTCCGCCACCGGCACCCCCTGCCGGACGGCGTCCAGGCGGAGCTCCGCTCGCTCGTTGGCGAACAGCGCGTCCATGCCCACCGCCGCGAACATCTCCGCGCCCGCGAAGGCCGCCGCACCGAGCACATGGTCGAAATGGGGGTGGGTGAGCGCGAGATGGGTCACACGGCACCCGGCCAGCTCCTGGGCCTGCGCGCGCAGGCGCGCGCCTTCGGCGAGAGTCGACCCCGCGTCGACCACGAGCGCCGTACCCTCGCCGAGGACCAGCCCCGTCGTGCAGTCCCAGTGCGGCAGCCGGACCCGGCCCACCCCGGCGGCCACCCGCTCCCACCCCAGCTCTTCCCAAGTCACGGTCATACCGCGACGCTAGCGGGTACGACCAACACCCGGGCACGGCGGCACGAACCGGCCTTGCCCGGGGTGTACCCCACGGCCGTACACTGGGCCGGGGGATGCTGGCACTCGCGAGCTCAGAGTGCCAGGCCAAGGGCCCGAGGGCCGCAGGGGACGACTTTCTGGAGGTGTGCGCGGATGCTGAGTGAACGCAGGCTTCAGGTGCTGCGCGCCATCGTCCAGGACTACGTCGGCACGGAGGAGCCCGTCGGCTCGAAAGCGCTCACCGAGCGGCACAGCCTCGGCGTCTCCCCGGCCACCGTCCGCAACGACATGGCGGCCCTGGAGGACGAGGGGTACATCGCGCAGCCGCACACCAGCGCCGGGCGCATCCCCACCGACAAGGGCTACCGGCTCTTCGTCGACAAGCTCGCGGGCGTCAAGCCGATGACCGCCCCCGAGCGGCGGGCGATCCAGAACTTCCTCGACGGCGCCGTCGACCTCGACGACGTCGTGGCCCGCACGGTGCGGCTGCTCGCGCAGCTGACCCGGCAGGTCGCGGTCGTGCAGTACCCTTCGCTGACCCGCTCGACCGTGCGGCACGTGGAACTGCTCTCGCTCGCCCCCGCGCGCGTGATGCTCGTGCTGATCACGGACACCGGCCGGGTCGAGCAGCGGATGGTCGACTGCCCGGCCCCGTTCGGCGAGGCGTCGCTCGCGGACCTGCGCGCGCGGCTGAACAGCCGGGTCGCGGGCCGCCGGTTCACCGATGTGCCGCAACTGGTCGAGGACCTCCCGGAGGGCTTCGACATGGAGGATCGCGGTACGGTCTCGACTGTGCTCTCCACCCTGCTGGAGACACTCGTCGAGGAGAACGAGGAGCGGCTGATGATCGGCGGTACCGCCAATCTCACCCGCTTCGGACATGACTTTCCCCTCACCATCCGGCCGGTGCTCGAGGCGCTGGAGGAGCAGGTCGTCCTGCTCAAGTTGCTGGGCGAGGCGAAGGATTCGGGCATGACCGTGCGCATCGGCCACGAGAACGCCCATGAGGGACTCAACTCCACGTCGGTGGTGTCGGTCGGTTACGGTTCGGGCGGCGAGGCGGTTGCCAAGCTCGGCGTGGTCGGACCGACCCGCATGGACTACCCGGGAACGATGGGAGCGGTACGCGCAGTGGCACGGTACGTCGGACAGATCCTGGCGGAGTCGTAAGTGGCCACGGACTACTACGCCGTTCTCGGCGTGCGCCGCGACGCGTCGCAGGAAGAGATCAAGAAGGCCTTCCGTCGGCTCGCTCGCGAGCTGCATCCGGACGTCAATCCTGATCCCAAGACGCAGGAGCGGTTCAAGGAGATCAACGCCGCCTACGAGGTGCTGTCGGACCCGCAGAAGAAGCAGGTCTACGACCTCGGTGGCGACCCGCTCTCACAGGCGGGCGGCGGCGCGGGCGGTTTCGGGGCCGGTGGCTTCGGCAACTTCTCCGACATCATGGACGCCTTCTTCGGTACGGCGTCCCAGCGCGGCCCGCGCTCGCGGACCCGGCGCGGCCAGGACGCGATGATCCGCATCGAGGTCGAGCTGGACGAGGCGGCCTTCGGCACGACCAAGGACATCCAGGTCGACACGGCGGTCGTCTGCAACACCTGCAACGGCGAGGGCGCCGCGCCCGGCACCACCGCCCAGACCTGCGACATGTGCCGCGGCCGCGGTGAGGTGTCCCAGGTCACCCGGTCCTTCCTGGGCCAGGTCATGACCTCGCGCCCCTGCCCGCAGTGCCAGGGCTTCGGCACGGTGGTGCCGACGCCGTGCCCGGAGTGCGCCGGCGACGGCCGCGTACGCTCCCGGCGGACCCTGACCGTGAAGATCCCGGCCGGTGTCGACAACGGCACCCGCATCCAGCTCGCCGGTGAGGGCGAGGTGGGTCCGGGCGGCGGTCCCGCCGGTGATCTGTACGTCGAGATCCATGAGCTGCCGCACTCCACGTTCCAGCGGCGCGGCGACGACCTGCACTGCACGGTCACCATCCCGATGACCGCGGCCGCCCTCGGCACCAAGGTGCCGCTGGAGACGCTGGACGGCATGGAGGAGGTCGACATCCGCCCGGGCACCCAGTCCGGCCAGTCGATCCCGCTGCACAACCGGGGCGTCACGCATCTGCGGGGCGGCGGCCGGGGCGACCTGATCGTGCACGTCGAGGTCACCACCCCGACGAAGCTCGACCCCGAGCAGGAGCGACTGCTGCGCGAGCTTGCCAAGCTGCGCGGCGAGGAACGCCCGCAGGGGCAGTTCCAGCCCGGGCAGCAGGGTCTGTTCTCGCGGTTGAAGGACGCGTTCAACGGGCGCTGAGGTGAGCTGGTGCGCGGTGGCTGACCGGCTCTGCCGGGGGTCCGGGGGTTGCCCCCGGGCAGGCACGGTCAGCCGGGGCAGCAGGGTCTGTTCTCGCGGTTGAAGGACGCGTTCAACGGTCGGTGAGCGTGCCTGGGGCTGCCGCCCCCAGACCCCCGCTTCGGCCTGAACGGCCTCGTCCTCAAGCGCCGGACGGGCTTATTTTGCCTGGCCAGCGCCTACATCTTCCCCTGGCATATGTCAGGGGAAGCCCGGATTCGGACTTGTTCGGAGGACGTGACAACATGCCGTCATGTCCTCCGCACTGACCGATCTCTTCACTTATCCGATCGTGCAGGCCCCCATGGCGGGCGGCGTCTCCGTGCCGCAGCTCGCCGCCGCCGTCTCCGAGGCGGGCGGTCTCGGGTTCCTGGCCGCCGGGTACAAGACCGCCGACGGCATGTACCAGGAGATCAAGCAGCTGCGGAGCCTGACCGGCCGCCCCTTCGGCGTGAACCTCTTCATGCCGCAGCCGGAGTATGCCGAGTCCGGTGCCGTCGAGGTCTACGCCCACCAGCTGGCCGGCGAGGCCGCCTGGTACGAGACCGAGCTCGGGGACCCGGACAGCGGCCGGGACGACGGCTACGACGCCAAGCTCGCCGTGCTGCTGGACAACCCGGTGCCGGTGGTCTCGTTCCACTTCGGCGTGCCGAGCCGGGACGTGCTCGACTCGCTGCGCCGGGCCGGCACCCTCACCCTGGTCACCGCGACCACCGCCGAGGAGGCCCTCGCGGTGGAGGGGGCCGGGGCCGACGCGGTCATCGCGCAGGGCGTGGAGGCCGGCGGCCACCAGGGCGCCCACCGGGACGTCCAGGAGACCGACGGCTCCGGCATAGGTCTCCTCTCGCTGATCGCGCAGGTCCGCGAGACCGTGAGCATCCCGATCGTCGCCGCCGGCGGCATCATGCGCGGCAGCCAGATCACCGCGGCCAGGGCGGCCGGCGCGAGCGCGGCCCAGCTGGGCACCGCGTTCCTCGCCACCCCCGAGTCCGGCGCGAACGCCCTGCACAAGCAGGCGCTGACCAACCCGCTGTACGCCCGCACCGAGCTGACCCGCGCGTTCTCCGGCCGCCCGGCCCGCGGCCTGGTCAACCGGTTCCTGCGGGAGCACGGCCCGTACGCCCCCGCCGCCTACCCGGAGGTCCACCACCTGACCGCGCCGCTGCGCAAGGCCGCCGCCAAGGCCGGTGACGCGCAGGGCATGGCGCTGTGGGCGGGCCAGGGGCACCGCATGGCGCGCGACCTGCCGGCCGGGCAGCTGGTCGAGGTGCTGGCCGCCGAGGCCGAGGCGGCGACGACGGCGTTGTCCCAGGGCGGTGCCCGATGACCGCGCCGGTCTTCGTGGTCGACTCCCTTCAGGGCGTGGGCCCCGGCTCGGTCGTCGACGTGACGGGCCCCGAAGGACGGCACGCGGTCTCCGTACGGCGGCTCCAGCCCGGCGAGGACGTGGTGGTCACCGACGGGCAGGGCCGGGGGGCGGCCGGGGTCGTCCTGCGCGTGGAGGGCAAGGACCACCTGGTCGTCGAGCCCTTCGAGTTCCCGGTGGAACCCGAGCCCAGCCCCCGCATCACCGTCGTCCAGGCCCTGCCCAAGGGCGACCGCGGCGAGCTCGCCGTGGAGACGATGACCGAGACCGGCGTCGACGCGATCGTGCCCTGGTCGGCGTCCCGCTGCATCACCCAGTGGAAGGGCGAGCGCGGTCTGAAGGCGCTCGGCAAGTGGCGTGCCACCGCCCGCGAGGCCGGCAAGCAGTCCCGGCGGCTGCGCTTCCCGGACGTCGCGGACGCGGCGACGAGCAAGCAGGTTGCCCAGCTTCTCGCCAAAGCCGACTTCGCCGCCGTCCTGCACGAGGACCGGGACTACCCGAGCGAGCCGCTGGCCACCGCCGAACTCCCCGCCGGGGGCGAGATCGTGCTGGTGGTCGGTCCCGAAGGAGGCGTCTCCCCACAGGAGTTGGCGCTCTTCGAGGAGGCGGGCGCGAAGGCGTACCGGCTCGGGCGTACCGTACTGCGTACATCGACCGCCGGGACCGCCGCGGTGGCCCTGCTCCTGGGCCGTACCGGCCGCTGGTCCTGACCGCTGGGGGAAGACCGTGGAACTCGCCCAAGTAAGGCTGCTGGTCAGCGACTTCACCGCCTGCTACCGGTTCTACGCCGACGTGCTCGGCCTGAAGCCGCAGTCCGGCGCGACCGGGGGACCGTACGAGAAGTTCAGCCCGGCCACCGGCTCCGCCGGGATCGCGCTACAGGACCGCTCGATGATGGCCGAGGTCCTGGACGAGCTGGGCGACACCGCGACCGGCCACCGCTCCCTGGTGGTCCTGCGCGTCGACGACCTCGACGCCTACTGCACGGAGATCACCGGCCGCGGCGCCACCCTCCTGCACGGCCCGGCCCCCATGACCGAACGCATGCGGGTCGCCCACCTCAAGGACCCCGAGGGCAACCTGGTCGAACTCCAGGAGTGGCTGCTGCTGCGCACCTGACGCGTCCCCGCGCACCGGAGAGCCACTCGAAGGTGGGGCACCCGAACACTCGAGTGGCCATATGCGCCCTACCGCCCCGTCCCCGTCGGTGGCACGCTGCCCTCCATGGGGGCTTTCAGGCATGATCGGCACCGGTCCCGCCGGACGCGGGTGGCGGCCGTGGCGGGGCTCGCGGCGGTGGCCGTGGGCGGCGTCGTGGCGTGCCAGCCGACCGATCTGAGTTCGGCGTCGGTGGCGTACACGACGGACAGGACCGCGACCGCGGAGCTGGAGCGGCAGCACGTGAAGGTGCGGTGGCTCACCTGCACGGGCAGCTACGGAGGCAAGGGCTACACCCCCGGGAAGACACCGTCGCCGAGTGAGAGCACCGTCGTCAGCGTCGACTGCCAGGGAGAGACGGACGACGGGCGGAAGATCACCGTCACCGGCAAGGTCACCAAGGCCGTCGACGGCGCGTGCGTACGCGGCGACCTCACCGCGAAGGTCGGCGGCAAGGAGTGGTTCCACGTGGACGGGCTGGGCAACTGCGACGCCAAGCCCGGACCCACCTACACCCCGCCCGTCACCTACCGGCCCTCGAACGGGCAGCCCCGCCCCACCGTCACCGTCACGGTCACCAGGACGATCTGGTGCAAGGGCGACCCGACCTGCTGGCCCGTCGAGGGCAAGTGATCGGAAACCGGACCCGCGGACGCCGTCCGCTGCGTAGGGTGATCGGGTGACCCAGGGCGCATCCACCACGACAGCGGCAACCCCGGCATACCTCCGATTCCCGCATGTGCGGGGCGACTTGGTCGCCTTCACCGCCGAGGACGACGTGTGGCTCGCCCCGCTCGACGGCGGGCGGGCCTGGCGGGTCAGCGCCGACAACGTACCGGTGACCCATCCGCGCATCTCGCCCGACGGCACGACGGTCGCCTGGACCTCCACCCGCGACGGCGCCCCCGAGGTGCACATCGCCCCCGTCACCGGCGGCCCGGCGAAGCGGCTGACGTACTGGGGGAGTTGGCGCACCCAGGTGCGCGGCTGGACACCCGACGGGCGGGTCCTGGCGCTCAGCACCCAGGGCCAGGCCAGCCTGCGCCGCAGCTGGGCCCACGCGGTCCCGCTGGACGGCGGGCCCGCCGCCACCCTGCCGTACGGACCCGTCGGGGACGTGGCGTACGGCCCGGCCACCGTGCTGCTGTCCGCGCCGATGGGCCGCGAGGCCGCCTGGTGGAAGCGCTACCGGGGCGGTACGGCGGGCAAGCTGTGGATCGACCGTGCCGCCGAAGGCGAAGAAGGGGCCGGGGAGTTCGTACGGCTGCACGAGGAGCTCGACGGGAACATCGAGTACCCGGTGTGGGTGGGGGAGCGCATAGCCTTCCTGTCCGACCACGAGGGCACCGGAGCGCTGTACTCCTCCCTGGCCGACGGCTCCGACCTGCACCGGCACACGCCCCGTGGGGGCACCTCCCGCTCGAGCGAAGCCGAGAGCGGGGGAGGTTTCTACGCCCGGCACGCCGCGGGCGACGGCACCCGCGTCGTCTACGCCGCCGCCGGTGAGCTGTGGCTCCTGGACGACCTGGACGGCGCCGAGCCGCGGCGGCTCGACATCCGGCTCGGCGGGCCGCGCATGGACCTCCAGCCGCACCCGGTGAACGCCGGCCGCTGGTTCGACTCCGCCGCCCCCGACCACACCGCGCGCGGCAGCGCCGTCGAGGTGCGCGGCTCCGTCCACTGGGTCACCCACCGCTCCGGGCCCGCCCGCGCGCTGGCCGCGCGGCCCGGCGTCCGGGCCCGGCTGCCGCGGGCCTTCCGCGCAGACGGCGAGGAGTGGGTGGTGTGGGTGACCGACGCCGAGGGCGACGACGCCCTGGAGTTCGCCCCCGCCACCGGACTCGCGCCCGGCGCCACCCCCCGGCGGCTCGCCGCCGGACAGCTCGGCCGGGTCCTGGAGCTGACCATGGCCCCCGACGGCAGCCGGGCCGCCGTCGCCGCCCACGACGGGCGGCTGCTGCTCGTCGAGCGGGAGACCGGCGAGGTCCGCGAGGTCGACCGCAGCGAGGACGGCGAGCCCTCCGGGCTGGTCTTCTCGCCGGACTCGGCCTGGCTCGCCTGGTCCCACCCCGGCCCCCGCCCCCTGTCCCAGCTGCGGCTCGCCCACACCACCGACCTGTCGGTCACCGACGCGACCCCGCTGCGCTTCCAGGACTACGCGCCCGCCTTCACCCTCGACGGCAAGCACCTCGCGTTCCTCTCCACCCGCGCCTTCGACCCGGTCTACGACGAGCACGTCTTCGACCTGGCCTTCGTGGTCGGCTCCCGCCCCTACCTGATCGCCCTCGCCGCCACCACCCCCTCCCCGTTCGGCCCGCAGCGGCACGGCCGGCCCTTCGACGCGCCCGACAAGGACGAGACTCCCGACAGCGAGGGCACCCCGACCACCCGGATAGACCTGGAGGGGCTCGCCGACCGGATCGTGCCCTTCCCGGTCGAGGCCGCCCGCTACTCCAACCTGCGCGCCGCCAAGGACGGGGTGCTGTGGCTGCGCCACCCGGTGCGCGGTGTGCTCGGCGCCTCCCGGGCCAACCCCGACGACCCCGACCCCAAGACCGAGCTGGAGCGCTACGACCTCGTCCAGCAGCGCATCGAGCACCTCGCCGCCGACGCCGACCACTTCGAGGTCAGCGGCGACGGCAAACGCGTCCTGCTGTGGACCGACGGCCGGCTCCGGGTCGTCCCCAGCGACCGGCGCGCCTCCACCGACGACGACGGCGACACCTCCGTCACCGTCGACCTCGCGCGGGTGCGGCAGACCGTCGACCCGGCCGCCGAGTGGCGCCAGATGTACGACGAGACCGGCCGCATCATGCGCGACCACTTCTGGCGGGCGGACCTGGGCGGCGTCGACTGGGACGGCGTCCTCGACCGCTACCGCCCGGTGCTGGACCGCATCGCCACCCGCGACGACCTCGTCGACCTGCTGTGGGAGGTGCACGGCGAACTCGGCACCTCGCACGCGTACGTCACCGCGTACGGCGCGCACGGCGGCGGCCCCCGCCAGGGCCTGCTCGGCGCCGACATCTCCCGCCACGAGGACGGCAGCTGGCGCATCGACCGCATCCTGCCCGCCGAGACCTCCGACCCCGACGCCCGCGCCCCGCTCGCCGCGCCGGGCGTCGCGGTGCGCGCCGGGGACGCGATCGTCGCCGTCGCCGGGCACCCCGTCGACCCGGTGACCGGTCCGGGCCCGCTGCTCGTCGGCACGGCCGGCCAGGCGACCGAGCTGACGATCTCACCGGCAGGCGGCGGCGAGCCGCGGCACGCGGTGGTGGTCCCGGTCGCCGACGAGGAGCCGCTGCGCTACCACGCCTGGGTCGCCGAGCGGCGCGCCCACGTCCACGAACTCTCCGGCGGCCGGCTCGGCTACCTCCACGTGCCCGACATGCAGGCCCCCGGCTGGGCCCAGATCCACCGCGACCTGCGCGTGGAGGTGGCCCGCGAGGGGCTCGTCGTCGACGTACGGGAGAACCGCGGCGGCCACACCTCCCAGCTGGTCGTCGAGAAGCTGGCCCGGCGGATCGTCGGCTGGGCCCGGCCGCGCGGCCTCAGGCCCTACAGCTACCCGCAGGACGCTCCCCGGGGCCCGGTCGTCGTGGTCGCCAACGAGTTCTCCGGCTCCGACGGCGACATCGTCAACGCGGCGGTCAGGGCGCTCGGCATCGGCCCGGTCGTCGGTACCCGTACCTGGGGCGGCGTCATCGGCATAGACAGCCGCTACCACCTGGTCGACGGCACGCTGATCACCCAGCCCAAGTACGCGATGTGGCTGGAGGGCTACGGCTGGGGCGTGGAGAACCACGGCGTGGACCCGGACGTGGAGGTGGTCCAGCGCCCGCAGGACTGGGCCGCCGGCCGGGACGCCCAGCTGGACGAGGCGGTGCGGATGGCCCTGGCCGCGCTGGAGGACAACCCGGCGAAGACCCCGCCGCCCCTGCCGGAGCTGGACTGACACCCGGGGTCGCTACGATGCCCCCGTACCGGATCACCGGCGTGAGGAGGCACACGCATGGCAGGGCAAGAGGGCGGCGCGCCGCAGGACGACTGCCTGTTCTGCAAGATCGTCGCGGGCCAGGTCCCGGCGACGATCGTCCGTGAGACCGAGACCACCGTCGCCTTCCGCGACATAAATCCCCAGGCGCCCACCCACGTCCTGGTGATCCCCAAGGCGCACTACCGGGACGCCGCCGCGCTCGCCGCCGGCGCACCGCAGCTCGCCGCCGACGTCCTGGCCGAGACCCAGGCGGTCGCCGACGAGGAGAAGCTGGAGAGCTACCGCACCGTCTTCAACACCGGCACCGGCGCCGGCCAGACCGTCTGGCACGCCCACGCCCACGTCCTCGGCGGCCGCGGCCTCCAGTGGCCCCCCGGTTAGGCAGCCGTGTCCGTACGCGAGTTGGTCGTCCTCGGCACCGCCAGCCAGGTCCCGACCCGGCACCGCAACCACAACGGCTATCTGCTGCGCTGGGACGGCGAGGGCATCCTGTTCGACCCCGGCGAGGGCACGCAGCGCCAGATGCTGCGCGCCGGGGTCGCCGCGCACGACCTGAACCGGATCTGCGTCACCCACTTCCACGGCGACCACTCCCTCGGGCTCGCCGGGGTCATCCAGCGCATCAACCTCGACCAGGTCCCGCACCCGGTCACCGCCCACTTCCCGCGCTCCGGGCAGCGCTTCTTCGACCGGCTGCGCCACGCGACGGCCTACCGGGAGACGGTCGAGCTCACCGAGGCACCGGTCGACGCCGACGGCGACCTCGCGGTGACCGCCTCGTACACCCTTCAGGCCCGCAGGCTCTCCCACCCCGTCGAGTCCTACGGCTACCGGCTCATCGAGCCCGACGGGCGCCGCATGCTGCCCGAACGGCTCGCCGCGCACGGCGTCAAGGGGCCGGACGTGGGCCGTCTCCAGCGGGAGGGGAGGATCGACGGTGTCGCCCTGGAGGACGTCAGCGAGGTGCGGCGCGGGCAGCGGTTCGCGTTCGTCATGGACACCCGGCTGTGCGACGGTGTGCACGCGCTCGCCGAGGGCTGCGACATGCTGGTCATCGAGTCCACCTTCCTCGACGAGGACGAGGCCCTCGCCGTCGAGCACGGCCACCTGACGGCCGGTCAGGCGGCGCGGGTGGCCCGGGACGCCGGCGTGCGCCACCTCGTCCTCACCCACTTCAGCCAGCGTTACTCGGAGCCGGACGAGTTCGAGCGGCAGGCGCGGGCGGCGGGGTTCGACGGCGAGCTGACCGTGGCGCACGATCTTCAGAGGGTGCCGGTTCCGAAACGACGCTAAAACGGCCGTACGATGCTTTGATGCCCCTCCCCAAAGCAGAACTGCACCTCCACATCGAAGGCACCCTGGAGCCCGAGCTGGCGTTCCGGCTCGCCGAGCGCAACGGCGTCACCCTGCCGTACGCGGACACCGACGAGCTGCGCAAGGCGTACCAGTTCGAGGACCTCCAGTCCTTCCTGAACCTGTACTACGAACTGATGGCCGTCCTGCGCACCGAGCAGGACTTCGCCGACCTGGTCGACGCCTACCTCGCCCGCGCCGCCGCCCAGGGCGTGCGGCACGCGGAGATCTTCTTCGACCCGCAGGCGCACATCTCCCGGGGCGTCGGCATGGGGACGGTCGTCGAGGGGCTCTGGCGGGCGCTGGGCCGCAGCGTGGAGAACCACGGCGTCTCCACCAAGCTGATCATGTGCTTCCTGCGGGACGAGTCCGCCGAGTCGGCCATGGAGACCCTGGAGGCCGCGCGTCCCTACCTCGACCGGATCACCGGTGTGGGCCTCGACTCCGCCGAGGTCGGCCACCCGCCGGTGAAGTTCCGCGAGGTGTACGAGGCCGCCGCCGCGCTCGGACTGCGCCGGGTGGCGCACGCCGGTGAGGAGGGCCCGCCGGAGTACATCACCGAGGCGCTGGACGTGCTCGGCGTGGAGCGCGTCGACCACGGCCTGCGCTGCGTGGAGGACCCGGCGCTGGTCGCCCGCCTGGTCCGCGACCGGATCCCGCTGACCCTGTGCCCGCTGTCCAACGTCCGCCTCCGCGCCGTCGACGTCCTCGCCGACCACCCGCTGCCCGCCATGCTCGACGCGGGCCTGCTGTGCACGGTCAACTCCGACGACCCCGCCTACTTCGGCGGCTACGCGGGCGACAACTTCCGTGCCGTCCGCGAGACGCTGGGCCTCACCGACGACCGCCTGCGCGAACTGGCCCGCAACTCCTTCCTGGCGTCCTTCCTGGAGGACGACGAGGAACTCCGGGCCCGGTACCTCGCGGAGGTCGAGGCGTACGAGTTCGGCTGAGCGCCGTGGCTGGGGGACCGGCGCTGGTGCGGGCGTCTGGTGCGGGCGTCGCTGGGGGCTGCCGCCCCCAGACCCCCGCTTCGGCCTGAACGGCCTCGTCCTCAAGCGCCGGACGGGCTGCAAACTCCCGGGGATCAGTTCGCGGAGGTGGCGGCGTACGAGTTCGGGGACGCGGTGTCGTAGGCCTGGCGGGCTGTGGTGGCCGGGGTGTCCACCGGGACCTCCACGACCTCCAGCGTCGCGGCGGCCGGCAGCGGGTGCCGGGTCGCGCGCAGCGCCACCGCCGTCATCGGCGCGGCGATCAGCAGCAGCCCGACGGCCAGGACCTCGCCCATGACGGGGAAACCCGCCCGCGCGGACAGCAGACTGCCGGCCAGCGGTCCCGCCGCCGTGCCAAGGGAGCCGGCGGAGCCGACCAGGACCGCCCAGCGGCCGCGCGGGTCGAGGGAGGCGGCGAGACCGATCAGGTACGACAGCACGATCGGGTAGAGCGCGTTCCAGGCGATCTCGCCCGCCGCGAAGGTCGGCAGGTCCCGCGCCGAGGCGCTGAGCGCGATGCAGGCCGCGATGAGTGCCGTACCCGCGCCGATCGGCACCGCCCGCCCGAGCCGCGGCCCGAGCGCGCCCGCCCCGACGACCCCGAGCAGCCCGGCGCCGAGCGCGACCGCGAACACCGCGCCGACGGTCACCTCGGTGAGGTGCGCCTGGGCCAGGCCGATCCGGCCGCTGACGCCCCACAGGGCGTTCTGGGCCAGGGACCAGCAGGGCATCGCGGCGGCGAGGAGCAGGCCGGAGCGCGGGTTGGGCAGGGGGCCCCGTGCGACGTGGCCGCGGGCGGCGGCGGTGGCCGGGGCGGACAGACGGCCGGTGAGCGGCCACACCGCGAGCGCGGCGAGCGCGATCGCGGCCAGCGGCTGCCCGTGGCCCGGGCCGAGGTGCGGGACCGTCAGGTACACGACGCCCGCGAGGCCGGAGACGCCGAGCAGTCCGAGCGTGGTGACCCGGTGCGGATCCTGCTGGGCGGCGATTCCGGTGGCCGCGACCGCGGTGACCGTGCCCGAGCCGAACCCGCCGAGGACCGCGCCCGCGACGACGGCCGGTACCGCGCCGGTGAGCGCGGCCCCGCCGTAGCCGAGGACGGCCAGCGTGAGCCCGATCCGGGTGAGCGTGCGGGCCCCGATCCGTTCCACCCTGGAGGCCAGCAGGAACCCCGCCGCGGCCGAACTCAGCAGCAGCGCACTGCCGATGGCCCCGGCCTGGGTGGCGGAGAGGGGAAGCCCCGAGTCGAGCCTGCCGACGGTGGTGGGCAGGAGGTACGGGGCGAGGTACCCGGCCGTGAAAAGGGCGACGAGGGGCCAGGGCGTGGTGCGGGGGGAGGACACGGGCGTTCCCAGGGCATGCGAAAGGAGCGGCTCAAGAAGGGGGGGTTGGGCGCAGGCCGTCGACGGACAGGAACGCGCGAGCTAGTTGTATCAAGCACGCGGTTACGGAAGAAGCGCGAAGACTGTGTGAGGTGCGTGATCTAGGTCACGTTGTGTTTGGGGTTGGGGAAGTCGGGTAAAGGCGGTCGCTTTCCTCGGCGGGCTACCGCCAGTTCACCGCTCCACCCGCCCCGGGCGCCGTCTCCTCGATCTTCGCCCTGATCTCCCGCATCACCGCCACGATCCGCTCCTCATGGCCCGGAGTCAGCCGTGCCACCGGCACCGAGCAGCTGATCGCGTCCTGGGCGGGGGAGTCGTAGCGCAGGGCGAAGCCGAAACCGACGATGCCGAGGACGCCCTCCTCGCGGTCGACCGAGTAGCCGCGGGCCCGGGTCTCGGCGAGGTCGGCCGCCAAGGACTCCCGGGTGGTGCGGGAGTTGGGGGTCAGCGCCGCGTACGGGCCCTCGGGCAGCTCGGTGTCCGGGCGCTCCGCGAGCAGCGCCTTGCCGAGCGCGCCGGCGTGCGCGGGCAGCCGCCGCCCCACCCGGCTGATGGTCCGCAGGTACTCGTGCGACTCCCGCGTCGCCAGGTACGCCACGTCCCGGCCGTCCAGCCGCCCCAGGTGGATGGTCTCGCCGAGCGCCTCGGACGCCTCGTCGAGACAGGGGCGTACGGCGCGCACCCGCGGGTCGGAGTCCAGGTAGCCGGTGCCGGTGAGCAGCGCGTGGATGCCGATGCCGTACAGGGACCCGGTGACGTCCGTACGCACCCAGCCCCGGCCGATGAGGGTCTGGAGAAGTGCGTACATCGAGCTGCGCGGCACGCCGAGTTCGTCCGCCAGCTCCTGAAGCCGCGCCGGACGGTCGCCGCGCGCGGCGAGCACCTCCAGCAGCTCGACCGTCCGCGCCGCCGACTTCACCTCGCGGACGCCCCCACTCTCCATGGGGCGATCGTAATCGGGGCGAGCCGGACCATTGACGGGTGTCGTTCGCGTATCTAATCTCCATCTACGTACGTGGATGACGTCTACATGGGGAGATGCTGAGGGTGAACGGCGTTACGGACCGGCTGCGGACCGGGATGGCGAACGGTGTGCTGTCGTTCCCGCTGACGAGCTTCCACGCGGACGGCTCCCTCGACCCCGACGGCTTCCGCGCCCATGCCGCGGCGCAGATCGCCACCGCCCCCGGGGCCGTCTTCCCCGCCTGCGGCACGGGCGAGTTCTTCTCGCTGGACGAGGACGAGTACCGCCAGGTGCTCACGATCGCCGTGCAGGAGGCGGCGGGCCGCGTGCCCGTCGTGGCGGGCGTCGGATACGGCTGGGCGCAGGCCGTACGGTTCGCGCGGATCGCCGAGGAGGCCGGCGCCGACGCGCTCCTCGTCCTGCCGCACTACCTCGTCGCCGCCCCGCAGGACGGACTGGTCGCCCAGCTGGAACACATCGCGGCCCGCACCCGGCTGCCGCTCATCGCCTACCAGCGCGGCCAGGTCGCCTTCGGCGCGGACGCCTTCCGGCGGATCACGGCGATCCCCGGCGTCATCGGCCTCAAGGACGGCCACAGCGACCTCGACCGCCTCCAGCGCCTCACCCTGGCCGCCCCCGAGGGCTTCCTGTTCTTCAACGGTGCCGCCACCGCCGAGATCCAGGCCCGGGCCTACGCCACAGTCGGCGTCCCCGCCTACTCCTCCGCCGTGCACGCCTTCGCGCCCGAGATCGCGAACGCCTTCTTCGCCGCGCTGCGGGACGGCGACCACGGCACGGCCGACAAGCTGCTGCGCGACTTCTACGTCCCGCTCGTCGAACTGCGCGACCGGGTGCCCGGCTACGCCGTGTCGCTGGTGAAGGCGGCGGCCCGGCTGCGCGGCCGACCGGTGGGTCCCGTGCGCGCCCCGCTCACCGACCCGTCGGCCGCCGACCTCGCCGACCTGAAGACCCTGCTCACCGCCGGACTCGACCTCGTAGGAGCCACCCTGTGAACCTCGCCGTCACGGACGTACGGCTGACCCCGATCCTGGTCGCCGACCCGCCCCTGCTCAACACGCAGGGCGTGCACCAGCCGTACACGCCCCGGCTCATCGTGGAGGTCGTCACGGCCGACGGGATCACGGGCGTCGGCGAGACGTACGGCGACACCAAGTACCTGGAGCTCGCCCGCCCGTTCGCGGACGCACTGGTCGGCCGGCAGGTCAGCGACCTGGGCGGCTTGTTCACCCTCGCGGACGAGGTGTCCGTGGACGCAGCCAGGGTCTCCGGCCGGGTCGACGTCGGCGGGCTGCGTGGCGTGCAGACCGCCGACAAACTGCGGCTGTCCGTCGTCTCCGGCTTCGAGGTCGCCTGCCTCGACGCCCTCGGCAAGGCCCTCGGCCTGCCGGTGCACGCGCTGCTCGGCGGCAAGCTGCGGGACACGGTCGAGTACAGCGCCTACCTCTTCTACAAGTGGGCCGACCACCCGGAGGGGGTCACGGCGGAGAAGGACGGCTGGGGCGCCGCGATCGACCCGGCCGGAGTCGTCGAACAGGCCCGGAAGTTCAAGGAGCGCTACGGGTTCACCTCCTTCAAGCTCAAGGGTGGTGTCTTCCCGCCGGACGAGGAGATCGCGGCCGTACGGGCCCTGGCCGAGGCGTTCCCGGGGCATCCCCTGCGCCTCGACCCCAACGGCGCCTGGTCCGTGGAGACCTCGCTGAAGGTGGCGAAGGAGCTCGGGGACGTCCTGGAGTACCTGGAGGACCCGGCGCTCGGCACCCCCGCCATGGCCGAGGTGTCCGCCGGGACCGACGTGCCGCTGGCCACCAACATGTGCGTGACGACCTTCGCCGAGATCAAGGAGGCGTTCACGAAGGACGCCGTCCAGGTCGTCCTGTCCGACCACCACTACTGGGGCGGCCTGCGCAACACCCAGCAGCTCGCCGCGATCTGCCGCACCTTCGGCGTCGGGGTGTCCATGCACTCCAACACCCACCTGGGGATCAGCCTGGCCGCGATGACCCACGTCGCGTCCACCGTGCCGAACCTCCACCACGCCTGCGACTCGCACTACCCCTGGCAGTCGGAGGACGTGCTCACCGAGCGGCTGACCTTCACCGGCGGCCGGGTCACCGTGCCGGACGCACCCGGGCTCGGCGTGGAACTCGACCGGGAGAAGCTGGCGTTCCTGCACCGCCGGTGGGCGCGGGACGACGGCTCGCTGCGCGACCGCGACGACGCCGCCGCGATGCGCGTCGCCGACCCCGGATGGGTCACGCCGTCCGTGCCGCGCTGGTAGGACCCCGAGGTCCCCTCAGGTCACCTGAGGCTCCCTGCGGCCATCGCCCACCCGGTGGCACGCCCCCGCCGGGTGGGCGAAGTGGTGCACACTGGCCAGATCCGCACCACGTCAGGGAGCGCCATCGTGACCGCGTCCAACGCGTTTGCCGGATTCGCCGGAGAGGAACGGGAGCACCTCGGAGAGGCCCCGCACGCCCACGCCCACGTCGACCCGCTCGCCGCCGTGCGCTCGTCGGCCGACCCGCCCTGGGACGTCTACCTCACCGGCACCGTCTTCCTGGACATCATCTTCACCGGGCTCGACACCGCCCCGGTGCGCGGCACCGAGTCCTGGGCGCGCGGGATGGGATCGAGCCCCGGCGGCGTCGCCAACATGGCCACGGCACTGGCCCGACTGGGCCTCAGGACCTCGCTCGCGGCGGCCTTCGGGGACGACCACTACGGCGAGTACTGCTGGGACGCGCTCGAACAGGGCGAGGGCATCGACCTCTCCGCCTCCCGCACCGTCCCCGGCTGGCACTCCCCGGTGACCGTCTCCATGGCCTACGAGGGCGAACGCACGATGGTCTCCCACGGCCACGAACCGCCCCCCGAGGAACCCGCCCCCGACTGCCCGCCCCGCGCGCGGGCCGCGGTCGCCTCGCTGACCCCGGGCAAGCGGGCACCATGGATCGCGCAGGCCGCGGGCGAGGGCACCCGGATCTTCGCCGACGTCGGCTGGGACGACACCGGCGCCTGGGACCTGGCCGGGCTTGCCGACCTGGAGCACTGCGAGGCGTTCCTGCCGAACGCCGAGGAGGCCATGCGCTACACGGGCGCCGACTCCCCGCGCGCGGCGGCCCACGCCCTCGCCGAGCACGTGCCGGTGGCGGTGGTCACCCTCGGCTCGGAGGGCGCCTACGCGGTGGACCGGCGCACCGGCGAGAGCGCCGAGGTGCCCGCGATCGCCGTCGAGGCCCTCGACCCCACCGGCGCCGGGGACGTCTTCGTCGCCGGTTTCGTCACCGGCACCCTGGCGGGCTGGCCCCTCGCGGACCGCCTCGCCTTCGCCGGGCTGACCGCCGCGCTGTCGGTCCAGGAGTTCGGCGGCTCCCTGTCGGCCCCCGGGTGGGCGGAGATCGGCGCGTGGTGGCGCCGCGTCCAGTCGGTGACCGGCCAGGACCCCGCGGCCCTGCGCCGCTACGCGTTCCTGGCCGGCCTGGCCCCCCAGGAGCCGCTCACGGCGTGGCCCCGGCGCCGGGCCGTGCCGACGATCGGGTTCGGCCGGTCGGCGTGACGGCAGTGGCTTCGCGCCCTGGACACCCGCTTGTACGAAAAGCCTTACGGCGTAGTCAGCCCCCCGTCGTACTCTTGATAGCGCGAGGCCGCCCTCAGCTATGCGGCCGTGACGAGGAGGAACCGCAGGCCTTAAGCGCCGGCCCATGACTCAGACACCCACAGCTCGCACCCCCGCGCAGGAGCAGGCGAAAGCACAGATCACCGTGCCCGCCCAGCACCCCATGGTCACCGTACTGGGGTCCGGCGACTCCCTCCTGCGCGTGATCGAGAAGGCCTTCCCGGCGGCCGACATCCACGTCCGGGGCAATGAGATCAGCGCGGTCGGCGACGCGGCGGAAGTCGCCCTCATCCAGCGCGTGTTCGACGAGATGATGCTGGTGCTCCGCACCGGGCAGCCGATGACGGAGGACGCAGTGGAACGCTCGATCGCCATGCTCAAGGCGAGCGACGCAGGGACGAGCGACGGGCAGGAGACCCCGGCCCAGGTACTGACGCAGAACATCCTGTCCTCGCGCGGCCGCACGATCCGTCCCAAGACGCTGAACCAGAAGCGGTACGTCGACGCCATCGACAAGCACACCATCGTCTTCGGCATCGGCCCCGCGGGCACCGGCAAGACCTACCTGGCCATGGCCAAGGCGGTGCAGGCCCTGCAGTCCAAGCAGGTCAACCGCATCATCCTGACCCGCCCGGCGGTCGAGGCCGGCGAGCGGCTGGGCTTCCTGCCCGGCACGCTCTACGAGAAGATCGACCCCTACCTGCGCCCGCTCTACGACGCGCTGCACGACATGCTCGACCCGGACTCGATCCCCAGGCTCATGGCCGCCGGGACCATCGAGGTCGCGCCGCTCGCCTACATGCGAGGTCGCACGCTCAACGACGCCTTCATCATCCTGGACGAGGCCCAGAACACGAGCCCCGAGCAGATGAAGATGTTCCTCACCCGCCTCGGCTTCGACTCCAAGATAGTGATCACGGGTGACGTGACGCAGGTGGACCTGCCGACCGGCACCAAGTCCGGTCTGCGGCAGGTGCAGGAGATCCTGGAGGGGCTCGACGACGTCCACTTCTCCCGGCTGTCGTCGCAGGATGTGGTACGGCACAAGCTCGTCGGCCGTATCGTCGACGCGTACGAGAAGTACGACACCAAGCACGGCACGGAGAACGGAACGCACAAGGGCGTCCGGGGCAAGGCCGGGCACAAGGGGAAGTAGACAAGCACAGCACCATGTCGATCGACGTCAACAACGAGTCCGGAACCGAGGTCGACGAGCAGGCGATCCTCGACATCGCCCGCTACGCGCTCGCTCGGATGCGCATCCACCCGCTCTCCGAGCTCTCGGTGATCGTCGTGGACGCCGGCGCCATGGAGCAGCTGCACATCCAGTGGATGGACCTGCCCGGGCCGACCGATGTCATGTCCTTCCCGATGGACGAGCTCCGGCCGCCGGGCAAGGACGACGAGGAGCCCCCGCAGGGACTCCTCGGCGACATCGTGCTCTGCCCGGAGGTCGCCGCCAAGCAGGGCGCGGAGGCGCCCACGCAGCACTCCATGGACGAGGAGCTCCAGCTGCTCACCGTCCACGGCGTGCTGCACCTGCTCGGGTACGACCACGAGGAAGCCGACGAGAAGGCCGAGATGTTCGGGCTCCAGGCCGCGATCGTGGACGGCTGGCGGGCCGAGCAGGGCCTGACCGGGCCGTCTCCGGCGCCGACCGTCTCGTAAGCGCGGCCCATGAGTCCTCAGATCGTCCTCGGCGCGATCGCCCTGGTCGTCGTGGCCTGGCTCGCCGCCTGCGCGGAGGCGGGCCTCGCCCGGGTCTCCAGCTTCCGGGCGGAGGAGGCGGTGAAGTCCGGGCGGCGCGGCAGCGCCAAGCTCGCGCAGGTCGCCGCCGACCCCACCCGCTACCTCAACGTGGCCCTGCTGGTCCGCGTCGCCTGCGAGATGGCGGCCGCGGCGCTGGTCACGTACGCCTGCCTGAAGGAGATCCACGGCACCGCCCAGGCCCTGCTCGTCGCGATCGGCGTCATGGTCCTGGTGTCGTACGTCGCCGTCGGCGTCTCCCCGCGCACCATCGGCCGCCAGCACCCGCTGAACACGGCGACGGCGGCGGCGTACGTCCTGCTGCCGCTGGCCCGGATCATGGGCCCGATCCCGTACCTGCTGATCCTCATCGGCAACGCGCTCACCCCCGGCAAGGGCTTCCGCCGCGGCCCCTTCGCCTCCGAGGCGGAGCTGCGCGCGCTGGTCGACCTCGCCGAGCAGGAGTCCCTGATCGAGGACGACGAGCGCCGCATGGTGCACTCCGTCTTCGAACTCGGCGACACCCTGGTCCGCGAGGTCATGGTCCCCCGGACCGACCTGGTCGTCATCGAGCGCTACAAGACCATCCGCCAGGCCCTCACCCTGGCCCTCCGGTCCGGCTTCTCACGCATCCCCGTCACCGGAGAGAACGAGGACGACATCGTCGGGATCGTGTACCTGAAGGACCTGGTCCGCAAGACGCACATCAGCCGCGACGCCGAGAACGAGCTGGTGTCCACGGCGATGCGGCCCGCGTTCTTCGTGCCCGACACCAAGAACGCCGGCGATCTGCTGCGCGAGATGCAGAAGCAGCGCAACCACGTCGCCGTCGCCATCGACGAGTACGGCGGCACCGCGGGCATCGTCACCATCGAGGACATCCTCGAGGAGATCGTCGGTGAGATCACCGACGAGTACGACCGTGAACTCCCGCCCGTCGAGGACCTCGGCGACGGCCGCCACCGGGTCACCGCCCGCCTCGACATCACCGACCTCGGCGAGCTGTACGGCCTGGAGGAGTACGACGACGAGGACGTGGAGACCGTCGGTGGCCTGCTGGCCAAGGCGCTGGGCCGGGTGCCCATCGCCGGCGCCTCCGCCGAGGTCGAACTGCCGGACGGACGCAAGCTGCGCCTGACGGCGGAGGCCGCGGCCGGACGACGCAACAAGATCGTGACGGTGCTGGTGGAGCCGGTCGCTCCGCCGGACCTGCCGGGTGACGACGAGGAGACGAAGCCGGAGTGACCCCCAAGGAGCTGCGTGCGTTCTGCCTGTCGTTCAACGCGGCGGTGGAGGACTTCCCGTTCAACCCGGAGATCTCGGTCTTCAAGGTGCTGGGCAAGATGTTCGCGCTGAGCTGGCTGGACGACCGGCCCCTGAAGGTCAACCTCAAGTGCGACCCCGAGGACGCGGTGCGCCTGAGGACCGAGCACGAGGGGCTGATCGCCCCCGGCTACCACATGAACAAGCGCCACTGGAACACCGTCACCGTCGAGGGCGAGCTCCCGGACCGCCTGGTCCGGGAGCTCATCGAGGACTCCTACGACCTGGTCGTCGCCGGACTGCCCCGCGCCGACCGGCTCCGCCTCGACCGGCCCTGACTCCGTATGCTCGGGGCATGACCGACAGCAACGCGCTCGACCCCGAGGACCGCAAGATCGTCACCCTGGCCCGCTCCGCGCGGGCCCGCAACGGTGTGCCGGAGGGCGCGGCGGTGCGGGACGAGACGGGCCGTACGTATGTCGCCGGGAGCGTGGCCCTCGACTCCCTCCGGCTCAGCGCCCTGCGGACGGCGGTCGCGATGGCGGTGGCTTCCGGGGCGAAGTCCCTGGAGGCGGCGGCGGTGGTGACGGACGCGGAGACCCTCCCGGCGGATGACCTCGCGGCCGTGCGGGACCTCGGCGGGGCGGGGACGCCGGTGCTGGTGGCCGCGCCCGACGGCACGATCCGGCTGACCGTCCCGGCGAGCTGAGGCCCCTGGGGGCTCCGCCCCCAGACCCCCGGCCTGAGCCCACCCACCAAAAGTGAATGGCCGGAATGCAACCTTGCAAGCGCTTGCCCGCCGCGCATCAATGAGACTCGTCACTTCCGACGGACCGTCAGATTCGAGCCGTCGTGCAGTTGACCGCACCCACCTGCCGAGACCGACGGCCCGTCGACGCGCATTCACAGGCGACGGGAAGGAAGTTCATGCCCATGAGAGGCAAGCGCGCAAGTACGGGTGCGGCACTGCTGGTCGGGGCCCTCGCGGTCACCGGACTGGCCTTCGCGCCCTCCGCGGCCGCCGTCACTCCGACGTCGGCGACGATCAACGCCAGTTGCGGGCTGTTCGGTGGTGGGGCGGCCACGCTCACCGCCACGCAGAGCGGCACCTCGGCCACCATCACCCTCACGTCCACCGCCATCACCACACCGCTCGCCCTGGCGAAGGACTCGATCACGTCCAAGCTCACCATGGTGAAGAAGAGCGGCGGCACGACCGTCTTCACCGGGACGAAGAATCCGGCCATGGCCGCCGGGGACCCCGTGACGGTCGGCCCGCTCAGCGGCACCGTGGCCTCCGGCGACAGCCTGGAGTTCTACGGCGGCTCGCTGGTGATGACCATCTTCGGGATCAACGTCACCTGTACGGCGACCGCGAAGCAGTCCCCCGGCCCGTTCGTGTTCTGAGCACTCGCACTGAGCCATCCGCTCCGGATGCCGCAGAACTGATGATCCGTCAGCTTTCTGCGGCATCTGCATTGACTTCTCACGCTGCCTCCTCATCAATGGCCCCCTGTCGGCGCAGCCGAGCCGCTGCGCCCGCATCCCTCAGGAGGGGGCAAGCATGGGTCCGACACTCCGAAGACCGCGCCGGCGCCGCTGGGCGTCGCTGCTCGCGGTGACGACGGTCGCGGTCACCGCGGGCGGGGCGCTGGCCTGCCCCGCGGGCGCGACCGGCACCAACGTGGACTACGCGACGCACTGCATCCCGCCCGCCATCGCGGGCCTCCCGCCGATCGACGGCACCACCACGGGGAACGTCTCGGTGGACAACACCAGCCCGAAGGTCGGCGACACGGTCACCGTGACGTACACCGTGGTCACCCCGGCCGCCAACAACCCCACCGACCTGGCTCTGCCCGCCGACATCATGACCCCGACCGGCAAGGTCACCCTCAGTGGCGCGCAGACCGGGGACGTGACGGTGGCGGGGCCGAAGAAGAACGACCCGGTGCCCGGCAAGGGCGTCTTCCCGTCGTTCTCCATGACCGGCACGTTCAAGGTCACCTCGCCCGGCGCGATCAAGCTCTCGCCCGGCGACTACAACATCCACACCAGCTACATCCTGGAGCTGGACACCCCGTGCACGGTGACCAACCCGCCCGCGCCGGTCTCCGAGACCGTCACCGCGACGGACTCGGCCCCGGTCAACAACCGTGCCATCACGCTGGGTTCGGCCTCCGGAAACCCCGGTGACAGCGTCACCGTCAACGGCACCGGCTTCACGGCGGGCGCGACCGTCACACTGGCCGGACGCTCCGGGAACGCACAGACCGCGGACACCGCGACCGTGACCGCCGGCACCGACGGCTCCTTCAGCGGCTCGCTCGCCGTCAACGACAAGACGACGACCGGGATCGTGGCGTACGAGGGATCCTCCTGGAGCTCGGAGAAGGGCGCCCCGCCCGCCTCCTACGTCGTGAACGACACCACGCCCGTGCCCGCCGGCAGCCAGAAGCTGACGACGACCGTGAAGGCGGGGACGCTGTCCATGTCCCAGGCCGGGGACGCCGTGTCGCTGTCGGCGGTCGACTTCGGCAAGGGCGGGGCGTCGACGGGTTCCCTCAACACGGTGACCGTCAAGGACTTCCGCGGCGGCCCCGCGGGCTGGTCCCTGACCGGCAAGGTCACCGACTTCACCGGTCCCGGCGCCAAGATCGACGCCGGAAAGCTCAGCTGGACCCCCGCCTGCGCCACCAAGGCGGGCAGCCCGAGCACCTGCAAGGCCGGTTCGGCGGGCACGGTGGGCACCTCGGGAGCGACCCTGGCGTCGACCCCCGACTCCACGCTCACCGGCGGCGAGTTCACCGTCGATGCCGGACTCTCCCTGGACGTACCGGCGTTCACGCCTCCGGGCGCGTACTCCGGCGTCCTCACCCTCACGCTCAGCTGAGCGTACGCGTCACCTCGCCGGTGGCCGGGCGCCCGACCGCACCGGGGCCGCACCCGCCCGACCGCCGACCCGACTCATGCCTGTGGGGGTCCGCACCCATGCGCAAGCCGTACGTCCTCCTCCTGCTCCTCGGCCTGTTCCTGGCCGCCGGGACGGTCCCCGCGCATGCCGCCGACAACGGCAGCTGGTCCGTCTACCCCGTCTCCTCCCGCATCGCCGCCCGGCCGTACTTCTACCTCTCCGCCGACCCCGGCCAGACCATCACCGACAAGGTGGTCGTCGCCAACAAGACCGGCGAGCCCCTGACCTTCCGGCTGTACGCGGCCGACGCCTACAACACCGCCCGCGACGGCGGCTTCGCCGTGCGCACGCTCAAGGAGCGGATGCGGGGCGTCGGCGCCTGGGCGCGGCCCGCGAAGTCCCGGATCACCGTCCCCGGCCACAAGAAGGTCACCGTCCCCTTCACACTGCGCGTTCCCGAGGGCGCCGAACCGGGCGACCACCCGGGCGCGATCGTGGCACTGGACGAACGCGTCGAAAAGGGGCCCGCCAAGGGCGGTGGATCCCTCGCGCTGGGTCTGCAACGGGCCGTCGGCGCCCGCGTCTACCTGCGGGTCGGCGGGCCCACGCTGCCCGCCGTCGCCGTCGAGAACGTCCACGTCACCCACCACCAGCCGCTCGTCCCCGGCCTCGGCGCCAGCACGGCGACCGTCTCCTACACCCTGCACAACACCGGCAACGTCACTCTCGACCCGAAGGTGGAGCTGAAGGCGACGGGCCTGTTCGGCCGCACGCTGCTGGCTCGCGACCTGACGAGGATCCCCTCCGAACTGCTGCCCGGACAGCGGGTGCGGCTCAGCGAACCCTGGCGGGGCGCGCCCCAGCTCGACTGGGGGGACGTGACCCTGACGGCCAGCGCCACCGGCACCCGCGAGTCGGCGAGTGCCTCCTTCCTCGCGCTGCCCTGGCTGGTGGTGGCGGTGGTGTTCGTCGCCGGGGTGGCGGCCGGGGCCCTGCTCAGAGTGCGTCGGGGCCGCGCTCGCCCGTCCGCACGCGTACGACCGTCTCCACCGGCAGAGCCCACACCTTCCCGTCCCCGATCTTCCCCGTCTGCGCGGCCCTGACGATCGCGTCGATCACGTCGTCGGCGACGGCGTCCTCGACGACGACCTCGATACGGACCTTGGGCACCAGGTCGACCCGGTACTCGGCGCCGCGGTACACCTCGGTGTGGCCGCGCTGCCGGCCGTACCCACTGGCCTCGGTCACGGTCAGGCCGTGCACACCGAGTTCCTGGAGGGCGGTCTTGACCTCGTCGAGGCGGTAGGGCTTGACGACGGCGGTGATGAGCTTCATGCCTGGGTGTCGACCTTCTGGGCGGTGGGGACGGACTGGGACACCGGGGCGCCGTGGCCCAGGACCCCGTGATCGTAAGCCGTCTCGGCGTGCACCGTAAGGTCCAGGCCGGTGTACTCCTGCTCCTCGCTCGCCCGGAAGCCCATCGCCTTGTCGAGCAGCTTGCCGATGCCGTACGTCATCCCGAAGGCGTACAGGGCGACGACCACGACGGCGAGCAGCTGCTTGCCGAGCTGGGTGACGCCACCGCCGTAGAAGAGGCCCTCCGTGCCGCCGGTCATCGCCTTCTCGGCGAAGAGACCGATGAGCAGGGTGCCGACGATTCCGCCGACCAGGTGGACGCCGACGACGTCCAGGGAGTCGTCGTAGTTCAGCTTGAACTTCCAGCTCACGGCGTAACTGCACAGGGCACCGGCGGCGAGGCCGACCACCAGGGCGCCCAGCAGGGAGACGGAGCCGCAGGAGGGGGTGATGGCGACCAGGCCGGCCACGGCACCCGAGGCCGCGCCCAGGGTGGTGGGGTGGCCGTCCCGCTTCTGCTCGACGAAGAGCCAGCCGAGCAGACCGGTGCAGCCGGCGGCGAGGGTGTTGAGGAAGGCCGCGGCGGCCAGGCCGTTCGCGCCGAGCGCGGAGCCCGCGTTGAACCCGAACCAGCCGAACCAGAGCAGGCCGGCGCCGAGCACGACCATGGGGAGGTTGTGCGGCCGCATGGCGTCCTTCTTGAACCCGAGCCGCGGCCCGAGGACCAGGCACAGCGCCAGCCCGGAGGCGCCGGAGGTGATCTCGACCGGCAGACCGCCCGCGAAGTCGAGCGCGCCGAGCCTGTCCAGGATCCAGCCGCCCGGGCCCCACACCCAGTGGGCGACGGGAACGTATACGAGCAGCGCCCACACGGGGACGAAGACCAGCCACGCGGAGAACTTCGCGCGGTCGGCGATCGCGCCGCTGACCAGGGCGGCGGTGACGATCGCGAAGGTGAGCTGGAAGGTGGCGAAGAGCAGGGTGGGAACGGTCCCCTGCACGCTGCCCGGGCCGAGACCGGCCATTCCGGCGTGGTCGAGCCCGCCGATGATCCCGCCGCCGATGTCGTCGCCGAAGGCGAGCGAGTAACCCCCCGCCAGCCACACCACCGTCACCAGGGCGATCGACACGAAGCTCATCATCAGCATGTTGAGGACGCTCTTCGTGCGGACCATGCCGCCGTAGAAGAGGGCGAGGCCCGGGGTCATCAGCAGGACGAGGGCGGTGGCGGCGAGCAGCCAGGCGGTGTCGCCGGTGTCGACGTGCGCTGCGGCGTGTGCTGCGGCGAGGGTCACGGGTGTCTCCAACGGTGTGGGGGCTCGTCAGAGCGTCACCGGCGCGCGTTTCCGGTTGCGTACGGGTGTGTTTCCGTGACGTTTCGTTGCGGGTGGGTTTCCGGAACCTCACGGGGAGAACCGGTGGACCCCGGTTGTACGGCGGGGCCCTGTGGATCAGGGACAATGAACGCCATGAGCGTTCGTACCCAGTCATCCGAAGAGTCGGGCGAGACCGTCCACCGTGCCGGCTTCGCCTGCTTCGTGGGCCGTCCCAACGCGGGCAAGTCCACCCTCACGAACGCTCTCGTCGGGCAGAAGGTGGCGATCACGGCGAACCAGCCGCAGACGACGCGGCACACGGTACGCGGCATCGTGCACCGGCCGGACGCGCAGCTGATCCTGGTCGACACCCCGGGCCTCCACAAGCCGCGCACGCTGCTCGGTGAGCGCCTGAACGACGTGGTCCGCACGACCTGGGCCGAGGTCGACGTGATCGGCTTCTGCCTGCCCGCGAACGAGAAGATCGGCCCCGGTGACCGGTTCATCGCCAAGGAGCTGGCCGGGATCCGGAAGACCCCGAAGGTCGCCATCGTCACCAAGACGGACCTGGTGGACTCGAAGTCCCTCGCCGAGCAGCTGATCGCCATCGACCAGCTGGGCAAGGAGCTGGGCATCGAGTGGGCGGAGATCGTCCCGGTGTCGGCGGTGGGCGCCAAGCAGGTGGACCTGCTGGCGGACCTCCTGGTCCCGCTGCTCCCCGAGGGCCCGGCGCTCTACCCCGAAGGCGACCTCACGGACGAGCCCGAGCAGGTCATGATCGCGGAACTCATCCGCGAGGCCGCGCTGGAGGGTGTGCGCGACGAGCTGCCGCACTCCATCGCGGTGGTCGTGGAGGAGATGCTCCCCCGCGAGGACCGGCCCGCGGACCGTCCCCTCCTCGACATCCACGCCAACGTCTACATCGAGCGCCCCAGCCAGAAGGGGATCATCATCGGTCCCAAGGGCAAGCGCCTGAAGGAGGTCGGCATCAAGTCCCGCAAGCACATCGAGGCGCTGCTGGGTACGCCGGTCTTCCTCGACCTCCACGTGAAGGTCGCCAAGGACTGGCAGCGGGACCCGAAGCAGCTGCGGCGGCTGGGGTTCTGAGACGGCGTGTCGGTTCAGGGCCTGCCGAGTACTTCCTCCAGCGCCTCGTCGTAGGCCCGGAACCCGGCCTTGCCCGGCTCCGGTGCGTCCGACTCGGGGCGGAGGATGCCCGGCAGGCGGGCGACCCGCCACATGCTAAGGACGAGCTCGGGCGCGCTCGTGCCGGTCGGGTCCGCCAGGTCGACGCCCCGCCAGACGACCTCACCGACCCGGCGGTGGAGCTGCGGGCCTGTCTGCTGGGCGAGTTGGCGCTGATCGGCGCCGGAGGGGGACGGCCCGCGCTGGACGCGTACGCGGAGGGACTGCGGGAACTGGGGCATCCGTTGGCCCGGCTGCCCAGAACCCGGCTGGACATCGAGCACCGTTTCGGCGTCCGGGTGCGCGGTCTCGGGTCCGTCAAGACGACGGCCCAGCTCCGCGCGCGCTTCCCGGAGGTTCCCCCCTCGGACGGCGGAGCGGCAGCAGCGCGTAAGCGGTGGAGGCGACCGACGACGACCGCGTACGGACGGCCGGCCCTTCACCGCCGGCGGCTGGGCCCGGAACCCCGAGGTGCGCTTCTTCTCGCTGCCGCGTTCGCTCGACCCGGACGACTTCGGCATGTCCTTCCTCCGGGAACTACCCCTGGACTGCCTGGCGGGCGAGGGCACGCGCCATGGTGCCCCCGTCGCCTGCCGGACGACCGCCGACGATGTGCTGAACGAGCTGTTCTCGGCCGCTCGCCACGGCGGGGTGAACGGCACCCCACAGGGCGGCGCCTACGCGCGGCTGTACGCGTGGGACAGCCTGTACGCCCTGCTGGGACTGCCCGTCGACGCCCCGTTCCCGCAGGCCGCGTGGCAGGCCGTCGACCACCGGTGGCTGCGGTTCATGGCGTTCACGGACTGGTTCCACCACGACACGGCGGACCTGGCCTTCGCCGTGCTCGACCCCTCCCGTACGCGGGTCGCGGTCCTGGCGGCGACCGACGCCGGCGCCGCCTGAGGCCGTCAGCCGGCCGGGCTGGGTGTCATGTCCTGCAGGCCCACCACCCGCAACAGTTGAAGCCGTTCGTACGATTCCGTGCCCGGGCGGGCCGTGTGGACGACGAGTTGCTGGTTGTGGTCGGAGTTGACGAGGACCTCGCAGTCGAGTTCGAGGACGCCGACCACGGGGTGCCGGAACCGTTTGGTCGAGGCGCGGCGGACGGCCACCTCGTGTTCGTCCCATAGGCGGGCGAACTCCTCGCTACCGGCGCGCAGTTCGGCGACGAGGGCGGCGGGCTCCGGGTCCCTGGGGCGGGCCGCCGCCACCGCGCGCAGGCTCGCCACCTGCTCACGGGCCCGCTCCGGGCGGTCCTCGGGCGGGAAGAGGTCCTGGGCCGCCGGGTCCAGGAAGAAGCTGCGGAGCATGTTGCGCTCGCGGGGCGGGCGGGCGAGGGCGTCTCCGCTCAGCGCCCGCGACATCGCGTTCTGGGCCAGGACCTCGCCGCAGTCGGTCACCACCAGCGCCGGGGTGTCGTGCAGCCGGTCCAGCACCAGGAGGAGGCCGGGGCGGACGTGGGTGCTCGTCGCCTCCCGGCGCGGCGGCTCCTCGCCGGCGAGGTGGAAGAGGTGGTCGCGTTCGTCCTCCGTGAGGCGCAGGGCGCGGGCCAGCGCGGTGAGCATCTGGCGGGAGGGGCGGGGGCCGCGGGACTGCTCCAGGCGGGTGTAGTAGTCGGCCGACATGCCGGCCAGGGACGCCACCTCCTCGCGGCGCAGCCCCGGCGTTCGGCGGCGGGCGCCGGCCGTGAGGCCCACGTCGGAGGGGTCCAGGCGGGCCCGGCCGCGGCGCAGGAAGTCGGCGAGTTCGGCTCGGTTCACCTCTCCAGGGTGCGGGAGGCCGTCCGGCTTATCCAGGGACTGCCGATCCCCTGATCAGGAGGTCTCTCCCGCCCCCTGTCCCGTCCGCCGAGGCTGGTCGGCGACGACAGGCGACAGAGTGCGTGAGGAGCACATCGTGCTGACTTTGGTGACCGGGACGACGGGACAGGTCGGGCGGCGCTTCGTGCCGAGGCTGCTGGCCCAGCGGCAGCCGGGCGAGCGGGTACGGGTCCTGGTGCGGGACGCGGCCCGCGGCGAGCCCTTCGCGGAGCTGGGCGCCCAGGTGGCCGTGGGGGACATGCGGGACGAGGAGACGCTCGGCAAGGCGCTCGCCGGGGTGGACGCGGTCGTGAACGTCGCCGCCTCCTTCCGCGGGGTGCCGGACGAGGAGGCGTGGGCCGTCAACCGGGACGCGGCGGTGGCCCTGGGCCGCGCGGCGCAGGCTTCCGGCGTGGAGCGGTTCGTGCAGGTCAGCACGGGCAACGTGTACGGCGTCGGACGGGGCCGCCCGCTGACCGAGGAGGACGAGAGCCGGCCCGGCGGCGAGATGTGGGGCGCCTACCCCGAGTCCAAGGCCGAGGCCGAGCGGGAGCTGCTCGCACTGGAGGGCCTGGACGTACGGGTCGGACGGCTCCCCTTCGTCTACGGCGAGGGCGACCCGCACCTGGCGAACTCCCTGCACTGGGCGGAGAACTGGGCCCCGCACCAGCGCCTCCAGATGGCCCACCACGCGGACGTCGCCCAGGGCCTGATGCGTCTGCTGTACGCGCCGGGCATCGCGGGCCGGATCTACAACATCGCCGACGACGCCCCCGTCACGACGGTGGAGCTGTACCGGCTCAACGGGGTCGAGGTCCCCGCCGGGCTCCACGAGCTCACGGACCCCGACCCGTGGTTCGGGATCATGTCCAACCAGCGGATCCGCCGCGAACTCGGCTTCCGGCCCCTCTACCCCAGCGTCTGGACGGCCCGGGACGCCGGCGCCCTCTGAGCCCCGCCTTTCATTCCACCCCCCTGATCCGTCCCACCAGCACCGCCCCCGCCAGCCCGATCACGGCCGCCACCAGGTACAGCACCCGGTAGCCGCCCAGGTACGTCACGATCGGCGCGGCGAGGGCGGGGGCCGCGACCTGCGGGAGGGCGTTGGCGATGTTGATCACGCCGAGGTCCTTGCCGCGGTCCAGCGCCTTCGGCAGGACGTCCGTCATCAGGGCGAAGTCGACGGAGGTGAACACACCGAAGCCGATGCCGAGGACCGCCGCCGCCACGATCGCGCCGGGCCAGGTCTGCCAGCCCGCCAGCGCCGCCGTCGCCACCGCCATCAGCACGCCCGACCACACCACGAACGGCTTGCGCCGGCCCACCCGGTCCGACCACACCCCGCCGACCACGACGGTGGCCAGCAGGGTCACCCCGTTCACCGCGGTCAGGATCAGCACGCCCTGGTCGGGGTCGTGGTGGTGGAGGCGGTCGCGCAGGTAGTACAGGAGGTACAGCAGCACCAGTGCGTTGCTGAGGTTCATCAGGAAGCGGGTCAGCCACGCCCAGCCCAGGTCCGGATACCGGCGCGGGCTCAGCCAGAAACCCGCGAGGAAGCCGTGCCAGGACCACGGCGGGCGGTCCTCGGCGGCCAGCCGCAGATCCTCGTAGCGCCACACGTACGGCAGCACGCCCACCGCCGTGAACACCGCGCAGGCCACGTAGCCCGCCCCGACACCCCCGGCGGCCGTCGCCAGTCCCGTGCCGCCGACCACGCCCAGGATCTGCGCCGCCCCGAGCCAGCCGCCGACCGAGCCCCGCTGGAGCCGGGGCACCCGGTCGGGGACCGCCGCCGTCACCGCGGCGAAGGCCGCGTTGAGGGTCAGCTGGACCAGGCACCAGCCCAGCGTCATCGTGGCCGTCCCGCCCGCGCCCGCGAGGAGGAGCAGGGACAGCGCGCCGCCCGCCGTCCCGGCCACGATCCACGGCGTACGGCGGCCCCGGCGGGACGTCGTACGGTCCGACAGCGCGCCGAAGAGCGGGTTCGCCACCAGCGACACCACCGCGCCGGCGCCCGTCACCCAGGCCAGCATCGTCTCCTTCGACATGCCGGAGCCGGGCGCGAAGTCCTTGGCCTGGGAGGCGAGCAGGATCTGGAGGGGGCCGTACCAGCCCACCCAGATCGCTCCGTTGGCGAGCGAGAGGGACGCCGTCCAGCCCCGGCCGACCCGTTCGACGGGCTCGGTGAGCGCGCCCGGCGGGCGGACGGCTCTCATCTCTGCGCCCGCAGCAGCTCCCGGAACCAGCCGTACGAGGCCTTCGGGGTGCGCTCCAGCGTCGAGTAGTCCACGTGCACCAGCCCGAAGCGGCGCGCATAGCCTTCCGCCCACTCGAAGTTGTCCAGCAGGGACCAGACGAAGTAGCCGCGGACGTCGACGCCCGCCTCGACCGCCCTGTGCAGGGCCCGTACGTGGCCGTCCAGGTAGGCGATCCGGTCCTGGTCGTCGATGCCCTCGTACGAGCAGCCGTTCTCGGTGATGACGATGGGCGGGAGGCGGTCGCCGTAGCGGTCGCGGAAGCCCGTGAGCAGCTCCGTCAGCCCCTCCGGGACGATCGGCCAGCCGAAGTCCGTCACCGGGCGGCCCTCGACGTCCCGTACGGAGAAGGGCAGTTCGGCGGGCATGGTGATGCCGCCGAACTCGATCTCGGTGCCCTGCGGGGCGCCCACCTTCGTCGGGGCGTAGTAGTTGACGCCGTACCAGTCGATCGGCTCCGAGATGACCTTCAGGTCCGCGGTGACGTCGCCGGGCATCAACTCGCCGAGCCCGGACGGGTACTCGCCGAGGATCAGCGGTTCGGCGAAGAGCCGGTTCAGCAGGACGTCGTAGAAGTCCGCGGCCTCGGTGTCGGCGCTCTCCTTCGACGCCGGCCAGGTCGGCCCGTGCGAGTTGGCGATGCCGATGTCGCTCGCGCCGGCCGCGCGCAGCGCCCGTACCGCCAGACCGTGGGCCAGCAACTGGTGGTGGGCCACCGGCAGCGCGTCGAACAGGAGCTTCCGGCCGGGCGCGTGGACGCCGAGGGCATGGCCGAGCAGGGTGTGCTCCGCGGGCTCGTTGAGGGTGATCCATTTCGTCACGCGGTCACCGAGCCGCTCGGCGACCACCGACACGTACTCGGCGAACCGGGACGCCGTGTCCCGCTCCAGCCAGTCCAGCGCGGCCGGCAGGTCCCAGTGGAAGAGGGTCGGGACGGGCCGTACGCCCGCCGCGCACAGCTCGTCCACCAGGCGGTCGTAGAAGTCCAGGCCGCCGGGGGAGTTCACCCGGGGCCAGGAGATCGAGAAGCGGTACGCGTCCACTCCCAGGCCGGCCAGGAGCGCCACGTCCTCCCGGTAGCGGTGGTAGTGGTCGCAGGCCACTTCCGCCGTCGAGCCGTCCTTGACCCGCCCCGGCCCGGCGGTGAACGCGTCCCACACGGAAGGCTCGCGTTCGCCCGCCGCTCCCTCGATCTGGTGGGCCGAGGTCGACACGCCCCACAGGAAGCCGGCCGGGAACCGGGGTATCGGGTTGCCTGCATCAGTCGCCATGGGCGCGATCATCCTTACCGCCGGTAACGGAAGTCAACGCCCAGGCGGGAACAGGTATCTATGATCATCTGATGATCGACGGCCAACTCGTACGACTTCGGGCACTGCGCGCCGAGGACCTGGACGCCCAACTGCGCTGGCGCAACGACCCCGAGGTGGTGCACTGGGCCACCGGAGGCCACCCGGGCTTCGGCCCCGTCACCCGGGAGGCGATGGAGCGCTTCCACGAGGCCCGGCTGCGCGAGGACCCGCGCGACGGGGCGACCTTCACCGTCGAGGAGCGGGAGGGCGGACGCCCGATCGGCATGGCCGACTACCGCGACCTCGACCCGTTCGCGAGCCGGGCCACCGTCGGCGTCACCATCGGCGAACGCGACCGCTGGGGCGGCGGCTACGGCTCCGAGGCGCTGCGGCTGCTGCTGGGCCACCTGTTCGGCTCCTGCCGGCTGCGGCGGGTCGAACTGGACACCTGGAGCGGCAACGAGCGCGCCATCCGGGCCTTCCGCCGCCTCGGCTTCGTCGAGGAGGGGCGCCGCCGGGCCGCCGTACGGGTGGGGGACACCTGGTACGACGGCGTGCAGTTCGGCATGCTCGACGAGGAGTGGGCGGCGTCCCGGGGGCGTTAGGCGCCCTCTTTGAGGACGCGCGAGATCAGCTCGCGCTGCTCCCGCGTCAGCCGGGGATCGGCGGCGTACACCGTCGTCCCGTCCACGGTGATCGCGTAGCTGAAGCCGTCCGGAACCCCCGCCGGGGGCGTGCCCCGGCCGTCGGCCAGTGCCTTCTCGGCCAGGGCCTGCCACTCGTGGGCATCGGGCCGCCCCGAGGTGTCCACCTCGGCGCGGCGCTCGATGCCCGCGAACCCACCCGTGCGCCTCACCCGAATCCGCATGGGTCCCTGTCTAGTACGGATCCGCCGGGAATCACAGCGTCCGCGTCACAGCGTCCGCACCCCGACCTGCTCCCACGCCTTCTGCACGGCCTGGAGCTCGTCCCCGGCGCCGTACCGTTCGCGCGAGGCCTTCACGGTCAGCGTGGCGAAGTCCGCGAACAGGGCGTCCTGCCGCAGCTCGCCGCCGGTCAGCACGTCGTACCAGATCTGGCCGGCCTTCTCCCAGGAGTGGCCGCCGAGGGCGGTGGCGGCCAGGTAGAAGGCGTGGTTGGGGATGCCGGAGTTGATGTGGACGCCGCCGTTGTCGCGGCCGGTGCGGACGTAGTCGTCCATGGTCGCGGGCTGCGGGTCCTTGCCGAGGACGTCGTCGTCGTACGCCGTGCCCGGGGCCTTCATCGAGCGCAGCGCGGTGCCGGTGACGCGCGGGGCGAGCAGCCCGGCGCCGATCAGCCAGTCGGCCTCGGCGGCGGTCTGGCCGAGGCTGTACTGCTTGATCAGCGAGCCGAAGACATCGGAGACCGACTCGTTCAGCGCGCCGGACTGGCCGTAGTACTCCAGGTTCGCGGTGTACTGGGTGACGCCGTGGGTCAGCTCGTGGCCGATGACGTCGACCGGGATGGTGAAGTCGAGGAAGATCTCGTTGTCCCCGTCGCCGAAGACCATCTGCTCGCCGTTCCAGAAGGCGTTGTCGTAGCCCTCGCCGAAGTGCACGGTGGCGTCCAGCGGCAGCCCGTTGTCGTCGATGGAGTGGCGGCCGTACGCCTTCAGGTACAGCTCGAAGGTGGCGCCGAGGCCCGCGTAGGCGCGGTTGACGGTGGCGTCCTCGCCCGGGTCGGAGCCCTCCGCGCGGACCTTCTCGCCGGGCAGGTTCTCGGTGTGCCCGGCGTCGTAGATGGTCCGGTGCGGCTGGTCGGCGGTGGCCCCGGCGGGCGGGGCGACGGTGGGCGCGCCGATGACCGTGGTCAGGCGCCGCTTGGTGCGCTGGTAGGCGTCGTGCTCCAGGGAGCGGCGGGCGGGCGCGGAGAGCGCGGAGTCCTCGGCCTGCGCGAGCTTGTCGAGGACGTGCGGCGGCACGATCGTGCAGAAGACGGGCTGGAAGCCCCCGTTGGTCGTCATGCCGGGCACCCTTGCACTGAGTGACCTCCGTGTCACTACTCGCAACCATGATTGGTGAAATACCCCGACATTCGGCGTCGCCCAGCGTCACGGAGTGGTATGGCGCACTTTTTGTCCTATTCATTCTTTTTCGAACTCGCGGTCCCGCATACTGGGACGGTCCCGCGCGTACGGCGGGGCCTCGGCTAGGCTGCGGAGCATCATGCGTTTCGGGCTGCTTCTCCTTAGCTGCCGCGGCGAGGGCCTGTAGACAAGGCCGACTCCCTCCCCGCGGAGCTTGGTGTTGCGTCGTCGGCCGTCCTTCCGGACACCGGTCACACCGGACTTCTCGAGGAGCCCACGCAATCATGGCGAACCGCCAGCAGCCCACCTCCATGCCGATCCACAAGTACGGCCGGTACGACCAGGTGGACATCCCCGACCGCACCTGGCCCGGCCGGCGTATCACCGTCGCCCCCCGCTGGCTCTCCACCGACCTGCGCGACGGCAACCAGGCCCTGATCGACCCCATGTCGCCCGAGCGCAAGCGCCGGATGTTCGACCAGCTGGTCAAGATGGGCTACAAGGAGATCGAGGTCGGCTTCCCCGCCTCCGGCCAGACCGACTTCGACTTCGTGCGCTCGATCATCGAGGAAGAGGGCGCGATCCCCGAGGACGTGACGATCTCCGTCCTGACCCAGGCCCGCGAGGACCTGATCGAGCGGACCGTGGAGTCCCTCAAGGGCGCCCGCCGGGCCACCGTCCACCTGTACAACGCCACCGCCCCGGTCTTCCGCCGGGTCGTCTTCCGCGGCTCCAAGGACGACATCAAGCAGATCGCCGTCGACGGCACCCGCCTGGTGATGGAGTACGCCGAGAAGCTGCTGGGCCCCGAGACGGAGTTCGGCTACCAGTACAGCCCCGAGATCTTCACCGACACCGAGCTGGACTTCGCGCTGGAGGTCTGCGAAGCGGTCATGGACGTCTGGCAGCCCGGCCCGGGCCGCGAGATCATCCTCAACCTGCCCGCCACGGTGGAGCGTTCGACCCCCTCCACGCACGCCGACCGCTTCGAGTGGATGGGCCGCAACCTGTCCCGCCGCGAGCACGTCTGCCTGTCGATCCACCCGCACAACGACCGCGGCACCGCCGTCGCCGCCGCCGAGCTGGCCCTGATGGCCGGCGCCGACCGCGTCGAGGGCTGTCTGTTCGGGCAGGGCGAGCGCACCGGCAACGTCGACCTGGTCACCCTGGGCATGAACCTGTTCTCGCAGGGCGTCGACCCGCAGATCGACTTCTCCGACATCGACGAGATCCGTCGCACGTGGGAGTACTGCAACCAGATGGAGGTCCACCCGCGCCACCCGTACGTGGGCGACCTGGTCTACACGTCCTTCTCCGGCTCCCACCAGGACGCCATCAAGAAGGGCTTCGACGCCATGGAGGCCGACGCGGCGGCCAAGGGCGTCACCGTCGACGACATCGAGTGGGCGGTCCCGTACCTGCCGATCGACCCCAAGGACGTCGGCCGCTCCTACGAAGCCGTCATCCGCGTCAACTCGCAGTCCGGCAAGGGCGGTATCGCGTACGTCCTGAAGAACGACCACAAGCTGGACCTGCCCCGCCGGATGCAGATCGAGTTCTCGAAGATCATCCAGGCGAAGACCGACGCCGAGGGCGGCGAGGTCACCGGCGGCGCCATCTGGGCGGTCTTCCAGGACGAGTACCTGCCGAACCCGGAGAACCCGTGGGGCCGCATCCAGGTCCGCACCGGCCAGACGACCACCGACACCGACGGAGTGGACACCCTCACCGTCGAGGCCACGGTCGACGGCGAGGACACCGTCCTGACCGGTTCCGGCAACGGTCCGATCTCCGCCTTCTTCGACGCCCTGCAGTCCGTCGGCATCGACGTACGCCTGCTGGACTACACGGAGCACACGATGAGCGAGGGTGCCTCCGCGCAGGCCGCCTCCTACATCGAATGCGCGATCGACGGCAAGGTCCTGTGGGGTATCGGCATCGATGCGAACACGACGCGTGCGTCACTCAAGGCGGTCGTGTCAGCCGTGAACCGCGCGACCCGCTGACACCCTCCGACCAGCGCTTTCGGTGCCCTGACCGCCTTTCGAGGCGGTCAGGGCACCGTCGTGTATCGGCCATCTGTTCGTGAAGGTCACGGACAGGTCTCGTACGGGGTACTGACTCCACCTCAACAATGTGGCTAACATCACGCCAGCGCGGCGATGTTGCCGCGTCGTTACGGAGGTGCGACGTGCTGCCAGTACGGGGACGAGACGACCGTGCCACCAGGCTTGTCCGCATCGTGGGTACGCGCGTCGCGTGGACGCCCGTCGGTGACGGCGAGTTCTTCTGCCCGGGCTGCGGAGGCGACCGCAACTACGAGCGCCTCACCGGCCGCCGCCGCTTCACCCTCCTGGGCGTGCCGGTCCTGCCGCGCGGCGTGACCGGACCGGTCGTGGAGTGCGCGTCCTGTCGCCACCACTTCGGCACCGACGTACTCGACCACCCGACCACCTCCCGCTTCTCCGCCATGCTCCGCGACGCCGTGCACACCGTCGCCCTCGCCGTCCTCGCGGCGGGCGGCACCTGCGCCCGCGCGTCCCTGGAGACCGCGGCCGGCGGGGTGCGCGCCGCCGGCCTCCAGGACTGCACCGAGGAGCAGCTCGCCGCGCTCGTCGAGGCGCTCCACGCCGACACCGGCCGGGTCTTCGGGCAGCCGGGCGGCGCGAGCCTGGCCATAGAGCTGCACGAGTCCCTCGACCCGCTCGCCCCGCACCTCGCCGCCGCCGGCCGCGAGGCGATCCTCCTCCAGGCCGCCCGCATCGCCCTCGCCGACGGCCCCTACACCCCGGCCGAACGCGACGCCCTGATCACCGTCGGCGCCGCCCTCACCATCCGCGCCGACGACGTGACCAGGCTGCTGGCGGCGGCCCGGACACCGTCCTAGGCACGTCGTGGCGTACGAGTCCGGACCGGTGCCTGAGGGAAACATGGGGCCGTGACCCTGCTGAGCCGCGCCCTCCTCGCCGCCGCCGTGCTCCTCACCCCGCTCACCGCCACCCGGGCCGCCCACGCCACGCCCGGCTGCGTGTCCTCCGTGCCGTACGTCTCCGGGGAGGGCGGCTACGACACGTACCGCATCCCGGCCGTGGTCGCCACGCGGACGGGCACCCTGCTGGCCTTCGCCGAAGGGCGGCACAGCGGTGCGGGCGACACCGGTGACATCGATGTCGTCCTGCGCCGCTCCACCGACGGCGGCTGCACCTGGGGCCCGCTCGCGGTGGTCGCCGCCGGGGACGGGGACACCCGGGGGAACCCGGCGCCCGTGGTGGACCCGCGCACCGGCGCGATCGTGCTGCTGACCTCCTACAACAGCGGTGCCGTGACCGAGGCGCAGATCATGCGCGGCGAGGTCACCGCCGAGCAGGGCCGCCGGGTGTTCGTACAGCGCAGCCGGGACGACGGCCGGCACTTCACGCGGCCCCGGGACATCACCGACGAGGTGAAGCCGCGCGGCTGGCGCTGGTACGCGACGGGACCGGGGCACGCGGTGGCGCTCACCCGCGGTCCGCACGCGGGGCGGCTGGTGGTCCCGGCCAACCACTCGGCGGCCCCGCCCGCCGGTTCCCCGGACACCGGCCAGGAGGCGAAGTACTACGGCGCCCACGCGCTCTACAGCGACGACGGCGGGCGCGGCTGGCGGCTGGGCTTCGTGGACGACTCCTACGACGGCCTGAACAACGCCAACGAGAGCACCACCGCCCAACTCCCCGACGGACGACTGTACTTCAGCTCCCGCGACCAGAACGGCACCAGCCCCGGCAATCGCCTCGACACCTACTCCGGCGACGGCGGGGAGACCCTCGACCGGCCCTACGCCGTCCAGCCGACGCTGGACGACGTGCCGGTGGTCGAGGGCAGCGTGCTCCAGATGCGGGGACCCGGGGCCCCGCTGCTGTTCTCGGCGCCTTCCGTGCCCACCGCCCGCCGTTCCATGGCGATCTGGCGCAGCACGGACGGCGGGGCGGGTTTCGGCAAGGTGCTGACCCTGTCCGACCGGCCGGCCGCCTACTCCGACCTCGTGCAGACCGGCCACGACACCGTCGGGATCCTGTACGAGACGGGCGCGGCGGGGCCGTACGAGACCATCGAGTTCCGCCGGCTGGAGCCGGGCTAGAGCAGACCCGCCGCCGCCAGGAACTTCCCCACCTGCTCGACCTCCTCCGCCGACAGCGGGATCTGCGGCTCGGCGGTCAGCGGGCAGTCGATCACGCCCCGCAGGTGCAGGGCCGCCTTGAAGGCGCCGATCGCCGAGGAGTTCTGGCCCATCCGCGCGGGGTCCCCGACGCCCACCATCCGGAACAGGGCGCACAGCCGCTCCTGTTCGGCCCGGGCGCCGTCCAGGTCGCCCGCCCGGCACAGCTCGTCGAGGCGGACGTAGCCGTGCGGGTCGACGTTGGCGAGGCCGGGCACGGCCCCGTCGGCGCCCAGGGCGAGGGCGGCGTCGACGACGAGCTCGGACCCGGTGAGCACGCTGAAGCCGCCGGCGCCCGGACCACCGCGGACGCCGGTGACGACCTGCCGGAAGCCGCCCAGGTCGCCGCTGGAGTCCTTCAGCCCCGCCAGCACCCCGTCGGCGGCCAGTGCCAGCACGAGTTCGGCGGGCAGCTTGGTGTGCACGGCCACCGGGATGTCGTACGCGAACACCGGCACCGGGCAGGTGGCGGCGACCCGGCGGTAGTGGCGGGCGATCTCCGCCGGATGGGTGCGGGCGTAGAAGGGGGCGGTGACGACGACCGCCTGGGCGCCCGCCGCGGTGACCTCGCGGACGTTGTCCAGCACCCGGGGCGTGGTCATGTCGATCGCCCCGGCCAGCACCGGCAGCGAGCCGCCGACGTGCCGCACGACGGCCTCCACCACCAGCCTGCGCTGGAGGTCGGTGAGGAACGCCGCCTCGGAGGTCGAGCCGAGCACGAACAGGCCGTGCACCCCGGCCGCCACCAGGTGGTCGACCAGCCTGAGGAGCGAGGGGACGTCCACCTCGCCGTCCGGTGTCAGGGGTGTGCAGACGGGCGGTACGACACCGGAGAGCGGGGCGGGCAAGGTCATGAAGGCTCCCTGGGGTGGCTCTGGGGGACGAGGTCGCGGGTCGAACGGTCCTCCTCCACAGGATGGTGGCAGCGGTAGCGGTGCCCGGGGTCCGACGCGGCCGAGAAGTCCGGCAGCTCCGCCGCGCACACCTCGTCCGCCTTCCAGCAGCGGGTGCGGAACGGGCAGCCGCTCGGCGGCCGGGTCGCCGACGGCACCGGCCCGGTCAGCGGGATCGGGTCGATCGGGTCCAGCAGGCCGGGGGTCGCGGAGAACAGGGCCCGGGTGTACGGGTGGCGGGAGCGGTCGGTGACCCGGCCGGCCGGGCTCTCCTCGACGATCCGGCCCAGGTACATGGTGATCACGCGGTCGCTCATCCGCCGTACCGTCTGGATGTCGTGCGAGACGAACACCAGAGCCAGGCCGAGGCGTTCCCTCAGGTCCAGCAGGAGGTTGAGGATCTGCGCGCGGACGGAGACGTCCAGGGCGCTGGTCGGCTCGTCCGCCACCACCAGGGCGGGGTCCAGGGCGAGCGCGCGGGCGATGGCGACCCGCTGCCGCTGTCCGCCGGAGAGCTGCCCGGGCAGCGCGTCGGCGAGCGCCCGGGGCAGACCCACGAGGGCCATCAGCTCCCGTACCCGGTCCTCCCGTTCGGCCCGTGTGCCGCGCCCGTGGACGTCCAGCGGGTCGCGCAGGGCCCGGCGTACCGTCAGCCGGCGGTTCAGGGCCGTCGAGGGGTCCTGGAAGATCATGCCGGTGCCCGCGCCGACGGCCGAGCGGCGTTCGGCGGGCGGCATCGACCACAGGTCGCGGCCCCCGTACGACACCGTCCCCGAGGTCGGCCGCTGGATGCCCACGAGCACCTTCGCCAGCGTCGTCTTCCCGCACCCCGACTCGCCGACGACCCCGACCGTCTCGCCGGGCGCCACCGTGAGATCGGCGTCGGTCAGGGCGTACACCCGGTCCCGCGCGAACAGGCCGCCGCTGCGGGCCCTGTGGACGACGTGGGCGCCCCGGACTTGCACGACAGCGGTCATTGGAGGGCCTCCTCGCTCTCCGCCGACGTCAGCTCCACCGCGGGGTGGTGGCAGGCGGCCGTGTGCGCGGGGGTGCCCGCGAGGGCGGGCGCGGTGGTGTGGCAGACCTCGGTGGCCAGCGGGCAGCGGTCGGCGAAGCGGCAGCCCGGCGGGAAGTCGGCGGGGGCCGGTACGACCCCCTTGATCTGCGTCATCCGTTCCTCGGCCGACTCCAGCGACAGCACGCTGCCGAGCAGCCCGCGCGTGTAGTGGTGGGCCGGTGCCTGAACCAGGTCGGCGGTCACGCCCGTCTCCACGATCTGCCCGCCGTACATCACCGCCACCCGGTCGGTGACGTCCGCGACCAGCGCCAGGTCGTGCGAGACCAGGATCAGCGCGAAGCCCAGCTCCTTGCGCAGTCGCAGCAGCAGCTCCATGATCTGGGCCTGCACGGTGACGTCCAGGGCGGTGGTCGGCTCGTCGGCCACGATCAGGGCGGGGTCGCGGGAGAGGGCCATGGCGATCAGGACGCGCTGGCGCTGGCCGCCGGACAGTTCGTGCGGGTAGCTGCGCAGGGTGCGGTCGGGGTCGAGGCCGACCAGTGACAGCAGTTCCCCCGGACCGCGGCGGCCGCCGCGGCGCACGAGCTGCTTCAGCTGGGCGCGAATGGTCATCGCCGGGTTCAGCGAGGACAGGGCGTCCTGGTAGACCATCGCCATCTCGTGGCCGAGCAGCCGCCGCCGTACCCGCATCGGCTCGGCGAGCAGGTCCCGCTGCCTGAAGCGCACCCGGCCGCGCACGCGGGCGCCCGCGGGCTGGAGCCCCATGACGGTGAGCGCGGTCAGTGACTTGCCGCAGCCCGACTCGCCGACCAGCCCCAGCACCTCGCCCGGACGCACCTCGAAGCCGACGCCGGCCACGATGTCCACGCCCCGGTGCCGGCCCGGGAAGCCGATGGTGAGGTCCTCCACCGCGAGCACCGGCGGCCCGCCGGGCGCGGGCCGGGGCCGGGCCCGCGCGCGCAGCCGGCGGGCGGCGTCGGCGAGGCCGGGCAGCGGGAGCACCTCACCGGTGCCGGGTTCCGGTGCCTCCAGGCGGTCCTCGGGCGCCGCCACCTCCCGGGGTGCCGGGGCCGCCCAGGCGTCCGAGACGCCCTCGGAGAGGATGTTCAGGCACAGCACGGTGAGCAGGATCAGCAGCCCGGGGAAGACGGTCGCCCACCAGCCCCCGGTCAGCACCATGTTCTTGCCGTCGGCGATGACACTGCCCCAGGACGGGTCCGGGGGCCGCACCCCCGCGCCGACGAAGGACAGCGACGCCTCGAAGACGATGGCCTCGGCAACCTGGACCGTGCAGAACACCAGCACCGGGGCGGCACAGTTGACGGCCACGTGCCGCAGCACGATGTGCGGGGTGCGGGCGCCGATCACACGTTCCGCGGTGACGTAGTCCTCCCCGTACTGGTCGAGCACGTTGGCCCGCACCACCCGTGCGACCGGCGGCGTGAACAGGAAGGCGATCGCGCAGATCAGTACGCCGATCCCGCCGCCGAAGACGGCGACCAGCACGGCCGCCAGCGCGATGCCCGGGAACGCCATCACCACGTCCAGGCAGCGCATCAGCGTCTCGTCCACGGCCTTGCGGGAGGTGGCCGCGAGCGCCCCGAGCAGCGCCCCGGCGACCAGCGCGAGCCCGGTCGCGCCGAGCCCGATCGCCAGCGACCAGCGGGCGCCGTACATCAGCCGGCTGAGGAGGTCCCGGCCGAGGCTGTCCTGGCCCATCCAGTGCGCCGCCGACGGATGTCCGGTGCCGTCGACCGGGTCCTGCTGGTCGAGTGGATCGTGCGGGGCGAGCACCGGCGCGAGGACGGCGACCAGGACGACCAGCGCCAGGAAGCAGACGGCGGCCTTCGACAGCGCCGGCAGCCGGTGCCGTCCGCGCAGCCGGACGCCGGGCCGGGAGAGCCGCTCGGTGAGATCGGCGCGCGTGACCATCAGGCCGCCCTCAGACGTGGGTTGACGAGCAGGTAGAGGATGTCGATGACGAGGTTGACGACGACGAACCCGGTCGCCGTGGTCAGTACGACCCCCTGGACCACCGCCGGGTCACCGTTCTGCACGGCGTCGATCATCAGCTTCCCCATGCCGGGCAGCGAGAAGATCGTCTCGATGACGACGGCACCGCCGAGCAGATAGCCGACGCGCAGGCCGAGCACGGTGAGCGGATTGACCAGGGCGTTTCTGAGGACGTTCCGGCCGACCACCACCCGGGGCGGCAGCCCGCCGCCGATCGCGGTGCGCACGTAGTCCTTGTCCAGCTCCTCCACCACCGACGTCCGTACGATCCGGGTCAGCTGGGCGGCCACCGGCAGGGACAGCGCGAACGCGGGCAGGGCCATCGTCCTCAGCCAGCCGGTGAAGGAGTCGGCCGGATTGACGTAGCCGCCGGTCGGGAACCAGCCCCGGTCGACCGCCAGGTACTGGATCATCAGCAGCGCCAGCCAGAAGCCGGGCGCGGCGACCCCGACGAGGGAGACGACCCGGATCACCTGGTCCGGCAGCCGGTCCCGGTGGACGGCGGCCGTGATCCCGCCGGCCAGCGCCAGCACCACCGCGATGCCGAGCCCGAGGAAGGTCAGCTGGAGGGTGAGCGGCAGCGCGGTGGTGACCTGGTCGACGACCGGCGCCCGGGTCAGCGCGCTGGTGCCCAGGTCGCCGTGGAGCAGGTCGCCGACGAAGTGGGCGTAGCGGACGGGCAGCGGGTCGAGCAGGCCGTTGCGCTCCCGGAAGTCGTGCAGCTGCCGGGGCGTCGGGTTGGCGCCCTGGAAGAACGCGGACGCCGGGTCGACGTCCGAGAACCTCATCACCAGGAACACGAACAGCACGATGCCGAGCATCAGCGGCACGAGCAGGGCGACACGGCGGAGCAGGATCCGTACGACGGCTGTCATGCCCTCAGGCCCACTTGGCCTGGAGGAGGTTGATGCCCGGGTACGGCTGGGGCCTTATCCCGGTGAGCCTCTTCGGGTCCCAGGCGGTCATCAGCTCGTTGTGGACGACCGGGTAGAGCACGGCCTGTTCGGCGACGACGTCGATGTAGTCCTGGACCATCGCCTTCTTCCGGTCCGGGTCCGGTTCCCGGGTCGCCCGGTCCATGTCCTTGAACAGCTGCTTTGCGACGGGGTCGTCGGCCCACCGGGTGTAGCGCATCCAGAGGTTCTCGGGGCCGTAGTTGTAGTGCATGATCAGGTCGGCGTCGAGGCCGAACTGGTTGGGGTTCGAGGCGGCGGCGACCACCTGGTAGTCCTGCTTCTGGTCCATCTTGGTGAAGACGGCGGTGGTCTCCTGCGGGGAGAGGGTCGTCTCGACGCCGATCGCGTCCCAGGATGCCTTGATGGTGGGCAGGCAGTCGACGATCCAGCTGACGTTGACGGCCAGGATGTCGATCTTCAGACCGCTGACCCCGGCGGCCTTCAGCAGTGCCTTCGCCTTGTCGGGGTCGTGGTCGTAGACGGTCTTCGCCCGCCGGTAGGCCGGGTTGCCCTCGTCGAGGAAGGACGAGGACGGCTTCCCGTGCCCCTTCAGCGCCACCCGCACCATCTTCTCGGTGTCGATGGCGTGGTGCAGCGCCTGCCGCACCCGTACGTCGTCGAAGGGCTTGTGCCTGGTGTTGAACATCAGGAACAGGTTGTTCATCCCGGCGCCGCCCGCGACCGTGAGCCCGCCCTGCTCCAGCCGCGCGATGTTGGCGTACGGGATGTTGTCGGCGATCTGGGCGCCCGCGCCGGACCCGGAGATCTTGGCGACGCGCGGTGCCGCGTCCACGATCGTCAGCCAGTTCATCTTCTTGAAGGCGGCCCTGCGCGGCCCGTTGTAGCCGTCGAACGCCTCGAAGGTGGTGTTGGACTTCGGGTGGTGCGCGGTCTGCCGGTACGGTCCCGAGCCGATCGCCTTGCCCTTGATCGCGTCGTCCCAGGCGCCGGGCCGGGAGAACACGTGCTTCGGCATCACCTTGGCCAGGGTGAGCCGGGCGACGCCCTCCGGGAACGGGAACCTCAGCACCAGCTCCACGGTCCGCGCGTCGACCTTGCGCACCTCCTTCAGCCAGCTCGCGAAGAAGCCCTTGGCGAGGGTCTGGGTCTTCGGATCGAGGATCCGGCCGAAGACGAAGACGACGTCGTCGGCGGTGACCGGCTTCCCGTCGTGGAAGGTCGCCCCGGCCCGCAGCGTGAACCTCCAGGACGTGCTGTTCGGATCCTTGGGGACCTCCGTGGCGAGCGCCGCGTACGGCTCGCGGGAGATCGGGTCGGTGTCGAGCAGCCCCTCGTAGATGTGGTTGTTGGCGGCCATGGCGAACGCGGACGCCGTCTGCGTCGGATCCCAGCTGCCGTCGTTGCCGTAGCCGATCACCGCGGTCAGGGTGCGGTCCCCGCCGCCCCCGCCACCGGTGTCGTTCGTCGACTCCGGGCCCGAGGAGCACGAGGTCAGCGCGGGTAACGACGAGGTGAGGGCGGCGGCCGCGCCCAGCGCGCCGGTGTGCTTCAGGAACGACCGGCGGTGCACCGCCGGCACGTCGTGGGTCACGTCGCGCACGGGTCCTCCAGCGGGGGAGATACGACGTCCAGGAGATACGACGTCCTACGTCCGGTCGGTCAGCGTGACCTTAGGAGGGCCCGTGGGGGCGGTCAAGGGATGGCACACGAACGGCGGTATCCGCCAGAGGTTGGACCAATGGCGGGTTTCCGCGCCGTCAGGGGAGCGTCTTGGCGTAGGACTCGTCCCGGTCGGAGTCGTACACGAGCTTGCCCGCCGCGTCGTAGCCCTTGATGTGCGGCGCCACGGTCACCTGCTGGTCCAGCGTGCCGTACGCCACGAACCAGCCGTGGTCCACGACCGCCTTGCCGCTCCCGCCCCCGTAGGAGACCGCCAGCTTGGTCACCGACGGCTTCACCGTGCCGATGATCCCCCAACGGAACGGTAGCTTCCATTTGCCCTTGTCGATGAACGACTGCTGGTACAGCGCGCCGCTGTTGATGTCCGGGTACACCGCGCCGGCGTCCGGGGGAGCCTCGTCGCCCACCGAGGTGTTGAGCCCCTGGGCCTCGCCGTCCACGATCGCGCAGATCAGCCGGATCCGCCTCGGCGCCGGGTCCTTCGTCACCGCGACCACGTGGACGCCGTCGCCGGGCGCGTTGGAGTCGCCCGTGCTGCGCATGGCCAGGATGATCCGGTAGTCCGCGACCTCACCCAGGTCGGCGTACCCCTTGGGGTGGACGCGCTTCGCGTCGTCCGCGAGGCACTTCTCCAGCCCGTCCACCGCCTGCCCGAACGTGACCCCGTCCAGCAACTGGCCTTTCGTGACGGGCCGTTCCGGCCCCGAGGGCGACGCGCTCGGCGCCGCCGCGGTCCCCCGCGAGACGCTCGCGGAGGGCGTCGGGGCCGCCGTACCGGTCCTGCCGTGCCGCCCGTCGCCCAGCGCGTACGCGCCCGCCGGCAGCGCGGCCAGCGCCACCAGCACGGCCCCCACCGCGGCCACCCGCCGGCGCCGCTCCACCACGCCCTGCCGCCGGATCGTCCCGTACGGCACGGGCGGCGGCCCCATCGCGTACGCGGTCTCGCTGAGCATCCCGCGCAGCCGCTCCTCGAACTCCCCCTCGACACCCTTTCGTTGCGTCTCTCCGCTCACCTCTCGCCTCCCTGTCCGGACGTGGCACCGCTGTGCGCCGCCGCCTTGTCGACCCGCTCGGCCCGCTCGGCCCGCTCACCCTCTTCGGCCCGCGCGGCCGGGAGGAGCCCCGGATGTCTGCGCAGTTTGGCCAGCGCCTTGGACGCCTGGCTCTTGACCGTGCCCGGGGAGCAGCCGAGCGCCTCGGCCACCTCCGCCTCGGACAGGTCCTCCCAGTAGCGCAGCACCACCACCGCCCGCTGCCTCGGCGGCAGTTCGGCCAGCGCCCCGACCAGCGCGCCGCGCTCGTCGACCCGGGAGACCGCATCGTCCCGCCGCGTCGTCTCCGGCGGCGCCGCCGTCAGCGCCTCGGTCACCCGCCGCTTGCGGAAGCGGTCGCTGTTGCACGTGACCAGCATCCGGCGGACGTACGCCTCCGGGTTGTCGCTGCGCGAGACGCGCCGCCACGACCGGTACGCCTTGGCCAGCGCGGTCTGCGTCAGATCCTCGGCGTGGTGGGCGTCGCCCGTGAGCAGATACGCCGTGCGCACCAGACGTGACCACCGCGCCCTGACGAACTCCTCGTACTGGGCCTCTTGTTCGGCCTGCATCAAGCACCCCCTTGCTCCCTCCGACCACCGACGGCGCACATTCGGTTGCCCGGCCGGCGCGACGGGGTCCGGAGGGAGTCACGGAGTCACGGAGCCACGGAGGACGTTGACGGTGGCCCTGAGAACGCTGACGGTGGCCCTATGTGGTCGCCAGCAGCAGTTCCTCGGCACCCAGGGGGCGGAAGCCGTCCGTACGGCCGGCGAAGTAGCGGTCGCTGAGGTGAGATGCCGAGATGTGGCGGGTGGTGCGGAAGCCGGACTCCTCGGCCAGGGACATCAGGGCCTGCGGGGTGAAGTGGCTGCGGAAGGGGGTCCCGGCCGCCGCCCCCGCCCGGGCCGCCACCTCCAACAGCGCCCGCTCCTCGGGTACGACCAGCGTCGTCGGCAGCATGAACGACACGGCCAGCGAGGAACCCGGAGCGAGAGCCGCGGCCCGGCGCAGCGTCGCCGCGTTCGCCTCCGGGGTGAGATAGACGCTGACGCCGGTCGACGCCACGACCGCCGGCCGCGTGCGGTCGAAGCCGGCCGCCGACAGGTTCTCCCACCAGTCCTCGCCCGTCTCGAAGTCCACCGGCACGAGGTGCAGCCACTCCGGGACGCCGTAGCCGAGGTCGAGCAGACGCCGCCGCTTCCACGCCTGGGGTGCGGGGAGGTCCACCTCGAAGACGTCGATCCGTTCGGCGCCCGGCGGCCTGCGCTGGGCGAACGTGTCCAGCCCGGCGCCCAGCACCACGTACTGGGTGACGCCCCGCGCGGCCTGCTCCGCCACCAGGTCCTCCACGAACCGGGCCCGGGCCACGATGCTCGCCCGGCCCGGGGCCGTGAACCGCGGGTCCATCGTCGGACGGCCCCGCCACCCCGGCTCCGGCTCCGCGAGCCGGATCCCGACCTCGTCCACGAACACGTACGGTGGCGCGTCCACCTCGAGATGCAGTGCACGCCACAGGGCCACCAGTACCGCCGTCTCGTCCATGTGCCCCTCAACGAACAACCCGTACCTTCGTCGCACTGCCGTAGACCATCGGTGGATGGCCCGTCGGGTGGTGCGCCCGGCACGGTCGCCGTATGGAGAAGAAGAGCGAAGGAATCAGCCGGGCACGCTTCCTCGCCGGGGCGGCGGCGGCCGGCGCCGGGGCGGCGCTGCTGCCCGCGCGCCCCGCCGCGGCGACCGGGCCGACGGCGGCGGCCGCGGGGCACCGGCGCGGGCTCCGCCACCGGGGCGTCGTCTACACGGTCGGGGAGGGCGCGACCCCGGCCACCGCGTGGAGCGCCGCCCGGATGCGCGAGGACATCCGGGCCGTCCGCGACGACCTGCACGCCGACACCGTCGACGTCACCGGCGACGGCGTCGAACGCCTCACGGCCACCGCCGCCGAGGCCGCCGAACGCGGACTGCACGTCTGGCTCCAGCCGACCCTCGGGGACGTCCCCGAGCGGGAGATCCTGGAGCACCTCGCCGAGTGCGGCCGGTTCGCGGAGCGGCTGCGCCGACAGGGGGCGAGCGTCGACCTCAGCGTCGGGTGCGAGTTCATCCTGTTCGTGCCGGGGATCGTGCCGGGCGACAACGCCCTGGAGCGCGTCCGGCACCTCCTGGACGGCACCTTCGACCCGGTGCGGGCGCAGCGCCTGCTCGACCGCTTCACCGCGAAGGCCGCGGCGGTCGGCCGCTCCGTGTTCGGGGGGAATCTCAGCTACGCCGCCGCGGAGGACGACCGCGTCGACTGGCGGCTCTTCGACATCGTCGGCATCGACTACTACGCGTACTTCCCGTGCCGCGCCGACCACGTCCGGGAACTGCGCCGCCATCTGCGCCGGGGGAAGCCGCTGGCCGTCACCGAGTTCGGCACGTGCGCGTACGTCGGCGCCCCCGAGGCGGGCGGCATGGCCTGGGACATCGTCGACCACGACAAGCGGCCCGAGGAGATCAAGGGACATCCGGTGCGCAGCGAACACACCCAGGCCGCCTACCTCACCGGCCTCGTGGACGTCTTCGAGGCGATGGGGCTCTACGCGGCGATGGCGTTCGAGTTCGTCACCCCGGACGCCCCGTACCGCCCCGACGACCCGCGCCACGACCTCGACCTCGCGAGCTACGCCATCACCAAGCCCGTCCAGGACCGCCCCGGCGACCCACGCTCCCCCTGGCACCGGGAACCGAAGCAGGCCTTCCACGCCCTGGCCCACCGCTACGCACAGGGCCGCCGGCGCCGTAGGGGAGAATGGACCCCATGAGTCTGTTCCGCGACGACGGCATCGTGCTGCGCACCCAGAAGCTGGGTGAAGCGGACCGCATCATGCCGCTGTCTCCCGGGGGACGACCCCCGGACCCCCGGCAGAGGCCCGGCGGGGGTGGGCTGTGAGTCTGTTCCGGGACGACGGCATCGTGCTGCGCACCCAGAAGCTCGGTGAGGCGGACCGCATCATCACGTTGCTCACGCGAGGGCACGGGCGGGTGCGGGCGGTGGCTCGGGGGGTGCGGCGGACCAAGTCGAAGTTCGGGGCGCGGCTCGAACCCTTCTCCCACGTGGACGTGCAGTTCTTCGCGCGGGGGAGCGAGCTGGTGGGGCGCGGGCTGCCGCTGTGCACGCAGAGCGAGACCATCGCGCCGTACGGTGGCGGCATCGTCAGCGACTACGCCCGCTACACCGCCGGGACGGCCATGCTGGAGACCGCCGAGCGGTTCACCGACCACGAGGGCGAGCCGGCCGTGCAGCAGTACCTGCTGCTCGTCGGCGCCCTGCGGACGCTGTCCCGCGGCGAGCACGCGCCGCACCTGGTGCTGGACGCCTTCCTGCTGCGCTCGCTCGCCGTCAACGGGTACGCCCCGAGCTTCGGCGACTGCGCCAAGTGCGGGATGCCCGGTCCGAACCGGTTCTTCTCGGTGGCCTCGGGCGGTTCCCTGTGCGTGGACTGCCGGGTGCCCGGCAGCGTCGTACCGTCGCCGGCGACCCTCGAACTGCTCGGCGCGCTGCTTACGGGAGACTGGGACACCGCGGACGCGTGCGAGCCGCGGTACGTCCGGGAGGGCAGCGGGCTGGTGTCCGCCTACCTGCACTGGCATCTGGAGCGCGGGCTGCGCTCGCTCCGGTACGTAGAGAAGTAGACCGGCGTAGAGAAATAGACCGGCGTAGAGAAGTAGACCGGCAACGAAGTGGACCGGCAACACCGAGGGAGACGAGAAGCACATGGTGGTACGCGGAATCCTGGGGCGCCAGCGCCGCGAGTACAGCACGCCGGAGCCGCACCCGTCCGGCGCCCGCGCGCCCAAGCTCCCCGGTGAGCTCGTCCCGAACCATGTGGCGATCGTCATGGACGGCAACGGCCGCTGGGCCAAGGAGCGCGGGCTGCCGAGGACGGAAGGGCACAAGGTCGGGGCCGAGCGCGTACTGGACGTGCTCCAGGGCGCGATCGAGGTCGGCGTCGGGAGCATCTCCCTGTACGCCTTCTCCACCGAGAACTGGAAGCGCTCGCCCGACGAGGTCCGCTTCCTGATGAACTTCAACCGCGACTTCATCCGCAAGACCCGCGACCAGCTCGACGAGCTCGGCATCCGGGTGCGCTGGGTGGGGCGGATGCCCAAGCTGTGGAAGTCGGTCGCCAAGGAGCTCCAGGTCGCGCAGGAGCAGACCAAGGACAACGACCGGCTCACGCTGTACTTCTGCATGAACTACGGCGGCCGGGCCGAGCTCGCGGACGCGGCGAAGGCGATGGCGGAGGACGTGCGGGCGGGCCGCCTCGACCCGGCCAAGGTCACCGAGAAGACCATCCAGAAGTACCTCTACTACCCGGACATGCCGGACGTGGACCTGTTCCTGCGGCCCAGCGGTGAGCAGCGCACCTCCAACTACCTGCTCTGGCAGAGCGCGTACGCCGAGATGGTCTTCCAGGACGTGCTGTGGCCGGACTTCGACCGCCGTGACCTGTGGCGCGCGTGCGTCGAGTTCGCCTCCCGCGACCGGCGCTTCGGCGGGGCCGTGCCCAACGAGCAACTGCTCGCCATGGAGCGGGACATGAGGGGCCGCCCGGACGCCGAGTAGCCACCGCGCCGACTGTACGATCCCGGCTCACCCGGATGCGGGTGAGCCGGGCGGGGCGGCTGCAACTGCGGGCGATCGGCGTGCTGACGGTCTATCTCCTCCTGGAGGTGGCGCTGCTGGCGGCCGGTGTCAGGCCATCCCGCCGACGGCCATGGAAGGGCCGGCACAGTCCTCGACCGCAACGCCACCCGCGTCTGACCCTGCGGAACCCGTCCGCCCGGAATAAGCCGCTCGCGTGTGCGATTTAAGATCTTGAGCGACTGCTCGATCTCACCGGGGGCTGGTTCCGCTTGTTCACTTTCGTGATTCCCGCGCACAACGAAGAGGCCACGGTGGCCACGATCGTCGGCCAGGCCCTGGCGGCCGCGCGGCCCGGCGACCGGGTGCTGGTCGTGGACAGCGGCTCGACCGACGACACGGCCCGGCGGGCCCGCGAAGCCGGTGCGGAGGTGATCGGCGGCCCGCTCGGCAAGGGCGCGGCCATGCAGCTTGCCGTGTCGGCGGTGGACAGCGAGTGGACGTGCTTCCTCGACGCCGACCTCGTCACCTCGGAGCGGAACGTCGCCGCGCTGCTCCGCGAGGCCGCGGCCGGCGGCACGGCGGACCATGTGGTCGGTGACTACGAGTACGACCACCCGGGCACCATCCTGGCGTCCACGTTCACCATCTACGAGCCGCTCACCGGCCGGTTCTTCCCGGAGGTCGGCTTCCACGGGGCCAACGCCCTCACGGGCTACCGAGCCGTCCGGACCCGCCTCCTGCGGGCCGCCCCGCTGCCGCCGGACTTCGGTGTCGAGACCTTCCTCAACATCTCCGTCGCCCTGGCCGGCGGGCGGGTGAACGTGTGTCACCTCGGTGTCGTCGGCAGCCGCTACCGCTTCCACGGCGGCTCGATGGCGACCGAGATAGGCACCCAGATCCTGGACCTGGCCGAGGCCCACGGGCGCCTGGACCCGGCCGACCGCCCCGAGTGGGACGAGTGGCTCCGGGCGGGCGTGGCCGCCATCGCGCCGAACACGGCGGACCAGGGCCGCTCGGCCGTCCTGGCCCGGCTGTTCAGCACCGTCCGCAGGCCGATGCCCAGCCGGTCAGGGGTCTGAGGGCGGGCCTACTTGGCGGCACACTCCGCGCAGGTGCCGAAGATCTCCACCGTGTGTGCCACGTTGACGAATCCGTGCTCTGCCGCGATGGCGTCGGCCCACTTCTCCACCGCGGGGCCCTCGACCTCCACGGCCTTGCCGCAGACGCGGCAGACGAGGTGGTGGTGGTGTTCGCCGGTGGAGCAGCGGCGGTAGACGGACTCGCCGTCGGAGGTGCGCAGGACGTCGACCTCGCCGGCGTCGGCGAGGGACTGGAGGGTGCGGTAGACCGTGGTCAGGCCGACCGAGTCGCCCTTGTGCTTGAGCATGTCGTGGAGATCCTGCGCGCTGCGGAACTCGTCGACCTCGTCGAGGGCTGCCGCCACGGCGGCACGCTGCCGGGTGGCACGGCCCTTCACGGGCGGTCCAGCGGTCGTCACCGGTTCCTCCTTCGTCGGCTCACGTCTCACATCAGCCCGGGCCATTGTGCCAGCCCGGCCTGTGCGCGGTCAGACGCCGAGCTCGTCGGCGGCCCCCCGGGTGGCCGGAATCGAGCACTCCGCCGGATCCCCGGCGGGCCGCGCGGCGGGGGCCGCCCGGGCGCGGCGGCGGGCCAGCGGAGTGGCCAGGGCGGTCAGGACGACGAACGCCGCGATGGTCAGCAGCACGATCGTCGCGCCGGGCGGGACGTCCTGGTAGTACGAGGTGACCGTGCCGCCGATGGTCACGGTCACGCCGAGCGCGACGGCGATAGCGAAGGTGGCGGCGAAGCTCCGGGTGAGCTGCTGCGCGGCGGCGACCGGGACCACCATCAGTGCGGAGACCAGGATCAGGCCGACCACCCGCATGGCGACGGTGACCGTGACGGCCGCGGTGACCGCCGTGAGCAGGTTCAGCGCGCGCACGGGAAGCCCCGTGACCCGGGCGAACTCCTCGTCCTGGCTGACCGCGAACAGCTGGCGGCGCAGTCCCAGGGTCACCAGGACCACGAAGGCGGCGAGCAGCGAGATGGCGGTCACGTCCGACGGGGAGACCGTCGACAGGGAGCCGAAGAGGTACGAGTTCAGATTGGCGTTGGAGCCGCCGGGCGCGAGGTTGACGAACATCACGCCGCCGGCCATGCCGCCGTAGAAGAGCATGGCGAGGGCGATGTCGCCGCGGGTCTTCCCGTACCAGCGGATCAGCTCCATCAGCACCGAGCCGAGCGCGGAGACGGCGGTCGCCATCCACACCGGCGAGGCGTTCAGGAGGAAGCCGAGGCCGACGCCGGTCATCGCCACGTGCCCGATGCCGTCGCCCATGAGGGGCTGGCGGCGCTGCACGAGGTAGATGCCGATCGCGGGGGCGGTGACACCGACGAGGACGGCGGCGAGGAGCGCCCGCTGCATGAAGGCGTAGTCGAGGAGTTCCATCAGCTCAGCAGTCCTGTGCGGTGGGGTTCGGTGCCCGCCGGCGCGTGCGGGTGGACGTGGTCGTGGCCGGGCAGGGCATGCTGGCCGACCGCGCGCGGGGGCGGGCCGTCGTGGGTGACGCAGCCGTCGCGCAGGACGACCGCCCGGTCGATCAGGGGTTCCAGGGGGCCCAGTTCGTGCAGGACGAGGAGGACCGTCGTGCCGGCCTCCACCTGCTCCCGCAGGGTCCGCGCGAGCACCTCCTGGCTGGCCAGGTCGACGCCCGCCATCGGCTCGTCCATGATCAGCAGCTCGGGTTCGGCGACCAGGGCGCGGGCGATCAGCACCCGCTGGTGCTGGCCGCCGGAGAGGGCGGTGACCGAGTCCCCGGCCCGGTCGGCCATGCCGACCAGCTCCAGGGCGCGCCGTACGGCCTCGCGGTCGGCCTTGCGGAAGAGGCCGAAGCGGGTGCGGGAGAGGCGGCCCGAGGAGACGATCTCGGTCACGGTGGCGGGGACGCCGCCCGCGGCCGTGGTGCGCTGCGGTACGTAGCCCACCCGCGCCCATTCCCGGAAGGCGCGGCGCGAGGTGCCGAACAGCTCGATCCCGCCCGCGCTCACCGGCACCTGGCCGATGATCGTGCGGATCGCGGTCGACTTGCCGGATCCGTTCGCGCCGAGCAGCGCGACCACCTCGCCGCGGCGCACGGTGAGGTCGATGCCGCGCAGCACGGCCCGGGAGCCCAGCTCGGCGCGTACGCCGTGCAGACGTATGACGGGCGGCTCGGTCATGGCGTCGTCCTCCGCGGGTGTCGGTGGGGCTGTCACTTGGCCCCCAGGGCCTTCTGAAGGGCCTTGATGTTGGACTCCTGGACCGTGAAGTAGTCCTTGCCGCGGGACTTCGACGTGATGCCCTCGATCGGGTCGAGGACGTCCGTCCTCAGCCCGGCGTCGGCGGCGATGGTCTTCGCGGTCTTGTCGCTGACGAGCGTTTCGTAGAACACGGTCGTGACGCCGTCGGCCTTCGCCATCGTCTCGAGGTCCTTGACGCGGGAGGCGCTGGGCTCGGACTCGGGGTCGAGGCCGTTGATGGCCTCCTCGGTCAGGCCGTAGCGCTCGGCGAGGTAGCCGAAGGCGGCGTGGGTGGTGAGGAAGACCTTGGTCCTCGTGTGCGCGAGGCCGTTCTTGAACCGCGTGTTCAGGTCGTCCAGCTGCTTGACCAGGGCAGCGGTGTTCGCCTTGTAGTCGGCGGCGTGGTCGGGGTCGGCCTTCTCGAAGGCCTTGCCGACGCCCTCGGCGACCTGGGCGTAGCGCACCGGGTCGAGCCATACGTGGGGGTCGAGGCCGGCCAGTTCCTCGTTCTTCGAGGAGTCGTGCTCGGCCGCGTGGCCGCCGGCCTCGTTGCCGTGCTTCTCCAGGGAGGTGAGGGAGGCGGCGTCGATCTTGGTCTTCACCTCGGACTGGGCGACCGCCTTGTCGACGGCGGGCTGGAGGTTCTTGAGGTAGAGCACCGCGTCGGACTCCTCGAGCTGCGCGGTCTGCCTGGCGCTGATCTCCAGGTCGTGCGGTTCCTGGCCGGGCTGGGTGAGACTGGTGACGTGGACGTGGCTCCCGCCGATCCGCTCGGCGAGGAAGGCCATCGGGTAGAACGACGCGACGACGTCGAACTTGTCCGTGTTGCCCGCGGCGCTCGCGCCGGAGCAGGCGGAGAGGGTGGCGAGGCCGAGGGCGGTGACCGCGGTCGTCGCCACCGCGGGTATGAGTCGTCGTACGTTCATGACACTCATTTTCAACAAAAATGGAAACCGTTGTCAACAACGGTTGAAGGGGCTACCGATTTGGTTGAGGGGGAGGCCACGCCGGTACCCTGAAGCATTCGCTGGAAGCAACTCGCTTCGTCGCCCGTCGTCGTAATGAAGAGAGCACCGTGGCCGCCGACAAGATCGACACCATCGTCAGCCTGAGCAAGCGCCGTGGCTTCGTATTCCCGTGCAGTGAGATCTACGGCGGACAGCGTGCCGCCTGGGACTACGGGCCGCTGGGTGTCGAGTTCAAGGAGAACATCAAGCGCCAGTGGTGGCGCTACATGGTGACGTCGCGCGAGGACGTGGTCGGTATCGACTCGTCCGTCATCCTGGCCCCCGAGGTCTGGGTCGCCTCCGGTCACGTCGCCACCTTCTCGGACCCGCTGACCGAGTGCACCTCGTGTCACAAGCGGTTCCGCGCCGACCACCTGGAAGAGGCGTACGAGGAGAAGAAGGGCCACGCCCCGGCCAACGGCCTGGCCGACATCAACTGCCCGAACTGCGGCAACAAGGGCCAGTTCACCGAGCCCAAGCAGTTCTCGGGCCTCCTCTCCACCCACCTCGGCCCCACGCAGGACTCCGGCTCCGTCGCCTACCTGCGCCCCGAGACCGCCCAGGGCATCTTCACCAACTTCGCCCAGGTGCAGACCACCTCGCGCCGCAAGCCGCCGTTCGGCATCGCGCAGATGGGCAAGTCCTTCCGCAACGAGATCACGCCCGGCAACTTCATCTTCCGCACCCGCGAGTTCGAGCAGATGGAGATGGAGTTCTTCGTCAAGCCGGGCGAGGACGAGAAGTGGCAGGAGTACTGGATGGAGCAGCGCTGGAACTGGTACACCGGCCTGGGCCTGCGCGAGGAGAACATGCGGTGGTACGAGCACCCGCAGGAGAAGCTCTCCCACTACTCCAAGCGCACCGCTGACATCGAGTACCGCTTCCAGTTCGGCGGCAGCGAGTGGGGCGAGCTGGAGGGCGTCGCCAACCGCACCGACTACGACCTCGGCGCCCACGCCAAGGCCTCCGGCCAGGACCTCTCCTACTTCGACCAGGAGGCCGGCGAGCGCTGGACGCCGTACGTCATCGAGCCCGCGGCCGGTGTCGGCCGCACCATGCTGGCCTTCCTCCTCGACGCCTACGTCGAGGACGAGGCGCCCAACGCCAAGGGCAAGATGGAGAAGCGCACGGTCCTGCGCCTGGACCACCGTCTGGCCCCGGTGAAGGTCGCGGTGCTCCCGCTGTCCCGCAACCCGGAGCTGTCCCCGAAGGCCAAGGGCCTCGCCCAGGCGCTGCGCCAGAACTGGAACATCGAGTTCGACGACGCCGGCGCCATCGGCCGCCGCTACCGCCGCCAGGACGAGATCGGCACGCCGTACTGCGTCACCGTCGACTTCGACACGCTCGAGGACAACGCGGTGACCGTCCGTGAGCGCGACACGATGAAGCAGGAGCGCGTGTCGCTGGACCAGATCGAGGGCTACCTCGCGGGCCGCCTGATCGGCAGCTGACGCATCCACTGAGGCGTCCGTTCCACCGGTGCCGGGTCCCTTCGGGGGCCCGGCACCGGTGTGTTCGGCTCTCTCACGGACCGATTGGTCCGGCAGCGCCGCCCGCGATTGGCCCTGTCGCCCGGGCCACGGCGGCGACAGGGTGGCCCGCATGAGCCTCGCCTTCCTGCTGACCACCCTCGTCATCGTCGCCACGCCGGGCACCGGCGTCGTCTACACACTCGCCGCCGGGCTCTCCCAGGGGCGCCGGGCGAGCGTCGTCGCCGCGTTCGGCTGCACGCTCGGGATCGTGCCGCACGTGGTCGCCACCGTCACCGGGGTCGCCGCGCTGCTGAACGCGAGCGCGACGGCGTTCCAGGTCCTCAAGTACGCCGGTGTCGCCTACCTCCTGTACATGGCCTGGGCGACGGCGCGGGACAAGGAGGCGATCGCCGTGGACGAGAAGGCCGCCCCGCGCCCGGCGGCGCGGGTGATCGGCCGGGCGGTGCTGGTCAACCTGCTCAACCCCAAGCTCACCGTCTTCTTCTTCGCGTTCCTGCCGCAGTTCGTGAGCCCCGACGAGCCGCACGCGGTCGTCCGGATGCTGGGGCTGAGCGGTGTGTTCATGCTGGCCACGTTCGTCGTCTTCGCCGCGTACGGCGTCCTCGCCGCCTCCGTGCGCGGCCACGTCACCTCGCGGCCGCGTGTGATGACGTGGCTGCGGCGGAGCTTCGCGGGGTCGTTCGTGGCGCTGGGCGCGAAGCTGGCGCTGACCGCCCGGTGAGGGTCAACGACCCTGGAGCGACTTGACGTTGTCGCCGAAGGTCCAGTTCTTCGAGCCGTCCCAGTTGACCGACCAGGTCATCAGGCCCTTGAGTGAGGTGCCGTAGTGCCTCCAGGCCTGGGAGACCAGTGAGGGCGACATGTAGCCGCCGCCCGCGCCGGGTTGCGCGGGCAGGCCCGGCACCTGCTTGTCGTAGGGCACCTTCACGGTCGTACCCTGCACCACCAGCCCCTTGTCGAGGCAGTCGGTCTGCGCGGTGAACCCCGCGACCGTGCCCGCCGAGTAGGAGTCGCCGGAGCAGCCGTACATGCTGCCGTTGTAGTACTGCATGTTCAGCCACCACAGGCGGCCGTTGTCGGCGTACTTCTTGACGATCGGCAGGTACGCGCCCCAGATGGAGCCGTAGGTGATGCTGCCGCCGGTGACGTAGGCCGTCTCCGGGGCCATCGTCAGACCGAAGCCGGACGGCATCTTCGCCAGCACCCCGTCGATGATGCGGATCAGGTTGGCCTGGGACGTGGACAGCTGCGTGATGCTGCCGCTGCCGACCAGGCCGGTCTCGATGTCGATGTCGATGCCGTCGAAGTTGTACTTCTTCAGGATCGGCACGATCGTCGCGACGAACCGGTCGGCGACGGCGCTGGACGAGAGGTCGATGCCGGCCGCCGCCCCGCCGATCGACAGCAGGATCGTCTGCCCGGACGCCTTCGCCGCGCACATCTCCGCGGGCGTCGCGACCTTCACGCCGGTGTCCATGCCGTCCTCCCAGAGGGCCGTTCCGTCGGAGCGGATGACCGGGAAGGCCGCGTTGACCACGTTGTAGCCGTGCGCGGCGATACGGGAGTCGGTGATCGGGGTCCAGCCGAAGGGCGGGTGGACGCCGTTGGCCGCGCCGTCCCAGTTCTCCCAGTAGCCCTGGAGGACCTTGCCGGCCGGGCGGGACTTCACGGCGCAGGTGTCCGCGGCGGAGGCGGCCGGTGCGGTGGCGAGGGCGAGCGGGGCGAGCAGAGCCCCGGTCAGCGCGGTGGTGAGCAGGCGCAGCGTGCGGCGGATCATGCGAGGCCTCCCGGTGGGGGTGCGGTGAGGTGTCGTAGGCATGACAGTGCGCGTGGTCCAGACCTTTCGTCAATAGGTCTGGACCAAACTTACGTGCGCCTGGATTGACGGATGACAGCTGACAGATATTGAAATCTGTCAGCTGTCATGGAAGAGTGAGGGACATGACGATGCGAACCAGCACACTCGGAACCACCGGCCCCCAGGTCTCCGCCCTCGGCCTCGGCTGCATGGGCATGTCCGCGCTCTACGGGGACGCGGACCGGACCGAGGCCGTCGCCACCATCCACGCCGCCCTGGAAGCGGGCATCACCCTGCTCGACACCGGCGACTTCTACGCCATGGGCCACAACGAGATGCTGATCGGCGAGGCCCTGCGCACCGCCCCCGCCGCCCTCCGCGAGCAGGCGCTGACCAGCGTGAAGTTCGGCGCGTTGCGCGACCCGGACGGCAACTGGAGCGGCTACGACGGCCGCCCGGCCGCCGTGAAGAACTTCGCCGCCTACTCGCTCCAGCGCCTCGGCACCGACCACATCGACGTCTACCGCATCGCCCGGGCCGATCCGGACGTGCCGATCGAGGAGACCGTCGGCGCGATCGCCGAGCTGGTCGAGAAGGGGTACGTCCGGCACATCGGCCTGAGCGAGGTCGGCGCCGACAGCATCCGCCGGGCCGCCGCCACCGCGCCGATCTCGGACCTCCAGATCGAGTACTCGCTCATCTCCCGCGGCATCGAGGAGGAGGTCCTGCCGACCACCCGTGAGCTCGGGATCGCCATCACGGCGTACGGCGTCCTCTCCCGCGGTCTGATCTCCGGCCATTTCACCCCCGACCGGCAGCTCGCCGCGAACGACTTCCGGGCCCACTCGCCCCGCTTCCAGGGCGAGAACCTCCAGCACAACCTCCGCCTCGTCGAGGCGCTGCGGAAGACGGCCGAGCAGAAGGGCGTCAGCGTCGCGCAGATCGCCATCGCCTGGGTGCTCTCCCGGGGCGAGGACATCGTGCCGCTGGTCGGCGCCCGCACCCGGGAGCGGCTCACCGAGTCGCTGGGCGCCCTGGACGTCACGCTGGACGCGGCCGACCTCGCCGCGATCGAGGAGGCGGTCCCGGCGGACGCGGCGGCGGGCGACCGCTACCCGGCCTCACAGATGGGCCACCTCGGCAGCAGGTGACACGCCGGGTACGGTTCACGACATGTCTCCGACCACCGAAGCCCTGACCGCCGAGCGCATCCTCGAAGCCACCGAGGAGGTGCTGCGCCGTCACGGCCCGGCCAAGGCCACCGTGGTGGACGTGGCCCGTGCGCTCGGCGTCAGCCACGGCAGCGTCTACCGCCACTTCCGCACCAAGGCGGCGCTGCGGGAGGCCGTGACCAAACGGTGGCTGGACCGCACGTCCCAGACCCTGTCCGGGATCGCCGCCGAAGGGGACCGCGACCCCGGGGCCCGGCTGCGCGAGTGGCTCGGGGCCCTGTTCGAGGCCAAGCGCCGCAAGGCGGGCGACGACCCCGAGCTGTTCGCCACGTACATGGTGCTGGTCGACGAGAGCGGCCCGGCGGTCTCCGAGCACATCACCGACCTGACCGGCCAGCTGACCCGGATCATCGAGGCGGGCGTCGGCACGGGCACCTTCACCGCCCCCGACCCCGCCACCACCGCCCGCGCCGTCTTCCAGGCCACCGTCCGCTTCCACGACCCGCGCTACGCCCCCGAGTGGAAGCAGCAGGGGGTGGAGGACGACCTCGCGAGTCTGGTGGACCTGCTGGTGCGGGGCCTGAAGGCCGGCCTCACGCGGTGACCCGCCAGAAGTCCCGCATCAGCGGGGTCGGCTTCGGGCTCGTCATGGACACCTGGGTCAGCAGGACGGCGACCGTTCCCGTGGTGGGCACCAGATGGGCCGTGGTCCCGGTGCCGCCGAGCCAGCCGTAGCGGCCGGGGACGTTCCAGGGGTCGGACGGGGCGACGTCCACCTGGGCGCCGTAGCCCCAGCCCTGGCACTGCAGGAAGAGCGCGCCCATCTCCCGCTGGGCCGCCGAGAGGTGGTTGGCCGTCATCCGGCTGACCGAGGCGGGGGTCAGCAGGGGGCGACCCCGCCATTCGCCGCCGCCCAGCAGCATCCGGGCGAAGGCCAGCCAGTCGTCGGCCGTGGAGACGAGCCCGCTGCCGCCGGAGGGGAACTCGGGGATGCCGCTGAAGTCGCCGTCCGGGGTGTCCGTGACCTCCGGCGTGCCGTCGGTGCCGGGCCGGTAGGCGGTCGTGAACCGTCCGCGCTCACCCGCCGGCACCGCGAACCCGGTGTCCGTCATGCCCAGCGGCTCGAAGATCCGCTCGGCCATGAAGTCCGGCAGGCTGCTGCCGGAGACCCGGGCGATCAGCACGCCCTGGATGTCGGAGCAGGTGCCGTACAGCCATGCCTCGCCCGGCTGGTATAGCAGCGGCACCGCGGCGAGCGAGGCCAGCCAGGTGTCGGGGTCCGGCCGCTCCCGCATGGCGTCGCCGAGCTTCTGCACCCCGAGCAGCGCCTGGACGGCCGGGAGCGAGAAGTCGGAGTGCAGGCCCCAGCCCGCCCGGAAGCTGAGCAGGTCCTCGACGGTGACCGGGCGGGCCGCCGGGACCACGTCGTCGACGGGGCTCGAAGGGGTCCGCACCACCACCGGCTTCGCCAGCTCCGGCAGCCAGGTGTCCACCGGGTCGTCGAGCGCCACCCGGCCCTCCTCCACCAGCATCATCAGCGCCGCCGCGGTGACCGGCTTCGTGACCGAGGCGAGCCGGAAGATCGAGTCCCGGGCCATCGGGGCGGAGCCGCCGGCGTCCATGGAACCGACGGCCACCGCCTCGACGTCGTCCCCTCGGGCGAGCAGGCCCACCGCTCCGGGGACCGACCCGTCGTCGACGTACCGCCGGAGCAGCTCGTGCAGATCCCGTCGTTCGCTCATCGGTCCCAGGCCTTCCGTCGCTCGCGGTCGCGGTCGTACGTACGACTCCTCCCGCTGCGGAAAGTCATCGGAGCGCCGGACCGCCGGACCGTTCACGCCGCCGCGGTCGGGTCCACCGTCGCCTGGTGCGCCTCGGCCAGGTGCTCCGCGGCCCTCGCCCAGGACAGGAACGGCGCCCCCTTGCGCCAGCCGCAGGTGTCACATCTGATCGTGCGCTGCACGCCCGCCCGCCGCGCTCTGACGACGTGCCGCCGGCCGTGCTGGTCCCAGCGGCTTATCTCGCTCGTGCTGTCCCGCGACATGTGCCCTCCCGTACCGGCGCCCCGCGTTCCGCGCCCCCCGACGTTCTACGCCAACAGAGTGCCCCGGGCCCGTACTTCACCAGGCTGTGTTCTGTCTCACCTGCTAGTCACCCGCTCGTCACCGGATCGTCCGCGGCAGCCGCAGGCTGAGCAGCCCGGTCAGCACCACCCCGGCCAGCTGCACCAGCAGCGTCGTCACCAGGGCGTCCCGCATGCCGTGGCCGGGGACGAGGGAGAGGAAGAGGGTGCCCAGGGTGGCGACGCCCAGGGCGAGGGCGGACTGCTGGGTGGTGACCATCACACCGCTGCCGACGCCGGCCCGGGCGGCCGGCACCTCGGAGAGCACGATCCGCATGACGACGGGCAGTTGCAGCGCCTGCCCCGCGCCGGCGACCGCCGCACCGGGCAGGAGCTCCACGAAGCCCAGGTCCGGCCAGTCCCGCCAGGCGGCCAGCACGATCAGCGCCACGCCGACGCCCTGGACCAGGGATCCGGCGGTGACGACACGCGTGCCGTAGCGGGCCACCAGGCGCGGCCCGGCGAGCGAGACGACGAGGAACGCCACCGCCATCGGGGCCAGCGCCATGCCCGCCGGGACCGGCCCGAGGCCCGCACCGCGCTGGAGGGCCACCGCGATGACGAACATGAACCCGCTGAAGCCGATCGAGAACGGCACCATCAGCACCAGCCCCCGGCGCAGCGACGTCAGCGCGAACAGGCTCGGCGGCACCAGGGGCGTACGGCCCTGCCGGTCCGCCCGCCGCTCCACCGCGTAGAAGGCCGAGGCGACCCCCGGGAACGCCGCCAGCGACAGCCACGTCCACACCGGCCAGCCCGCCGCCCGGCCCTCGGTGAGCGGGGCGAGCAGCGTGAGCAGGGAGAGCGCGAGCAGCACCGTGCCGGGGCCGTCGAGCGGCTCGGGCCGCTGGGAGCGGGTCTCCGGGACGGCGCGGGTGGCCAGCACCAGACCGGCGAGCACCACGGGCACGTTCACCAGGAACACCGAGCGCCAGCCGGTGCCCGCTATGTCGGCGGCGACCAGGACGCCGCCCAGGATCTGGCCCGCCACCATGGACAGGCCGGCGGTGGCGCCGTACAGGCTCATGGCACGGGCCCGGCGCGGGCCCGTGGTGGTCGCCTGGATGGTGGCGAGCACCTGCGGCAGCATCGCCGCCGCCGACGCGCCCTGCGCGACCCGCGCCGCGACCAGGCTCCAGGCGCCCGGCGCGAGCCCGCAGGCCAGTGAGGTCAGACCGAAGGCGGCCATGCCGCCGAGGAAGAGCCGGCGGCGGCCGAAGAGGTCGCCGAGGCGCCCGCCGAGGACGAGGAGGACCGCGTACGCCACCCCGTAACCGGCGACGACCAGTTCGAGGACGGCCTCGCTCGCGTGCAGGTCCGCGCCGATGGTGGGCAGGGCGACATTGACGATGAAGAAGTCCACCAGGGGCAGGGACGCGGCCAGCAGGACGGTGAACAGTCCGAGGGTGCCGAGTGCCGGTGGCGCCGCCGCTGAGCGGACGGTGGGCGTGGTGACGGTTTCGGTCATGGCCCCGAGCCTGCGCGTGCGCCCAGACTGGTACCAGAGTCTTCTAGTCCTGGTACAAGGAGTACCTGGCAACAGGGTCCGCGAGACGGCAGGCTGGAGACATGACGACCACGGCCCAGGAGAACCCGGCCCGGCCGGACAGGGGTTCGGACATCCGGCGCCACGAGCTGGCCGCCTTCCTGCGCAGCCGCCGCGAGCGCATCACCCCGGAGCAGGTGGGGCTGCCCCGCGGGACCCGGCGCCGCACGCCCGGACTGCGCCGCGAGGAGGTCGCCCAGCTCTCCGCGGTCGGCGTCACCTGGTACACCTGGCTCGAGCAGGCGCGTGACATCCAGGTCTCCGTACAGGTCCTCGACGCCCTGGCCCGCACCCTGATGCTGGACGCGAGCGAGCGCGCCCACCTCTTCCAGCTGGCCGGCTCCGTGGACCCGACACCCGCCTCGAACTGCTCGGGGGTCACCCCGGCCCAGTTCGAGCTGCTGCGCCGGCTGGAGCCGGTCCCGGCCTGCATCCAGAACAGCCGGTACGACATCCTCGCCTACAACCGCACCTACGCCCGTCTGATGGGCGACCTGGACGCGGTCCCGCCCGAGGACCGCAACTGCATGCTCCTCGTCCACACCAACGAGGAGTGGCGGGCCGCGATCGTCCACCTGGAGGAGACCAGGCGCCTGATGGCCGCCAAGCTGCGCGCCTCCATGGCCGGCCACCTCGGCGAACCCGCCTGGAAGATGCTGATCAAGCGGCTGGAGTGCGCGTCACCAGAGTTCCGCGAGAACTGGGACCGCTACGAGGTGGTCGGCACCCGCGGCAAGACCAAGCAGTTCCTCAACCCCTACGTCGGCCTCCTCACCCTCGACCACGTGGACCTGTGGCTGAACCCGGAGGTCGGCGCCCGGATGGTCACGTACGTGCCGACCGACGAGGTGAGCAGGGAGCGCGTGGAGCAGCTGTACGCGTTCGTCCTCGAACAGGAGACCCGGCAGGCGGCTCAGCCGACGCCGGCCGCTTCCCTGGCCTCCGTGGACTGAATCCGCCGGGCGGCGGACGCGGACATGCCGTACAGGGTCGTCGGCCCGCGGAGCAGGCGGCTCAGCCGACGCCGGCCGCTTCCCGTACCTCGTTGGACTGGAGCCGCCGGGCTGTGTGCTCGGCCGTGCGGCGGGCCCAGCGGCCGCTGGTGAGGGCGCCGAGGGCGAGGACCGCGAGGCCGCAGGCGGTGAGGATCCACCAGCCCGGCCTGGCCGCCGACACGAACGCGGTGCGGTACGACGACGAGCCGACCCCGGACGCGAGCACCGCCCCGATCACGGCGACCCCCAGCGTCTGCCCGAGCTGCCTGCTGGTGGAGGCGACGGCCGCGGCGACCCCGGCCTGCGCCCGCGGCATCCCGGACACGGCCGTGTTGGTGATCGGCGCGTTCACGAAGCCGAACCCGATGCCGAACAGCACGTACCCGATGACCAGCGTGACGTTCGACGTCTCCGCCTCGAACGCGGCGAACAGCACCCCGCTCGCGGTCATGGCGAGCCCGGCGATCAGCAGGGGCAGCCGCGGCCCCCGGCTGCCGACCAGCCGGCCGGACAGCGGCGCGCACAGGAAGGTCGGCACGGCCATCGGCAGCATCCACAGACCGGCGTGGAGGGCGTCAAGACCGCGCACGTTCTGGAGGTACAGCGTCGACAGGAAAAGGAAGCCACCCAGCGACGCGAACGCGCTGATGGCGATCACCGTGGCCCCGCTGAACGGCGCGGACCGGAAGAAGCGCAGGTCGATGAGGGGTTCGCCGCGCCGGGGCTCGTACCACAGCAGTCCGAGGAGGGCGACGAAGGCAAGCAGCGCGAACGGCAGTACCCGGCCCGTGCCCGAGTCCGGCGCCTCGATGATCGCGTACGTGAGCGAGCCGAACAGGGCGATCACCAGCAGCTGGCCGACCGGGTCGGGGCGGCGGGCCTTGGGCGCCCGGGACTCCGGGACGAAGCGCAGGGTGAGCAGGAGCGCGGCCAGGCCGACCGGGAGGTTGACCCAGAAGATCGAGCGCCAGCCGACCGACTCCACCAGCAGGCCGCCGACCAGCGGACCGGCGGCCATGGATATGCCGACGACCGCACCCCACACGCCGATCGCGCGGGCGCGCTCACGCGGGTCGGTGAAGGTGTTGGTGATGATCGACATGGCGACCGGGTTGAGCATCGAGCCGCCGACCGCCTGGATCATCCGGAAGACGACCAGCGCCCCCAGGCTGGGCGCGAGGGAGCACAGCAGCGAGCCCGTCACGAACACGATCAGGCCGGTCATGAAGACCTTCCTGCGGCCGACCCGGTCGGCCGTGGAGCCCGCGAGCATCAGCAGCGAGGCCAGCACCAGCGTGTAGGCGTCGATCGTCCACTGGAGGCCGGACGTGGTGGCGTGCAGATCGCTCTGCATGGACGGCAGGGCGACGTTCAGGGCGGTGACGTCGAGGCTGACGATCAGCAGGCTCATGCAGCAGATCGCGAGCACGAGCAGACGTCGGCGATGGCTCAGCTCGGGCATGTGTCCATCGTACGTCCACTTCGATAGTGTGTCTAACTAATTACCGGTACACGATCACGGGCCATGGGTGACAATGGGGCAATGCCCACGCCCACCACGCCCCTGTCGATCGGCCCGCACACCGTCCAGCCGCCCGTTGTCCTCGCCCCCATGGCGGGCATCACCAACGCGCCCTTCCGCACCCTGTGCAGGGAATTCTCCGGCGGCAAGGGCCTGTTCGTGAGCGAGATGATCACGACCCGGGCGCTGGTCGAGCGCAACGAGAAGACCATGCAGCTGATCCACTTCGACGCGACCGAGAAGCCGCGCTCGATCCAGCTGTACGGCGTCGACCCGGCGACCGTCGGCAAGGCCGTCCGCATGATCGCGGAGGAGGACCTCGCCGACCACATCGACCTGAACTTCGGCTGCCCGGTGCCGAAGGTGACGCGCAAGGGCGGCGGCTCGGCCCTCCCGTACAAGCGCAACCTGCTGCGCGCGATCCTCCGCGAGGCGGTGTCGGGCGCCGGGGACCTGCCGGTCACGATGAAGATGCGCAAGGGCATCGACGACGACCACATCACCTACCTCGACGCCGGACGCATCGCCGTCGAGGAGGGCGTCACGGCCATCGCCCTGCACGGCCGCACCGCCGCCCAGCACTACGGCGGCACCGCCGACTGGGACGCCATCGCCCGCCTGAAGGAGCACGTCCCCGAGATCCCCGTGCTCGGCAACGGCGACATCTGGTCCGCCGAGGACGCGCTGCGGATGGTCCGGGAGACCGGTTGCGACGGCGTGGTCGTGGGACGCGGCTGCCTGGGCCGGCCCTGGCTGTTCGCGGACCTGGTGGCCGCCTTCGAGGGCCGGACGGAGGCCGTCGCGCGCCCCACGCTCCGCGAGGTCGCCGACGTCATGGTCCGCCACGCCACCCTCCTCGGCGAGTGGATCGGCGACGAGTCCAAGGGCGTCGTCGACTTCCGCAAGCACGTGGCCTGGTACCTGAAGGGCTTCGCGGTCGGCTCGGAGAAGCGCAAGCGCCTCGCCATCACCTCCTCCCTCGCGGAACTCCGCTCCGGCCTGGACGAGCTGGACCTCGACCAGCCCTGGCCCACCGGCGCAGACGGCCCCCGCGGCCGTACCTCCGGCAACAACCGCGTGGTCCTGCCGGACGGCTGGCTGAAGGACCCGTACGACTGCGCGGGCGTCAGCGAGGACGCGGAGCTGGACACCTCCGGGGGCTGACACCCCGCGGCGCCGCTCGCCGCGGGGTGACGGTCAGCGCCTCTTCGGGTGCGGGGTCGAGCCGTACGCCGTCAGGAAGCGGTCCCGGAAGGAGCTCATCTTCCACACCGGCGCGTCGTGCGCGGGCCGCAGGCCGTCCGTCCAGTTCCAGTCGGCGATCTTGTCCAGCACCTTCGGGTCCTTGGCGACGATGGAGACCGGGACGTCCCGGCTGGCGTGGTTGCCGCTGACCCGGGCGATGGGCTGGTGGTCGCCGAGGAAGACCAGGACGGTGTCGTCGCTGCCGTAGCGCTCCAGCCACTGGGTGAGGGCGGTCACCGAGTACTGGATCGACTTGCCGTACTCCTCGCGGGACTTGGTGGTGTCGGCGATGACGTCCTCGGGCTTGTTGCCCGCCGCCTCGATGCCCTTGAAGACCGAGCCGTCGCCCAGCTGGTCCCAGCCGACCATCTTCGGGATCGGCGCCCAGGGCTGGTGGCTGGAGGTCAGGATGAGCAGCGACATCCGCGACTTGCCGGCGGCGACCTTCTTGCTGTGCACCCGCTCCTGGTACTGCTGGAGCGCGTACTGGTCCGGCATGGTCGACCAGCTGAACTTCGGGCCCTTGTAGCCCAGCTGGAAGGCGTTGTAGACCTTGTCGAGGCCGTACCACTTCTGCTCCGGCCAGCCCTTCTGCACGCCCGGCATCACACCGACCGTGTCGAACGCGCCGGTCTTCTTGAAGGCGTCGGTGAGGCTCAGGTGGTCGCTGGCCATGACCGTGCGGTAGCGCTGCTGGTTGCTGATCCACAGGCCCGACATGGTGGTGGAGTGGCCGAGCCAGCTGCTGCCGCCGTACGTCGCCGACGTCAGCCAGCCGCTCTTGGCGTGGAAGCCCGCCTTGGCCAGGGCCTTGGTCCGCACGTCCAACGTCTTGTCCACGCCGGGCGCCATGATCGGGTCCTCGATCGCGCTGCGGCCGTAGCTCTCGATGAACGTGAAGATCATGTCCTTGCCGCGCAGGTCCGGCACCAGCTGGCTGGCCGGCGTGTTGCCGAAGGCGTCGACCTTGGCGACCTTCTCGAACTCCGCCTCGTCGCGCAGGGTGCTCTCGACCTTGTGCGCCTGGACCTTCAGGGCGGCGGCGGTGCGGTCGGAGGCGATCGGCACGCCGGAGATCTGGATGCCGAGGGAGGAGCAGGTGATCCAGACGACGCCGGCGATCAGTGTGCCCCGGGTGGCCGCGCCGGTGTTGCGGGCCAGCAGGTTGCTCAGCCGGACCGTGGACAGGGCCAGCAGGAGGAACAGCAGCAGGACGAGCGCGATGACGCCGACGGTGGCGGCGAGCGTGACCGTCTTGCCGAGGGAGTCGTTCAGGTACGACTGCGCGTCGCTGAGCAGGGTCCAGTCGAGGATGGGGTTGAAGGTCCGGCCGAGGTACTGGTTGAAGCCCATGTCGAGGAAGTTCAGTACGGTCATCGCACCGAGCGCGACGCCGGAGACGGCCGCCAGCACGACCCGGGGGCGGCGCGGCAGCGCCAGCATCACGGCGGCCCCGATGATCGCCTCCGCCGGTATTCGCGCGAACTTCACCGGCTTGAGCCCGACCACGGTGTTCGGCAGCAGCAGCGCGGCCAGCACCAGCGCGGCGGCCAGTACGGTCACGGACACCGACAGCACGGAAGCGGCCGTCGGATGCGCCGCCCGCCACGCCTCCCGCCGCCGCCGCATCCGGGCTCGCCCGCTCCACCCGGGCCAGCCACGCCGCGCGGGACGCCGGCCGGCGGTGGGGGCCCCGTCGGCGGTTTCGGGGGCGTCGGTTTCTGGAGTATCGGCTTCGGGGGTGGTCGCGGGAGCGGTCGCTTCGAGCGCGCCTGCCGGGGTGGGGGTGGCTGCCTCGGGGGCGTCCTTCGAGGTGGCCGTGGGGGGCGCCGTGGAGGTGGTGGCCGCGCCCGTGGTCTCCGGGGCGTCGGTCTCCGGTGTGGGCTCGGAGGCGGCGGCTTCCGAAGTGGCGGTCTCTTCCGGGGCCGCCTGGGCGGTGGCCTCCGGGTCGGCAGCGGCGTCCGGGGCGGGCTTCGGGCCGGTGGACGGGGGCTCCGTTTCCGGGGCGCTTGCTTCGGCGGCCCGCGCGGTGCCGTCCCCGCCGGCGTTCCCGGTGGCGGCTTCGCCGGAGTCGTCCGGCCCGGCCTCGGCAGAGGCAGCGCCCTCGGTCTCGGCCCCGGGTTCCTCGAAGTCCGGCCGGGCGGCGGCGCCGTCCGTTTCCGGTGACTGGCGAATGCTCGTGTGCTGAGGCAACCCGGAGGTCCTTCCGTGCGAGGCCCGTGAACGGAGGCGGCAGGCCACGCGGGGAGGCAGGGGCCGGCCGCCATCCCGTACGGCTCGCCTCCGATGCCTGTTCAGGACCCTGGGCAAACACCCGGCAAACGGCTCGCCAATACTCCATTCGGACGGGACCGGGGCAACAGACCCTAGGCGCCCCCGACCGCCGTGAGCAGCGCCAACGGCGCCGCCGCCGAGCGGGATTCGCGTACGCACGCGTGCGGGTACGGCACGGGCTCGGCGTGGGTGTCGCGACCGTACCCCGCGAGGACCTCCGGCAGCCGGTGCCCGGTGGCCGTCGCCGCGTCGACCAGGGCGTGGGCGACCGTACGGGCCTCGTCGTGCAGGCCGTAGCGGGCCAGACCCAGGGTGAGCAGCGCGTTGTCGTGCGGCCAGACCGAACCGCGGTGGTAGGAGAGCGGGTGGTACGCCGACTGCCCGGCCGCCAGCGTGCGGACGCCCCAGCCCGAGAAGAAGTCCGGTTCCAGGAGCCTGCGGCCGACCACCTCCCCGTACTCCTTGTCCAGCAGCCCCGACCACAGCAGGTGCCCCGCGTCCGAGGCCAGCGCATCGACCTGGCGGCCCTCTCCGTCCAGCGCGAGCGCGGGGAAGGAGCGCTCCCGCATCCAGAAGTCCCGCTGGAAGCGGTCGCGCAGGTCGGCGGCGGCCTGTTCCAGCAGGGCCGCGTACGTCTCGTCGCCCCACACCGTGCGCGCCACCCACGCCGTGCGGCGCAGCGCGTCGTAGGCGTAGCCCTGGGCCCCCGCCGCCACCACCGGCCCGTGCGGGCGGGTGCCGTCGGCCGAGCAGATGGCGCCGGGGGAGTCCTTCCAGTTCTGGTTGGCGAGGCCGCCCCGGTCGGCGCGGTACACCAGGTAGCCGCGCGAGGCCAGGCCGCCGTGGTCGAGCATCCAGCCGATCGCCGCGCGGGCGTGCGGTTCCAGCCGGCGGGCGAGGGCCGCGTCCCCGGTCTGTTCGACGTACGCGCCGAGCAGGACGAGGAACAGCGGGGTGGCGTCGACCGAGCCGTAGTACCGCCCGTACGGCACCTGCCCGAAGTGGGCCAGCTCGCCGTGCCGCACCTCGTGCACGATCTTGCCGGGCTGGGCGACCGAGGCCGGGATGCTCCGGGTCGCCTGGGTGGCGGCGAGCGCGGGGAGTGTCGCGGCGGCCAGGCGGGGGCGGTAGGGGAGGGTGAACAGCGAGGTCAGCAGGGCGTCGCGGCCGAGGAGGGTGAGGAACCAGGGCGCGCCCGCCGCCGGTACGCGCAGTTCCTCCCCGTCCGGCCCGGTCGCCGGGACCTGGAGCGAGGCGAGGTCGGTCAGACCCCGGGCACAGGCCGCCGCCAGCTCCGGCCAGCCGGTCGGGAAGGCCACGCCCTCCACGAACTCACCCTCGGCAGCGAGCAGTTGCTCGTTCACCGCGGCGGGGGAGCGCGGCACCCGCAACGCCCGCTTCTCGCCGTGCGGCCGGGCGATCACGCGCAGCACCAGCTCGGCCGTGCCGTGCGGTTCCAGTTCGAGGGTCCACACGAGCCGGCGGGCTCCCGTGCCGGTCTCCTCCACACCGTCGGGGGCGGGGTCGGCCGTGATGGTCGTGACGGACCGCCATTCGCCGCGGCGGTAGGTGAACTCCAGGCCGTCGTCCAGGACCCGGCGGGAGCGTACGACGCCGGTCTTGGCGTAGGTGCGGTGGTCGGAGCGCAGCTCGAACTGGTCGGTGAAGTCGGCGTCGGCGGTGATCGCCAGGCGGACCGTGGTGGGCACCGGGCGGTTGCTGGTCACCCGCAGCGACTCCACGAACGAGCTGTCACCGACCGCCTGTTCACGGAACAGGGTGTGCGCGGGCGGCTCCTGCCGGCCGCCGCGCGGGACCAGGACGCAGCGCGTGCCGTCGCCGTCCGCGACCGGCGTGAGCACCTCGGGCACCGCGCCGTCCACGGTGAGCTGCCAGCGGCTGAGGTGTCGGCCGTCGCGGACGAACAACCCGTCCGGGGAGCCGCCGCCCCGGACGCCGCTGATGTCGCCCCGGTCGCCCACGGCCGCGAAGGTCGCGCCATGCACGAGCAGATGATGCCGGTCCGTCATCCCCGGCCCCCTCCCTTGTCGCTGCTGCCGAAGTCGCTTCCGCGGGAGTCGCTTTCGTGAGAATCGCTTCCGCGGGATTCGCTTCCACGGGGGTCGCCTCCGTGGGAGTCGCTTCCGTGAGAATCGCTTCCACGGGGGTCGCTTCCACGGTGGTCGCTCCTGTGGAAGTCACTCCTGTCGAACGCGCCGGGGCCCTCGGGGGACACGCCGTGCCCGGGGGACCCGTGAAGCAGATCGAGCGTGAGCGCGGCGGTCCAGCCGAAGCCGAGCGCGCCGCGGGCCTCGCCGGTGTACGGGTCGACGTACTCGGCGAACCCGGTCGCCCCGGCGGTGTGCACGAGGTCCGCCCGCAGCGCGTCGGCCCGCTCCCGCTCGCCGTGCGCGCGCAGGCCCCGCTCCACCAGCCAGCCGGTGTTGAACCAGGCGGGGCCGCGCCAGTAGCGGTGCGGGTCGAAGGCCTCGCCGAGCAGGTCGTAGCTGGGCACCAGACGGGTGGTGGCGCCGAGGCCGAAGTGCGGGCCGGTGAGCGTGCCGACCAGCGCGGCGGCGGTCTCGCGGGGCAGGCCGGGCAGGAGGAGCGGGACGAGACCGGAGACGCCGCGCTCGGGGATCAGGCCGCCGTCCCGTACGTCCCGGCAGAGGAACATGCCCCGCGCCGGGTCCCACAGCCTCTCCAGCAGCGCGTCCGTCAGGCGTTCCGCGCGCGCGTGCCGGGCCGTGCCGGTCGCGCCCAGCTCCTCGGCGATCCGGGCCAGCGCGTGCTCGGAGGCGATCAGCAGGGCGTTGAAGGCCGGGTCCTCGACAGCGAACTCCCCTCCGCCGTCGGCATATCCGCCGTCCCGGTAGTCCGTCGCCAGCCGCACGTACCGCCCGTAGTCCAGGTCCGTCGGCCGGGCCTCCGCCGCTCCGTGGTCGAGGTCGGCACGGCGGAAGGAGCGGGCCGGTGCCGGGGTGACGCGGGAGAGCGGGGCGTCCCAGCAGGGGCTGTTGTCCATGCCCTGCTCCCAGGGGTGCACGACGGACGCCAGCCCGCCGCCGCCCAGGTCCCGTCGGTGCAGCAGATAGCGGTGCCAGGCGGCCAGCCGCGGGTACACCCCCGCCAGGAAGCCCCGGGCCCGGGACAGCCCCGGGTCGGCGAGGTGCACCAGCCAGGCCGCCAGCGCGTGCACCGGTGGCTGCACGATGCCGGAGGTCTGTACGGTGCGCGGGGCGCCCGCAGCGCGCCCCGCGGTCGAGGAGCGCCAGAAGTCGGGGCTCGGGAAGTACGCGTCGAGCGGTACGGAGGGGTTGAAGACGATGTGCGGGACGCGCCCGTCGCCCCACTGCGCGGCCAGCAGCGTCTCCAGCTCCGTCTGCGCCCGTAACGGCGAGACGTGCCGCAGGCCGATCGCGATGAACGCGGAGTCCCAGGACCACTGGTGCGGGTACAGGCTGCGCGAGGGGACCGTCGACGTGCCCGTCCAGTTGCCCTCCAGCACGCGGGCGGCGCCGACGTGCGGTGAACCGGTCGACCTCGCCGCGGACGGCGGATCGTATGCGATCGCACGCGCGGTGCGGTCGGCGGTGAGCTGGGCAGTGCGATCCACTCGGGGCTCCCCGAAAGACGTCCGGCCGAGCGGTTCGGCCGTGACCACCGTAGGGTTACGTCTATTTAACACGCAAAACTCACTATGTAATGCAGACTTGAGAAGCACAAGGGGGTGTGCATGAGCGGTCGGAGTCAGGCGAGCGCCGGTGATCTGCTCGAACTGGTGCGCACGGGGCGCGCCACGACGCGTGGTGCCCTCCAGCAGGTCACCGGGCTGTCCCGGGCCACCGTCGGCCAGCGGCTCGACCGTCTCTTCCGGGCCGGCTGGCTGCGCGAGGGCGCCGGTGGCCCGGTCGGCTCCCCGCTGGGCGGCCGGCCCTCGATCACCCTGGAGTTCGACGACGCCCACGCCGTCGTCCTCGCCGCCGACCTCGACACCCGGCACGCGCGCGTGGCGGTCCTCACGCTCACCGGCGAGATGCTCGCCGAGCACTCCGGCACGCTGGCCGTCGAGGACGGCCCGGACACCGTGCTCGGCGAGCTCGGCCGGTGGTTCGCCGAGCTGCTGGAGAAGGCGGGGTACCGGGCGGAGGAGGTCTGCGGCATCGGGCTCGCCGTACCGGGGCCCGTCGACAGCGAGACCGGCCGGGTCGTCCAGCCGCCGATCATGCCCGGCTGGGACGGCTACGACATAAGAGGCCGCCTGGCCCGTGCCCTCACCGAGCGCACTGGTGCCCCGCGCGTCCCCGTGCTCGTGGACAACGACGCCAACCTCATGGCGTACGGGGAACAGCGCACCGGGCACCCGGACTGCTCGGCGTTCGTGCTGGTGAAGGTGTCGACCGGGATCGGCGCCGGGGTCGTGGTGGACGGCTCCATCTACCGGGGCATCGACGGCGGCGCCGGGGACATCGGGCACATCCGGGTGCCGGAGGGCGCCGAGGCACTGTGCCGGTGCGGGTCGTACGGCTGTCTGGCCGCCGTCGCCAGCGGTGGCGCCGTGGCCCGCCGGCTCGCCGAGGCGGGTGTGCGGGCCGCCAGCGGCTCGGACGTGCGGGACCTGCTGGCGGCCGGGCACCCGGAGGCGGCGGCGCTGGCCCGGGAGGCCGGGCGCCGGGTCGGGGACGTCCTGGCGACCGTGGTGACGCTGCTCAACCCCGGCGTGCTGATGATCGCCGGCGACCTGGCCGGGACGTCCTTCCTCACCGGCGTACGGGAGCTGCTCTACCAGCGGGCCCTGCCGCGCTCCACCGCCCACCTGGACGTCGTCACCTCGCGGCTCGGGGAGCGGGCCGGGCTGGTGGGGGCGGGTGCCCTGGTCGTGGAGCATCTGTACGCGCCGGAGCGGGTGGAGGAACGGCTGCTGGCGCTGGGTGTGTGACGTCCGGACGCACGTCCGCATGGTGAAATTCGGCGCGCTGTGGCAGCGTGATTCTCGCCACCCTTGATAAGGGTAGCGCTCAGATGAGCGGATCTTGCGCGACTGCACTTCTCCAAGGGGTGGCACTCGGTGCCACCCCTTGATCGTTCATCGATCGAAATCAGACGTGCGAGCGCCCCGCTCATCTGAGCGGAAAATCGCACCTGTGGGCACCTGTGTGTTCAAGAAGTGAAAACACTCGCCCGTCACCGCTTGCCAAGCTTTGACTTTGGATCCGCTGGCGGACGGCTGGTTACGGGCGCATGACACGCAAGTGGACGTACCCAGGCACCTTCGATCTGGGTATGTTCCTCGCCGTCAGGGCAGCCACCGCGGCCTCAAGGAGTCGAGACCCGTGTCGGAAAACAAAGAACCCCACGTAGCGAAGTTCATTTACGACTTCACCGAGGGCAACAAGGACCTCAAGGACCTCCTGGGCGGCAAGGGCGCCAACCTCGCCGAGATGACCAACCTGGGTCTCCCGGTGCCGCCCGGCTTCACCATCACCACCGAGGCCTGCAAGGTCTACCTCGACAGCGGCGAGGAGCCCGCGGCACTGCGTGACGAGGTGAGTGCGCACCTCGACGCCCTCGAGCAGAAGATGGGCAAGAAGCTCGGCCAGGCCGACGACCCCCTCCTGGTCTCCGTCCGCTCCGGCGCCAAGTTCTCCATGCCCGGCATGATGGACACCGTCCTGAACATCGGCCTCTCCGACAAGTCGGTGCAGGGCCTGGCCAAGCAGGCCGGCGACGACCGCTTCGCGTGGGACTCCTACCGCCGCCTCATCCAGATGTTCGGCAAGACCGTCCTCGGCGTCGACGGCGAGCTCTTCGAGGAGGCCCTCGACAAGGCCAAGGAGGCCAAGAAGGTCACGGTCGACACCGAGCTGGAGGCCGCCGACCTGAAGAAGCTGGTCACCACCTTCAAGAAGATCGTGAAGAAGGAGGCCGGCCGGGACTTCCCGCAGGACCCGCGCGAGCAGATGGACCTCGCCATCAAGGCGGTCTTCGACTCCTGGAACGGCGACCGGGCCAAGCTCTACCGCCGCCAGGAGCGCATCCCGCACGACCTCGGCACGGCCGTCAACGTCTGTTCCATGGTCTTCGGCAACCTCGGCCCCGACTCCGGCACCGGCGTCGCCTTCACCCGCGACCCCGCCTCCGGCCACCAGGGCGTCTACGGCGACTACCTCCAGAACGCCCAGGGCGAGGACGTGGTCGCGGGCATCCGCAACACGGTCCCGCTGGCCGAGCTGGAGCAGATCGACAAGAAGTCGTACGACCAGCTCATGCAGATCATGGAGACCCTGGAGAACCACTACAAGGATCTCTGCGACATCGAGTTCACCATCGAGCGCGGCCAGCTGTGGATGCTCCAGACCCGCGTCGGCAAGCGCACCGCCGGTGCCGCCTTCCGCATCGCCACCCAGCTGGTGGACCAGGGCCTGATCGACGAGACCGAGGCGCTCCAGCGCGTCAACGGCGCCCAGCTCGCGCAGCTGATGTTCCCCCGCTTCGACGAGGACGCCAAGGCCGAGCAGGTCGGCCGGGGCATCGCGGCCTCGCCGGGCGCGGCGGTCGGCAAGGCCGTCTTCGACTCCTACACCGCCGTCAAGTGGTCCCGCTCGGGCGAGAAGGTCATCCTGGTCCGCCGGGAGACCAACCCCGACGACCTGGACGGCATGATCGCGGCCGAGGGCATCCTCACCTCCCGCGGCGGCAAGACCTCCCACGCGGCCGTCGTCGCACGCGGCATGGGCAAGACCTGTGTCTGCGGCGCCGAGGACCTCGAAGTCGACACCAAGCGGCGCCGGATGACGGTCCCGGGCGGGCACGTCGTCGAGGAGGGCGACGTCATCTCCATCGACGGCTCCAGTGGCAAGGTCTACCTGGGCGAGGTCCCGGTGGTCCCCTCCCCGGTCGTGGAGTACTTCGAGGGCCGGATGCACGCCGGAGCCCACGACGCCGACGAACTCGTCGAGGCCGTGCACCGGATCATGGCCTTCGCCGACCGCAAGCGCCGGCTGCGGGTGCGGGCCAACGCGGACAACGCCGAGGACGCGCTGCGCGCCCGCCGCTTCGGCGCGCAGGGCATCGGCCTGTGCCGCACGGAGCACATGTTCCTCGGCGACCGCCGCGAGCTGGTCGAGCGCCTCATCCTGGCCGACACGGAGGAAGAGCGCCAGGAGAGCCTGAAGGCCCTGCTCCCGATGCAGAAGCAGGACTTCGTGGAGTTGTTCTCAGCGATGGACGGCCTCCCGGTCACCATCCGCCTCCTCGACCCGCCGCTGCACGAGTTCCTCCCCGACATCACGGAACTCTCGGTCCGCGTGGCCCTCGCCGAGTCCCGTCAGGAGCCGCACGAGAACGAGCTGCGCCTGCTCCAGGCCGTGCACCGGCTGCACGAGCAGAACCCGATGCTGGGTCTGCGCGGCGTCCGTCTCGGCCTGGTCATCCCCGGCCTGTTCACCATGCAGGTCCGGGCCATCGCCGAGGCCGCGGCCGAGCGCAAGAACGCCAAGGGCGACCCGCGCGCCGAGATCATGATCCCGCTCGTCGGCACCGTCCAGGAGCTGGAGATCGTCCGCGAGGAGGCCGACCAGGTCGTCGCCGAGGTCGAGGCGGCCACGGGCGTGTCGCTGAAGCTGTCGATCGGCACGATGATCGAGCTGCCGCGCGCCGCGCTCACCGCCGGTCAGATCGCCGAGGCCGCGGAGTTCTTCTCCTTCGGCACCAACGACCTCACCCAGACGGTGTGGGGCTTCAGCCGGGACGACGTCGAGGCCAGCTTCTTCACCGCCTACCTGGAGAAGGGCATCTTCGGGGTGTCCCCCTTCGAGACGATCGACAAGGACGGCGTCGGTTCCCTGGTGAAGGCGGCGGCGAAGGCGGGCCGCGAGACCCGCCCCGACCTCAAGCTCGGCGTCTGCGGAGAGCACGGCGGCGACCCCGAGTCGGTCCACTTCTTCCACGAGGCCGGACTCGACTACGTCTCCTGCTCCCCGTTCCGCATCCCGGTCGCCCGCCTGGAGGCCGGCCGTGCGGCCACCCAGTCGGAGGGCAGCGACCACCGCTGACCCTCCCGCGAGACCCCGGAGCCGTCGTCGGTCCCCGACCCTCAACCGATCGACGGCGGCTCCGGTGCACGAGAAGAAGGGGCGGCACCCTGTGCGGGGGTGCCGCCCCTTCGGCGTGCCTGCGTACACGAACCCCGGGGAGCGGAGCGTGAAAGCCAGCTCGGAGGCGCGTGGTGGGGGCGTGCGGGTCTGGCGGCTGCGGGGGCGCACCATGTTGCGCCCCCCGCGGCCGGAAACAGTCGGGGGCTGCCCGTTCGTCTGACGTGGTGGAGGCCGAGGGGGCGCGGCGTGCGGGGGGCCGCGGGGGTGTGAGGGGGGACGGTCATGAGGTGGGGCGGGCGGACATGTGGTCGGGGGCTGGGGCGGGCGGTCGTGTCGGCGGTGCTGCTCGTGGCGGTGACGGCGACACCGAGCGTGGCCGTGGCGAGCGGCGGCGCGCGGGCGGTGACCGGGGTCCGGGCGGACGACACGCCGGAGCCGTCGGGTCCGGTCGAGTCCCCTACGGACCCCGACCCAGAGCCCGATCCACAGCCCGACCCGCAGCCGACGGACACCGAGACGGACGACCCGCCTCCGCCGCCTCCGCCCGCTGATCCCTCGCTGACGCCCCCCGGTCAACGGGTGGAACCCCGCCAGTCGTTCACGGTGACCGGCGCGGACTTCGACTGCTCCGAGGGCGACGGGCTCGCCGGCCCGTTGACGCTCACCGTGGACGGGCAGCAACCGATGGACCTGACGGTCGACGACAGCGGGGGCTTCACGCGCTCCGTCGCCGTGCCGGCGGACGCCGCCCCCGGGCAGTACGGGATCACGGCGGTCTGCACGGCGGTGGACGACGCGCCCACCGCCGAAACCACCTTCGAGGTCATCGAGCCGACCCGTCCCGAACCCGACCCGCATCTCAGCCTGTCAGCCGACTCCGGCCGGCCGGAGCAGCAACTGACGGTCACCGGCGAGGGATTCGTGTGCGACGAGGGCGCGGGGGTGGACGTCCAGTGGGACGGGGAGGCCGCCGTCGGCGGCACACCCGACCCCGACGGGGCCTTCACCGTCACGCTGTCCGTCCCGTCGTCCGCCGCGGAAGGGGGGCATGAGGTGACCGCGACCTGTGACTCGCCGCAAGCGGTTCAGGACTCCAGGACGTTCACCGTGGACCCGCCCGTCACCGGGCCGCCGGAGGATGCCCATGACGTCACCATCCACATGACCGACTATCCGGCCGCGTGCACACGGGGCGCCATCGTCATCGGCGGCCGCCGCCTGCACACCTGGCTGGACGACGGCTCGACCGAGGGCGACGCGGGGGCGGGGCTCTGGGCGTTCATCGACCTCCACGCCCACCTCCCGGGCGACATGGACGGGCGTCACGACGTGCAGTTGGACTGCCCGGGTCGGGACCGTGAGAAGGCGGGCGAGATCATCCTGCCGTCACCGGACCCGCTGGCGGTCTTCGAGCTGCCCCTCGGATCCACCGTGCACCCCGAGGGCAAGACAGGGGAGATCACCCCGACGTCCTCGGGGGGCACCGACGGCGGGAGCGACGGTGGCAACAGCGGTGGCGGTGGCAACGGCGGTGGCAACAGCGGCGGCGGTGGTAACGGCGGTGGCGGTGGTAACGGCGGTGGCAACAGTGGTGGCGGTGGTGGTGGCGGCAACGGTTCGGGCGGCGGGACCGGCCACCACCCGGCGCCCGGTCTCGCCGACGCCCTGCGCACCCCGGCCCACGTCTCGTGGGCGTTGAAGGACCTGGCCGGGTCGGCGGGCATGGCTGCCTGGTTCCTGATGCTGGTCCTCCTTCTGGAGAGGGCCTTCCCGAACCAGTTGGCCGACAGTGCGATAACGCGCTGGTGGCGTCGTCGCCGGGCGGGGCGGGCGGAGCGCGAGGCATGGCTGCCCGGCTGGGCCAGGGTGTGTGGTTACGCGCTCCTCGGCGGTTCGATGGCCGTCTGGGCCGATGCCAGGACCAACTGGGGTCTGTCGACCGTGGGCAAGACCGTCGGCGCCGCAGCGTCGATGCTCATCGTCCTGGTCACCTACGAGAAGACCAAGGACTCCCTGACCCGCCCGCGCGGGCACGGAGTCCGCTCCGAGCTGCGGGTGGTCCCAGTAGGGCTGCTGCTCGCGGCCCTGATGACGGCGATGTCCCGGTTACTGGAGTTCCCGGTCCCGTATGTCTACGGCCTGATAGCCGTCTACATGGTGTTCGGCGCCCGCGGCAACCGGCCCGGTGCCCCCGGCGGGGTCATGCCCAAGGGCCAGGCGGTGCTGATCGGCGGCATCTGCGTCCTGGCCGCCGCGGTGCTCGTCTGGGTGCTGGGCGCGCCCTTGGTCCAGTCCGTCCAGACCAGGCACTCCCCGCCCGGCAGCCTCCGCTACCTGCTCGCCTACGCCGTGGGGCTGGCGGTCGTCGCCGGCATCGAGGTGGTGGTCTTCGGCCTGCTCCCGCTGTCCGGCATGGACGGACGCGCTCTGAAGGAGTGGAACAAGCCCGCCTGGTACGCCGTCTACCTGACCGGTCTGACCTTCTTCTTCCACGTCCTGCTGAACAGCCTCCACCCGGCTGTCGGCAACCGTCTCGTGGTGAAGGCGGACCTGCGCTGGTGGACCCTCGGCATAGCCACCGCCCTGTTCCTGGGCGCCTGGGCCTTCTCCCTGGCCCTGCGGCGGATCGTGGCGTGGGACGAGCGGCGCGCCCGGACGGCCTGACGTCACAGGGGTTCTTTGCGTTCGGCGGCGGTCACGACATCCTGGTACCGGTGATTCCCCATGGCGATCCCTTCGGAAGGACCAGGCTCATGCCCGGCTGGACCGCGCACGACATCCCCGACCAGACCGGCCGCACCGCCGTGGTCACCGGCGCCAACAGCGGCCTCGGCTACGTCACCGCACGGGAGTTGGCGCGCCGGGGGGCCCGGGTGGTGATGGCGTGCCGGAGCGAGGCGCGGGGGAGGGAGGCCGTCGAGCGGGTCACCGGGGAAGTGCCGGGCGCGTCCGCGGAGTTGGGTCTGCTGGACCTCGGCGACCTCGCGTCCGTACGGGAGTTCGCGCACGGCCTGCCGTACGACCGGATCGACCTGCTCGTCAACAACGCCGGTGTGATGGCGCTGCCGTACGGGACGACCGCCGACGGCTTCGAGACCCAGTTCGGCGTCAACCACCTGGGCCACTTCGCTCTCACCGGCCTGCTGCTGCCCACGCTGCTCGGCACGCCCGGCGCCCGGATCGTGACCGTGTCCAGCATGATGCACACGCTGGCCAACATCGACCCGGCCGATCTCGACAGCGCGCGCCGGTACCGGCGTTGGATCGCCTACGCCCGCTCCAAGACCGCCAACCTGCTCTTCACGCATGAGCTGGGCCGCCGGCTCGCGGGTGCCGGGTCGGAGGTCGTCGCGGCCGCCGCCCATCCCGGGTACGCCGCCACCAACCTCCAGACCGCCGGTGTCCGGGCCGAGGGCCGCAGGGTCGCCGAGCGGCTCGTGGAGCTCGGCAACCGGGTCGTCGCCCAGCCGGCCGAGGCGGGCGCCCTGCCCACGCTGTACGCGGCGACCGCCCCCGACGTACGGCCCGACGCCTTCTTCGGCCCGTCGTTCGCCGCGTGGCGGGGCGCGCCGGCGCCGTCCTGGCGGGCACCGTGGACGCTCAACGACGCGATGGGCGAGCGGCTCTGGGCGGAGTCCGAGCGGCTGACGGGGGTCACGTACGACGCGTTGAAACCGTGACGGCCGGAGGCGTGACGCGCTAGAGCGAGCCGCCACCGTCCACCACCAGGTCCGTGCCGACGGTGGACGCCGCGGCGTCGGAGGCGAGGTGGAGGACGGCGGCGGCCACCTCCTCGGTGGCCGAGATCCGGCCGAGCGGCAGCGTGGCCCGGGCGCGCTCGGCCCGGTCGGCCTCCGTCTCGCCGCGACGCAGGGACATGGGCGTGGCCGTGGCACCGGGACTGACCACGTTGATGCGGACCCCGTCCCGGATGTGGTCCGCGGCGGCGGACCGGCTGAGCGCGGTCACGGCGGCCTTGGTGGCGGAGTACGCGGCGGCCCCGGCCGGGCTCGTGTGCGCCCCGAAGGTGGAGGAGACGTTGACGATCGCGCCGCCGGACGGCTGGGTCCGCATCCGGCGGATCTCGGCCCGCAGGGCCAGGAACACGCCGGTGACGTTGACGTCGAGCTGCTCGCGCCAGTCGGCCTCGGGGAGATCGGCGAGGGGCTGCCCGCCCCGGAAGACGCCCGCGTTGTTGACGGCCACGTCGAGCGAGCCGATGGGGGTCCCCCCGCTCGAGCGAAGCCGAGAGCGGGGGAGGTCCACCGCCGCACGGACCAGCGCCTCGGCGTCCTCGGCGCGCGAGACGTCGGCGGTCACCGCGAGCGCCTTGCCGCCCCGGTCCTCGATCAGCCGGACCGTCTCGTCGAGCGGCTCGCGCCGCCGCCCGGCCACGACGACCTGTGCCCCTTCGGCGGCGAACGCGAGGGCGACGGCACGGCCGATGCCGGATCCGGCGCCGGTGACGAGGACGGTTCTGCCGGTGAAGCGGGTCGTGTTCGTGGTGGTCATGATCTCCCCTTGTTTTTGACCGATCGGTTCAGTATGGAGGGACCAAAAGACGTCCCTGGCCGGAGTGCCTCAGTCGAGCAGTGCCAGCGCCTGTTCCGCCGCGTCCCGCACCCGGGCCGGGTCCGGCGAGGCCTTGCCGACGACCCGCAGGCCCTGCATCAGCACCAGCAGCAGGCGCGCGAGGGTCTGCGGATCGCGGTCGGCGGCCAGTTCGCCCTGGGCCTGCGCGCGGAGCAGCGCCGAGTGCAGCAGGGTCTCCAGTTGGTCCCAGCTGTGTTGGACGCGGCGGGCGGCGGCCGGGTCGTGCGGGGCCAGTTCGGCGGCCGTGTTGGTGACCAGGCAACCGCTCAGTCGCCGTTCCTCGGTGGCTGCCTCCGAGGCGAAACGCCGAACGACGGCCCGTACGGCGGGCAGGGCGGGGCCGGGCTGTGACAGCTCGCGCAGCAGTGGCGCGTCACAGTTCTGCTGGTAGCGGTCCAGCGCCTTCAGGTACAGCTCGTGCTTGCTGCCGAAGGTCGCGTAGAGACTGGCCCGGCCGATGCCCAGGTGTGCCACCAGGTCGGACATCGACGTCGCCTCGTAGCCCTGCCGCCAGAACAGCTCCAGGGCCGACTGAAGCGCCGCGTCCGGGTCGAACTCCTTGGTTCTGGCCATGCGCCGCACGCTACCGTTGTCCAGAACGATCGGTCAATTATCGTCAGTCGATCACGATACGACCGCCGCCCGCTGGAACACCCCCGGCGTCACCCCGTAGCCGCGGACGAACCAGCGGTGCAGGTGGCTCTGGTCCGCGAAGCCGGTCTCCGCCGCCGCGAGGGCCGCCGGCCGGCCGGCCGCGAGCAACTGCCGGGCCCGGCTGAGACGCAGGTGGCGCTGGTAGTCGCTGGGCGCCATGCCGTACTCCTCGCGGAACGCCCGGTACAGCGCGAAGCGGCTCACCCCCGCCGCGTCCGCCAGGTCCCGCGCGGACAGCTGCTCGGCGAAGCGCTCGCGCAGCACGTCCCGGGCCCGGCGCACCGCCCGGGTCCGCTCGCCCGCCGGAGACAGCAGCCGGGTACGCGCGGGCCGGGTCGCGCCCCGGGCGGCCATCGCCGTGACCGCGGCGGTCAGCCGCTCGTCGCGCACGAGCTCCTCAGCGCCGCCGGTGAGGGCGGACCTCGGCCCGGCCGCCCTCACCAACCTGCTGTACTACCGCGGCGTGAAGGAGGTGGGACCGGCGTCCGCCTCGCTGATGATGTTCCTCGTCCCCGCCATCGGCACGCTGTGCGCCGCCGTCTTCCTCGGGGAGTCCTTCACGGGCACCCAGTCGGCGGGCGCCGGGATCCTGGTGGCGGGAGCGGTCCTGGCCGCCGCGCGCGGGCGGCGTGGCGGCCAGGACCTGAGAATCAGTCGGCCCCGGTCCTCAGGAGGCCCGCACCTCGTACGCGGCGACGCGTACCGAGCCGTCGTCCAGGCACTCCCCGCTGACCAGGTCGAAGCGCTGCTTCAGCAGCGGGGACGCGACGAACGGGCGGCCCTGGTGGGTGCCGGTCAGGCCGCGGGAGAGGACCGCCGCGCCGCCGAACGGATCGCGGTTGTCGATGCCGTACAGCCGGCCGTTCCGGTCCCGGAACAGGGCGACCTGGCGGCCGTCGGGGAGCAGCGCGGCCACGCCCCGGCCCGGGGTCAGGGTGCTGAGGTCGCAGACCGTGAACCAGTCGTCGGTCTCGGTGTCCAGCTGGATCTGGACCTTCAGGTCGGTGGTCTCGGGTGCCAGGGTCATCGCTGGGCGCTTCCTTCCAGAATGTCTTCGGTGGGGCGCATGCCGATGGACAGCAGCGGCAGGTCGGGCTTCATCTGGTCGCGTTCGGGCACGAAGCCGACGACCGGGTCGGGGGTGTCCGGGGCGTTCACGAAGGACACGAACCGGGCCAGCTTCTCGGGGTCGTTGACGGTCTCGGCCCACTCGTCGCGGTAGCCGCCGACGTGTGCCGCCATCAGCGCCTCCAGTTCCTCGCAGATGCCGAGCGAGTCCTCCACCACGACGTCCCGTACGTGGTCCAGGCCGCCAGGGATCCGCTCCAGCCAGGTGGAGGTGCGCTCCAGCCGGTCAGCGGTGCGGATGTAGAACATCAGGAACCGGTCGATGAGACGGATCAGTTCGGCGTCGGACAGGTCCTGGGCCAGCAGGTCCGCGTGGCGCGGGGTCGCGCCGCCGTTGCCGCCGACGTAGAGGTTCCAGCCGCCCACGGTGGCGATCACGCCGAAGTCCTTCGACTGGGCCTCCGCGCACTCCCGGGCGCAGCCGGACACGGCGGACTTGAGCTTGTGCGGGGAGCGCAGCCCCCGGTAGCGCAGCTCCAGGTCGATCGCCATCCGCACGGAATCCTGCACGCCGTAGCGGCACCAGGTCTGGCCCACGCAGGACTTCACCGTGCGCAGCGACTTGCCGTAGGCGTGCCCGGACTCGAAGCCGGCGTCCACCAGCCGGGCCCAGATCAGCGGCAGCTGCTCCACGCGGGCGCCGAACATGTCGATCCGCTGACCGCCGGTGATCTTCGTGTAGAGGCCGAAGTCCCGGGCGATCTCGCCGATCACGATCAGCTTCTCCGGGGCGATCTCACCGCCGGGGATGCGCGGCACGACCGAATAGGAGCCGTTCTTCTGGAGGTTGGCGAGGAAGTGGTCGTTGCTGTCCTGGAGGGCCGCCTGCTCGCCGTCCAGGACGTAGCCGCTCGCGCCGATCGTCGGGGCGAGGGAGGCGATGATCGAGGCCACCGCCGGCTTGCAGACCTCGCAGCCGTCGCCGCCCCGGGCGCCCTCGCGGCCGTACCGGTCCAGCAGGTCCTGGTACGAGGCGACGCGCAGGGCGAGGACGATCTCGTACAGCTCCTCGCGGGTCTGGGAGAAGCAGCCGCACAGGCCCTTGTCGACCTCGACGCCGCTCGCCTCCAGTTCGGCGGTGACCAGTTGGCCGAGCACCTTCACGCAACTGCCGCAGCCGGTACCGGCCTTGGTGCACTTCTTCACCTCGGGCACCGTGGTGCAGCTGTGCTCGGTGACCGAGCCCCGGATCGTGCCCTTGCTGACGTTGTGGCAGGAGCAGATGATCGCCTCGTCGGGGAGGGCGGACGGGCCGAGCTGGGCCCCCGAGTCGGCTCCGGCGGGCAGGACGAGCGACTCGGGGGAGATCGGGGGCACCGAGCCGGTCAGCGCGCGCAGGGTGCCGTACGCGTCCGCGTCACCGACCAGGATGCCGCCGAGCAGCGTGCCGTCGCGGCCGATGACCAGCTTCTTGTACAGGCCCGCCCGGGAGTCGGAGTAGACGACGTCCAGGCAGTCCTCGGTCGTGCCGTGCGCGTCGCCGAAGGAGGCCACGTCGACGCCGAGGAGCTTCAGCTTGGTGGACAGGTCGGCGCCGGTGAACGCCGCCTCGTCGTCCGCGATGGTCGCCGCGGCCGTCTCCGCCTGCTCGTAACCGGGCGCCACCAGCCCGTACACCCGGCCGTCGGAGGCCAGCGCGCACTCGCCGATCGCGAACACGTGCGGGTCGGCGACCGTGCGGCACTGCTCGTCGACCGTGATGCCACCGCGTTCGCCGACCGTGAGGCCGCAGTCGCGGGCGAGCTGGTCGCGGGGGCGGACACCGGCGGAGAACACCACCAGATCGGTGGCGAGTTCGGAACCGTCGGACAGCTTCATACCGGTGACGGCGCCCTCGGAGTCGACCACGACCTCCTGCGTGCCCACGCCGGTGTGCACGGTCAGGCCCATCTCCTCGATGGTGCGCAGCAGCGCGGCGCCGCCGCCGTCGTCGACCTGCACCGGCATCAGGCGCGGCGCGAACTCCACGATGTGCGAGGTGAGTCCGAGGCCCTTCAGCGCACCGGCGGCCTCGAGACCGAGCAGACCACCGCCGACCACGGCGCCCACCCGGGCCGTCTTCGCGTACTCCTCGATCGCGAGCAGGTCCTCGATCGTGCGGTAGACGAAGCAGCCCTCGGCGTCCTTGTTCGGGACCGGCGGTACGAAGGGGTACGAGCCGGTGGCGAGGACGAGGGTGTCGTACTCGAAGACCTGGCCCGACCTGGCCGTGACCTTCCTCGCCTCGCGGTCGATCGTCTCCGCCGGGTCGCCGACGTACAGCTCGATGCCGTGCGTGTCGATGAATTCCATGTCGGTCATGGACAGTTCCTCGGGCGTCCGGCCCGAGAAGTAAGAGGTGAGCGCTACCCGGTCGTAGGCGGGGCGCGGCTCCTCGCACAGCACGACCACGCGGTGCGTGGCGGTCAGGCCGCGCTCGGCGAGCGCTTCGAGGAAGCGCTGGCCGACCATGCCGTGGCCGACGAGCACGATCGTGGGGGTGGCCCCCAGGGTGGCGGTCATCAGGAGCCTCCATCGTTGGTGAGCAGGTGGAGCAGGGGGCCGCCGTCCGTGGGGAGCGGCTCTGCTCCCTCCCAGGCGCGGGCGAGCGCCCCGACGGTGCCGAGTTCGCCGACCAGGACCCCGCCGACCAGCCGGTCGTCGCGGACGACGACCTTGCGGTAGGTGCCCCGCGTGGCGTCGGTGAGCTGCACGACGTCGTCGCCGGGACGCGGCTCGGGCTCCCCGAAGGCGGCGAGGTCGAAGGGGGAGTCCTGCCCGGTCAGGGTGAGCCGGGTCAGGGAACGGGTGCCGGTGTAGCGGGCGTCGGCGCGTCCCGCGAGCAACTCGGCCAGTGCCTCGGCCTGTTCGAGTGCCGGGGCGGCGAGGCCGTACACCGTGCCGTCGTGCTGGGCGCAGTCGCCGATCGCGTGGATGTGCGGGTCGGAGGTGCGCAGTTCGTCGTCGACCAGGATGCCCTTGCGGACGGCGAGCCCGGCGTCCTGGGCGAGCCCGGTCCGCGGGTGCACCCCGCAGGCCAGGACGACCAGGTCGGCGTCGAGGGCGTAGCCGTCGGCCATCTCCACCGAGCGGACCGCGCCGCCCACGCAGCGCACGTCCCGTACCCGGCACTCGGTGTGCACCTCGGCACCCAGGTCCTTCAGGTGGCGCCGGACGAGCTTCGAGGCGACCGGGTCGAGCTGACGCTCCATCAGCCGCTCGCCCTGCTGGGCGAGGACGACCTGCGCGCCGCGCACCGCGAGCGCCCGGGCCGCGGAGACCCCGAGCAGCCCGCCGCCGATGACGACCGCCCGCACACCCGGCCGGACCGCCTTGGAAAGACCCAGGCAGTCGTCCATGGTGCGGAACGCGTGCACGCCCTCGGGGAGTTCGTGGTCCGGGGTGAACAGGCCGCGCAGCGGCGGGAGTACGGGGTTGGAGCCGGTGGCCAGGACCAGCGCGTCGTATGCGATCTCCGAGCCGTCCGCGCAGCGCACCTGACGTGCGGCGCGGTCGATGCCGGTGACCCGGGTGCGGAGCAGCCCGTCGAACGCCGGGAGGGCGATCACCTCGGGTGCGTAACGGCCGGCCAGCACCTCGGCGAGCAGCACCCGGTTGTACGGGCGGTGCTCCTCCTCGCCGACGAGCAGCGCGGGCGTGCCGAGCTCACCGAGCCGCCGGGCGAGCCGTACGCCCGCGAGGCCGGCGCCGATCACCACCACACGCGTATTCGAGGTCATGTCCTTGAGCGTGCGGTGCGGACGTTACCCGGCCGCATCACATCTGTTTCCCGCGGGGAACGCTGCCCTCAGCGGGGGTGGGGAGGGGGTGTGAGGGGCCTGGGAGCGGGCCGTACGCCGCTGTGAGGTGCTACGACTCCCCGCTGTCGGCTCCCCGTCGGCTACCCGTCAGGTGGGCGAAGACGACCACGTTCCCCTGGTAGCCGGTCGTCTTCGAGTAACCCCCGCCGCAGGTGATCACCCGCAGCTCGGGGCGCTTCGCCGCGCCGTACACCTTCTCGTCGGGGAAGTTCCGGGCCGAGTACACCTCGACCGCGTCCACGGTGAACACGGCCACGCTCTCGTCCTGCCTGGCGATCTCGATCGTGGCGCCGCGCCTGAGGGCGCCGAGGTCGTAGAAGACGGCGGGGCCCTCGACGTTGTCGACGTGCCCGGCGACGATCGCGGTGCCCCGCTCGCCGGGGCTGGTGCCGGCCTCGTACCAGCCGGCGAGGTTCTTGTTCCCCGCGGGCGGCACGTCCAGGCTGCCCGAACTCGTCAGGCCCAGCCCCATCAGCGGGGCGTTCACGCGGATCGCGGGGATACGGATACGGGTGGGCGGCGAGGCGGCCAGCGCGGGGGACGCGAGCCGTTCCTCGGCCGGATCGGGGCGGCCCTCGACGGCGGACGGCTGGGGCGGGGCGTGCGTCCCGTAGCCGCTGCCCAGCAGCCACACACCGGAGCCCAGGGCGGCCACGGTGACCGCGGTTATCGCGGTGTCCCCGATCCTGCGCATGCGATGTCCTTCCCGGTTCCCTTTCCCGGATTTCCTTCCGTAGGTGGACCCCCTTCCCCCTCCGGGCCACGAGGGGCATCGGACCCGGAGGGGGAGGGGGCCAGCGGTACCGGCTGACGGACAGCGGAGGGTGTCCGTCAGAACCCGTCGCCTCTCGCCCGGCGATGCAGGAGCCAGGTACCGCCCGCGGCGGCGACGGCCAGAGCCGCCACACCCGCCGTGGTATGCGTGGGGTCGGGGCCCAGTGCGCCGCCGACCCCGGTCTTCACACTTCCGTGCGGCTGGAGCTGGTCGCGCGCGGTCGCCAGCGTCACCACCAGGTCGCCCGCCACCCGCTTGCCGTCCTCGGCCGCACCGGCCGCACCGGTCTTGCCGGCTGTGCTGCCCTCGGCGCACCGCGCGACGATCTCGTACGTCCCCTGCTGAGCGCTCGGCGGCACCCGGAACTGTCCGATCGCCTCGCCCTCGTGCGTACTGGGCGCCAGCATGAACGTTCCGCCGCCCACCGCGGTGGCGTCCCCGGCCGCCGCGCCCCGCCCGCCGCAGGCCGCCGTGTTCACCGTGACCGTGTCGCCCGGGGCCACCGTGGACGGGTACACGTCGAGCCCGGTGGTGTTCCCGGCGTACGCGGGCGTGCCGGCCAGCCCGGCGGTGGCGGCGGCGAGCGCGGTACCGGTCAGCAGACGGGCGGTGCGACGCATGGTGCTCCCTCGAGCTCGTCCGACTCGTTGACGTGCTCTTCCGAGGTAAATGGCACTTCGCCGCGCGCGCTTGTCGAGCGGAGGCCCGGGATGGGATGAACGGGTGTCGCCGCCCGGCCCGCCGAGGGGCGTTCCGGCAGGTCATGGGCGTACGAGAGGCCCCGGACAAGAGCACCCGAACGGCCGGGCGCCCCGGGGTGAACGTCCGGTCGCGGAACTCCTAGCCCTGCGGCAGCCGCAGCGCCAGCCCGTCCAGGACGACGTCCAGGCCGTAGGCGAACTTGGCGTCGCGCACCCGCACGGGGTCCTCCGCCGCCGCGGAGGCCTCGGCGTAGGAATCGGCGAGGTGGTCGTGGCCGGCCGCGGCCTGCTGGACGGCGGGCAGCGTCCGGGCGACGAACTCGGCCTCGCCGTGCCCGGAGCGGGCGACCGTGGTGAGCCAGGCGGCCTCCGTGGTGCTCATGCCGAGCGTGTAGGACAGCACCGCGTCGATCGCGCCCCGCGGCTCGGGGAAGCCGATCGCGGCGAACAGCGCGGCGAGCCGCTCGAAGTAGGCCATCAGGTTGGGGCCGAGGTAGGTCAGGCCCGCCTGGCCGATGACCGAGGAAAGCCAGGGGTGCCTGAGCGCCGTCGCCCGGAAGGAGTTCGCGGCCTCGGAGACGGCGGCCCGCCAGTCGGGGCTGTCCGCCGGCGGTACGTGGGTCTCGGCGGCGACCTCGTCCACGGCCAGCTCCATCAGCTCGTCCTTGGTGGCCACGTGCCGGTAGAGGGAGGTCGCGCCGGCGTTCAGGCGGGCGCCGAGCTTGCGCATGCTCAGCGCGTCCACTCCCTCGGCGTCCAGCATCGCGATCGCCTCGCGGACGATCGCCTCCCGGCTGAGGCCGGGCTGGTCGGGTTCGCGCCGCTGCCGGGCCCAGACGGAGGGGACCGGATCCGGTTGCGTCGTCTTCGCCTTGGCGGCCATGGGGCTCCTCTACGGCTCTCGCGCCCATCCCCGACGGGCCCGTCTGCGTACATCGTGCGCGGCCAGCGTACAGCGATCGTGGGTTGCGCACACCGTTCCGCGATGCGTACAGTGTTCGCAGGCGCCGCAGGAACGGTGTTCGCAAGCCGGGAACAGTGTGCGCTGACCGATTGCGCCAAACCGATTGCGCTGACCGATGGCGTTGACCGATTGTGCTGACCGAGAGGAAGACCGATGGAAGCCCTGAAGGAGACCTTGAGGCAGCCGCGTGATCCCCGCCGCTGGTGGATCCTCGTCGTGCTCTGCCTGAGCACGCTGGTCCTGGTGATCGACAGCATGGCACTCACCGTCGCCGTGCCCTCGCTGACCGAGGACCTCGGGGCGAGCGCCCAGCAGACCCAGTGGATCCTCGACTCCTACATCCTGGTCTTCGCCGGCCTGCTGCTCACCTCGGGCAGCCTCGGTGACCGCTTCGGCCGCCGGAAGGTGATGCTGATCGGCCTGATGCTGTTCGGGGCGGCGTCACTGGCCGCGGTCTTCTGCGTGAACCCCGGTGAAGTCATCGCCGCCCGGGTCGCGATGGGCGTCGGCGGAGCGCTGATCATGCCCTCCACCCTGTCCATCCTCATCACCGTCTTCGACGAGGAGGAACGCGGCAAGGCGATGGCCGCGTGGGGTTCGGTGTCGATGCTCGGCCTGGTAGGCAGCCCGATCCTCGGCGGCGTGCTGATCGACCACTTCTCCTGGCACTCGATCTTCTTCCTGAACGTCCCGGTCGTCGCCCTGGCCGTAGCCGCGGGCCTGCTCCTCATGCCGGAGTCCAAGGCGCCCTGGCAGAAGGCCGATCCGCTGGGCGCGGTGCTCTCCGCCGTCGGCATGACCGCCCTGGTCTGGTGGATCATCGAGATCCCGCAGCACGGCGCGTTCGCGGGCCGCTCCCTGCTCACTCTCGCGACCGCCGTGATCGCCCTCACCGGCTTCGTCGTCTGGCAGAACGTGACCGCCGCCCCGATGGTCCCCCTGTCCCTCTTCAAGCACCGCAACTTCAGCGGCGGTTCGCTCTCCCTGGCCCTGGTCCAGATAGGCAACGGCGGTCTGCTGCTGGTCCTGACCCAGTACCTCCAGTTCGTCCTCGGCTACTCACCCGTCAAGGCGGGCCTGGCCTTCCTGCCGCTGGCGGTGACCGCGCTGATCGGCAACACGGGAGGCGTCAAGCTCGCGGCCCGGATCGGCAACCGCTTCGTCGTCCTCACCGGCATGCTGGTGATGGTCGCCTGCTTCGCCCTGCTGACCACGGTCGACGCCGACTCCGGCTTCACCGTCCCGGCGATCGCCCTCGGCCTCCTCGGCCTCGGCGCGGGCATGGCGATGCCGGCCGCGGTCGGCGCCCTGATGGGCACCATCCCGGCGGACAAGGCGGGCGTCGGCTCGGCCCTGAACGACACCATCCAGCAGGCCGGCACCGCCCTCGGCATCGCGATCCTCGGCTCACTCCTCTCCAGCGGCTACGCGGACCACATGCCCTCCAACGCCCCCACCGCGGCCCGCCAGTCCATCGCCGGCGCGTACACCACCGCCGACCCGACCCTCCTGCACACGGCCCGCGAGGCCTTCACCTCCGCGATGTCCACCACCTTCACCCTCAGCGCGGCGGGCGTCCTCGCGGCGGCGATCCTGGCCACGCTGGTGATGCGCGACACGAAGCCGGAACAGCCGGCCGAAGCCTCGGCGCAGGAGCCGGAGTTGGCTGCCTGACCAAGGCCTCACACGAGAGGGCCGGCGCCTGAACAGGCACCGGCCCTCTCGCACACGTGCACTCAGCAGGCCGAGGCGCGACGATCAGGCCCGGGTCACCGGTGCCTGAAGCTCGGTCACCCAGTCCTCACGATTCTCGGGACACTCCAGGTTGATCTCGCGGGGGTGCCCGGTCGGCTGGTAGCCGTTGGCGTCGATCCAGCGGGTCAGGGCCTGGGCGGTGGGGAGCACGGTGTCCATCGAACCGCGGTGGACGATGGTCGCCGCCTGGTCGAGGGACGGCAGGTCGAGGATCCGGAAGGCGCCGTCCTGGAGAGGGGCGGAGACCTGGACGGCGGCGTGGACGCTGATCCTGCCGCCGCCCTCCGGGGCGTCCTCGTAGTAGGCGATACCGGGCCCCGTGGGGGTGATACCCGCCGCCTCCAGACGCCGGAACAGCTCGCCGTAGAGCGGCCCGATGACCGGGCCGATGTCCTCGGGCCCGAAGCTCGCGGCGGTCGCGGTCAGTTCCGCCACCCGGACAGCGGGGACGCTCTTGATGACGACGTCGTTCGTGGGCATGTGCCCCTCACTCTCGATCGCTCGGAGCCTCGCCTCGACCTGGACCAGCCGTGCCCCCGCCGCGGCCACAGCGGTCTCCAGTTCGGCCCGCCGCAGCCGCAGCATGCCGCGCAGCTCCTCGACGCCGACCTTCTCGTCCACGATGTCCTGGACCTGCTGGAGGGTGAATCCGAGGTCCTTGAGCGCGATGATCCGGTTGAGGCGGGCGAGCTGGGCAGCGGTGTAGTAGCGATAGCCGCTGAGGGGATCCACGTGAGCCGGGTGCAGCAGTCCGGTCGCGTCATAGTGCCGCAGCATCCGGACCGAGACACGGCCGTGCCGGGCGAAGTCTCCGATGGTGAACATGATGTCTCCGAGCTGACCGCCTGACACGGTGTGAGGGTCAAGAAGGTACTCGGCGGCCGGGGAACCCATCACGCTCCCGTCAAAGTGACGGGGGAGACGCACGTGCGCTCAGCCGAGTTGCAACAGTATTGCGCCGCCGCCCGGTACTGCCGCGTCCGCCGGAGGAAGCGCGGTGCCGTAGAGGCGGACGTCACCGAGACGGCCGCTCGCGTATTCACCGTAGGCGCCCTGATAGAGCCGACGCCCGAACTGGACGGGACCGCCCGCGTTCCAGGCACTCCCCGTGTACGTCTTCGAGGCCGTCAGGCGGCCGTTGACGTACAGCAGGAGTTGCCCGGCGTCCGCGTCGTAGACGCCGACGAGGTGGGTCCATTTGCCGGCCACGGCCTTCGCGCCGTAGACGGAGGTGAAGTCGGTGCTGGTGCTGTCGTCGTCGTGGCGGCCGAAGGCCCAGACCTGGGCTGCGGAGGAGTAGTAGAGCTGGAACCCGTTGGCCGCGCCGACAGACGGGTCGTCGGACTGTGAGACGAACGTGGAGTTGCCGCCGGACAGGGACTTGAGCCTGACCCAGGCCGAGACCGTGAAACTGCCGCTGGTATCCACGCCCGGAGCGCTTGTGGCCGCATAGGCAGAGGTGCCGTTGAGGCTGAGGACCGTGCCGCGGTCGGTATCAGTGGTCCAGGCGGTTCCACCGGTCAGGGTGGCGGGCAGGCCGCCCGCGGAGTCGGCCGCGGTGGTGCCGGTGCCGTCATCGAACTTCCAACGATGCGTGGCAGTGTCGGTGACCGTACCCAGCCCCACGGGGTCGGCGAAAGAGGCTGTAGTGCCGGCTGGGGCTGCGCCAGGGTATTCGGTGAGCTGTCCCGAGGTGTCGGTGGCGTACAGGTCCGGTCTGCCGTCGGGACCGCCGGAGGGGCTGTTGACGTCACCGGGGGAGGCCACGGTGGGGTAGTCGTGCTTGCGCAGGACCATGGGCAGAGCAGTCGGGGGGTGCGCGGTCCAGCCTGCGGCGGCGCTGCTTGTCCAGTTCTGGGCCGCACTGCTGTTGCAGGTGTAGATACGGACCTGGGTGCCGTTCGTGGTGCTCGCGCCCGGATCGTCGAGGCACTTGCCGGACTGCGGGTTGACCAGGCTGCCGGACGCACCGGTCGTCCACTTCTGGGCGGCGCTGCCGTTGCAGGTGTACAGCTGGACCAGCGTGCCGTTGTCGGTGTCGCCGCCGGTGACGTCGAGGCACTTGCCGAGGACGCGCAGAGAGCCGTCGTCGTGCAGGACCCACTGCTGGGCGGCGGAGCGGTTGCAGGTGTAGATCTGGATTTTGGTGTGGTCCTCGGTGTGGGCGTTTGTGTCGTCGAGGCAGACGCTCCCGCCCGCCGCGGTCTTGAGGGCCGAGGCGAGATCGGTGCGCACGGGGGCGTGCAGCAGCTTGGGCAGGGTCGTGGAGGAGCCGACGTCGATCGGGAAGGTGTAGACGGTGCCGGAGGCGTCGTCGCGAGCCCAGAGGGTGGGGGTTCCGCCGGTGACCTTGCCGTTGCCGTCGGCGTCCACGGTGAACGTGCCGCCGACGCGGCCCGGGGCGATCAGGGTCAGGCCGGACCAGTCACCGTCGCCGAGCAGCCGCGGATTTCCCATGCGGCCGGTGCCGTAGGTCTGGTAGATCCACAGCTTGCCGTGTTCGACCGTGATCACGGCGGGGTGGTCGCTGTTGCCGTAGACGTCGCCTGCGGTCACCAGCTGGGAGATGTCCCAGGGCGCTTTCGGGTCGTAGCCCGCGTCCGCGCAGCGGTCAGCGGGGACGGTGGTCGTGGACTCGCAGGGATCTTTGGCCACGACGTCGTAGCGGCGGCCGAGGAAGCCGGGGAAGGTGGAGTACGGGTCGCGCGGGACCGAGCCGTCGTCCTTGGGGTCGAGGTCGTTTTTGACGACGTACAACTGGTGGCTCTTGACGTTGTACGCGAACAGGTCGTCATGGGCGTCGCCGTGCAGGTTGCCGCGATGGGCGACGAGGTAGTCCTTCCATGTGTGGGTGGGCGAGTCGTCGGTGGGGGGTGCGTCGTCGGCGGTGGAGACGATGACCGGGCCGGTGATGGCGGGCGGGGTGCCGCTGACGGGGCCGTCCTGTGCCGGGGCGGGTGCCTGGGCGGGGTCGCTGTCGCCGGGGATCAGCTCCAGGTCGCCGGTGCTGGTGGTGGCGAGCAGGTCGGGGCTGCCGTCGCCGGTGACGTCACCGGGGGCGATCTTGGTCTTGGGGTCCCAGGGCGCGGTGAAGGTATAGCCGGCGGGGCTTTGCGAGATGTTGCCTGCCTTGTCCACGGCGGCGACGTACAGGGTGTGCACACCCCAGTTGGTCACCGGCACCGTGACGGTGCCGGAGGCGGTGCTGCCGCTGGTCGAGGCCACCTTCGCGGTGTGGCCGGTCGTGGCGGTCGGCTGGCTGTCCAGCTGCCACAGGAAGTGGTCGATGCCGCTGGACTTGCAGCCGGCCGGGTCGCAGGTGTCGGCCGGGGTGCCGTCGGCGGCGGAGACGGAGAAGCTGGTGGTCACGCCGCTGCCCGCGTTGGTGTCGCCGGCACCGCTACCGACGGGCGGGAAGTGCGGGTTGTCGGCGATGACCGGCGTCTGGGGCGGGGTGAAGTCGGTGTCGAACCAGCAGTGGTCGCTGATCGGGGACTTCATCTTCAGCGAGGAGTTGTCCTGGGCGTAGACGTCCCAGCCGTACTCGTGGCCGTCCTTGAGGGTGAAGCCGATGGGCGCGTCGGCGTCTTGGCCCGAGGCCACCATGTCGCTGTCCGGTGTGCCCTTGTCCACGGCGTTGCCGTCGGCGTCGAGGTCGGTGCGGTCCCAGACGTGGTAGTGAGCCTGGGCATGCTCGCCCGAGATATGGGTGATGACGGTGGAGTGCAGCTGGACCTTGCTGCCGGCGGCGTCGTACGTCGTCGCACCGATCCAGCCGATCGCGTCGCTGCCCGTCACGCAGTCGCTGTCCGCGCTCTGGGCTTTCGGCGTGGTGTGCAGCTTCGTGGGTGTGTCGGGCGGGATGTCGAAGTTCGTGGTGAGGCTGAGGACCTGCGACATACGCAGGTAGTCGTCGTTTGAGCTGGTCTTGGACTCGTTCCCGAAGAGCGCGATCGTCCAGGTGCCCTTGTTGCCGTCGGCGATCTTCTGGATCTGGTCGTCGACGCGGAAGCTCGCCGTGCTGTTGCCGCAGTTGCTGTTCGCACCGCTGGGCACGGTCGTCTTCACGGCGGGGTAGCCGTTGTCATCGAGGGTGTCGGGCTGGTGCTTCCAGTCCGTGTCGGCGTTGATGGACCCCGTGGTGTGCAGCGTGATCGGCTGGTCGTGGGAGCAGTCCAAGCGGCGATATCGAATTTCTTACGGTCAGGAGCTCGACTGGCCTACCGGAGGCAGCGTGTCTATCCTGTCAGAGTGCACTCGCTTCGACGTATCGGCTGCTGCGCGTCGATTCCTGGAGGCGTTCTGCAAACTTCGGGTTGAGCATCCGCCCAGCATCGAGTTGAAGGGCAGAGAGATATTCTGTTGGACTGAGTTTGATCCAGCGCGAGTGTGCACTGAGCGTGACGCTAGAATTGCGGGTCGCTGCGCTAGGGTGGCTAGTGAATCTCTGTGTCCATTGGGCATTGACGGCTTTCATCTCACCGTTTACGTGTCGCCCTCTGGAAGGTTCTATGCCGGGATGGACTCTTCGGTATTCGCCTATGCGGACCATGTCGACGAGTTCTTTGCGAAGCTGGCAGGTGGATCCAGGCCGCAGCTCATAGGGAACTGGGAGCTGTAGGGTGCGTTCAGTGCTTTGAAGGCGGAGGCCCCCCGAAATTTGCTTCCTGCGGGGCCTCGACACTCTGGACATCCTCGGTTTCCCGAGCCCGGCCGAGCAGCGTGTCAGTCCGGACGTCCAGCGAGTCCTCGGCCGCGCCCCTTCGCCGACTGGGTCGACCGCAATGTCGCCGCGTTCCGCTGAGGCTGGTCAGTGTCGCTGGGACTGTTCTTCGTGCAGTCTGAGGCAACTTCGGCCGCATTCCGCCTGATCGTAACGGCGATCAGATCCTATGATCACTCCGCCCCGGCGTCCGCCGCGGCCGCACACGCCTCCGAGACAGGCCGAAGACGATGACGAGTACCGCCCGCAAAGCTCCCCGGACCCTTGCCCGCTGCGCGCAGGCGGCGATAGCGGTGGCCGCCGTGACGGACGCGTTGCGCGCGGCGGCGGTCCGGGACCACTACCTGCACCCCACGGACGCGTCCCTGCACAAGTCGGGCTTCATCTCCATGATCTTCCTCTATCTGATGACTCTCGCGATCGTGCTGTTCCTCGTGTGGCTCGCCCGGTCCCGGCGCAACGCCCAGGAGCTGTCGCCCCAAACCTCGGTCCCGAGTCGGGGCTGGAGGGTCGGCGCGTGGTTCATACCGGTGCTCAACTTCTTTGTCCCTCGCCGGTCGGTCCTCGACATCGGGCGCGCGAGCTCCGCGTCGTGGCAGGAGAAGCGAGATACGACCCTGGTGAATCTGTGGTGGGTCGCCTGGATCGCGCACGCGATGGTGCTCACGGTGGCGGGCCGGGTGGCCCCGGGGTCGATGGCCTTCCTCGTGGTGGAGGAGGCCCTCATGATCGCGGCGGCCGTGCTGGTGGGGCTCGTCATCGAGCGCATCACGGCGCTACAGAGCGCCGCGCTCGGCGCCACCGTTCCCGTCGCACCTCTCGCCCAGGCGTGAGGCAGTTCCCGAGTCCGTGCGCCCGGAGGATTCCGGTGCCCGAGGTGCGGATCCGGCAGGGGTGGACGAGCGCGGCAGTGCGGCTGTCCAGGCTTCGGTCAACCTGGACAGCCGCACCATCAGGCGGGCGAGAGGTCAGTTGACGTTGACCGCGCTCCAAGCCGCCGCCACCGCGTTGTACTCCGTGCTGCCCGCGCCGTAGAGGTCCCTCGCCGCGTTGAGGGTTGCCGTGCGGGCGCCCGCGTAGTTGGTGGAGGACGTCATGTAGACGGTCAGGGCTCGGTACCAGATCTTGCCGAGTTTGTCGCGGCCGATGCCGGTGACCGTGGAGCCGTTGGAGGTGGGGGAGTCGTAGCTGACGCCGTTGATGGTCTTGGCGCCGCTGCCCTCCGCGAGGAGGTAGGCGAAGTGGTTGGCTACGCCCGAGGAGTAGTGGACGTCCAGGTTGCCCACCGAACTGCTCCAGTAGTCGGCGGAGTTGCCGTCCTTGGACGGCTTGTCCATGAAGCGGAGGGCCGCCTTGCCGAAGCCGGACTTGACGATCTTTTCGCCGATCAGGTAGTCGCCCTGGTCGGACGGGTTGTTGGCGTACCACTCGACCAGCGTGCCGAGGATGTCGGAGGTGGCCTCGTTCAGGCCGCCGGACTCGCCCGAGTAGGTCAGGGCGGCCGTCTTGGAGGTGACGCCGTGGGTCATCTCGTGGCCGGCGACGTCCAGCGCGACCAGCGGGCCGAAGGTCGTCCCGTCACCGTCGCCGTAGGTCATGCAGAAGCAACTGTCGTCCCAGAAGGCGTTGTTGTAGCTGTTGCCGTAGTGGACGCGGTTGTACGAGCCCTTGCCGTCGCCGGCTATGCCGCTGCGGCCGTGGACGTTCTTGTAGTAGTCCCAGGTCTCGTTGGTGCCGTACTGGGCGTCCACCGCCGCCGAGGAACGGTCGCTCGCAGTCCCCGTGCCCCAGTGGTTGTCGGTGTCCGTGTACAGCGTCGCGGGGGCGCGGCTGAAGCAGATGCCGAAGATGCACAGGTCGGTCTTGTTCTCGGCGTCGCCGGTGTAGGTGTTGCCGCGGGTGGGGTCCTTCAGCTGGTACGAGGACCCGGACTGCGTCGTCTCCAGCGGGACCGTACCGCTGTAGAGGGACTTGCCGTCGCCCGTCGCGGTCTCGATGCTGTCCCAGGCGTCGATCTGCGCGCCCGTGAGGGCGTTGGTCAGGACGGTGCGGGCGACCGGGTTGCCGAGCGAGTCCTTGCCGACGGCGTTGGTGCGCCAGGCCAGTTTGGGGGTGCCGTGCAGGGCGTCGACCACCAGCTCCGGCTTGGCCTTCAACTGGCGGAGGGTCTGACCCAGGTTGGCGGCGCGCAGTGCGTTCACCGCGAGGTCGGCGGCCTTGGGGGCGGAGACCTTCGGGGTTATGGAGGGGAGGGATATCGCGCTCCGCGTGGCCCGGTCCGCGCTGCGGTACGTGCCGTTCGGGGCCAGGTGGACCACGAAGTCGCCGCCCAGCACGGGGAGTTGGCGGTAGGTGCGGTCGTAGCGGACGTGCTGGGTGCCGTCCTTGTCGACGATCACGTCGCGGACCGAGGTGTCCTGGGTGGAGGTGAGTCCCAGGCCGGTGGCGTGGGCGAGGAGCGCCGACGCCGCGTTCTCGATCGCGGTAGCCCGGGTCGGTCTGCCGTCGGCGTGGGCGGCGGGGGAGAGTGCTGCGGCCAGCAGCGTGGCGGTCGTGGCGGCGATGCCGGCCGTGGCGAGACGGGATCCTCGGTGATGCCGTGTCCGACTCATCGGTCTCCTTGGGAAGGCGCCTGGAAGGCGTGGGGGTGGCGCGCTGATGTCCCTGAGATTTAAGGGCCGTCGGCATGTCATGTCCATAGCGCCTTCGAGGAGATGTGTGGGGAGTCGGAGGGGGTACAGAATCGTTTCTGTGACCTCGCAGTCCTTGCCGACCTCGCCGTCCCTGCCGTTCTTCGTCTACGGAACCCTCCGCCCCGGCGAGGGCAACCATGACCTGTTCCTTCGCGGCCGCACGCGCTCGGAGGAACCCGGCCGGCTCCCCGGCGCGGTGCTGTACGACGGTCCCGGCTATCCCTACGTCGTCGAGCAGCCGGGCGGCGAGGTCCGCGGGGACCTCGTCACCGTGCTGCCCGAGGAGTACGGGCGGCTCCTGCGCGAACTCGACCGGCTGGAGGAGTACGTGCCGGGCCACCCGCGCAACCTCTACGAACGGGTCGGCCGGAACGTCGTACGCGCCGACGGCTCAACCGTCCACGCCTGGGTCTACATCGCGGCGCCCCACGTCGCCGCCCGCCTCCGCGCCCGCGGCTGGCTCATCGCGAGCGGGGACTGGCTGGCCCGCGACATGCGTTAGGCGTGCCAGCAGCATCCCCGGCACCTCCGGCAGCCGCACCCGCAGCCCCGCCCCGTCCCAGGCGGCCGACGCGCCCGCACCGGCCGCGTGCAGCACCTCCACCCGCGCGCCGTAATCGGGCAAGTGCCCCAGGGGCAGCGTCAGTTCCTCAGCCCCGCCCCTGCGCCACACCGACACGTACGTCGCCCCCAGCGACCCTAGCGCCCCCGGCGCCCGCAGCCCCAGCGCCACCCACTCGTCGTCCCACCCCGGCAGCCCCAGCGGCCAGAAGGGAACCGTGCCCGGCAGATCAACCCGGATCACCTTGTAGACCGACACCGCCTCCCGCACGAGGCCAAGTTGACGCTCTGTCATGCGGTCCAGGTGGCCGGACAGATGAACCCGCCCCAGCAGCGCCGTCCCCACCGTGAAACCGATCTCCGTATCCGTGAACTCCGGCTGCGGGTACGCCCACACCGCCCCCTGCTCCGGCGGCACCGCCGTCGGCGCGGCGGCCGCGATCGGGGGGTAGCGGAGGGGGTCCTGCTGGTCGGAGGTGGACTGGAGCTGGGTGACGGACAGGGACGCGCCGTCCATGCGCATGCCGCCGGACGCGCAGTTCTCGATGACCAGGCCGGGGTGTCGGTCCAGGAGGGCGGACACCCAGTCGCGCCAGGCACGGGAGTGATCGAGCAGGCCCGGTGCCGTGGTGGTGATGTTGTAGTCGAGTTTGAGGTAGCCCACGCCCCACGCGCCGACGATCCGGTCCACGGTCGCGTCCAGGTGCGCGCGGGCGGCCGGGTGGGTCAGGTCCACCTGGTGGCGGCCCTGTTCGGCGACCCGGGTGCCGTCGTCGTGGCGCAGGAACGCCGCGTCCGGCAGCTCGGCGGCGACCGGACTGCGTACCCCGACCACCTCCGGTTCCAGCCACAGCCCGGGCACCATCCCGCGCGCCCGGATCCGCCCCAGCACCTCCTCGATCCCGCCGGGAAAGCGCCGCGGGGCGGCCTGCCACGCCCCTACGCTGTCCCACCAGCCGCCGTCCTCGTCGTCGTACCAGCCGGCGTCCACGCAGAAGTACTCGGCTCCCGCTTCGGCCGCCGCGTCGACCAGCGGCAGCAGCTTGTCGGTCGTGGGGTCGCCCATGAGCGTGTTCATGTAGTCGTTGAAGACCACCGGGAGCCGTTCGTGGTCCGGGTGCGGGCGGCGGATCCGGCGGCGGTACGTCGTCAGCGCGGCCAGTGCCCCGTCGAAGCCGTCGCCGAGGGCCAGGGCGGCGTACTCGGACGCGAAATCACCGCCGGGCGCGAGGACCTGGCGCCAGCCGTGGTCGTCGTACGACGGGCCGCCCAGGCCGACGTACGTCCGCCCGGCCGCCTCCCCGGCGTCCCAGGACCAGCCCGCCGCCGACTCGACCTGCCACAGCCAGGCCCGGCCGTTCCTACGGTCGGTGAGCGCGCCCATCGCCAGGTGGCCGTCGGTCGGCCAGCTGCCCCGGCCGGTCAGCCGCAGGGCCGCGCGGGCGTCGTGCTCGTGCACCGCCCGGCCGAAGTCGGGCACGGCGGCCCGCAGCGGTTCGGTGGACCAGCGGCACTCGGCGAGCCAGTCGTTGCGGGCCAGGTGCGCGTCGAGCACATCGGGGGAGGGCAGCCCGCCCAGCAGCAGGCTGCCGGCGGCGCGAACGGTGACGGGTGCGCGGCCGTCGTTGCGCAGCCGCACCCTGGAGCGCAGGACCGGGATGCCGTCGGGGGAGGAGTACTCAGCGAACACGGTCAACCCGCTGTCCAGGTCGTGGAGTTCGACCGTGAGACGGTGCCACCCGTCGTCGCCGTACGTCGCGTGGTGCGCCCGGTGACGCAGCCGCGCGCCGAGCGCCGTCCCCGTGAAACGAGGCCCGGACCAGCCGGTGCCCGTGCCCAGCAGGGTCACGTCGGCGAGGGGCAGGCCCTCGTACGAGGCGTCCGGGACCTCCGGATCGCCCGGACGCGCCACGCGCAGCAGCCGGGGCGGGCGGTCGCCGCCGAGGCCGACGTCGACGGTGAGCGCGGAGTGGCCCCAGCGGAGGGCATCGCCATGGATCATGGCGGCCCCCTACCCAACCGGCCGTCCGGCCTACGCCCCCACCGCCTCCACCCGCACCGCGCACGTCTTGAACTCGGGCATCCGCGAGGTCGGGTCGAGCGCGGGGTTCGTGAGGGTGTTGGCGCGGCCCTCGCCCGGCCAGTGGAAGGGCATGAACACGGTGTCGGGCCGGATGCCGGTGGTGATGCGGGCCGGCGCCACAGCGCGTCCGCGCCGCGAGACCACGGCCACCGGGTCGCCCTCGGCGGCCCCGAGCCGGGCCGCAAGCCTCGGGTGCAGCTCCACGAACGGGCCGGGGGCGGCGGCGTTCAGCTCGGGCACCCGGCGGGTCTGGGCGCCCGACTGGTACTGGGAGACGACCCGGCCGGTCGTCAGCAGCAGCGGGTACTCGTCGTCCGGTTCCTCGGCCGCCGCCCGGTGTGCCACGGCGACGAACCTCGCGCGGCCGTCCTCGGTGGCGAACCGGTCGAGGAAGAGGCGGGGGGTGCCGGGGTGCGCGACGGGCTCCACGGCCCTCTCCGCGGCGGTATCCACGGCCCCCTCCGCGGCGGGCTCCACGGCCTCCTTCGCCACCTCCGGGCACGGCCAGAACACCCCGTTCTCCTCCGCCAGCCGCCGGTAGGTGATCCCGGAGTAGTCCGCGGGCCCGCCCGCGCTCGCCCGGCGCAGCTCGCCGAAGACCTCCTCGGGGTCGGTCGGGAAGCCCTTCTCCACGCCCAGCCGGGCGGCGAGCCCGTGCAGCACCGCCAGGTCGCTGCGGACGCCGTCGGGCGGGGTGACCGCCTGCCGCCGCAGCAGCACCCGGCCCTCCAGGCTGGTGGTCGTGCCGGTCTCCTCGGCCCACTGGGCGACCGGGAGCACGACGTCCGCGAGCGCCGCCGTCTCGGACAGTACGACGTCCGCGACCGCGAGGAAGTCCAGTGACCGCAGCCGCTCCTCCACGTGCGCGGCGCGCGGCGCGGACACCACCGGGTTGGAGGCCATCAGCAGCAGGGCCTTGATGTCCGTGCCCAGCGCGTCCAGCAACTCGTACGCGCTGCGGCCCGGGCCCGGCAGGCTGTCGGGGTCCACGCCCCACACCTCGGCGACGTGCCGCCGCGCGGCCGGGTCGGTCAGCTTGCGGTAGCCGGGCAGCTGGTCGGCCTTCTGGCCGTGCTCGCGCCCGCCCTGCCCGTTGCCCTGCCCGGTGAGGCAGCCGTACCCGGACAGCGGGCGGCCCGCGCGTCCGGTCGCCAGGCACAGGTTGATCCAGGCGCCCACCGTGTCGGTGCCCTTGGACTGCTGCTCCGGCCCGCGCGCGGTCAGCACCATCGCGGTCTCCGGCTCGCAGAACAGCCGTACAGCTTTCCGGAGTTGGGGAACGGACACCCCCGTGATCCGCTCCACGTACTCCGGCCAGTGCGCCATCGCCGCGGCCCGCGCCTCCTCCCAGCCGGCCGTGCGCTCCCGGATGTACTCCTCGTCGGTGCGGCCCTCGGCGACCACCAGGTGCAGCAGGCCCAGCGCCAGCGCGAGATCGGTGCCGGGGCGGGGCGCGAGGTGCAGGTCGGCCTGCTCGGCGGTCCTCGTGCGGCGCGGGTCGACGACGATCAGCGTGCCGCCGTTCTCACGGAGTTCGCTGAAGAAGCGCAGCGAGGGCGGCATGGTCTCCGCGAGGTTGGAGCCGACCAGGATCACGCAGCCCGTCTTCGGGATGTCCTCCAGCGGGAACGGCAGCCCCCGGTCGAGACCGAACGCCTTCGTGCCCGCCGCGGCGGCCGACGACATGCAGAAGCGGCCGTTGTAGTCGATCTGCGAGGTGCCCAGCACCACCCGCGCGAACTTGCCGAGCGCGTACGCCTTCTCGTTCGTCAGCCCGCCCCCGCCGAACACCCCGCACGCGTCGGGACCGTACGCGGTACGCGCCGAGGCGAGACCCGCGGCGACCCGGTCCAGCGCCTCCTCCCAGGAGGCGGGCACCAGCTCACTCCCGGACCGCACCAACGGCGAGGTCAGCCGCACCCCGGGCGACAGCAGCGCCGCGGCCGTCCGCCCCTTGCCGCACAGCGCCCCCCGGTTCACCGGGAAGTCCGGACGCTCGGTCACCTCGACGCCCCCTCCCGGCGCGGGGGTCACGTTCATCCCGCACTGCAAGGCGCAGTACGGGCAGTGGGTGGGCGTCGAGGTGGTCTCCATACCGCCCAGCGTGCTTCGCACGTGTTACGTGCCGTGGCGGCTCCCTGTTACACGGCCGGGACGGCGACCTCCCCGCCACCGCTGGCCCACGGTGAGGCGGACACCGGGCGCGGGCGCGGGGCCCTCAGGCCCGGCCGGAGACGCCTCGGGCGGGGCCCGGCCGGCCCGGATCACCGGTCACCGGCCCGGATCGCCGGTCACCGGCCCGGACCGCCGGTCACCGGCCCGGATCGCCGGTCACCGGCCCGGACCGCCGGTCGCCGGGCCGGCTCGCGCCCGGCCGCCGGGCCCGCGACAGGGAGCTTCGGGCGGCTCTGTCCCGCCACCGGGCCCACCCGTATCCCGCCGTCACCGCCCCGCGGCCAGCGCCCGGACCACCCCCGTCTCCTTCGGGCCCAGGAAGCGGGGGTCCGGCTTGAAGACCGCGTCCAGGGCCGCCTTGCCGGCCGCGAAGATCTCGCGGGTGCCGCCGTAGTACCAGGTGACGTCGTGCTTGGCGTCGACGCCGACGCCGTAGGAGTCGATGCCCGCCGCCTCGCAGAGGGCGACCGCGCGGCGGATGTGGAAGCCCTGGCTGATCAGGACGGCCCGGTCGACACCGAAGATCCTCTTCGCGCGGACACAGGAGTCCCAGGTGTCGAAACCGGCGTAGTCGCTGACCACGCGGGAGCCGGGAACCCCCCGCTCGGTCAGGTACGCACGCATGGCGTCCGGCTCGTCGTAGTCGTCCCGGCTGTTGTCGCCGGTGACCAGCACCACCTTCACCCGGCCCGCCCTGTACAGCTTCACCGCCGCGTCCAGCCGGTGCGCGAGGTACGGAGACGGCTCCCCGCCCCACAGCCCCGCCCCGAACACGACGGCGACATCGGTGCGCGGCGCGTCCGCCGTACCGCGCAGCCGGTCGGCCGTCGACACGAACAGCCAGGTCACCGGAAGCAGCGCCAGCACGCACCCGGCCATCACGGCCTGCACCAGCCGCCGCCGTCCGGCACGGGTGTGCGGCAGGCGCGGTCCACGGATCTTCACGCGGGTCCCCCTTGTCGTCCCGACGAGGAGGACGCATCGAACAATGATCCGGTTCGATCCGGTTCGCCTCACACGGTCCGGGCCCACACCGTGAACCCACGGAAAATACCCGTGACGGGCGTGCAACGAGGGCGCAACCTCCTGCCGTCAGGATCGTTCCATGACGGACCTAGACAGCACGGCGGACATCCTGGCGGGCATCAGCAGCCGGCTCGCCGGCCAGCTCAGCCTCGTCTCCCTGGACGGCAGGCGCCGCCCCGGCCCGCCCGCCCTCGTCCTGGTCGGGCACGGCAGCCGCGACCCGCGCGCGCTGCGGACGGTCCTCACCCTCATGGAGCGGGTACGGGACCTGCGCCCCGGCCTGCCGGTGCGCCTCGGCCACATCGAGCTGAACGAGCCCCTGCTCCCGGACACCCTCGCCGCCCTCGGCGACGCCCCGGCCGTGCTCGTACCGCTGCTGCTCAGCCGCGGCTACCACGTCAAGCGGGACATCCCCGAGATGGCCGCCGCCGCCACCGCACGCACGCGCGTGGCCGCACCGCTCGGCCCCCACCCGCTCCTCGTGGAGACCCTGTACGACCGTCTGCTGGAGGCCGGCTGGCACACCGGCCCCGACGACGCCACCCGCCGTTCGAGCGGTGTCGTACTCGCCGCCGCCGGTTCCCGCGACCCCGACTCCGCCGCCGACACCCGCCGCACGGCCCGCCTCCTCGCCGACCGCCTGGGCGTGCCCGTCGTCCCCGCCTACGCCTCCGCCGCGACCCCGACCGTCCCCACCGCCGTACGCGCCCTCGCCGCGCGGGGCCGCCACCGAGTGGCGATCGCCTCCTGCTTCACCGCCCCCGGCCGCTTCGCCACCCAGTGCGCGGAGGCGGCCCCCTGGATCACCTCGGCCCCCCTGGGCGCCCACCCCGCGATGGCCCGCCTGATCCTCCACCGCTACGACCAAGCCCTGTCAACCCCGGCGACGCTGACGGAACCAACACTGGCGTCAGCGTGAGAACGAGGGTCGAGCTCACCCACCCAGGGGCGCGGGGAACTGCGCGAACAACCCCAACGCACCCGCACCCGCCATACAACAAGACTCGGCAGACGCACAGGCACCCGGAACCCCCCGATTGTCACCACCGCCCCGTACTGTCGAGTCATGGAAGGCACCGCAGGTAATCGCACCGCAAGCAAAGGCACCGCAGGTAATCGCACCGCACCCGCCTACGACCCGGCGTCAGCCGACCGCTGGGCCCCCGAGCCCGACAAACGCCCCGGCCGCACCGCCTTCCAGCGAGACCGCGCCCGCATCCTGCACAGCGCGGCGCTCCGCCGCCTGGCCGGCAAGACCCAGGTCGTCACCCCGGGCGCGCCCAACCACCCGGCCTGGGACGCCAGCCCCCGCACCCGTCTCACGCACTCCCTGGAGTGCGCCCAGGTCGGCCGCGAGCTCGGCGCGGCCCTCGGCTGCGACCCCGATCTGGTCGAGGCGGCCTGCCTCTCCCACGACCTGGGCCACCCTCCCTTCGGTCACAACGGCGAACAGGCGCTGAACGAGTTCGCCGACGACTGTGGCGGCTTCGAGGGCAACGCCCAGTCCCTCAGGCTCCTCACCCGCATCGAGCCCAAGCGCTTCACCCCCGAGGGCTCCGTCGGCCTCAACCTCACCCGCGCCGCCCTCGACGCGGCCACCAAGTACCCCTGGCCGCGCGGCGCCCACCCCACCGACCCGGCTTCGGGGAAGTTCGGGGTGTACGAGGACGACCGGCCGGTCTTCGACTGGGTCCGCAAGGACGCCCCCGGCACCCGCACCTGCTTCGAGGCCCAGGTCATGGACTGGGCGGACGACGTGGCGTACTCGGTGCACGACGTCGAGGACGGCCTGCACGCCGGTCACATCGACCCGGGCTGCCTGCGCGCCGAACCGGAACGGCAGGCGGTCTTCGCCGTCGCCGTCGGCCGGTACGTGCCCGCCGGTACCGACCCCGCCGAACTCGCCGAGGCCCTCGACCGCCTCCTGGCCCAGGAGTGGTGGCCGCACGGCTACGACGGCACGGCGGTCGCCCAGGCCCGGCTGAAGGACGCCACCAGCCAGCTCATCGGCCGCTTCTGCCTGGCGGCCGAGGCCGCCACGCGCCAGACGTACGGCGGCGGCCGCCTCACCCGGTACGGCGCCGAACTCGTGGTGCCGCGCTCCGCGCGCATGGAGTGCGCGGTCCTCAAGGCGGTCGCCGACCAGTACGTGATGCGCCGCGCCGAGCAGGAGCGGCTCCGCGCCGACCAGCGGATCGTCGTCGCCGAACTCGCCGAGGCGCTCACCGCCCGCGCCCCCGACGGCCTGGACCCGCAGTTCCGTTCGCTCTTCGACGCGGCGGACGGCGATCACGCCCGTAAGCGGGTGATCGTCGATCAGATCGCTTCCCTGACCGACGCGTCGGCCCGCTCGTTGCACGCGAGACTGACGGGGCGCCTGTGAGAAGAATGTGACCCTCCGTGGCCTGATCGGGTCACTCCCCCTTCCCGCATCACGCTCAGTGCGGGAGGCTCCCATGTGGCGGCATCTTTACGAGGAGGCATCAAGTGGTCGACGCGGACCAGACGTTCGTCATCGTCGGAGGAGGGCTGGCCGGCGCCAAGGCGGCCGAGACGCTCCGGGCGGAGGGCTTCACCGGCCGGGTGATACTGATCTGCGACGAACGCGACCACCCCTACGAACGCCCGCCGCTGTCCAAGGGCTACCTGCTGGGCAAGGAGGAACGCGACAGCGTCTTCGTGCACGAACTCGCCTGGTACGCGCAGAACGACATCGAGCTGCACCTCGGCCAGACCGTGGACGCGATCGACCGTACGGCGAAGACGGTCCGGTTCGGTGACGACGGCACCCTCGTGCGCTACGACAAGCTGCTTCTCGCCACCGGCGCGGAGCCCCGCCGCCTCGACATCCCCGGTACCGACCTCGCGGGCGTCCACCACCTGCGCCGCCTCGCCCACGCCGAGCGGCTCAAGGGCGTGCTGCACTCGCTCGGCCGGGACAACGGGCACATCGTGATCGCGGGCGCGGGCTGGATCGGGCTGGAGGTGGCGGCGGCGGCCCGGGAGTACGGCGCCGAGGTCACCGTCATCGAACACAACCCGACCCCGCTGCACGGCGTGCTCGGCCCCGAGCTCGGCACCCTCTTCGCCGAGCTGCACCGCGAGCGCGGGGTCCGCTTCCACTTCGGGGCGCGGCTCACCGAGATCGTCGGCCAGGACGGCATGGTGCTGGCCGCCCGTACCGACGACGGCGAGGAGCACCCCGCGCACGACGTCCTCGCGGCCATCGGCGCCGCGCCGCGCACCGGGCTGGCCGAGGCGGCGGGGCTGGAGACCGCCGACCGCGCGCACGGCGGCGGCATCGTGGTGGACGAGCGGCTGCGCACCTCCGACCCGGACATCTTCGCGGCCGGCGACGTCGCCGCCTTCCCGCACGCCCTCTTCGACACCCGGCTGCGGGTCGAGCACTGGGCCAACGCCCTGGGCGGCGGCCCGGCGGCGGCCCGCGCGATGCTCGGCCGGGACGTCACCTACGACCGCGTCCCCTACTTCTTCACCGACCAGTACGACCTGGGGATGGAGTACAGCGGCTGGGCGCCGCCGGGGTCGTACGACCAGGTGGTGATCCGGGGGGACGCGGGCAAGCGGGAGTTCATCGCGTTCTGGGTGAAGGAGGGCCGGGTGCTGGCCGGAATGAACGTGAATGTGTGGGATGTCACAGAGTCGATCCAGAAGCTGGTCCGCTCCACGGCCCCGGTGGACACGGAGGCGCTGGCCGACCCGCACGTCCCTCTCGACAGCCTCGCCTCCTGACCCCTCAGGGGACCGGAACTGTCACACACCCCACGTAGAATTCACGCGTGGCAGGACGGATCAACGACGAGGACGTGAAGGCGGTACGGGACGCGGTCCCGATCGACTCCGTCGTGTCCGAGTACCTCCAGCTGCGCAACGCGGGCGGGGGCAACCTCAAGGGCCTGTGCCCGTTCCACGACGAGAAGTCGCCGTCCTTCCAGGTCAGCCCCAGCAAGGGACTCTTCCACTGCTTCGGCTGCCAGGAGGGCGGCGACACCATCACGTTCGTGATGAAGGTCGACCACCTCTCCTTCTCGGAGGCGGTCGAGCGCCTCGCCGCGCAGGCCGGCATCACCCTGCGCTACGAGGAGGGGGGGTACAACCCGTCCCACCAGCGCGGCGAGCGGATCCGCCTGGTCGAGGCCCACAAGATCGCCGCGCAGTGGTACGCGGAGCAGCTCGCCACCAGCCCCGAGGCCGAGACGGGCCGCGTCTTCCTGGCCGAGCGCGGCTTCGACCAGGCCGCCGCCGTCCACTTCGGCGTGGGCTACAGCCCGCAGGGCTGGGACCACCTCACCCGCTATCTGCGCGGTAAGGGCTTCACCGACAAGGAGCTGCTCCTCTCCGGACTCTCCCAGGAGGGCCGCCGCGGCCCCATCGACCGCTTCCGGGGCCGCCTGATGTGGCCCATCCGGGACATCGGCGGCGAGGTGGTCGGCTTCGGCGCGCGCAAGCTGTACGAGGCGGACAACGGCCCCAAGTACCTCAACACGCCCGAGACGGCGATCTACAAGAAGAGCCAGGTCCTGTACGGCATCGACCTGGCGAAGAAGGAGATCGCCAAGACCTCCCGCGCGGTGGTGGTCGAGGGCTACACCGACGTCATGGCCTGCCACCTGGCCGGGGTGACCACCGCCATCGCGACCTGCGGCACGGCCTTCGGCGGCGACCACATCAAGATCCTGCGCCGGCTGCTGATGGACAACGGCAGCGCACGCGTGATCTTCACCTTCGACGGCGACGCGGCCGGGCAGAAGGCGGCCCTGCGCGCCTTCGAGGACGACCAGAAGTTCGCCGCCGAGACGTACATCGCGATCGCCCCCGACGGCATGGACCCCTGCGACCTGCGCCTGGCCAAGGGCGACGAGGCGGTGGCCGACCTGGCCGAACCGCGTACCCCGCTCTTCGAGTTCGCGCTGCGCCAGATCGTGAGCCGCTACGACCTGAACACCCCGGCGGGGCGGGCCGCCGCCCTCGACGAGGCGGCCCCGATCGTGGCCCGGATCAAGAACAGCGGCGCCCAGCACGAGGTCGCCGTCGAGCTGGCCGGGATGCTCGGCATCCTCGACACCCAGTTCGTGGTCAAGCGGGTCGCGCAGCTCGCCCGTTGGGCCCGCGACCGCGGCGGCAGGGGCCCGGCGCCGACGGCCCCCCAGCGCCCCCCGCAGGAGTACGCGGCCGTACGGGCCCCTTCCGGCCCCGCGCTGAACCTCCGCAACCCGGTGTACGCCACGGAACGCGAGCTGCTGAAACTCGCCCTCCAGCGGCCCGAGCTGGTCTCCCCGGCCTTCGACGCCTACGGGATCGACGAGTTCACCGCCCCGCCCTACGCGGCCGTACGCCAGGCGATCATGGACGCGGGCGGCGCCGAGTACGGCACGCGGGACCCCCAGGAGTACCTGGTCCGCGTCCGCGAGGCGGCCCCCGACGACGCGGTCCGCGCGATGGTGACCGAGCTGGCCGTGGAAGCGATCATGCGCCGCACGGTCGACGAGCCCTACGCCGGCGAACAACTCGTCTGGGTCCGCCGCCGCGCCGTCGACCGCCGCATCCAGGACGTCCAGAGCGCCCTCGCCCGCCTCGGCACCGGCGGCGACCCGGCCCACCTGGCGGCCGTGCAGAACGAGTTGTGGGTCCTCCAGCAGTACGGCCAGACACTGCGCGAACAGGGCGCCGCCGCGCTCTGAGCGCTTGCGCGTCCCTCCCGTCACCGCCCCGTCACGACCCGGATGCAAAAAGTCACCGCAAGCCCCTCGTGGCGGTGATGTGTCTTACCCCACACTGGGGTGCGGTGCCTGAGTCCTCGGAGCGCGGCTGATCCGTCCCCCACGGATCGCGCTCCCCGCGGTTCCACTCAGCAGCGATCACCCTGGAGGTCGCCCCCGTGCAGACCCAGACCCTCACACAGACCGACAGCACCGACAGCACCGCGACGGACGAGCCGGACGCCGAGAGCGAGGTCTTCGCGGTGGTTCCGCCGCAGAGCCGTGCCGCGCACCACCCGGAGACCGAACCGGAACCGGAGCCGGAGTCGGCGGACGCGGCCGAGCCGGCGGAACCGCCCGCCGAGGCGCTGGACGACGAGTCCGCCGAGGCGCCCGTCGAGGCCCCGGCGGCGGCCGCGCGCGCCGACACCAGCGCTCCCTCCTCGGACCTGTTCCGCCAGTACCTGCGCGAGATCGGGCGGATCCCGCTGCTCACCGCGGCCGAGGAGGTCGAGCTGGCCCGCCGGGTCGAGGCCGGGCTGTTCGCCGAGGAGAAGCTGGGCAGCACACCGGACCTGGACAGCCAGCTCGCCCTCGACCTGGACAAGCTGGTCGTGATGGGCCGCATGGCCAAGCGCCGGCTCATCGAGGCCAACCTGCGGCTCGTCGTGTCCGTCGCCAAGCGGTACATCGGCCGCGGCCTGACCATGCTGGACCTGGTCCAGGAGGGCAATCTCGGGCTCATCCGGGCCGTGGAGAAGTTCGACTACGCCCGCGGCTACAAGTTCTCCACGTACGCCACCTGGTGGATCCGCCAGGCCATGTCCCGCGCCCTCGCCGACCAGGCCCGCACCATCCGCGTCCCCGTGCACGTCGTCGAGCTCATCAACCGGGTCGTACGGGTGCAGCGGCGGATGCTCCAGGAACGCGGGTACGAGCCGACCCCCGAAGAGGTCGCCGCCCACCTCGACCTGCCGCCCGAGCGGGTCGGCGAGGTGCTCCGCCTCGCCCAGGAGCCGGTGTCGCTGCACGCGCCCGTCGGGGAGGAGGACGATGTCGCGCTCGGTGACCTGATCGAGGACGGCGACGCGGCCTCACCCGTGGAGTCGGCGGCGTTCCTGCTGCTCAGGCAGCACCTGGAGGCCGTACTGTCCACCCTCGGCGAGCGCGAGCGGAAGGTCGTGCAGCTGCGCTACGGCCTCGCCGACGGCCGTCCCCGCACCCTCGAGGAGATAGGGCGCATCTTCGGCGTGACGCGGGAACGCATCCGGCAGATCGAGTCCAAGACCCTGAACAAGCTGCGGGACCACGCCTTCGCCGACCAGCTGCGCGGCTACCTGGACTGAACGGGGCCGCCCGCGAAGGCGGCCCCGGTGCGCTCAGTCGACCTCGGCCACCGCCTGCGCGAACTGTGCCTTGTACAGCCGCGCGTAGGCGCCGTCCGCGGCGAGCAGCTCCGTGTGGGCGCCCTGTTCGACGATCGAGCCGTTCTCCATGACGAGGATCGTGTCCGCGTCCCGGATCGTCGACAGCCGGTGCGCGATCACGAAGGACGTCCTGCCGTGCGCCAGCTTGGCCATGGCCTTCTGGATCAGCACCTCGGTGCGGGTGTCGACGGAGCTCGTCGCCTCGTCGAGCACCAGGATCACCGGGTCCGACAGGAACGCCCGCGCGATGGTGATGAGCTGCTTCTCACCGGCGCTGACCCCCGTGCCCTCGTCGTCGATCACGGTGTCGTAGCCGTCGGGGAGGGTGCGCACGAACCGGTCCGCGTGGGCCGCCCGCGCCGCCTCCTCGATCTCGCCCCGGGTCACCTCGCGCGAGGCGCCGTACGCGATGTTCTCCGCGATCGTGCCGCCGAACAGCCAGGTGTCCTGGAGCACCATGCCGATCCCGGCGCGCAGTTCGTCGCGGGACATCTTCCGGATGTCCACGCCGTCCAGGGTGATGCGCCCGCCGGTGACGTCGTAGAACCGCATGAGCAGATTGACCAGGGTGGTCTTGCCCGCTCCGGTCGGGCCGACGATCGCGACCGTCTGCCCGGGCTCCACCTTCAGCGACAGGTCCTCGATCAGCGGCTTCTCGGGGTCGTACCGGAACGACACGTGCTCCAGCGCCACGCGCCCGCGCAGCTCCGCGGGCTTCTCGGCCGCCACCGGATCCGGCTCCTGCTCCTCCGCGTCCAGGAGTTCGAAGATCCGCTCGGCCGAGGCGACGCCCGACTGCACCAGGTTGGCCATCGAGGCGACCTGGGTCAGCGGCATCGAGAACTGCCGGGAGTACTGGATGAAGGCCTGCACGTCACCGATGGACAGCGCGCCGGACGCCACCCGCAGGCCGCCGACCACGGCGACGAGCACGTAGTTCAGGTTCGACACGAACATCATCAGCGGCTGCATGACCCCGCTGTTGAACTGCGCCTTGAACGAAGCTTCGTACAGCGCGTCGTTCTGCTCGGCGAACTGCTTCGCCGACTCGTCCTGCCGGCCGAACACCTTCACCAGGGTGTGCCCGGTGTACATCTCCTCGATGTGCGCGTTCAGCTTGCCGGTCGAGCGCCACTGCTGCACGAAGTGCGGCTGCGACCGCTTGCCGACCCGGGTGGCGACCACGAACGACAGCGGCACGGTGACCAGGGCGACCAGGGCGAGCAGCCAGGACACCCAGAACATCATCACGAGCACACCGATGATGGTCAGCAGCGAGTTGATCAGCTGGCCCATCGACTGCTGGAGCGTCTGGCCGATGTTGTCGATGTCGTTGGTGGCGCGGGAGAGCACCTCGCCGCGCTGGCGCTTGTCGAAGTACGACAGCGGCAGCCGGGACAGCTTCGTCTGCACGTCCTCGCGCATCCGGTACATCGTGCGGTTGACGGCCCGGTTGACCAGCCGCGTCGCCACCGCCATCAGCAGACCGGCCACGAGGAACGTACCGAGGGCGAGCAGCAGGACGTTGCCGACGGCGTCGAAGTCGATGCCCTTGCCCGGGGTGAAGTCGGTGCTCTTCAGCATGTCCGCGACGGAGCCCTGGCCCCGTGCGCGCATGGAGTCGAGCACCTGCTCCTTGGTGGCCCCGGCCGGCATCTGCCGCCCGATGATGCCCGCGAAGACCAGGTCGGTGGCCTTGCCGAGGATCTTCGGGCCGATCACGCTGAGGCCGACGCTGACGACCACGCACAGCAGCAGCGCGTAGATGGTGAGCCGTTCCGGCTTGAACCGGGCGACGAGCCGTTTGCCCGAGCCCTTGAAGTCCATCGAGCGCTGGTCGGGGCCGCCCCCGGCCATCATGCGTCCCATGGGCCCTGCCATCAGGCGGCCTCCGCTTCCGTCAGCTGGGAGAGCACGATCTCCCGGTAGGTCTCGTTGTCCGCCATGAGCTCGTGGTGCCGGCCCGTGCCGACCACCCGGCCCTCGTCCAGGACCACGATCCGGTCGGCGTCCCGGATGGTCGCCACACGCTGGGCGACGATCACGACGGTCGCCTCGGCGGTCTCGCGGGCCAGCGCCCCCCGCAGCGCGGCGTCGGTGGCGTAGTCGAGCGCGGAGAAGGAGTCGTCGAAGAGGTAGATCTCCGGGCGCTGCACGAGGGTGCGGGCGATGGCGAGCCGCTGGCGCTGGCCGCCGGAGACGTTCGTACCGCCCTGTGCGATGGGCGCGTTCAGCCCGCCCTCCAGCTTCGAGACGAACTCCTTGGCCTGCGCGACCTCCAGCGCGTGCCACAGTTCCTCGTCGGTGGCGTCCGGGTTGCCGTACCGCAGGTTGGTGGCCACCGTGCCCGCGAACAGGTACGGCTTCTGCGGGACCAGGCCCACCGTCTTCGCCAGCAGCCTCGGCTCGACCTCCTGGACGTCGACGCCGTCGACGAGCACCGCGCCTTCGGTCGCGTCGAACAGCCGCGGGACCAGCCCGAGCAGCGTCGACTTCCCGCTGCCGGTGGAGCCGATCACGGCGGTGATCTCACCCGGCCGGGCCACCAGCTCGACCGCCTTGAGCACCGGCTCCTCGGCACCCGGATAGCGGAAGCCCGCCCCCCGGATCTCCAGGTGGCCGTGCCGGCGCAGTTCCGTGACGGGGGCCGTCGGCGGCACCACGCTGGAGTCGGTGTCGAGGATCTCCTGGATGCGCTCGGCGCACACCTCCGCGCGGGGCACCATCATGAACATGAAGGTGGCCATCATCACGGACATGACGATCTGCATCAGGTAGGCGAGGAACGCGGTCAGGTCGCCGATCGCCATCCCGCCGCTGTTGATGCGGTGTGCGCCGAACCACACGACCGCGATCGACGACAGGTTGACCACTGTCATCACGATCGGGAACATCAGTGCGAGCATGCGTCCGGTGGCCAGCTGCATCTCGGTGAGATCGCCGTTCGCCTTCCGGAAGCGGCCCTCCTCGTACTCGTCCCGGACGAAGGCGCGGATGACCCGGTTGCCGGAGATCTGCTCGCGCAGCACCCGGTTCACCGTGTCCAGGCGCACCTGCATCGACCGGAACAGCGGGCGCAGCCGCCGCACGATCAGGGTGACGCTGATGCCCAGCACCGGCACGACCGCCACCAGCACCCCGGACAGCGGCACGTCCAGCCCGAGCGCCAGCACGATACCGCCGACACACATGATGGGCGCCGACACCATCAGGGTGAACGTCATCAGGGCCAGCATCTGGACCTGCTGTACGTCATTGGTCGTACGGGTGATGAGGGAGGGCGCGCCGAAGTGACCCACCTCACGCGACGAGAACGACTGCACACGATCGAAGACGGCGGCCCGTACGTCCCGGCCGAGCGCCGCGGCGGTCCGGGCGCCGTAGTACACGGCCCCCATGTTGCATACGACCTGCGCCAGCGAGATGCCGATCATCAGGGCGCCGAAGGAGAGGATGTAACCGGTGTCACCCTTCACGACACCCTTGTCGATGATGTCGGCGTTCAGGGTGGGCAGGTAGAGGGTGGCGCAGGTCTGCAGGAACTGGAGCAGCACCAGCACGGCTATGGGTTTCTTGTAAGGCCTGAGACAGGCCCGAAGAAGTCGTATGAGCACGCTACGTCTCTCGGGGTCGGCGAAAGGGGCGTTCGGTTGCCCTTGGCCCCTATCGTCGAACACTCCACCCGCGTTACCTCAACCGATTAAGCCAACAGCAGGCCTCCAGCAACCTTGAGGATTCAGGGCGTTGTCACCCTTATGGGCGAAATGCGCCGGGGTGGGTCTGCTCCCGCACCGACACGAACTGCTGCCGTACGGCCTGCCCCACCGCCAGTTCCTCACCCGGGTCCAGCACTTGCGCCGCCGCCCCCTGCCAGGCCGGCGGGGTGCGCGGGTCGAGGGTGCCCTGCGACACGCCGAGCGCCCACGCGGCCTGCCGGGCGGCACCGATCGCCGCGTAGTCGGCGGGCTGCGGTACGACGACCTGCGCGCCGAACAGCGAGGGCGCGGCGGCCTGCACGGCGGGCAGCTCGGCGGCGCCGCCGAGCAGGAAGATCCGCCGTACGTCCACGCCCCGGCCGCGCAGTACGTCGAGCGCGTCCGCGAGCCCGCACAGCATGCCCTCGAACGCGGCCCGTGCCAGATGCTCGGGCTTCATCGACTCGCGCCGCAGCCCGGCCAGCGTGCCGGCGGTGTGCGGGAGGCTGGGCGTCCGTTCGCCCTCCAGATAGGGCAGGAGCACCAGGCCGTGGGACCCCGGCGTGGACTTCATCGCCAGATCGGACAGGCTCTCCAGGTCCGGCAGGCCGAGCAGTTCGGCGGTGCCGCGCAGGGTCCGTACCGCGTTCAGGGTGGTCACGACCGGCAGGTGCATGCCGGTGGCGTCGGCGAGCGAGGTGATCATCCCGCTCTGGTCGACGAGCGCCTCCGGGTGGACGGCCATCACCGACCCCGAAGCCCCCAGGGACACCACGGCGTCCCCGAGCCCCAGCCCCAGACCGAAGGCGGCGGCCATCGTCTCGCCGGTCCCGGCGGAGATCAGCAGCCCCTCCGGTGTCGTACCGGCCGCGTCGGACGGGCCGATCACCTCCGGCAGCATCGCCTGGTGACCGAGCGCCAGCTCGACCAGATCGGGCCGGTAGCCGCCGGTGGCCGCGGACCAGTACCCGGTGCCGGAGGCCCCACCGCGATCGGTGGTCCGGCGCACCGGCCGCCCGAGCAGCTGCCACACCAGCCAGTCGTGGGCCTGGAGCAGCATGGCCGTCCGCCGCGCGTTCTCCGGCTCGCTCTTGGCGAGCCAGCGCAGCTTGGTCACGGGCTGCGCGGCCTGCGGAACGCACCCCACCGCCTGCGCCCACGCCTCGCGCCCGCCCAGCGCGTCGATCAGGTCCGCCGCCGCGACCTGCGCCCGCTTGTCGCCGCCGACCATCGCCGGGCGCACGGTGGAGCCCTGCGCGTCCAGGGGGATCAGCGCGTTCTGCTGGGCCGACACGCCGATGGCCTGCACCCCCTCCAGCAGCCCGCCGCCCGCCGCCTCCCCCAGGGACAGCAGCCAGGCCTGCGGGTCCACGTCGCTGGCCCGCGGCCCGCCCTCCGGCATGTCGACCGGATGCGGCGCGTATCCCTGGCGCAGCACGGCGCCCGTGTCCGTGTCGCAGACCACGATGCGAGTGAAATCGGGCGAGCTGTCCAACCCGGCGACTATCCCCATGCCTCAAATTCTGCCGTAGCGCTGCGCTTGCTTTGGCCGTGGGCGCCGTAGGGGTGACTGTGCTTGTACCGGTGCGGGTGCATTGTGGCTGGTCGCGCAGTTCCTCGCGCCCCTGGGTGGGCAGGGGTGGGCGGCGCAGAGAGGTGCGGCTAGGTGTTGCTGGTGCCCCAGTCGTCCTCTGGCTGGGTGGTGTGGCCGTTGTGGTGGCGTAGGGAGCGGACTCGTTGGGCCACCGACTCGGGGACGCGGTCGCCGACCTTGTCGCTCACCGAGTGCAGGGCCTTGCCCGCGAACTGGCGCCCCTGCTGGGCGGCGCTCTCGGCGGTGTTGCGGACGGCCGGATTCTGGGCGATCTGCCGAGCGGACTTCTTCAGCGTCTCGTAGCGTTCGCGTCCGGCCCTCGTGCCCAGGACGTAACCAAGGGCGAGTCCGACGACGAATGTCAGCCGGTAGCGCATGACGACCACCCTTCCGATGCGTTGCTCTCTCGTACGGCGACAGCGCCGGGGAGTACCGATTGGCGGAGCACCCCCCTGCTTGCGCTAATGTATGTGTCGCAGCGAGCGGGCGCCCCCTGGCGGATACCCAGGGAGGTACGTTCGATGCAACGAGGCATTCCTCCGTAGCTCAATTGGCAGAGCAGCCGGCTGTTAACCGGCAGGTTACTGGTTCGAGTCCAGTCGGGGGAGCTCGGTCCTCCGTAGCTCAATTGGCAGAGCAGCCGGCTGTTAACCGGCAGGTTACTGGTTCGAGTCCAGTCGGGGGAGCATGCTGAACGAGGACCCCTCTGGGGTCCTTTTTCATGTCCGGGGGAACCGCCGTGCCCGTGCCCGAGTCCTCAAGGTCATGAAGGGCCGCGGGAAGCCGACCATCCGAAGCAGGAGATCGTATGAGCGGCTATGCTGCGGCAGACGGCGCGCACACATGTACGCGACACGCCGCTATGGGGCGGTAGCTCAGCCGGTTAGAGCAGCGGACTCATAATCCGTCGGTCGTGGGTTCGAGTCCCACCCGCCCCACCACTCGCTACGCGAGGAGAATCGATCTGACCAGCGACTTCGCTGGGCTCACGGATCAAGCCGGCGGCCCCCGGATCTGATCCAGGGGCCGCGGGTCCCGGGGGATCCGAGCGGCGAGCGGTCCGCCCCGTCATCCGTACCCGGTCTCATGGTGGCCCCGGGAGCCGCGTCCTATCCTGCTGCTGGTTCGGGCCGATCCAGTGGGCAGGAGCGGGGGGCGTCGTGTCATATGTGATCGAGGTTCCGGTCGAGGGCGGTGAGTCCGTCCGGGTCGAGGTGTCGGAGGAGACGGACGGAGTCGTCCGGGTCGCGCGGCCCGGGCAGGTGGCGGCTGTCGCCCAGGAGAGCCTTCAGCAGTCCCTGGACAGGATCCGTCCGGTCGCCGCCGCGGTGTGGGAGAAACTGCGGCACCTTCCCCAGACCCCGGACCGGGTGTGCGTCGAGTTCGGCATCAAACTGTCGGCGGAGGCGGGGGTGATCGTCGCCCGCGGAGCCACGGAGGCCAACTTCGTGGTGACGCTGGAGTGGAGCCGTGACCCCGGGGACGAGTGACCCCGTCATCCAGGATCGGGTCCCCTTTTCACCTTGTCCGTACGCGGGCATCATGGAAGGTGCGGCCCGTCAAGGGTTCCACCACACAGGGGGTTTGGTCGGATGGAACGCGCGGAGCACGACATCACGACGGAACTGGTGAACGTGGCCGATCTGTCCCTGGACGAGCTGATGCTGTGCCCTTCGGGGGATCTTGATCGGTCTGTGCGGCGCATTCTTCTCCAGGTCGACCTGCCGGTGCCTTTGACGGCCGCGGCGCCGGCCGGCGGCAGCAGCTGCTGAGCGGCTCCGCGGCTCTTCGGTGAGCGACCGGCTTCGCTGCTCCGACTGGAGGCCATCAGTTGAGGAAGAAGAATCAGCCTCGGTTACCTTCCGCGCCCTCTTTCACCGAGTTCCAGGAAGGTTTCGGCGACATACATCGCCTGCCGGTGGAGTCCTTCGTCCAGTTGTCCACGGGCGGCGGAGACAGAGAAACCCTCGGGCTGTTGCGTCACGGGCAGAAGAGCAAGCGCCTCGTCCTGATCCGTATGGTGCTGGAAGCCGTGGCGGCCGATCCCGCCTCGATGGGACCTCTGCCTCCGGTGCACGCTGCCTGGAAACTGCTGGGCCGGGTGCAGTACGAGGACCCGGGAGCCTTCGAAAAGATACTGATGCACCCTTCGACCGGCGTCTGGGCCGCCCACGTTCTGCGGCGTTTGCGGGGCGTCGGATCCAGTGACGTCCCGTTGTGGACGGAGGTCGGGTACTTCCACACACTGGCCGCCGCCGCCGCTGTCCGCGCCGGTGTGGAGTTCCACACCCAGGTGCCCGTGCCGGATGGCGGCACGCTCCACTTACCGTCGCTGGGGACGGTCAGGCTCACCCACGCCGATCCGGGCGGTACGCGACCCTTTGTCGCGACCGTGCGAGGGGCGGGCCGAGGCGTCGGCAGCGTTGCCGTCGTCTCGCCCAGAGGGGCGTGCGTGCTGCTGCCGGACGCCCTGGAGTCGCCGTTGGCCGACTGGCGCCCGCTTCCGCAGGTCAGGGCCACGCGGGACGGGCACAGCCTCCGGCTCGCCCTGGACGACACCGATCCCTACGCGTCCTTCGTGGCGGGCCGGGAACCGGTCGTGCAGAACCCGCAGAGCCGGAACCGGTGGCAGGCCCTGACCGAACAGGCCTGGGAGACCCTGGTCCGCGGCCAGCTCGACACCGCCGACGGTCTCGCGGAGGTGATGTGCTCGCTCGTTCCGCTGGAAGCCGTCATGAGCGGCGAACCCTACAGTGTCACCTCGCCCGAGTCCTTCGGCAGCGCCATGGTGCAACTGCCCGCGGACGCCACGACTCTGGCCGTCAGCCTGATCCATGAGTTCCAGCACATCAAGCTGGGTGCCCTGCTGGATCTGGTCACCCTCACCCGGGAGGCGGACGGCGCTCTTCACTATGCGCCGTGGCGGCTCGATCCGCGTCCGGTCTCGGGGCTTCTCCAGGGTGCGTACGCCTACCTGGGCATCGTCTCCTTCTGGCGTCGGTACTACCCGACGGCGTCGGGACAGGAGGCCCTTCGGTCCCGATTCGCCTACGCGTTGTGGCGACGAGGCACCCTGTCCGTACTCGACGGCCTCCTTGCGTCCGGGGAACTGACCGAGTTGGGGCTCTGGTTCGTGACGAACATGCGGGAGTGCCTGGTCCGCTGGTGCGAGGAAGCCCTGCCACCTCGGGTCGAGTCCGACGCCGCCCTGGCCGCCGCCGACCACCTCGGCATATGGCGGCTGCGAAACAGTCGACCGCCCGAGTCCGAAACGGCGCTGCTGACCGAGGGCTGGAAGCACCGCTCACCGACGAGATGTCCCGAGGCCAGGAACCCGGTCGTGCGGGCCGACGTGCTGCCTCGCGAGCGGCCTGTGCGGTCAGAGCTGGTGAGACTGCGTTGGGAGGCCCCGAAGAGATTCGCGTGGCTGCGCCGGCATCCGGAGTCGCTGGGCGCGACCTCGACGGACATCGCCCTGATCGACGGCGACTTCGACACCGCCCTGCGCGGCTACCGGCGGCAGGTGACGGCCCACCCCGAGGAGTCGAGCCCCTGGACAGGCCTCGGCCTGGCGGCCCAGGGCCATGGGGACGGCTCCGCCGCGGCCGCACTGCTGGGCCGGCCCGAGCTGGTCCGGGCCGTCTACCTGCGCCTGGCCGGTGAGGGCACGCCGGCCGACCCGTGCGCGCTGGCCGGCTGGATCGGCGGGCGGCACACGGAGGCGGCGGTGGCCGGGCCACCGCCTCACCTGAGGTGACACCCGTTCAGATCTGGTAGACCTCCGCGTCGCAGTCGGCCCGATCGCCCCGGGTGGCGGCGGTCGTCGCCGGGTGCTCCTGGCCGAGCACCTGCCGCAACGACGTCAGTGTCGCGGCGTACAGGGTCTCGGCCCGGTTGGCCCTGCCCAGGGCGCGGAGGTCGGCCGCGAGGTTGAGCGCACACGCCAGGGTCATCGGGTGCGGCTCGCCGAGTTCCTGAGTGGCCCGCCGCAGCGTCTCCTCGTCCATCTCGGCAGCGGTCTGCGGGTCTCCCAGCGTGAACAGGTCACTGGCCAGGTTGATGGCGACGGAGAGGCTGTAGGGGTGGTTCGGGCCCACACTGGCGATCAGCCCGTCCTGGGCCTGCCGGTTCAGGGCCGCCGCCTGCTCGGTCTGTCCCCTGCGGCGCAGCGAGATCGCCAGGTTCGTCATGACCCCGAAGGTGAAGGGGTGGCTCTCCCCGAGGCTCTGCCGCAACCGGTCCAGGGTCCTCGTCCCCAGTTCCACGGAATCGTCCAGACGGTCCGCCTGGCGTTGGGCGATCACGAGACTCGACGCCGCGGACAGGGTGTTGAGGTGGTCGTCACCGTAGCGGCGCCGGCTGCGCTCCCACGCCTCCGCGCAGGCCGAGAGCCCTCCGTCGTGGTCGCCGGCCTTGCGGCGTGCCTCGCCCAGGTGGCGCAAGGCCATCAGGGTGATGGGAGTCTCGCTGCCCGCCAGGAGTTCGAAGCGGATCGAGTTGTTCTCCTGCATCTCGCAGGCGCCCACGTAGTCGCCGGACTCCCGCAGGTCCACCGCGAGCAGGCTGACGAGCATCATGGTGAGCAGGCTGTCCTCGCCGAGGGCGTCGACCGCGAGCTGGAGATTGACGGCGTCGAGATCCCGGGCGGTGGTGAACTCTCCGGTGAGGCGCAGTGCCGTCCCGTAGTCCACGGCCGCCGCGATCGCCATCGGATCGCGCTCGCCGAAGGAGCGCACCGCCTGTTCGTACGTCTCCTTGTTGAGCTTGACGGACGAGGCGAAGTCCCCGGCCGCGCGCATGTCGACGGCGACGGCCCTGGCCGCGAGCAGGGTGTCCTCGTGGGTGTCACCGACGGTCCTGCGCCGGCGCTCCAGGCTGTCCTCGTCGAGCTCCGCGGCCTCCGAGTAGCGTCCGAGCGCGCGCAGGACGTGACCGCAGTAGCGGGCCACGGTGAGGGTCTGGGCGTCGTCGGGGCCGATGCTGTCCCGCCAGGTCCGCAGCGCGTCCTGGGCGAGCTCGAGGCAGGCGTCGTGGTCGCCCCACGTGAACAGGTAGGTGACGGTGTTGACGACGAGGTTCCGTACCCAGTGGTTGTCGCAGTCGACCGCCCGGGACGCCCTGATGTGGGGCAGTAGCTCGGCGTATCGCGGCCAGTTGGCCGTCACGCCCGGCTCGCCGGGGTCGCCGCCCGCGAGCAGCAGGTGGGCGGCCTCGCGCATCGACTCCCGTTCCTCGGGCGTCATCTGGTCGATGAGTACCGCCTGGACCAGTCGGTGCAGTTGGATGCTGTTCGTGCGGTGGTCGATGCGCGCCAGTGCGTACCGGTTCACCTCGCGCAGCGCCTGGCCGAGGCGGATCGGATCGCTGAGGACCTGGCCGAGCAGGCCGGGGAGCGCGGCGTTGCGGCCCGCCATGAAGAGGCTGCGGGACACTGGCTCGGGCGCGAAATAGGAGCAGACCTGCAGGAGTTGGAGAGCGCCCGGATTGGTGTCCTTCAGGCGGTCGAGGGAAACGTTCCAAGCCGCCGCTACCGGCAGTTGGTAGTCCATTGGAGGGGCGAGCTCAAGCAATTCCGCACGGCGGCTGACGAACTCCTCCCTTTTCCCTTCGAAGAGTTCGAGGTATTCTTCAGCTGGCATACCGGTCTCGGTGAGCCAAACGGCGGCCTGCTCGATGGCGAGCGGCAGGTCGCCGAGCGCCTCGGACAGTTGGTTGGCTTTTTCGTCGGTGAGTTCCGGGCCACGTCGTCGCAAAAGCTCGATACTCTCCTCGCGCGCGAAGACATCCACCTCGATGGTTCGTGCCATGTTGACCCATTGTCCGTTTCGGGAAGTGACGAGAATCCGGCCGGTGCCGCCCTGCGGGAAGAAGGAGGTGACTGTTTCCGGGCTTTCGGCGTTGTCGAACACCAGGAGCCAGTTGTGATAGGGCTTGCCCAGGCGAAGGGCTTCCAGGACAGCCGGCACCGCGGTGTTGGCCTCGGCGCTGGTGGGCAGTCGGAGGCGTTGTGCCAGGTCCACGAAGGCGGCACGGATTTGGGCCGGCTGTTCGGCGGGAATCCACCAAACGATGTCATAGTCAGAACTATGACGATATGCATATTCGATGGCAATCTGGGACTTGCCCACGCCACCCATTCCGTGCAGTGCTTCAGGTAAAATCGCGGTGGTGCCCTGGGTCAGACGAGTGTGCAGATCCTGGAGAGCGAGCACCCGGCCGGTGAAGTTCACGTTCCGCGGGGGCACATTACCCCATACGGGTGGCGGGCTGCCTGCCTTGCGTCGCTCGGCGATGGCTCGTTCCACCAGCCCCAGTGTCCGTACGTGTGCATCGTTCATCGAACCAGGCCCTCCTCTGTCCGCCGCTGCCTGTCCTTCGGGCGTCGGTGTTACGTGTTCGGAAACGGCCTGCGATTGCTGTTCTTTGACCGTTTTTGAACATGGGTCGGACACAGGTTCTTCGCGCATGGTTGGCCCCTCGAATTGTAGGGGATCAGCACCGATTTCCTGTGCCGGGAAACGCTGATCCGGCGCGCTCAGTCGGTCCGCCCAGGGCCGGTACGGCCCGGACAGTGCGCGCAGCGTGCGGATGAACGGAACGAAGTCGCCGCTCGACTCCTCCGGGAGTGCGATCGTCCGCTCCGTCCGGGGCGCCGTCAGCAACCGGGCGAGCTCCAGCATCTCGGGGACCGACACCGCGAGCCGGGTGATGACGTGCAGCATCACCTCGGCGGTGGCGGCCCGCCCGCTGGTGGCGAGGAGTTCCTCGGCCACGCCCGGGAGGAAGGCGTACCGGTGCGCGACCGCCCCGAAGGGATCGACGGACGGCGGCCCGTCCTCGGTGACCAGCAGCCCCGAGGTGAGGACCTCGGCCATGTGTGCGGGACGTGAGCCCGGTTGGGTGAGCTGCTGGACCGTCTCCATCACGGTGAGATCGAGCGGGGCGACCGCGAGATGCTGGGCCAGACGGAAGGCGGTGGGGGAGGCGCCGGCACGGAACTCCAGGACGCGTTCGGCCGGCGTCGGCGGGCGGAGCGGGGCGGTTTCGTGGTCCGGCGGAAGGCCGCTGGGAGGACCGCCGTCCTCCGTACCGGTCTCCGTGGACAGTATCCGCGCGCCCGGCCAGTCGCCGCCGTCGCCCGTCAGCAACCGCGCCCAGTGCTCCAGCCACCGCGGAGTGAGCTCGATGGCGGGCACGACCGGCCCGGGCGGAGCTCCCGTACCGGGGACGTCCGCCGTGCAGCGCTGGCCGCAGGGCAGTGACCCGGTGGCATGGATGCGGGCCGGTCGGGTGCTGATCCAGGTCCGGTACCAGGAGCGGTGCGGAAGCATATGGGCGACGACGACCGGCACATGTTCACCCCAACGGGTGATGAGCCGTTGTGCCGCCCCGGTCCGCCATGCGGCCCCCGCACCGTCGGTGAGCACCATGACCGCCCGCCGCCGTGGCGGCTGCGCGGGGTCCGTGAGGTCGAACTCGGGCGCGGACCGGCCGGTTCCGCGCAGCCGGAGCTCCGCTTCGGACTCCTGGTTCGTGTCGAGGAGCCGGATGCCGAGGGTACGGAAGGCGCCGAGACCGTTCAGCAGTCGGGCAAGCTCGGTCACACTGTGCCGCCAGGCGGCCATCGACCCCCCGGCGTCCACGACCAGCACCAGGTCCAGCCAGCGGTCCCGGGCCGGACGGTACCGGGGCAACCGGGGCTCGGCCTCCACGAGGGCCTCGGCGGTCCGCTCCTCGTCGAGCTCCCGGCGGTGCGCGGACGCGACGGTGCGCCGTAAGGGGCGCAGCGCACGTTCCAGCATCCGCCGTCTCTCCAGCCCGGGGACGGACGTCCACACGGCGGTCACGGTGTCGGCGCCCGGGAGGCGGGGGCGCGGAACCTGGGCGGCGACGACAGCGGTCGGTACGGTCGGTTTCCAGGGCGACGGCTCCGCTGCCACCGGTGACGTCCGCCGCGGCCCGGCCCGTGTCTCGCTCTCCCGGTCCGCCACGGGCGGCGGAGCGGGGCGTGACGACTCGTCCGGGCGAGGCTCCGGCCGGCGTTGCGGCACGACGGCAGATCCGCCCTCCCGGGGACGGGTACGCCCGGCCAGGCACATGGCGAGCCACAGGCCGTCGGAGAGCTCGTACGGCGTCAGGTCCGTGGTTCCCAGGGGAGCTGTCGGAGGCATCGGCCCCCGGGGGCCGGCAGGCATCACGGCCTCGTCGTGTCGAGGCTGCGCCACAGCGAATCGACCAGCCGGTCCCAGTGCTCGTCACGTTCGAACCGGTCGGAAGTCGCGAGATGGACGCTGTTGAGGAGTTGGTCGGCACTCATCCCGCCCTCGCGCGCGCTGCGAGCGACGAAGAGCCGGACGAGCTCCTGCCCGCGGCCACCGGCCCTCTGGCCGAACCGGGCCGCCACCATCGCGGCGAGCTGGTCCACGTCCGGCGGCGGCAGTTCGAGACGGAGGCACCGGCGCAGCAGCGCGGGCGGGAACTCCTTCTCTCCGTTGGACGTGATGAGGATGAGCGGGAACGCACGGCAGCGCACCCGGCCGCCCGAGATCCGGGCGGTCGCGCCGGGGTCGGCGGTGAGCGCCTCGGCCTCCGGTTCGCGCGAGGCGATGCGGACCAGTTCGGGGATGTCGAACTCGCCTTCTTCGATGATGTTGAGAAGGTCGTTCGGAAGATCTATGTCACTTTTGTCCAGCTCATCGATGAGGAGGACCCTGGGCAGTCGGTACGGCAGCAGCGCCGTGCCCAGGGGGCCGAGCCGTATGTAGTCACCGATGCGGGTCCGCCCGTCGCCGGAACCCGTTTCCGTCTCCGCCGCGGCCCGGTGGGCGGCGGCGTCCTGCGCCCGCCCTATGGCATCGTATTCGTACAATCCGGACTTAAGGGTCGTACGGGTGGTGATCGGCCAGCGCAGCACTCGGCCGAGGCGCAGCTCGCGCGCCACCCGGTAGGCGAGGCTCGACTTGCCCGTGCCGGGACGGCCTGTGATCAGCAGCGGACGGCGCAGGTACAGGGCCGCGTTGACCATGTCCGCCTCGTCGACGTCGACGGGGCGGCGCGGGTCGCCGTCGCGCAGCGGTGGGCCGATCCTGCGGGTCACCTCCGCCTCGTCCTCGGCCGGACGCGGCTGGAGCGGGCCGCCGTCGAAGGTGCGCCAAGGGGGCGGGCCCATGAGCACGTCATCGAGATCACGGGTCGCCAGAGTGCGCCCGTCGCCGTGGTAGACCCACCACGGCGCGGATTCCTGGGGGCGGGGGTCCTGCCCGGTGTCCGGGGCGGACCTGTCGTCGGCGGGCCGGCCGTCACTCATGGCTGCGTCCTTCCCTGGTACTGCGGCGACTGGTAACGGCGTAACGGCTGATAGATGTTGTCCGGGTCGTCGACGAGGACCAGCACCGCGTCCGCGGGGAGCGAGCCCCGGGACTCGTGGACCTTCGCGGCCAGCGCGTTCAGCTGGTTCGCCGCGAACAGTTGCTTGGCCAGGTCGCCGAGCCCCGGCACGAGACCGGCTGAACGGGTCCACAGCATCGCGGGGACGCCCTCGCGCAGAGCGACGTCATAGGAGTGGACCATCCCGGGCTCGGGTTTGTGTGGAGCGTCGAGCAGGGCGACCGCGACCACCCGGCCGTCCCGGTCCCGGCCCAGGACGTCCTGGAGGTCGGAGGGGCTCAGGCCGCCCATCCCGCCGCAGGCGTGCCAGGAGCACTCGTGCGGGGTGTCGCGCATGCTGCGCCAGCGTCGCTTCAGTACCCGCTGGATCGAGGGGTCGCGCTGCCGCTCCAGGCTGCGGATCACCGTCTGGTAGTGGCGCACCAGGGAGCGGGGCAGACCGGAGGAGCGGTGGGTGGCGAACTCCTCGACGGGCAGGTCGACCAGGTCGCGGCCGAGTACGAACTCCAGCTGCACGGGCGTGTCGAGACCGGCCAGGGACGCCTCGCCGCTTGAGATGGCCCGCTCCACGGTCATCTCCAGGTTCCCGTCGGAACAGGCGAGATCCAGGAAGTCGGGACGGGCCGGGGAGAACACGTCCTCCTTCGTCCACGAGGACACCAGATATCCGTCGTGCCCGTCGCCGTCCTCCGCCCGTTCGATCTGGATCGCGAGGTAGGCGATGCCCTCCCTCTGTTCGGGCCGTACGGGGACGAGTCCGGCGGACGCGGCGGTCAGTACGTCGCGCAGACCGAGGCCGTCGGCGACCACCGCGTTCCACTCGCGCAACCGTCGGGCCAGGTGACCCGGCGCGAGCAGGGCGACGTGCTCGACGTACAGCATGAAGGGGAACAGGCCGTCCGCCCGTGTGTTCGCCTCCGCCAGATGGTCGAAGGCCAGGACGATGTCCTCGTAGCCGGGCGGGAGCCGGTCGTAGGCACCCCGCGCCGCCCGGTGTATCCGGCCCACGGGCACCTCCGGCGCCCGTCGCAGCAGAGCGTGGATCTCGCGCAGTTCGGTCTCGGTCAGCGCAGGCTGCGCGAACGTCGTGGACACCAGGTGGTGGAACGCCTCAGTGGCCCGGGCCCGGGGGGCGAAGACACGGATCGCGTCGGCCAGCGCTATGAGACCGCCCGGGATGTCGTCCAGCAGCCGCACGATGTCGTAGAGCTGGCTTCGCGTGGGCATTCCCTGCAGTACGAGTTCGGTCAGATGGACATCCACCTGATCCCCCGCTATCTCCAGACACTGACGTCGCAGCTCCGGATCCCTCATGGGCCTGGTGCGTTCGAGAGCCTCCACGAGTCTGCTGATACGCGCCGAGTCCGATGGGTCGTCGATTGTGTCCGCCATCCCCGTTTTCCCGTAAGGCATCCAGGCGTGGACAGGTTCGGCCACGCAGAGTGTCGAATGACCTGTCACCGGCGACCCTCCTCCGCAAAGCGCCGCAGCTCGGCGGCGATCGATCGGACGGCGCGCGAGTCGCCTACCAACGTCCTCACAGCGCAGACGAGTTCGTCCAGCCCTCCCTCGTAGTCGGTGCTCGTACGCACCACGTGGTACAAGTGCGCATGCGGTTCCGGGCGTTCGGTGACCACCGAGCCGATCTCCGGGCGCAGGAGCGAGACGAGATCCTGCCGGCCGCCGAGTGTGCCGAACTTGGGTATCGAGGCGATCAGTGCGGCCAGTTCCGCACATTGACGCGCCGTCAGTTCGGCCGATGCCGGTCCCGTCGTGGTGAGCAGGGCGGCGAGCGGTGTCCACTCGCGGGCCACGGCGGCCAGCGGGAACATCCAGGCGACCCGCTCGACGGATGAGCCGTAGGCGGCCACGACCAGGCCGATCACACCGCCGAGGTCACGGTCCCACACGCCCGCCCCGCTGAACCCCCGCTTGATCGGCACGCCGTGCGCCCTGCCGTCCAGCTGCCGCCAGGCCGGATTGGGCCCGCCGGAGCCGGTGGCGGTCACCTGGACCCATACTCCGTCACCGAGGCCGGGGCTCGGATGGCCGTAGACGCTCACCTCGGTCGGCCGTGAGCCGTCGCCCGCGAACAGGGCCGCCGGACGTGCCTCGGCGGGCGGGCCGTCCGGTCCGAGCTCCAGGACCGCGATGTCGCCGGACGCGGGCCGGGCCGGGAACCAGCCGCCCTCGACCGTCCGCGCACTGCGCGGTCGCGCGTTGCCGGACGGCGCGAAGTCCACCAGTACCGTCCTGCCGGCGGGTGACGCCTGCTCGTCGGGGAGCCCCAGGGCCTCGGTCACGACATGCGCACACGTGAGGATCCGGCCGCCGCCGATGAAGACGCCGGCACCGCACAGGCCTTCCCCGCCGGGACCCCGCACCCGAACGCGCCACTCGCCCACGACCCAGCACCCCCTCCAGGCTCGCGGGCGTACCCTCCCCCGAAAGAGGCCGGATCAGTCACGCTGAGCCTTAGAGAAACCCTACGCACACGGCGAGCTTCCGGCGAGAGCACGGTGGGGACCGGCTCCTCGTCCGACGGCTGAAGGGCCGTCAGCCGTCGGAGCCGGTGAAGACGTCCAGCTCGTCGTCGCTGCTGCTCGCCGTCACGATCTCCTGCGTGCCCTCGGAGGTCAGGTCGGCGGCCGTGGCCTCGTAGGCGCCGACGGACGTCAGTTCGGTGAGCTGGGTCAGGTCGCCCCCGGAGGTGCCGGACAGGGTGTAGGCGCAGGTGGTGGCCGTCTTCGCGCCCGACGTACCCGATGTACCCGACGCGCCCGGCTCGGACGCCGACGCCACACGTGGCGGGCCTTGCGCTTCCTGTGGGCCAGGAGGCGGCGCTGTGATTCACGTGTCACGGGACCGTGGTTTCGCACAGGGGCAGGAGTCCGGGTCGGACGCGGGCCGCCGGGTACTCGGGGCGCGTACATGTGGGTGCCGGAGGTGCGCGATGGACGGTTCCATGGACCGGATCGCCGAGCCCTGGGGTGCGCGTACGCCGTACGGGCCGGGCACGGACTGGCCGGTGCGCACCGACACGCACCTGGCGGCCGGGGTCGGCGAGGACGACGTGGAGCGGTGGGTGCAGGCCGCCTCGCTGCTGCACTCGGGCGGGGACGCCATGGACGTCGCGGTGCGCGACGGGCGGATCGTCGGGGTGCGGGGGCGGGCCGTGGACCGGGTCAACAGGGGACGGCTCGGTCCCACGGACCTCTTCGGGTGGCAGGCGGGCGCCTCCCCGGACCGGCTCACCCGGCCACTGGTGCGGGAGGGCGGGCGGCTGGTGGAGAGCGACTGGGACCAAGCCATGGGGCGGGTCGTGAGCCGCAGCGAGGAGCTGCTCGAAGAACGCGGGCCCGGGTCCATCGGCTTCTACACCACCGGCCAGCTGTTCCTGGAGGAGTACTACACCCTCGCCGTCATCGCCCGGGCGGGCATCGGCACCCACCACCTGGACGGCAACACCCGGCTGTGCACCTCCACCGCCGCCGAGGCCCTGAAGGAGACGTTCGGCTGCGACGGGCAGCCCGGGTCCTACACGGACGTGGACCACGCCGACGTCCTCGCCCTCTACGGGCACAACGTCGCCGAGACCCAGACCGTGCTGTGGATGCGGATGCTGGACCGGCTGGACGGGCCCGAGCCGCCCCGGCTGATCTGCGTGGACCCACGGCCCACGCCCGTGGCCCGCCGCGCCACCGTGCACCTCGCGCCCCGCGTCGGGACCAACGTCGCCCTGCTCAACGCCCTGCTGCACGAGATCATCCGGATCGGGCGGGTGGACCACGACTACCTGCGGGACCACACCGTCGGATACGAGGAGCTCGCCGCCCGGGTGAAGGACTGCACCCCGCGCTGGGCCGCGCGGATCTGCGACGTGCCCGCCGCGTCGATCGAGGAGGCCGCCGAGATCCTCGGCGGTGCCGAGCGGCTGCTGTCCACCGTGCTCCAGGGCGTCTACCAGTCCCACCAGGCCACCGCCGCGGCCGTCCAGGTCAACAACCTGCACCTGATCCGCGGCATGCTGGGCCGGCCGGGCGCCGGCCTGCTCCAGATGAACGGCCAGCCCACCGCCCAGAACACCCGCGAGTGCGGCGCCGACGGAGACCTGCCGGGCTTCAGGAACTGGCAGAACGACGAGCACGTCGCCGAGATCGCCCGGCTGTGGAACGTCACACCCGAGACCGTCCCGCACTACGCCCCGCCCACCCACGCCATGCAGATCCTCCGCTACGCCGAGCAGGGCTCCGTCCGCATGCTGTGGATCACCGGCACCAACCCGGCCGTCTCGCTGCCCGACCTGTCCCGCATCCGGTCCGTCCTCGGCCAGGAGCGGCTGTTCACCGTCGTACAGGACCTGTACCTCACGGAGACGGCCCAGCTCGCCGACGTCGTGCTGCCCGCGGCCACCTGGGGCGAGAAGACCGGCACCTTCACCAACACCGACCGCACCGTGCACCTGACGGAGAAGGCGGTCGAGCCGCCCGGCGAGGCCCGGCCCGACCTGGACATCCTCCTCGACTACGCCGCCAGGATGGGCTTCCGCGACAAGGACGGCGGCCCGCTGATCACCTGGCGGGACCCGCGGTCGGCGTTCGAGGCCTGGCAGCGGTGCAGCGCCGGACGGCCCTGCGACTACACCGGCCTGAGCTACGACCGCCTGCGCGGCGCGTCCGGCATCCAGTGGCCCTGCACCCCCGACACCCCCGACGGCACCGAACGCCTCTACACCGGCGGCATCACCTGGGCCCACCCCGACCACTGCGAGAGCTACGGCAAGGACCTGGTCACCGGAGCCACCGTGGAACCGGTGGAGTACCGGTCCCTCAACCCCGACGGCAAGGCGGTCATCAAGGCCGCCGAGTACCTCCCCCCGCACGAGGTCGTCACGCAGGACTACCCGCTCCAGCTCACCACCGGACGCACGCTCTACCACTTCCACACCCGCACCAAGACCGGCCGCGTCCCCCAGCTCGACGCCGCCGCGCCCGAGATGTGGGCCGAACTGTCCGCCGCGGAAGCCGCCGCCCGAGGGCTCGCGGAAGGCGACCTGGTGGAGGTCACCACACCCCGCGGCGCGGTCCGCGCCCGGCTGCGCGTCACCGCCGTCCGCGACGGCACGGTGTTCCTGCCCTTCCACTACGGCTACTGGGACACCCCGGCGGGTCACCGGCCGCCGGACCGGGCCACCGGCCGGGCCGCGAACGAGACCACGGTCACCGACTGGGACCCGGTCTCCAAACAGCCGCTGTTCAAGACCGCCGCCGCCCGCGTCCGCCTGTTCGCGCACGGCGACGGCACTCCCGCACCCGCCCCCACCACCACCGCCTCCGCACCGGCCCACCCGGACGGCGTCCCGCCGACCGAGGGCGGACCCCAGGCGCACGCCGGCCACACCGGGGACCGGCCAAAGGACCGCCCATGAACGGCATCACCCTCGTCCTGCGCGCCCTGCACCACGGCGAGCGCAAGCTGGAGAAGGACCTGCTGGCCGCCGCCGAACGGCACCACACCGAGCACGAGTTCCACCACGTCGCGATCGACCTCGCCGACTGGTCCCACCAGCACCGGGCCCGGATCGCCGAGACCGGCCACCACTACGGCCTGGACATGTCGAGCTCACCCGGCCAACCGGCGTACGGCATCATGGCCACCCTCCGCGAAGTGGCCGCCGACACCCTCACGCGCCGCCCCGAGACCGGACTGCTGCTCCTGCACGACCTGCACGACCTCTGCCTGACCGCCTCCGGCAACTCCCTCTACTGGGAGATGCTCGCCCAGGCCGCACAGGCCACCAAGGACACCCGGCTCCTCGAACTGGCCTCCGACTGCCATCCGCAGACGCTCCGGCAGATCCGCTGGGCCAACTCCATGATCAAGACCCTGTCGCCGCAGTTGCTCACCAGCCAGTGAGCGCGCCACGGATCACGGGGTCCGCCTCCTCCCGGGGGAGTAGCGGGACCCCCGTCGGCTCATTCCCGGGGCCCAGGGCGTCATGGAACGCAGGATCCGTGTTCGTGTCAGCCGCCGGCCCGCAGCGCCCCGGGGCCAGGAGATCGACCGCAGAACGCCGTCGGGACGGATACTGCCGTACTGATCGACGGACACCGCCGTACTGATCAGTGGCCGGCGCGATGGCGGGTGAGCGCCGTGCGCAGGGCGTCGCGCAGGCCCTCCGGGAACGGCGGGCCGTCCGTCGTGGTGGACGCGGTGACCGCCGCCGCGACGGTGTGCAGCTTGGTGTTGGACAGCTGGGAGGCCTCCCGCAGGATGTCCCACGCCTGGTCGGACGTGCAGCCGTGGGTGGCCATGAGGACGCCCCGGGCCTGGTCGATCAGCGGGCGGGCCACGATCGCCCGGCGCAACTGGTCTATCTCCACCTCCAGGACGCGCATCCGCTCCGCACGCTCCCGCGACACCGCCGAGGAACCGGGAGCGGGCGCCGGGGGAGCCGGCTCCCGAACGTGGATGTGCAGCGGATCCGCGGCGTCCAGCCCCGCCAGTTCCAGGATCCGGCGCGGCTGGCCGGTCCAGGCGGTGGCGGAGACCGGGACGCCGTGGCGCCGGCCGTACCCGTTCAGGAGCTCCAGGAACTCCAGCCCGGCCGTGTCCATGAAATGCACCGCCGACATGTCCAGCTCCACCCGGACGACACCCGCCGGCAGGGCCGCCAGCGCCGTGGCGAGCATGTCGGCGCAACCGCGGACGAGCTCCCCGCGGGGGACCAGCAGTGCCGTGCCCGTCTCCGTGCGGGAATCGATGACCAGTGTGGCCGGACGCCGGGAAAGGGGTGCGCTTGCCGCTGAGGTCATGTCTCCGCCCTTGTTCCGTTGCGGACAGTGGTCGTGCGGGTGTGGCGCGTGTGCGCCGCCTCATGGCGCGGGTCAACGTACGCGTGCCCCGTGTGCGGCGGGGTACGCGTGGCGCGGAGTGAAGAAGGGGAAGATGCGGATGCGACCGGCGATTTCCAGCGGTCCGGGGCATCGGGGCGGTGACGGCGGCGCATACTGGGAACTCGTGGCCCTGAGCACCGAGGAGACGGCGTGAGTATCTCCGAGCCCGCGCGACACGCCCCGCCGGGCGGCATCGCACCGTCGGTACAGGTTCCCCAGCTGCGGGTCCGTCCGCTGTGCGGACGGACCGGCGTACAGGCGGTGGGCGAGGTCAGCCTGGCCACGCGGGGGATCTGGGAAGGCGCGCTGGAGCAGGCTGTTCGCGAGGACGAGGACGTGTACTACTTGGAACTCTCCGCGGTGACGTTCGTGGACGTCGCGGGTGTGGACGCGCTCGCGGGCGCCGCCCAGCGGCTTCCCGACGGCCGCCGGATCGTCGTCGACCGGCCACCGCCCGCCCTGCCGCGCCTCCTGGAACTGTTCTGGCCCGGCCTCCGGACGATCGAGGTGTCGAAGTCATGACCGCCGTGGCCGAACCTTTCGTGCATCCCGCGCTGTTCTACGCGGACGAGCAGCAGTACCTCGCGGGCACGGTCCCCTTCATCCGGGACGGGCTCGCCGACGGCGAACCGGTCGCGGTGGCCGTCCCCGGCGAGAACCTGCGGCTCATCCAGGACGAGCTGGGCGCCGACGCCGCGTCCGTGCGGTTCCTGGACATGCGCGAGGCCGGGCGCAACCCCGGCCGCATCATCCCCGGTGTGCTGCGCGCGTTCGCCGACACCCAGCCGCCCGGCCGCCGGGTCCGGATCATCGGCGAGCCGATCTGGGCGGGTCGCAGCGCAGCCGAGTACCCCGCCTGCGTCCAGCACGAGGCGCTGATCAACGCGGCGTTCCAGGGCCGCGACGTCACCATCCTCTGCCCGTACGACACCGTGCGTCTTGACGAACAGGTCCTCGCGGACGCGTACGCCACCCACCCGACCGTCATCACCGCCGATGCCACCGGCGGCCGGCCCAGCGGCGAGTACGCCCCCGACGCCGTCGTCGCCCGCTACAACGAGCCGCTGCCGGCCGCCCCCGACGGACTGTCCTTCGACTTCCGTGAGGAGACCCTCTCCGAGGCCCGGCACACCGCCACCGCCGAGGGCGCACGGCTCGGGCTCACCGGCATCCGTCTGGAGGACCTGGCGCTGATCACGGCCGAGCTGACCACCAACAGCGTGGTGCACGGCGGCGGTTCGGGCCGCCTGCGGGTCTGGGCCGAGAACGGGTCCGTCGTCTGCGAGGTACGCGACAAGGGCCGGCTGACCGACCCGCTGGCCGGCCGCCGGCCCGCGAGCCGCGACCAGCGTGGCGGCCGCGGCCTGCTGCTGGTCAACCTGGTGGCCGACCTGGTACGGCTGCACACGGGAGTGGACGGCACCACGATCCGCTGCTACCTGTCGCGGTAGGCGGCACGCTCGGCGACACCGCTCTCAGGCGGCCGGCGGATCCAGCACCAGCGGCGCGATGCTGCCCTCCAGCATGGCGCCGATCCCCTGGATGGCGCACATGTCGGGCCGTTCGGCGATGTGCACCGGCATACCGGTCGCCCTGATCAGCATCTGGTCGAAGCCGGGGAGCAGCGCGGAGCCGCCGACCATCATGATCCCGCGGTCGGCCAGGTCGGCGACCAGGTCCGGCGGGCAGTCCCGCAGCACCTTGCCGATGCCGTCGAGGACGGCGGTCAGCGGGGTCTGGATGGCCTTCCGGACGGCGGCGGTGTCGACCCGCACACTGCGGGCGAGGCCCGTGACCACGTCCCGCCCGTGGATCTCGGCGGATGCCGGGCCGTGCGGGGTCAGGCCGGTGCCGGCGAGGGCGAGCTGGAGCGGCCGAACGGACTGGCTCGGCAGCATCAGTGCGTGCGCGTGCCGCAGGTGCTGCACGATCGCGTGGTCGACGGCCTCACCGCCCACCGGGATCCGCTGGGCCGTGACGATCGACCCCAGGGAGAGCACGGCGACCTGCGTCGCCGCGGCCCCGCACACCATGATCATGGTCGCCTCGGGCCGTTCCACGGGCAGCCCGCACCCCACGGCCGCGGCGATCAGCGTGTCGACCAACTCCACGCGCCGGGCACCCAGCCCGGCCAGCGTCTCGATCGTCGCCCGCTGGGCCAGCGGATCGGCGTCGTGCGGGGTGCAGGCCGCCGCACGCAGCCGTGGTCTGCGGCGCAGGCTGCGGCGCAGCTTGTCGCCGAGCAGGTGGCGCAGCATGCGCTGGGCCATCTCGATGTCGACGACCGTGCCACCGGAGACGGGCCGTACCACCCGGATGTACTCCGGTGTCCGCCCCGTCATCTGCTCCGCGAACTCGCCCACCGCGATCAGGGAGCCGCTACGGGTGTTCACGGCGGCGACGGACGGCTCGTCCACGACGAGCCCCGGGCCCTTGACGTACACACGGGTCCGGGCCGCTCCCATGTCCACGGCGAAATGGCAGCGGCGCAACTGCTCCAGACTGACGGCCACGGCAGATCCTTCCGAGCGCGCGGGCTTCCTCTGTGCATCCTGCGCGGGCACGGGGGGCGGGCGCCTTTTTAAGGGGGCCGGGTGGGGGTGCGGCTGGACGGGGTTCAGAGCGCCTGGGCGGCTTGCAGGAGGGGGAAGAGGCCGTCGCTGACCAGGCCGGCGGTGCCGTGCACCATCGCGTGCGTGGCATCGACCCGGACGAAGGCCACCCCTGCCGCCCGCGCCGCTTCCGCCGCGGCCCGGCCGGAGCCGACCATCAGGCACGGGCGCCGCAGCCCGGCCAGGGCCCGGAGCACGCGGGCCGGATCGGGCATCAGCCGCAGGTCCCAGTCGTCACGGCCGTGGATCCCGCCGGACAGGCAGTCGACGAGCCGGCGCCGGTCCAGGTACGCCGTCGCCGCCTCCGCCGAGCAGTCGGTGACCACCGCCACCGCCCGGCCCTGGTCGGCCAGTGTGCGGATGAGCAGATCGGCGTCGGGCACGGGCTCGGCACGGAGCACGGCCGTCCGCTCGAGCTGGGCCAGTCGTTCCCGCAGCTGACGTTGCGTGGGGTGACCCTGGTACGCCCGCAGCAGGTCGAGCGGGTGGGACAGGGAGGGTGCGTCCAGGACGCCCAGCCCGAGCAGCAGCTCGCGCACGGCATGGGGTGCGCTGTCTGAGGGGAAGAGCCGGGCCAGGGTGCCGTCGAAGCCGAAGATGACGGTCGCGGCCCCCCGCAGGGCGTCGACGAGCTCGCGTCTCGCCGGCCGCTGCGACAGGGCCGGGTGCGGGCGGCGGGTCGCGGTGAGGGACAGCTGCCAGCGGACCGTGCACCCGGGCACGGCGTCCTCGCCCGGACCGTCACCGAACTCGGTCTCCGCCTGAGCGGCGCGGGTGGGCGGGTAGTTGAGGATGACGTGCGCCAGGCGCGAGCGCAGTCGGTCCCGGACGGCGACGGGCGGCGACACCCCGTCGGCGTTCGCGACGGCCTCGATCGGGTCGGTGACCCACCACATCGCCTTACCGGTGACCTCGAAGACGGTGGCGCCGTCCGCGGCCGGCCCGGCGTCCGCGAGCTCCAGCAGGCGCCCGTTGAGATCAACCTCGTAGTAGCCCGTGGCGGTCGAGGACCGGGTGAGACTGAGCGCGTTGTCCGGGCCGGTGTAGACGACCGCCCTGATCCGTCCGGCGGGTTCTGGGAGCGGGGCGAGGGGAGGGAGGGGGAAGGGTCCACGGAGCGGGGGCGCGGTACCGCCCGGAGGCCCGGGCGGTACGGGGACCAGGCAGTAGAACCCGTCGGCCGGGTCCTCCGTCAGCGGGTTGAGTCCGACGTCGCCGACGGCCGCGGCCAGCTCGGCCCGGAGACGGGGAGGGACCGCGATGATGCCGTCCTCCGCGTTCTGTGCACGCCGTACCCGCTGGTCGTCGGGCCCTTCGGTCCACCCGTCGGCCCAGACGCACCGGAAGACGGCCTTCAGCCGGGCGCCGTCCAGCTCCTGCATCCGGTGCGGCAACCACCTGACGGTGGCCACGAGCAACGACCGCACGGACACTCCCACCGGGACGATCACCGAGTAACCGAGGTCGTTCTCGACCAGCTCGTACTCGTATCCCAGTGCCGGCCCGCTCTCCGTCAGCAGCCGAGCCACCGCCCGGCCGAGCGCGGCGTGGGCCTCCTGGTCCCGGCGGCCGTCCGCGAACTCGTAGTGGACGAGGGTACGGTGGTCGGGCCCGTTCTCGGCGAACAGGCTCTCCGGCACGTCGTCCCGCGGCAGCGGGGCCTCCTCCGCGCCGTGCTCCTGCGCGAAGAAGATCGACGGCAGCTCGTCCTCGGTGGGGAAGGGCCCTTCCGGGTGCTCGTCCAGCGCCGCCGTGAAGTCGTCGGGTGCCGAGTCGCCCCGGCCGTCCGCCGGGGAGGAGTCCTCCGGCCCGCCGTACTCCTCGCGCAGTTCCCGTCCGAGGGCCAGCAGTTCCGGGCTCCGGCCGCCGGAGAGCTCGTACTCCTCGAACACGTCCAGGGCTTCCTCGGTGCGGCCCTGGCCGCTCAGGGCGAGCATGAGGAGCCGGCGGAAGTCCTCCCGGGAGGGGGAGGAGCGGAGCAGCTCGGTGAGTTGTGTGGCCGCGCGGTCGTACTCGCCAAGGTCCAGGTCGAGTTCGGCGAGCTTGCGGTGCAGGGCCAGGCGGAGCTGGAGGAGCCGGGTGCGGGCGGTGCGGGCGGCCGGGCCGGGGACCTCGAAGAGGGCCTCGGGGCCGTCCCACAGCGCCAGTGCCCGGTCGATCCGCTCGCGGGCGAGGGCGAGGTCGCCCTGCTCGGCCAGTGCCGTGGCCTCCCGCTCCAGTTCCTCGCATCTGACCAGGTCGAGGTCGTCGACGCTGGTGTGCAGGGCATAGCCGTTCGGGGTCTTCGCCAGCACGCCGGGCCCCAGAGCACTTCGCAACCGGGACACGATCCGGGCCAGGGCCGCCGGCGCGTCGTGGGGCTCGTCCCCCGGGCGCCACAACCCTGTTCTGAACTCTTCGTGGGTGACTTGCCGGCCGCGCCTGAACAGCAGTATGGCGAGCGTGGCCCGTACGAGCGGGGAGAAGTTCAGGATCTCGCCGTTGAACTCCACGTGCACCGGGCCCAGGACACGGTACTGGTGGGACTCGGGCCGGTGCGGGAGCCGGGACAACCGCCGGGTGAGCATGTCCCTGCCTCGCAGCTGCTCCCGGAGCAGTCGTGACGTCAGCAGACTGAGGGCGGGGGCGTACTCGCGGGCGAGGCCGTCCGACAGGTGGCCGAGCTGTTCCGGCCGCAGGGGCGCCGTCAGCCGTGGGGCTCCCGATGCCAGCAGCAAAAGGATCTCGCCCAGCGCCCGCAGGTCCACGGCCTGTGCCGACGGGCCCGATGCCCTGCCCGGTTCGAAGAGGCTGATTTTGACCTCGCCGCCGGGCAGGAGCATCACCCGGGACATCCCGAAGGCGCCGTGGACGATACCCGCATCGTGGACGGCCTTGAGGGCGAGCGCCAGTTGCTGCCCGATGCGCAGGGTCAGGGGCACCTGGAGCCGGTAGCCGTTGGGGGCCGCCAGCGTGTTCAGGGCGATGCCGTCCAGGTGCTCCATGACGACGTACGGCACGTCGTCCTCGATCCCGAAGTCGTGGACGGCCACCACGTTCGGGTGTGCGAGGGCCTTCAGCCGCTCGGCGTCCCGCAGGAACGCCTCCCGCCCCGCGGCATCCGGGATCGGCTCGTGCAGCCGAAGCACCACCGTCCGGTTCGCCCCGGTGTCCTCGGCCTGCCACACGGACCCGGTGGAACCGATCCGCCGCACCAGCCGGTACCGCGCCCCCAGCCCCCGCGGCACCCCCGGAGCACCCGCCGCGCCCCCGCCCAACTGCCGCACACTCTCCGGCCGCACGGTCGCGAACGCGTCCCCGTCCGCCTCGGCCCCCGCCGAGTCCGCCCCGCCCGCCGCGGGCGTCACCGCACGGAAGTCCCCGGGCGTCGCCCCCGCCCGTTCCTCGATCAGGCCGCCCACCCGGGCCAGCAGTTCCGTGGTCCGCCCCCGTGCGGACCGGGGCAGACTGCGCAGCAGCAGGTCGCGGACCCCGGGGCGGAAGGCGTACGACCCGGGCGGGCCCTCGGTCGCGGTCAGCATGCCGCTGAGGATCACCTCGGCGAGGTGCTGCGGCTGCGGGTACGGCTCGACAGCCCGCTGCACGAGCCGCATGACCGGCAGGTCGGGGCGGCCCACGGCGAGGTGGCCGGCCAGGCGGAACGCCTCCGGGGAGGCGGTGGCACGGAAGCGCAGTACCAGTTCCTCGGCGGGGAGCCGGCCGACGTCCGTACGCTCCTCGGTGTCGTCCGGGCCCAGCGGGCCGTCCAGCAGGGCCGCCGAGCCGGGGAAACGGGCGCCCGTGGACGCCACCAGCCCGGCCCAGTTCGCCAGCCATCTCGGTCCCGGCTCCAGCACGGGCAGCGGTACGGCTCCGTCGGCCCGCGGCTTCTCCTCGTACGGTGCGAACGTGAGCGCTGCCGCCGGAGCCGCCGGGAACGGTGCGGCGAGCAGGCCGGGGGCGGCGGGCAACGCCGTGTCGCGCCACAGGTGTTCGGGCAGGGGCTGGACGACGGCCAGCGGCATCCGGTGGGCCCAGCGGCGCAGGGTGGCGTACCACGGCCCCGCCGCCTCGCCCGCCCGCCACTGCGGGCCCATGCAGTCGCTGACCAGGAGGGTGACCGTGCGCCCGTCGGCGGGTGTGTGCGCACCGTGGCCGTGGACCGTGCCGTCGGGGGCCGCGCGGTACAGGTCGATCGTGCGGAACACGCCCGACTGGGCCAGTGCCGTGTGCAGTTCGCGGACCAGGGGGCGCCAGACGGGCATCGTGGGACCGGTGTCGTACACCAGGTTCAGGCGCAGCCAGCGTTCCCGCGCGGGACGGAGCACCGGGAGCCACCATTCGGGGGCGGCGCCGAGGCGGGCGATGCGGTCCGCGGTCGCGTGTTCGTCGAGGCGGCGGCCGACCGGGGCGTCGGTGCGGCGCTTGAGGGGGCGCAGGGCGCGCTGCAGACCCAGGGGGTGGCGCAGCATCGGCGGTGCCGGGGCCAGGAGGGAGGCATAGGGGCCGCCCGGTGGCCTGCCGGGGGCCGGCAGATGGAGCGGTGCGCGGGGGGACTCGGGCTCCGTCGGGGTGTGCTCCGGTGCGGGGCGAGGTGGTGCGGGTTCCGGGGTGGCGGGCGTGGCGTCCGGCGCGTCCGCGGTGTCCGTGGGCTCCGGGGCCGGCGCCGGACGCGGATCCGCTCCGGCCGTCGGCTCCATCTGCCGCGCCAGCCACAGCAGTTCCGCCAGCTCCAGCGGCGTCGGGCGCACCCCGCCGGCCGCCTCGGCCAGTACGTGGGCCAGGCGGGCCAGGGGCGCCGAGGCGGCGGTGGGATCAGAAGGCATCTGCCTGCTCGGCCCCGCCGAGGTAGGGCATGAGCTGCTCGGCCAGTTCGTTCAGGGAGGCCGGGGCCAGATCGGCGGAGCGGGCCAGGTAGATGGCGTTGAGGAGCTGGTCGGTGGCGAGGTCGCCGCCGCCGATCCGGTTGAGGAAGCGGGTGATGAGGGCCTGCGCGTCTTCGTCCGGTTCGCCCAGGTGGGCGCGGACGATCTCGAAGAGGTGGTGGTCTTCGGGCTGGCGCAGCCGCAGGGTGACGCAGCGGCGCAGGAAGGCGGGCGGGAACTCGCGCTCGCCGTTGCTGGTGAGGACGACGAAGGGGAAGGCGTGGCAGCGGACCCGGCCGCGTTCCACGGGGACGCGTTCGTGGGTGCCGGCGACCATGACCTCGGCGGTGGGCGCGTGGCGGGAGGCGCGGACCAGTTCGGGGATCTCGTACTGGCCCTCCTCCAGCACGTTCAGCAGGTCGTTGGGCAGGTCCAGGTCGCTCTTGTCGATCTCGTCGATGAGCAGGGCACGGGGACGGGCGTAGGGCAGCAGGGCGGTGCCCAGGGGGCCCAGGCGCAGGTGGTCCTCGATGCCGGTCTCGGGGACGGGGGCGTCCGCGTCGAGAGCGGCGGCCTGGCGGGCCGCGTACAGACGGGAGAGGGGGTCGTACTGGTAGAGGCCGTCGTGGAGGGTGCTGCGGCTGGTGATGTTCCAGCGGAGCACCGGGCCCAGCCGCAGTTCCCGGGCGACCGCGTACACCAGCGAGGATTTGCCGGTGCCGGGCGGCCCGGTGACCAGCAGCGGGCGGCGCAGGTAGAGGGCCGCGTTGACCAGTTGCACGGTCTGCGGGGTGGCCTGGTACGTCTCGGCGCGGTGCGTGCGGTCGGGGGAGGTGGCCGCGGTGTCGGCGGTGTCCGGAGGCGTGTGGAGTGCGGGGCCGCCGTCGAAGGCCCGCCAGGGCGGGGGAGCGGGCAGCTCGGTGATGCCGTCGTGCGGCTCCTTGGTGCCGGTGTACACGGGCCACAGGGGCATGGGTTCCTTCTCCGTTGAGGCGGCTCAGGCGACGGGGGAGTGCAGGCCGGCCGTGGGCCGGGGGAAGCAGCGCGGGTCGTCCCAGAGGAGCTGGACGTCCCTCGCCCAGTGCCGGTCGGGGTCGTCGTCCGCCTCGGCCGCCTCACGCAACCACTGGATGTGCCGGGGGAGTTCGGCGGGCGGGACACCGTCGACGTACTGGGCGAGCGCGTCGAGGAAGGCGGTGCCCGGGCAGGGCGAGTCGTCGTGCGCGGTACCGGGGCAGCCCGTGCGCGGCCACAGGAGCACCGGGACGGGGGCGCTGAGGGCGGCGGCGAAGTGGTCCGGCGCGGCGGCGGGCCCGGTGGCGTAGCCCGCCAGGTGCGCCTCCTCGTCGCGGAGCCGCTTGCGCAGGCTGGGCGGGCGTTCCCGGTTGCCGCAGTCGACGCGGTGCAGGCGTGGTGTGCCCTGGCCGGCCCGCGACTTCTGCCAGGTCTTGGTGAGCTGGTGGCGCATACGGGCGCTGTCGTGCCGGTAGCGGTCCGCCACGACGAGGGGGTGGGCGCAGCCGAGGGGAGTGGGGTCGTCGGGGCCGCACTCCCAGTGCGCCACTGGTTCGTTCAGCCACTCACGCGGCAGTACGAAAGTGATCAGCTCCTCGGTGCCGGGCGCGAGGTGGGTGAACGCGTCGTCTATGCCCTTCTGCACGTACGTCTGCACCTCCGCCCTGGGCAGCCGGGCCGTCCCCACGGGATGCGGCAGCCCGTCGCGGTAGGCGGAAACCCGCACGGCGACCCGGTCGTGGCCCTCGCCGCTGCGGTCCAGCTCGACGAGGATGGGGGACCATGCGGAGGCCGCAGGCGCGGGTGGCCTCTCCAGCAGGTCCTCCAGCTGGTCGGCGAACCTCGTCACCGCCTCGGGGTCCTCGACCTCCCAGTGCACGTGCCGGGCCGCCGACCGCAGCGAGGCGAACCGGTCCGGCGGCAGCGCCGGGCCGAACGGACCCACGGCGGCCACGTAGAGCCGGTTCGGGTCGCAGGCCAGACCGGTCCCCTCCGCCCGCTCCACCAGCTCGTACAGCCGGTGGGACACGTCCGGGGTGTCGGCGCCGGACGGGGGGACCAGTTTGCCGAGGTGGTACCAGTAGCGGGCCATGACCTCGGTGGGCAGCATCCGGCCGACCCGCACGTCCGGCTCGGCCGCGCTCTGCGCGATCATGCCGACCACCCTGCCGTCGGGGAGGGCGACTGCCGCGCCGCTGAAACCGGGCGCGAGCGGCTGCCCGTGGCCCTGAGTGGCCTCCAGTTGCACCCACTGGTCGGCGATCAGCGTGCCGGACACGGCGCGGTACTTGGCGATGGATCCCTCGTCGTACCCCTCGGGAAAGCCGTACGCCTCCAGTTCCGGGGCGGGACTGCCGTGTGCCGCGTCGGGCGGGGCGAACCTGGCCGGGTCCAGGGGCACTTCCCGGTCCAGTTGGAGCACGACCCAGGTCGCCGGGGTCCTTGTCGTCCCGCCAGCCGCCGTGCACGGCCACCCGCGCCGGCATCTCGCTCAGGTCCCTGCGGTGCGGGAAGGCCACGGTCACCTGTGCCCAGTCCCGGTCCCGCACGACATGCGCGCACGTGAGCACCTTGCTGCGGGTCACCAGGAAGCCCGCCCCCACCTCGCGCCCGCACGCGATCCGGGCATGCCAGGCTGGGCGTCTCATGACCGGGCGGTGGGCTCCGAGACCGCCGGTACCGTGGCCGCGGGTTCCGCCGGGACCTGACCCGGAGTCCAGCTCAGCCGCACCACCAACTGTCCTTCCGCCGCGCCCTTGGCGATCACTGCCCCGGCCTCCGCGCTCAGTTTCACCCCGAACTCCAGCTCCACGGAGTCGGGCCGCAGCGTGCCGTCCCGGAAGACCCGCAGCGCGGACCGGGCCGCCGCGCGCACCCCGTCCAGGGCGCTCTCGAAGGTACGGGTGGTCTGCGCGGCCGGTCCGTCGCCGCGGGACACGAGCCGGGAGCCGGTCGCCGCTTCCGCGGTCTCCACGACGACGACGGCGCCGTCCTCGGTCTTGAACTCCACCAGCTTGTTCATGGCGCCGATCGCTCCCCCGTGTGCTGATCCGGTGTCAGCTTCATTGTGGTGGAAGGCGACCGGCCCTGTCCCCGCTTCCGCCCTCCGGGTGGTCCGCGATCCCCCGGATCACCCCCAGCTGTAGCAAATCCTGCGGACGGATGCACAGTTGTTCGGCCGTCGCCTCCACCTCCTCCGGCGGGCGTTTGAGGATCGCGGCCGCCAGCTCCGGGGCGATGACCGAGAAGTAACTGTCCGGTGTGGCCCAGGTGTTGCCTGGCGCGGCCAGCGCGAGCGCACCGCCCGAGCCGCCCTCGCCGACGACCAGGGTGGTGACCGGGACCCGGGCGGCGGCCACCGCGCCGAACAGGTCCGCGATCGCCGCCCCCGCGCCCTGCCGCTCGGCCTCGGCGTCGTTCGCCGCGCCCGGGGTGTCCACCAGCGTCAGCACGGGGATGCCCAGCCGGTCCGCCAGCCGTATCAGCCGGGCGGCCGTGCGGTATCCGGCGGGGCGGGTGGCCGTGCCGGTCTGGGCGGCATAGGCGACGGTACGACCGTCCCGTTCCCCGAAGCCGCACAGCATGCCGTCGGGGTCACTGCCGCCGCAGCGATCACCGGAGAGGGCGACCCGGCGGGTGAACCAGGCGTCCAGATAGGCCTGGGCGCGAGGCCGTTCGGGCGAGCGGGCACGCCGCACGGCGGCCCAGCCGGTACGGGGGAGCCCCGTGACACCGAGAGCGGCGGGGACGGGGGCCGGCTCGACGCGGGTCGGGGGCGGCGCGGCCGCGGTCTCGGGGGCCACTGCGGCCGGGGCCAACGGTCGCGCGGCACGGGCTTCGCCCCCGGCTCCCGTCGCGGATGCGCCGGAAGTGGTGGCGGTGCCGGGGGAGTCGGTCGGGCGTGCGGCGCCTGGCGTGCCGTGGGCGGCGGGTGTGGCGGATGCGCCCGCTGCGCCTGAAGCGTCGGATGCACCAGAAGCGCTCGCTGTGCCGGAAGCAGCTGTCGTGCCGGAAGTGGTCATAGTGGCTGGAGAGTCCGCCGCGTCTGCGGCGCCTGGCGTGCCATGAGCGCCGGAAGGGGCCGGTGTGGCCGAAGGAGTCGCGGTGCTGGGAGAGTTCGCCGGGTCTGCGGCGTCGGGCGTGCCGTGGGCGCGGGATGGGCCCGGTGTGCCCGAAGCGGCGAATGCGGCGGAAGTGCCCGCGGTGTCGGGGGAGTCCGCCGCGCCTGCGGCGCCGGGCGTGCCGTGGGCGGCCGAGGGGCCCGGTGTGCCGGGAGCGCCTGGCGTGCCGGAAGTGGTCGCGGTACCGGGGGAGGCGGCCGCGCTTGCGGCGCCGGGCGTGCCGTGGGCCCCGGAGGCGTCGGGTGTGCCGGAAGTGCCCGCGGTACCAGGGGAGTCGGCCGTGCGTGCGGCGCTGGGCGTGTCGTGGGCGGCCGTGGCGTCGGGTGCGACCGAGGGGCCGGGTGGCCCGGGCTGGGGCCCCCGTGGCGCCGGCGCGCCCGCAAGCAGGCGTAGCCACAGGCCCAGCACCCCCCGCAGCTCCGCCGGAGGCACCACCGCGTCCGCTGCTCCCGCTGTCACCTGGGCCTCGGCCGTGTAGGCGGTCGGGTCGGCGTCGGGTGGGCGGACGCGGGAGCCGGCGAAGCCGATCTGTGCGCCGGGCAGGGCGAGGATCACGTCGGCGCCGGCGCCGAGGGTGGCCCAGCCGCCGCCGGTGGTCGGGTCCCGCAGCACCGCGATCTGAGGCAGGCCCGCCTCGCGGGTGAGTACGGACTGGCGGGCCACGCGCTGGAGCTGGGTGAGGGCGAGCATGCCTTCCTGCATCCGGCTGCCGCCCGTGGCGACCAGCGGGACGACCGGGAGCCGGTGCTCACGGGCATGGGTGTACGCCGCCTCCAGCCGGTCGCCGGTGCCCTCGCCCAGCGAGCCGCCGAGGAAGCCGAACTCGAACGCGATCAGCACGGCCCGGGTGCCCTCGACGCTCGCGGTGCCGCAGACCACCGACTCCCGCTCGCCGGTGCGTTCGGCGGCGCGGGCGCGCGAGGCGTCGTAGCCCTGCCAGGAGAGGGGGCCATTCGGATCGGACTCCCGTACCGGGTAAGGGAGTTCGGTGAAGGTGCCCTCGTCGGTGACCAGGTCGAGCATCGCCCGTGCCGACAGGCGTTCAGGCATCGCCCAGCGCCCGCTTCATGATCTTCCCCATGTCGTTGCGGGGCAGGGCGTCCAGGTGGCGGACCACCCGGGGACGCTTGTGCGGAGCCAGGCGGCGGGCCACGTGGTCGGCCAGCTCCGCCGTGGACGGCGGCTGTCGCGGGTCCGCCGGGACGATCCACGCCACGATCCGCTCGCCCAGGTCAGGATCCGGTTCCCCGGTGACCGCCGCCTCGCGTACCCCCGGATGCTCCAGCAGGGCGTTCTCGATCTCACCCGCGCCGATCTTGTAACCGCCGCTCTTGATCAGGTCGGTGGCCTTGCGGCCGACGATCCGCACGTACCCGTCGGGCTCGCGCACCGCGACGTCTCCGGTGCGGAACCAGCCGTCGGCGGTGAAGGCGGCGGCGGTGGCGTCGGGCCGGTTCAGGTACTCGGTGAACAGGTTCGGGCCGCGCACCTGGATCTCGCCGACGGTCTCCCCGTCGTACGCCGCCACCTCCGTGCCGTCCTCGTCCACCAGCCGCAGCTCCACGCCCGGCAGCGGCACGCCGACCGTCCCGGCGCGCGGCTCGCCGTCGGCCCGCACGCTGGTGTTCATCAGGGTCTCGGTCATGCCGTACCGCTCGATCACCCGCCGCCCGGTCGCCGCCGCGATCCGCTCGTGGTCGTGCACCGGCAGCGCGGCCGAGCCCGACACCAGCAGCCGGGCCCGGCCGAGGGCCTTGGCCAGCTCCGGGTCGGCCGGGAGGGCCTCGGCGATGCGGTGGTACATCGTCGGCACCCCGAACAGCATGGTCGCGCCCTCGTTCAGCTCCCGGGTCACGCCCTCGGTGCCGAACCGGCCCAGGTGCCGTACCGAGCCGCCGCGCCTGAGCGGGCCCAGGATGCCCAGCACCAGCCCGTGCACATGGAACAGCGGCAGCCCGTGCACCAGCACGTCGTCCCCGGTCCACTGCCAGGCGTCGGCCAGCGCGTCCAGGGTCGTGGCGACCGCCCGGCGCGGGATGACCGCGCCCTTGGGCGGGCCGGTGGTGCCGGAGGTGTACACGATCAGCGCCGGGTCGCCCTCGGGCGTACGGTCCTCGGGGACGGTCCCGGCACCGTGCGCGTCGATGTCCACCCGCGCCAAGCCGGCGACGGCGGCCGGTAGTTCGGCGCCCGGTGCGGCCAGCACCAGCGCGGGCGCGCTGTCGGAGAGGATGTGCGCGAGCTCCTTCTCACCCGACTTCGGGTTCAGCGGCACCGCGGCCACCCCGGCGAGCAGCGCGCCCACCACCCCGACCGCCGTCTCCAGTTCCGGCGTCGCCCAGACCGCGACCCGGCGGCCCGCGTCCCGGACCCGCTCGGCCACGGCGCCCGCCGCGGCACCCAGTTCTCCGTACGTCAACGACCGGTCGCCGAACCGCAGGGCGACTCGCTCGCCCGAACCATCCGCCAGGGCCGGAAAGAGGGAGGACACGCGGGGCACTCCTTAAGCGTCGGGGGCACTCGGCACCAACACCCCCTTCCTACACCAGGCTCCTCGCGTCCTACACCAGGCTCCTCGCCGCCGCCTCGACCACGTCGGCCACCACGCAGCTGACGTTGTCCGGGCCGCCTGCGGCGTTCGCCGCGTCGACCAGGGCGTGCGCGGCGCGGTCGGGGTCCGGGCCCTCGGCCAGCAGGCGCCGGATGTCGTCGTCCGGTACGACACCGGACAGGCCGTCCGAGCACAGCAGATACCGGTCGCCGGGCCGGACGTCGTGCAGCCGGAGGTCCGGGACGGCCGGGGGCGCGGTGCCGGTCAGGGCCTTGGCGAGCAGGGCGCGCTGCGGGTGGCTGGCGGCCTCGTCCGGGGTGAGGCGGCCCTCGTCGATGAGGGACTGCACCACGCTGTGGTCGTGGGTGATGCGGAAGAGCTCCGCGTCCCGCAGCAGGTAGGCGCGGGAGTCGCCGATGTGTACGAGGGCCAGCTGGGAGCCCGTCCACAGCAGGGCGGTGAGGGTCGTACCGACGTCCTCGCCCGTACTTGGAGAGCCGTCCGCCGCCAGGTCCTGGACCGCCTGGCCCGCGCCCTGCACGGCGTCCTCCAGCAGGTTCAGCACCCCGCCCGCCGACAGGTCCGCGCCCTCCAGGAACTTCAGTGCCTCCACGGCCGCGCCGCTCGCCGGTCCGCCCGCCGGGCCGTAGCCGTCGGCCACCGCGAGCAGCCGCCGGCCCGCGTACACGGTGTCCTGGTTGGCGGGCCGGACGTGGCCGGTGTCCGTGTGGGCGCTGTAGCGCAGTTCGAGCATGGTTGTGTCCTTCCTCGGTTCCGTCGACAGGCCGGCCGACAGGTGGTCGACCAGGAACGCGGCGAGGTCCCGCCGTACCGCCGTCTCCGCCTCGACCCGCGCCCAGTACGCCCGGATCTCCCGCGCGGCCTCATCCGGCGGCAGGGCGCACACCTCACGGATCCCGGCCAGCGGCATTCCCAGCCGCCGCAGCCAGGCCACGAGCCGGGCCTGCTGGAGCTGCCCGGCCGCGTAGTAGCGGTAGCCGGTGCCGGGGTCGACCCGTGCGGGCCGCAGCAGGTCCAGCTCGTCGTACAGCCGCAGCGCCTTGGGCGACAGCCGGGACGCCCTGGCGAAGGCGCCGATCGTCAGCATCTCCATGTGCACCTCATCTCCATGTGCACCTCGTAGTTCTCCGGGCCTCCGGTTCCCGCCTCCGATGCTGGGGCTTCACCGAAGGGGAAGGTCAACGGCATGTCTCGGCCGCGGCGGAGATTGTTAGCCTGCGGGGCGACCGTCCCCCTCCGCGCCGAAGGAGCCCGCCGTGCCCCGCATCGCACTAGCCACCTACGCCCCCGGAGCGGAGCCGAGCAAGGACCGTGATCTCCCGGGACTGGTGCGGGCGCTGCGCGCGGCCGGGGCCGACGCGGTCGCCGTCCCCTGGGACGATCCCGACACGGACTGGAGCGGCTTCGACCTGGTGGTCATACGGTCGACCTGGGACTACAGCTGGCGGGCCGAGGAGTTCGTGGCCTGGGCCGAGCGGTGCGCGAAGGTGACCCGCGTGGCCAACCCGGTCCCCGTCGTGCGCTGGAACACCGACAAGCGCTACCTCGGCGACCTCGCGGCGGCGGGCGTGCCCGTGGTGCCCACCCGGTACCTCGCCCTCGGCGACGCGGTGACCGCGGACGGCCTCCCCGGCGACCACGACTTCGTGGTGAAGCCGACCTTCGGCGCGGGCGCCCGGTTCGCCGCCCGGTACACGCCCGCCGAACGGGACACGGCGCTGCGGCAGCTCGCCCGGATGCACGCGGAGGGGCTGACCGCGATGGTGCAGCCGTACCTGACCCACATCGACGTCAGCGGTGAGCGGGCGCTCCAGTTCTTCGGCGGCCGGCTGCTGCACGCCAGCCGCAAGCGGGCGGTGCTCGCGGCCGGCACGGCCTACGACGCGGACAAGGTGGCCCACCCCGACCTGGAGCCGTGGACCCCGACCCCGGCCGAACTCTCCGTCGCCGAGCGGGCGCTGGCCGCCGTACCGGACGCGCCGGAGCTGCTGTACGCGCGCGTGGACCTGGCCGACGGGGCGGACGGGAAGCCCCGGGTGATGGAGCTGGAACTGGTCGAGCCGAACCTGTTCCTGTTCCTGCACCCCGGGTCGCTGCCCCGCGTGACGGAGGCGATCCTGGCGGCGGCCGCCGGCGCCTGAGTCCTTCGCCCGGGGCGAGCCAGGTGGCGCGGGTCCCGGGCATGCGCGTCCATGGTGTCGAAAGGCAGGACGCGAAAGGCAGGACGTACGAGGAGTCGCCGTGAACAGGGTGTGGCTGGTGACCGGGGCGAACAGTGGCCTCGGGCGGGCGATCGCCGGGGCGGCGGCCGCCGCCGGTGACGTGGTGGTCGGCGCGGTGCGGCGCCCGGAGGCGATGGACGACCTGGTGGAGGCCCATCCGGGCCGGGTGGAGGCGCTGCGCCTTGACGTGACCGACGTGGCCGCCGCCGGGACGGCCGTACGGGAGGTGGTGGCGCGGCACGGGCGGATCGACGTACTGGTCAACAACGCGGGCCGCGCCCATGTCGGGGCCGTCGAGGAGACCACCGACCGGGAGCTGCGCGACCTGTTCGACCTGCACGTCTTCGGTCCGGCGGCCCTGGTGCGGGCGGTGCTGCCGTACATGCGGGAGCGGCGGTCGGGCGCGATCGTGCAGATGAGCAGCATGGGCGGCCAGACGTCCTTCGCGGGTGGCGGGGCCTACTGCGGGACCAAGTTCGCGCTGGAGGGCATGTCCGAGGCGCTCGCGGACGAGGTGCGGGAGTTCGGCATCAAGGTGCTGATCGTGGAGCCGGGGGTGTTCCGGACCTCGATCTTCGACCCCGGGCGGGTGGGGGCCAGCGCGGACAGCGGGGTGTACACCGCGGCGAGCGAGATCCGCGGCTTCTTCGCCGCCGCCGACGCCACCCGGCCCGGTGACCCGGCCAAGGCGGCGGCCGTCGTCCTGGCCGCGCTCGATGCCGAGCGCACCCCGCTGCGGCTGGCGCTCGGCGAGGACGCGGTGAGTGCCGTACTGGGTCACCTGGAGCAGGTCCGCGAGGATGTCACCGCCTGGGAGAAGCAGGCCAGGGCGACGGCGTTCGACGCCTGATCCGCGCCTGATCCGCTCCCGCTCAGCGGTCCTCGCCGACGACCGCCGTCCGCTGGAGCAGTCCCCAGGTGAACTCGGCGACGACCTCCCTGGGGACGCCCCGCGCGTCGGGGGCGGTGAAGGCCAGGCCCCAGCGGGTGGGGGCGGTGCCCTCCAGGGGGCGGGCGGGGGCGAAGGCGCGGGCGGCCTCGTCGACCGTGCAGGACCAGGGGGTGAGGTCCTCGACGGTCCGCAGGTCGGGGCCCTCGGCTCCGGGGGCGCGCACCAGCCACTCGTTCCAGACGGCGCCCTCGGACGAGACCAGCACCTCGAAGCGCAGGCCGGGCCAGAGGGGGAGCGGCCACTGCCAGACCCGGCACTCCAGGTCACCGATGGCGCGTTTGCCCTCGGACTCCGGGGGGCCGAGGACGGAGCGGTACCGCGAGGCCGCCGAGCGGGACCGCGGTGAGCGGACCATCGCCTGCCACCGTTTGTTGGCCTCCCGCATCTCGGCGACCGAGACGCCCAGCTCCCGGCGGGCGTCCTCCACCAGGTCCGGATTGTGGTCGGCCATGCGGCGCAGCAGCACCAGCTGGAAGTCGAGAGGCATGCGCCCCATGGTGCCGCGTAACCCGTTCCCGCCGGTCCCGCGATTCCCGCCCATTGCCCAGGCAACTGTCCATGACTAGCCTGTGTTCGTCATGCCGATCGTCTGTTGAAATCTCGAACGCAGACGCTGAAACCCAAGGGAGGGGGCCGGACATGGGACGCCTCGTACCTGCCGTGACCCGGGCTCTCGACATTCTCGAGCTCTTCCTCGACGGGGACGGGACGCTCTCCGCCCCCGACATCGTGCGCAAGCTCCAGCTGCCGCGCACCACCGTGCACGAGCTGGTCACCACACTCGCCGCCCGGCAGTACATCGTCCCCGTGACCGGCCAGCCCGGACGCTACCGGCTCGGCGTACGTCCGTACCAGCTCGGCAGCCGTTACGCCGAGCAGCTCGACCTCGCCGCCGAGGGCCAGCAGGTGGCCCGTTCGGTCGCCGAGACCTGCGACGAGACCGTCCACGTGGCGATCCTGGAGGACACCGACGTCATCTACATCGCCAAGGTCGACTCCACGCACGCGGTGCGCATGGTGTCGGCGGCCGGGCGCCGGCTGCCCGCCCACTGCACCTCGGTCGGCAAGATGCTGCTGGCATCGCTGCCCGAGCCGGAGCTGACCGCGCGGATCCCGGACGGCGCCGAGCTGGCCGGGATGACCCCCAACAGCATCACCGATCCGGGCGCCCTGCGCGAGGCACTCGCCGAGATCCGGCAGCGGGGGATCGCGGTGGAGAACCGCGAGTCCAACCCGGACGTGTCCTGCGTCGCCGCGCCGGTGCGCGACCGCACCGGGCAGGTGGTGGCCGCCCTGTCCATCTCCGTGCCCATGATCCGCTGGAGCGAGGACCGCCGGGACGAGCTGGAGCAGCTCGCGGCGAAGGGCGCGGCGGAGCTGTCGGAGCGGCTCGGACACCGGAGCGTGGCATGACGGCGTACGAGGTCGCGATACGGGCCGAGGCGGAGCTCGGCGAAGGACCGACCTGGGACGCGGCCACCGGCCGGCTGATCTGGATCGACATCCTCCAGTCCCGGCTGCACACCTACGACCCCTCGTCGGGCCGGCGCACGGTCCGTACGACGCCCCAGCACGTCGGCGCGGTCAAGCCCCGGGCGGGCGGCGGCCTGGTCCTCAACCTCCGGGACGGCGTGGGGCTGCTCGACCCCGACGGCGCCTTCCGCTGGTTGCACCACGAACCGGTCCCCGGGCGGCGCGCCAACGACGCGGCGGTCGCGCCCGACGGTTCCCTCTGGGCGGGGACCATGCGCTACGACGAGGCCACGGGCGGCGGCACGCTGGCCCGGGTCGCGGCGGACGGTGCCGTGACGACCGTGCTGCCGGACGTGACCGTCAGCAACGGCACGGGGTGGAGCCCGGACGGCGCCCTCATGTACTACATCGACACGCCCACGCGGCGGATCGACGTCTTCGACTTCGACGGGGAGCGGGTGTCCGGGCGGCGTCCGCTCGCTCAGATCGAGGAGGGCGCCGGTTTCCCCGACGGGCTCACGGTGGACGCCGACGGGTGCGTGTGGGTGGCGCTGTGGGACGGCGGGGCGGTACGGCGGTACACGCCGGACGGTGAGCTGGACCGGGTGATCACGGTGCCGGCTCCGCGTACGACCGCCTGCGCCTTCGGCGGGGCAGAGCTTTCCGACTTGTACATCACGACCGCCCGGACGGGGCTGGCGGCGCCGGATCCGTTGTCGGGGTCGGTGCTGGTGGTGCCGGGGGCGGGGAAGGGGCTGGCGCAGCCGGCGTTCGCGGGCTGACCGGGCCCGTCCCACCGCCGGGGACGCCGGCGGTGGGACGCGGTCACTCGTGTGCGGGCACGCTCGCGACAGGGGCCGTCGCCCGCACCCGGACCGCCTCCAGGGCGCCGGGGTGCCTCAGGGCCCGGGAGACGGCCCCGATCTCCTTGAGCAGGCTCGTCGTGTCGGGGAACTCGGCCGGCTCCGACGGTTCCGGGGTGCGGCCACGGGCCTCGACGGCGTCCAGGACGACCACCGCGGCGGCCAGTGCCCGGGCCCGGTCCGGCGGGTGGCCGAGGGCGAGCGCGGCCTCGTACGACCGCCTGCCCAGGCAGGTGTCGACGCGCCGGGCCAGCGGCAGCAGCGCGTCCCGGATGAACGTCTCCCGGCGGGTCAGCCGCAGCTCGGGCGTGGCACGCAGCAGGAACGGCACGCCCTCACCGCTCACGGTCCGCATCAGCTGGTACAGCGGCCGCAGTTCGTGGTGGGCGAGCCGGACCCGCCAGCGGTCGTGCAGGTACTGGCCGGCGTGCGGCAGGATGAAGCCGACCGCGATCAGGATGGCGGACAGCGCGGCCACCAGCGGGGCGAAGCTGGTGCTCAGCCAGTCCTGGTCGTGACCGGTCCAGCGGGCGGCGACGGCGATCAGCTTGGACCAGCCGAAGACCAGGTTCAGCACATAGCCGGCGCCGAGCGACTTCAGCCCCCAGCGCAGTCTGGCGTCGAGTCCGTCGGTGCGCGCCCAGTTCCAGATCAGCCGGGACGTGATCAGGCAGGCCACGGAGTGCGCGACGAGGTAGAGGACGATCTCCTCGCGCATGAACGGGGTGTTGGCGTAGTACGTGTCCAGGTCCCGCAGCCGCTCCACGGGCGCGTCGGCGAGCGCGAACAGCACCCACAGCGCGACGATCACCCCCGAGTAGACGGAGATGACCCAGCGCATCGCGCGCCGGGTCTCCGCCGAGCGGTCGGACAGCCCGTTGCGCCAGGCGATGATGAGCAGCAGGCAGGAGCCGCAGAACGCGGTGATCAGCGAGTAGCACCAGGGCGCCGAGACGTTGGCCACGCCCACCAGCCGGTTGACCCGGGCGATCGTCGACGGTGTGCAGAACACGAACACCGCGCAGGCGAGCAGCAGCAGCCCGCCGACCGCGCGCAGCAGCGGGTCCCGCCACAGCCGGATGATGGTGGGCAGTTTGATCACCAGGGCGGCGGTGAGCACGGCGGTGGGGATCCAGAAGGAGATGTACAGCTCCCCCAGGAGTGCGGAGGGGTCCAGCGAGGGCAGGGTCACCGGGCCGTTCCTCCGCGCCCGCGGTAGCCCAGGGTGCGCTGGACGGGGTTGAGCGGGGCGCCCGGGCCGTCGCCGGAGACGTACGGCCGGAACAGGGTCGCCAGCCGGTGCCCGAAGTCGTCGGCCTCGGCCTCGTCGGCCTGCCGGGAGCCGTTGCGGGCCGCGACCGTGAGGGCGAGGTCGCGCCAGCCGGGGCCGTCCGCGAGGGCACGGGCCGCCGCCGCCCCCACCCGGTGGTGGTGCCGGTGGCCGGCGTGCAGATGCCACAACTCATGGCCCAGGATGACCAGTTGCTGCACGGCTTCGGCCCGTTCCTCCACGATGACGAGGTCGAAGTCCTGGAACTCCACCCACAGGCCGGTGACTTCGATCTCGTCGGGGAAGCGTTCGAAGCGCAGCTCGACGGGGCGCCCGGCGCGCCGCGCGCTCATCTCCTCGCACAGGGCCCGGCACAACTCGCGTACGCCCGTAGGGGGGTTGGGGCGGTCGCGGACCGCGCGGGCGAGGTCGGCGGCGAGGCCACGCATCACCGAACCGGGCCGGAAGCGCCGGAGTGCGCCCGCGATGTCCATCGCTCCCCCTTCTCACCGCCGGACGGCGGCTTGTCCGAGATTACGCGTTCGGAAGTGTCCGCGTCATGGGCTCACGCGACCGTGGTTCAACCGGGAACGATCGAAAGTCAACGCCGCGAGTTCCTGTCGTACCCATTGACGCGGAAGCGCTTCGATTTTACGGTCCGTTCGAAGTTACGGGCGCTATTCGAGATACCGAACAGTGAGGGCGGGGAATGGGACAACCTGGCCTGAACCGCAGGCAACTTCTGGCCGCCGCGGGGGGCTTGGCGGTCGCGGGCAGCTTCGGCTTCGCGGCCCTCGGTACGGGAGCGGACGCCCTCGCAACCGGCTCCCGCACGCGGGTGCGGTACTGGAACCTCTTCAGCGGCGGCGACGGCTCCAACATGATCGCGATGCTGGACGCCTTCCGTAAGGCGAACCCGGACATCGCGGTGAAGGACTCGACCCTCCAGTGGGGCAACCCCTTCTACACCAAGCTCGCCATGGCAGCCGCCGGCAACCGCGCACCGGACCTCGGCGTCATGCACATCGGCCGGGTCGCCGGCTTCGCGCCGGGGCGCCTCCTGGACGCCTGGGACACCGGCCTGCTCGCCAAGTACGAGGCGGACTACAACCCCAGGCTGTGGCAGCGCGGCGTCATCGACGGCAAGCTCTACGCCCTCCCGCTCGACGTCCACGTCCAGCTCTGCTTCTACCGCAAGGACGTGCTGAAGAAGGCGGGCCTGCTCGGCGCCGACGACCGGATCGTGCCCATCACCTCGACCGACGACTGGTTCGGCGTGTTCGAGGAGGCCAAGAAGGCCACCAAGAAGGGCCTCCAGACCATCGGCCTGTGGATCAACGACCAGAACTTCCAGTGGTGGTTCTTCGTCGCCTTCTACACCCAGCTCGGCGGCACCTGGTTCGACGACGCCAGGACCGAGGTCACCTTCGACACCGACAAGGCCACCCAGGTCCTTGAGTTCCTGCGCCGGCACGTCACCGACGGGTACGCCGACCCGGCCATGGGCTCCGTCAACGCCGAACAGTTCCTCAACGGCGCCCCGTTCGCCTGGGAGGGCAACTGGTCGGTGCCGGTCTACTCCGGCGCGAAGCTCGACTACGGCGCGATCCCGCTGCCGCCCGTCTTCGGCACGCAGGCCACCCACGCCGAGTCGCACTCCTTCGTCCTGCCGCACCGGTCCGACCGCGGCGGCGCCACCAACGAGGCGGCCCACCAGCTCGCCGCCTACGTCGTCACACACGCCCGGCAGTGGGCGGCCGGCGGCCACATCCCCGCCTACCTGCCGACCCTGTCCACCCCCGCGTACCAGAAGCTGTACCCGCAGAACGAGTACGCGTCGGCCATGAACCACCAGGCCAACGAGCCCAAGGTGTGGTTCGCGGGCTCCACCGGCATCCTCGCCCAGCGCGTCGGCCCGATCGTCGTCTCCTCGACCGTGGGCTCCGCGCGGCCCGACGCGGCGGCCCGCCGGATGAAGAGCGAGCTGGCCACGCTGCTCGCTCGACGGCGGCGGCGACCTGCTCCTCGCCTCCCACGGCCGCTACGTCGGGCCCGGCGGCGAGTCCGTGTTCCGCACCCACGGCAAGGACTGGCTGGCGTACCACTACTACGACGCCGACGACGACGGCACGCCCAAGCTGGGCCTGAACAGGCTCGGCTGGACGCGTGACGGCTGGCCCACCCTCAAGTGACACCGTTTCCGAAAGGCCCCCATGAGCAACCGCACCGCCCGTTTCACCCTCGACCCGGCCTTCACCGTCGGCGAGGTCGACCCCCGTCTCTTCGGATCCTTCGTCGAACACCTCGGCCGCTGCGTCTACACCGGCATCCACGAGCCGGGCCACCCCTCGGCCGACGAGGCGGGCCTGCGCACCGACGTCCTCGACCTGGTCCGCGAACTCGGCGTCACCGCCATCCGCTACCCCGGCGGCAACTTCGTCTCCGGCTACAAGTGGGAGGACTCGGTGGGCCCGGTCGAGGACCGCCCCCGCCGCCTGGACCTGGCCTGGCACTCCACCGAGACCAACCGGTTCGGCCTCTCCGAGTACATCGCCTTCCTCAGGAAGATCGGCCCGCAGGCCGAGCCCATGATGGCCGTCAACCTCGGCACGCGCGGCGTCGCCGAGGCGCTGGAACTCCAGGAGTACGCCAACCACCCCGAGGGCACCGCCCTGTCCGACCTCCGCGCCGCCCACGGCGACAAGGACCCCTTCGGCATCCGGCTCTGGTGTCTCGGCAACGAGATGGACGGCCCCTGGCAGACCGGCCACAAGACCGCCGAGGAGTACGGCCGCGTCGCCGCCGAGACGGCCCGCGCCATGCGCCAGATCGACCCGAAGGTCGAACTCGTCGCCTGCGGCTCCTCCAGCCAGTCCATGCCGACGTTCGCAGAATGGGAGGCGACGGTCCTGGCGGAGACGTACGACCTCGTCGACTACATCTCCCTGCACGCCTACTACTGGCCCGAGAACGGCGACATCGACTCCTTCCTGGCCTCCGCCGTCGACATGGAGTCCTTCATCGAGAACGTCGTCGCGACCGCCGACCACGTGGGCGCGAAGCTCAAGTCGAAGAAGAGGATCAACCTCTCCTTCGACGAGTGGAACGTCTGGTACCTGCCCGAGTGGGAGGCGCACGCGAAGACGTTCGAGCAGCACGACTGGCCCGAGGCCCCGCGCCTGCTGGAGGACAACTACAGCGTCACGGACGCGGTCGTCTTCGGCTCGCTGCTCATCGCGCTGCTCCGGCACGCCGACCGCGTCACCGTCGCCTGCCTCGCCCAGCTGGTCAACGTCATCGCCCCGATCATGACCGAGCCGGGCGGCCCGGCCTGGCGGCAGACGACGTTCTTCCCGTTCGCGCAGGCCGCGAAGCACGGACGCGGGCAGGTCCTGGACGTCCGCGTGGACTCGCCGACGTACGGGACGAAGAAGTACGGCGAGGCGGACCTGCTGCACGCCACCGCCGTCCGCGCCGACGACGGCACGGTCACCGTCTTCGCCGTCAACCGCGACCGCACGCGGGCGCTGCCCCTGGAGGTCGCCCTGAACGGCCTGGACCTGACCTCGGTCGTCGAGCACAGCGTGCTCGCGGACGCCGACCCCGACGCCCGCAACACGCTCGACGCGCCCGAGCGGGTCGCCCCGCACCCGGCCGAGGGCACCACCCTGGAGGACGGCACCCTCGGCGCCGTGCTGGAGCCGCTGTCCTGGAACGTGATCCGGCTCGGATAACAGCTCCCTAGCGGCCGGGGGAGGCCACCGGTGTCACCGGTACTCCTCCGGCCGAGCTGCCCAGCAGGCTCAGCCGCACCTTCCCCGGGCCCGACAGCGAGGTGAACTCGGACAGGACGGCCAGGGCCAGGGTGTTGGTGCCCCGGGTGCGCAGGATGCCGTTCGGCAGGACGAAGGTGTGCTGCGGGCCCACGTTGTTGATGTACTGGCCCATGTTCCAGCCGTTGAGGAACAGCTGGGCGCGGTAGGCCCGGTACGGGTCGTCCTCCAGGACCAGCCCCACCGAGGCGTCGATGCCCGCGGGCACGGCCAGGTCGAACGTGGTCCGGTACCAGGTCACGCCCTGCCGCCGCTCGGCACGCGGGAACTTCACCGGCTCCCAGTCCCGGTCGGCGAAGCCGGGCAGGTGCCAGCCCTCCCGCTCCCCGTACAGCCCGCCGTTGTTCTGCGGTCCGCGCACCGGATCGGGCGCGGCCTCGCCCTGCAACCGCCAGCTCACCTTCGGGGCACCGCCCTCGAAGGTGACCGCGGTCAGACCGCGCGCCGCCTTGTGGGTGTCGAGCCCCTTGCCGTCCTGGTCGTGCTGCATGCGCCGCACCAGCACGGACAGCACGTGCCGGCCCGGCCCGCGCAGCTCCTCCCGAACGGGGAGGACGGCCGTGTCCGCCCAGCTGCCCTGCCGGGCGGTGTCCCTGGTCGGCACCGGCATGCGGTGCGTGCCCAGCGGTTCCCCGTCCAGCCAGGCCATCAGCAGGCCCTGCGTGCCGGTGCTGTAGGCGAGCGAGACCTCCTCGATGCCGGTGGCGTCGGTGAACGTACCCCGGTACCAGACGTCGCCGTAGTGGAAGCCGTAGTCGTCGGCGAACAGGACCGGCTGCCCCTTCGGCACCGGCGTGGTGCTGAACGACGTCGTCCGGTCGGCGGCCCGCCACTTCGAGTCGTCGAAGGACGGACCGGCCTCCGGGTTCTCCGTGCGCATCCGCCAGCCGCCCAGCTCGGGCAGCCGCACCCCGGCCACGCCGGGCAGCACCGTCGCGGCCACCAGGCTCCCGGACATCGCGACCCGGGTGGCCACCGGCCGCCCGTTCCACGTCACACTGTCGATCCCGCGCGGCCCCCACACCTCCAGGCCGGTCTCCTGGATGGTGTCGCCGGTGAGGTGGACGGTGGAGCCGCGCAGCTCGGCGTGGCGCAGCAGCGCCGGGCCGTAGACCAGCAGGGTGCCGGACGGGGTGTCGTACGGGAACAGCCGCACCGAGTACGCCTCGTCGGCGAAGAGCAGCAGCAGCGGTGTCTCGCTCTCGCCGCGCTCCACCAGCACCCGGGTCAGACCGCCCTGGCCGAGGGGCACGGTCACGTGCAGCTCGTCCTGGTCGTACGTCCAGGCCCCCTCGGCGTCCAGCCGGGTGACGTACGGCTCGCTCGGGCACTCGAGCACCAGGTGCGCCATCTCGCCGTGGCGGCCCGTGAACAGGGCGATGTCCTGCCGTCCGGCGGTCAGCGTCAGCATCGGCTGGGCGGTGCAGTACTTCAGCTTCCGGTGCCCGAGGGAGAGCCCCGTGGTCAGCATCCGGGCGTCCCGGGCCGGGACGGTGATCTTCAGCTCGCCCGCGGCGGTGGGCAGGGTGGAGGTGACCTCCTTGTCGCCGTCGTTGCGGGCCACGTACACATGGGCGCCGGTGTCCGGGTTGGTGAGGTGGTACACCTTCAGCCCGGCCGCCTTCACCTCCGTCGCCCGGTCCAGCTTGGCGAAGTCGGGCACGCGCTGGAGCATGTGCCCGATCTGGTGCATCGGCACGATCTTGCCGGTGACGTTGCGGGCCTCGTCGAGGGCGGCGCCGTAGTCGTACGACGTGTACACCACCGGCGCGGGCAGCCACCCCCACGAGGTGCCCCCGAAGGTCATGTACACGTTGTGCAGGGTGATGCCGTTGGCCAGGTTGGTCAGGTAGAAGCGCCGTTCGTACGCCGCGTCCCGGGTGCGCCGCGACTCCGCGTACCCCTTGCCGTCGAACCAGGCCCCGCCCCACGGGTCGAACCAGCCGCCCCCGAACTCGGGCATGAACCCGGGCGTACGTGGACTCGCGGTCGCCCCGCCCTTCGGCCCGCCCGGACCGAAGTGCCCCCAGTCCGGCGGCACCTGGGACGGCGACGGGTACCCGTCGAAGCCGTACAGCCACCGGCCCCTCTCACCACCGGTGCCGAACGAGCCGGGGACCCAGTAGCCGTTGCGGCCCTTGTCGTTGTGGAAGAGGGGTACGTCGATCCCGTCCGCCCGCACCTTCCGGTACAGGTGGGACATGTAGTTCCGGCCGGCCGGCTCGTCGACGTGGGCGTCGTACTCGTTCTCGATCTGGTACAGCAGGACCGTGCCGGTGCCCCGCGTGAACAGGTGCCGGCGCGCGATCCGGTTCACCGCGGTCAGCCACTGGTCGACGTGACCCAGATACGTCGGGTCGTCGGTGCGCGCGGTGCCCCCGGTCGCCGTCAGCCAGCCCGGGAAGCCGCCGCCGTCGATCTCGGCGTTGATGTACGGGCCCGGGCGCAGGATCACGTACAGCCCGGTCTCGGTGGCCGTGCGCAGGAACAGGTCCAGGTCGCGGACGCCCGTGAAGTCGTACTTCCCCGGGGCGGAGGAGTGGTAGTTCCACGCCACGTAGACGCTGACCGCGTTGTAGCCGTGCGCCCGCATCTTCTGGAGCACGTCACGCCACAGGGACGGGCTGGGCAGCCGGAAGGGGTGCATCTCGCCGGACCACAGCACCAGCCGGTGGCCGTCGACGACGAGCGAGTAGTGGTCGTGGTCGACGGTGTGCCGCCGCCCGTCCGCGCCGGGCGGCGCGGGCGCCGGGCCGGTCGGCACACTGCGCGCCGCGTACGCCGAGGGCGCCCCGGGGCCGCCACTGCCGCCCAGGGCGAAGCCGAGCGCGGCGGAGCCGGCGAGGGCACTGAAGGTACGTCTGCTGAGCGCCAAGGGATCCTCCCGGGCGATCTTACGGGGACCGGGTCCGGCCATTCTCCACGGCCCCACGCCCCACAATGGACGCATGAGGATCTCGGCACGGGCGGATTACGCGGTACGGGCGGCACTGGAGCTCGCCGTACGGCAGGGTGACGGCCCGGTGAAGGCGGAGGAGATCGCCGCCGTGCAGGACATTCCGCACAAGTTCCTGGAGGGCATCCTCGGGGATCTGCGGCGTGCCGGGATCGTCGAGAGCCGGCGTGGCGGGGGCGGCGGATACCGGCTGGCCCGCCAGGCCTCGGCCGTCACCGTGGCCGACCTCATCCGCGCGGTCGACGGCCCGATCGTGTCGGTCCGCGGCGAGCGGCCCACCGGCCTCGCCTACACCGGCACCGCCCAGCCGCTGCTGCCCCTGTGGATCGCGCTGCGCGCCAATGTGCGCCGCATCCTGGAGGGCGTCACGGTCGCCGACCTCGCGGCGGACGCACTGCCGGAACCGGTACGCAGGCTGGCGGAGGAACCGGCGGCCTGGGAGAACCCGTGACCGTGAAATCCCCGTTGTGAATGGCCTGAGTTGACCCTGTCCGGCTTCGGTGGCGCTTCCTACGATGCGAACGCCCTTTGGCCTTCACAGGTTTCACACAGTTTCTCCTGAGGCCCGGGGCGACCCACCCCCCACCCGAGAACAGGGAGAAACCATGGCTCGAGGCCTGCTCCTGAGCGCCGCGGTGGCCGCGCTGGTCACCAGCGCGGTACCCGCGCACGCGGAGTCCCCGGTGGTCACCGACCCGCCCCCGGACAAGATCGTCATCGACGTCGCCACGGTGAACGGCTCCGGCTGTCCCCAGGGCACGGCCGCCGTCGCCGTCTCCCCGGACAACACGGCTTTCACGGTGACCTACAGCGACTACCTCGCCCAGGCCGGCGGCAACTCCGACCCCACGGCGTTCCGGAAGAACTGCCAGCTCAACCTGATCGTCCACGTCCCGCAGGGCTTCACCTACGCCATCGCGAGCGCCGACTACCGCGGTTTCGCCTCGCTCCAGTCCGGCGCGAGCGGCACGCAGAGAGCCTCGTACTACTTCCAGGGCTCGTCCAACACCGCGTTCAAGAACCACCCGTTCAGCGGTCCGTACAACGACGACTGGCAGGCCACCGACAGCACCGACTGGGCGCAGCTGGTGTGGGCGCCGTGCGGGGTGCTGCGGAACTTCAACATCAACACCGAGCTCCGGGTCACCGCGGGGTCGTCCGGCAAGGTCAGCTTCATGACCATGGACTCCACGGACGGCGACATCAGCACGGTGTACCACATGGCGTGGAAGCAGTGCCCGAGTTCCTGAGCGCGTGAGGGCCGGGCGGCTCCGAGGGAGCCGCCCGGCCTCTTCGCGGGTCGGACGGGGCTCAGCCGCTGACGCCGAGCGTGAGCGTGCCGGTGTACCCGGAGGAGGTGGAGCTGCCCAGGGCGGTGAGGGTGAGGAGGCCGGACGAGGCGCCTCCGCCGTCGTAGATGCCGTCCTGGGAGAGGGTGGTGCGGGTGACCGTGTTGGTCGAGTACGGGGAGATCCTGGCGACCGCGGTCGTGATCGTCTCGTTGAAGAACAGCTGACCGGTGTGGAGGGTCTTGCCGCCGGTGAACGATCCGTCGGAGGTCAGGGTGACGCCCGTGTGCACCTTGACGTGGATGTGGATGCAGCGGCCGCGGTACCAGCCCGGGTAGATCGTCGTGAGGTTGGCGACGCCGCTGGGGTTCGTGAGGACGCCGCCGCGCAGGAACGTGCCGTCGTCCGACTCGCTGTGGCCGTTGCTGCCGACGTAGCCGGAGTACTCGCCGAGCGCGTCGGCGTGCCAGATCTCCACCAGGGCGTTGCTGACGGGGGTGCAGGCGGAGTTGACCACGGTCAGGGCGAGCTTGAGCGGGACGCCCGCCTTGCCTTCGGTGATGTCGGTGCGGACGAGCGCTCCGTCGAGGTAGTAGGGGCCTTCGGTCATCTCCTTCGTGAGGGTGCAGACGGCCGCGGCGGCGGCCGGAGCGGTGTCCGGCGTCCGCGTGGCGGCGGAGGCTGCCTCGGGGGCGGCAGCGGCACCTACGGCCAGGGCCGCTGCCGTCGTCCCGGTGGCGATCAACACGGTGCGGCGCCCGACCGAGCGGTCGTCGGAGCCTGCCTCTTGTGCGTGTGGGGTGTCTGTCATGGACACGGCACCGTAGAGAGGCGTGCTGTCCGTAGGCTGTCAGTTCGGCAAAGTGCCAGGACGTCAAGGCTCCGGTTGGCCAAGGGCGGCGGGAGTCGTTCGGATCAGGCCGGCAGCCCCGGCCGGGTCACCCCGTCTGTCCCATCCCGGCCGCGTTCGGCCAGCTCTGTGCGTTGGGCCAGCCGGTGGCCGGGGCCGGGGTCAGGCCGGCGGCGGGGGCCGGGGCGGTCATGCCGCGTACCTGGGCCGCGGTGAGACCGCCGCGGGCGGGGACGCCCGGCGGGGTGGGGCCGGTCGCCGCGGGGACGGGCACGGGCACGGGCGCGGGGGCAGGCACCGGTGCGGGCGCCGGCGCAGGCACCGGGGTGGGAACGGGGGCAGGGGCCGGGAACGGTGCGGGGGCGGGCACGGGCGCGACCGGCTGGGGTGCCTGCTGCGGCATCTGCTGGGGCATCTGCTGCGGCACCTGCTGCGGCACCTGCTGGGGGACCGTCTGCGGCACCTGTTGCGGCACCTGCTGCGGAACGGCCTGAGCTGCCGCCGGCATCGGCATCCCGGCGCCGACCGAGGGTGCGGCGGCGGGGAGCGGCATGCCGGTGCCGGCGGCCGGGGCGACTGGCAGCCCCGGGGTGGGACCGGCGGCGACGGCCTGCGCGGCAAGCCCCAGCATTCCGGCCCCGTTGGTCTCGCTGACCAGCCGGTCTACGGCCGCCGTACCCGAGCTGTAGTTGGTCCCTGTACCCAGCTCGGGTACGGCGGCTCCCCTCCTGGTCCCGTAGAGCACCGACTCCAGGCCGGATACCAGGCGACGCACGTCGACCTGGGGGCGCACCACGAGCCGCAGGAAGCGGCTGGACGAACCGATCTTGTTGCCGCACTCGCGGACCAGGATCCGGTGCTCGGAGAGCATCCGGTCCCGGACCACGGTGCCTTCGGCGCCGACGGGAAGGCGCACGAAGAGGAAGTTGCCCTGGGAGGGGTACACGGTCAGCCCGGGCAGCGCGGAGAGCTGGCTGGCCATGTCGAGGCGGTCACGCCGGACCTGCTGGAGGCTCTGCGCGTACTCGGCGCCGTGCTCCTTCAGCATGAACACCACGTGCTCGGCGAAGGAGTTGAGGTTCCACTTGGGCAGCATGGTGCGGACCTTGGTGGCGAGGGCGGGGTTCGCGACCAGGTAGCCGAAGCGGATGCCGTGCAGGCCGAAGTTCTTGCCGAGGCTGCGGAGCACGACCACGTTCGGCCGCAGCATCGCCTCCTGGACCACGCTCGGGTCGGCCTCCGCGTCGGCGAACTCCAGGAAGGACTCGTCGACGACCACGAGGTCGAGGTCGGCCATCGAGTCCATGAACTGCACCACCTGCTGCTTGCGCAGGTAGCCGCCGTCGGGGTTGTTGGGGTTGCAGATGACCGCGACCCGGGTGCCTCGGGCCCGGATGAACTCGGCGTACTGGGAGAGGTCGAGGGCGAAGCCGCTCGATTCCTGGAGCGGGAACATGTCCACCCGCTTGCCGGTCTCCATCGGCTGGTCGGTCCAGCGGCCGAAGGTGGGGACCGGGATGGCGAGGGACTCACGGACCAGCAGGTGGTCGATCCAGGTGATCAACTCGGTCGAGCCGTTGCCCATCGCGACGCAACTCGGCGGGAGCTGGAGCAGGTTGCACAGCTCGGCCGTGATGGTGTCGGCGCTGCTGGGGTAGTACGTGATGATGTCGCGCAACCGGCCCGCCATGGACTCGAACATGGCGGGAGTGGGGAAGTAGGGATTGCACGGGATGCAGAAGTCCACCGGGCCCGACCCGTCGCCCTCGCGCGTCAGCGCCGCCATCGAGGGGCTGTGCGCCGCCGTGTTGCGGAACAACGAGGTGACGTTGTCAGCCAAGGAAACCTCCGTTTAAGGGTGGCCCGTGCGGGGGAGCACGGGCCACCCTTGAGTACGGAGACCGGCGGGCCGCCGTTCAACGCGTGTGAAAGAAGTGTGACTTCACCTCACGCGCTGAAGGTGTGCACCGTCCTCGTCCGGTACGTCTGCCCGGGCCGGAGCACGGTCGACGGGAAGGACGGCTGGTTCGGCGAGTCCGGGAAGTGCTGCGTCTCCAGGCACAGGGCGTCGCCCTGGCGGTAGGTGTGGCCGCCGGTGCCGGTGAGGGTGCCGTCGAGGAAGTTGCCCGAGTAGAACTGGAGTCCGGGCTGGTCGGTGGCGATCTTCAGGGTGCGGCCGGAGTGCGGGTCGTGGAGCGTCGCGACGTGCTCGGGCTTCGCCGTGATGCCCTTGTCCAGGACCCAGTTGTGGTCGTAGCCCTTGGCCTGCACCTGCTGGACGTGGCCGGCCCGGATGTCCCGCCCGATCGGCTTGGTCTTGCGGAAGTCGAAGGGGGTGCCGGAGACCTTCGCCAGCTCGCCGGTGGGTATCAGGCCCGAGTCGGTGGGGGTGTAGCGGGAGGCGGCGATCGTGAGCTCGTGGTTCTCGATCGTGCCGCTGCCCTCGCCGGCCAGGTTCCAGTAGACGTGGCTGGTGAGGTTGACGACGGTGGCCTTGTCGGTGGTGGCCTCGTAGTCGATGAGCCAGTCGCCGTGCTTGGTGAGGGTGTAGGTCACCTTCGCCTTGAGGGTGCCCGGGTAGCCCATCTCGCCGTCGATGCTGGTGTAGTGCAGGTGCAGGCCGACGTCGGAGCCCTTGGTGAAGGGTTCGACGTCCCAGATGTGCTTGTCGAAGCCCTGGGTGCCGCCGTGCAGGCTGTTCACGCCGTCGTTGACGGACAGCTGGTAGGACTTGCCGTCCAGGGTGAACTGGCCCTTGCCGATGCGGTTGCCGTAGCGGCCGATGAGAGCACCGAAGTACGGGGTCTTCGCCACGTAGTCCTCGATGTTGTCGAAGCCCAGGGACACGTTGGCGTGCAGGCCGTGCCGGTCCGGGATCTCCAGGCACTGGACGACGCCGCCCCAGTTGAGGACCTTCAGCCGGGTCCCGCCGTTCTCCAGCGACCAGCGGTAGACCTTCGTGCCGTCGGCGAGCTTGCCGAAGAGCTCCTTCACCGGCTTCCTGCCTCCCGGGGCCGCCTCGGCCGTGCCCGCGCCGAGGGTGGTCGCCGCGATACCCGCGGCCGCGGCTCCTGCTATGACCGTGCGTCGGTTCAGTTCCATATGTGCGGCTCCTTCAAGAAGAAGGGCCCCGCCGTTTCCGGCGGGGCCCGAGCTGACTTACGAACCGGACTTGCGCTTGTTCCACACGTCGAAGCCGACCGCGGCCAACAGGGCCAGGCCCTTGATGACCTGCTGCCAGTCGGTGCCGACACTGAGGAGGTTCATGCCGTTGTTCAGCACGCCGAGGACGAGACCACCGATGATCGCGCCGAGGACCGTTCCCACACCGCCGCTCATGGACGCGCCACCGATGAACGACGAGGCGATCGCCTCGAGCTCGAAGTTGAGGCCCGCCTTCGGCGAGGCCGCGTTCAGGCGGGCGGCGACGACCAGACCCGCCAGGGCCGCGAGCACGCCCATGTTCAGGAAGACAAGGAAGGTGACCTTCTTGTCCTTGACGCCGGACAGCTTCGCCGCCGGCAGGTTGCCGCCGATCGCGTAGATGTGACGGCCGAAGACGGCGTTGCGCATCAGGTAGCCGTAGCCGACCACCAGCAGGGCCAGGACGATCAGGATGATCGGCGCGCCCTTGTAGCTGGCGAGCAGCATCGTGACCGTGAGGATCGCGGCGACGATGGCGACGAGCTTGAGCAGGAAGAGGTTCCTGGGCGCCACGTCGAGGGCGAACTCCTGCTGCCGCTTGCGGTCGCGGACCTCCTGGACGACCGTGAAGGCGATCAGCGCGAAGCCCATCAGCAGCGTGATGTTGTGGTAGTTGGTGGTCGGGCCGACCTCCGGCAGGAAGCCGTTGCCCATCTTCTGCAGACCGTCCGGGAACGGACCGAGGGTCTGGCCCTTCAGGAGCATCTCCGTCAGGCCGCGGAAGATCAGCATGCCCGCGAGGGTGACGATGAAGGACGGTATGCCGAAGTAGGCGATCAGGAAGCCCTGTGCCGCGCCGGCGGCCGCGCCGATGACCAGGCACAGCAGCAGCGCGAGGGGCCACGCCACACTGTGCTGCACCGTCAGCACGGCCGCGAAGGCACCGGTGAACGCCGTGAGCGAGCCGACCGACAGGTCGATGTGACCCGCGATGATCACCAGCATCATGCCGATCGCGAGGATCAGGATGTAGCTGTTCTGGAGGACCAGGTTGGAGACGTTGCGCGGCAGCAGCAGGTCGCCGCCGGTCCACACCTGGAACAGGACCACGATCAGACCGAGGGCGATCAGCATGCCGTACTGCCGCATGTTGCGGCGCAGACCGTCCAGTATCAGCTGGAGCAGCCCCGTGCCGCCCGCCGATCCGCTCTTGCCCGGCGGCGCGGGGGCCGGGGTCTTGGCGGTCACATCCGTGCTCATCGGGTTACCTCTTTGTCCTTCGTCATCTGGCGCATCAGCGATTCCTGCGAGGCCTCGGCCCGGGAGAACTCGCCGGTCAGCCGCCCCGCGGCCATGGTGTAGATGCGGTCGCACATACCGAGCAGCTCGGGCAGCTCGGAGGAGATGAAGACGACCGCCTTGCCCTGGGCGGCCAGCTGGTCGATGACCGTGTAGATCTCGTACTTGGCGCCGACGTCGATGCCGCGCGTCGGCTCGTCCAGGATCAGCACATCGGGACCGGCGAAGATCCACTTGCTGAGGACGACCTTCTGCTGGTTGCCGCCGGACAGCTTGCCCACCGGCTCGAACACGGTGGGCGCCTTGATGTTCATGGACTTGCGGTAGCCCTCGGCGACCTGCCGTTCCTCGTGCTCGTCGACCACGCCCCGCTTGGCGACCTTCTTCAGCGCGGTCAGCGAGATGTTGCGGTTGATGGTGTCGATGAGGTTGAGGCCGTAGTGCTTGCGGTCCTCGGTGACGTAGGCGATGCCGTGCTCGACCGCCTCGGCGACGGTCCTGGTACGGATCTCCTTGCCGTCCTTGAGGACCGTGCCGCCCGCGTACCGGCCGTAGGAGCGCCCGAAGACGTTCATGGCCAGCTCGGTACGGCCGGCGCCCATCAGGCCCGCGATGCCGACGATCTCCCCGCGCCGCACCTGGATCGACACGTCGTCGACCACCTTGCGCTGCTGGTCGATCGGGTGGTTCACGGTCCAGTCCCTGATCTCCAGGGCCGGGGCCGCGCCCTTCTCCGGCTCGTGCGGGGTGCGCTCGGGGAAGCGGTGGTCGAGATCGCGGCCCACCATGCCGCTGATGATCCGGTCCTCGGTCGTCTCCGCCGACTTCACGTCGAGCGTCTCGATGGTGTGCCCGTCGCGGATGATCGTCACCGAGTCCGCCACCTTGCGGATCTCGTTGAGCTTGTGGGAGATGATGATCGAGGTGATGCCCTGCTTCTTCAACTCCAGGATGAGATCGAGGAGTTTGTCGCTGTCCTCGTCGTTCAGCGCCGCCGTCGGCTCGTCGAGGATGAGGAGCTTCACCTTCTTCGACAGCGCCTTCGCGATCTCCACGAGCTGCTGCTTGCCCACGCCGATGTCGGCGACGCGGGTCTCCGGGTGGTCGGTCAGACCGACCCGGCGCAGCAGCTCGGTGGCGTGCCCCAGGGTCTTCCTCCAGTCGATGAACCCACCCTTGGCGTGCTCGTTGCCGAGGAAGATGTTCTCCGCGAGGGAGAGGTACGGCGACAGCGCGAGCTCCTGGTGGATGATCACGATGCCGTGCTGCTCGCTGGCCCGGATGTCCTTGAACTCGCAGGTCTCACCCTCGAAGAGGATGTCGCCCTCGTAGGTGCCGTGCGGATGGACGCCGGAGAGCACCTTCATCAGGGTGGACTTGCCGGCGCCGTTCTCCCCGCAGATGGCGTGGACCTCGCCCTGCCGGACCGTCAGCGTGACGTCCGACAGCGCCTTGACACCGGGAAAGGTCTTGACGATCGAGCGCATTTCCAGGACGGGTCCCGCCATGGTTGTGCCTTCCAATCAGTGTGTGGTCGGGGTGGGCGGGATCACTTGAGCTGGGCGTCGGTGTAGTAGCCGCCCTTGACCAGGACGTCCTCGTAGTTGGTCTTGTCGACGCTCACCGGCTGGAGCAGGTAGGCGGGGACGACCTTGATGCGGTTGTTGTACGACTTGGTGTCGTTGATCTGCGGCTTCTTGCCCTTGATGACGTCGTCGACCATGGTGGTGGCGACCTCGGCGAGCTTGCGCAGGTCCTTGTAGATGGTCTGCGTCTGCTGGCCGGCGATGATGGACTTCACCGAGGCGATCTCGGCGTCCTGGCCGGTGATGACCGGCAGCGGCTTGCTCTTGGAGCCGTAGCCGTCCGACTTCAGCGCGGCGAGGATGCCGATGGAGATGCCGTCGTAGGGCGAGAGTACGGCGTCGACCTTGGCGCTCGAGTACGTGGAGGTCAGGATGTCCTCCATGCGCTTCTGCGCGGTGGCGCCGTCCCAGCGCAGGGTGGTGATCTTGTTCAGCGCGGTCTGCCCGGACTTGACGACCAGCTGCTTCTTGTCGATGTACGGCTGGAGCACGCTCATCGCGCCGTTGAAGAAGTAGCGGGTGTTGTTGTCGTCGTTGGAGCCGGCGAACAGCTCGATGTTGAACGGGCCCTTCTTGCCGCTGTCCAGACCGAGCTTGTGCACGATGTACGTGCCCTGGAGCCTGCCGACCTTCTCGTTGTCGAACGAGGCGTAGTAGTCGACGTTCTTGGTGCCGAGGATCAGACGGTCGTAGGAGATGACCGGGATGTCGGCGTCCGCGGCCTCCTGGAGCACGTTGTTCAGGGACTTGTTGTCGATGGCCGCGATGATCAGGCCCTTGACGCCCTGCGTGATCAGGTTCTCGATCTGGGAGACCTGGGTGTCCGGGTCGTCCTCGCCGTAGACCAGCTTGGTCTTGTAGCCCTTGGCCTCGAGGTCCTTGACGACGTTCTTGCCGTCGGCGATCCAGCGCTCGGAGGACTTGGTCGGCATCGCGATGCCGATCGTGCCGCCCTTGGAGCTGCCCTTGTTCTCCTTGCTGCCGCCGTCGCTGTTCTGGCCGCAGGCGGTCAGGGTGAGGGCGAGGGAGGCCGCTCCGGCCACGGCGGTTATGGCGGCTCTGCGAGTACGCATGATCATCATCCTTGATGTGTGGGAACGGGCTCGGTACGGCGGTGCGGTGACGGCTCGACTAGCACTGCCGGGACGATCGAGGTGCGTTGGATTCTGTTGGTTCGCGTCCTGTTTTGTGAAGCGCGTTTTCCGGAACGTTATGCGGAAGTTCCGAACCGCTTCAGAGTGCCGGGCAGCCGCGAGCCGAGGGGCGCCATGGCGCCGCCGACTCCGTGCCGTTCCAGCAGGTCGAGGGCCAGCCGGCCGCGCCGCACCCGCTCCCGGGCCGTGGCCAGGGTCAGGTCCCGCATGTGGTGGCCGTACGGGTAGATACCGGGGGCCTTGGACAGGCCGAACTTCAGGTAGAGCGGCGCGCCGCGCCGGATCAGCTCGGCGACCTCGTACATGCGGATGTATCCGCCGAGGTCGTCGGGCGCCTCGATGTACATGTCCATGGGGGCGGCGGAGGCCCGTCTGATCTCTGTGAGGTGATCGAGCGTCAGGTCGCTGGGCACGTTGACGGAGTCGGCACCGAGCCCCTCGTACACCGCATACGAGGCGGGGTTGACCGGTCCGATCAGCGCGGAGACCTTCAGCGTGGTGTCGGCGGGGATGATGCCCTGCTCACGCGCCCGGTGCAGCGTCCACAGCACGCCCTCGTCGGCGACGAGGAGGCACTTGACGCCCAGTTCGGTGGCCCTGATGGCGTCCTCGACGCAGCCGGCGACCGCGTCGTGACCGCGCGCCCTCAGGCCCGCCCCACGGGAGTCGGTGCGCACCGAGGCGCCGATGTCCCAGGTGCCGCGCGGCCCCGTGAACAGGCAGAGCTCGATGTCGCGTTCGCCCGTGGCATCGACCATCTCGGTGATCTCGGCGTCGGTCAGCATCCACACACCGCTGCCCTGGCTGATGCGGTGGATGGGCACGTCGAGTCGCGAGGCCTCCTTCAGGACGACGGCCAGCGCCTCGGGACCCTCGCACGAGGGGATCTCGGTGCGCCAGCGACCGCCGCCCGGGAAGGAGTGGGGCGAGGCGTCGGCGGGGTCGAGGGCGGGTGCGCCCAGGCCGAGCGCGGTGAGCGCCTGCTCACCGGGCCTGCGGGCTGCCGTGGCGGAAGCGTCGGTCACAAGCTGTCCTTAATGTTCGGTATTTCGGACGAGGTTCGCGGCTCGGGGTATGAAAAAAGCTGGTGGTGTACGCCGGTACGGGGGTCGTCAGGTCACCCCCGTACCGGCGTACGGCTAGGGGCGGAGCAGCACCTTGCCGACCTTCGGGTCGCCTGCCCCGACCAGCTCGATGGCCTGCGAGAACTCGGTCAGCGGCAGCTCGTGCGTGACCAGCGGCAGCGGATCCAGCAGCCCGGCACCGAACACCCGGACCGTGTGCGCCCAGGCGTCCGGCGGCGCACCGAAGACGGTGTGCACCTCCAGCTGCCGGACGACGAGGTCGGTCGGGTCGAGACCGTCGGCGCCCGCCGCCGGGATGCCCGTCAGGACCAGCCGCCCGCCACGCCGGAGCAGGGCGGCGGCCGTGCGCGCGGCGGACGCGGACCCGGCGGTCTCGATGACCACGTCGAAGTCGTCCCCGAGCTCCTGGTCCTTCAGCCGGAAGTCGGTGGCGCCGAACTGCCGCGACAGCGCCTCGCGGTCGTTCCGGGTGCCCACGACCAGCAGCTCGGCCGGGGACACCGCCTTCAGGAACTGCACGGCGAACATCCCGAGGGTCCCGGTGCCCACCACCGCCACCCGCTCGCCCGGCCGGGCGTTCGCCTTCAGCGCGGCGGCCGCGACACAGGCGGCCGGCTCCAGCAGGGCGGCGGCGGTGAGGTCGGCGTCCTCCGGCAGCGCGTGCAGCAGCCGGGCCGGAAGGGTGAGCGTGCCGGCCATGGCGCCCGGCTGGGTGAAGCCGGTCTCCTCGTACCCCGCGCTGCACAGGGTGGTCTCACCCGCGTGGCAGCGGTCGCACACCTGGCAGTTGCGGAAGCCCTCGCCGACGACCTTGCGGCCGACCAGGCTCGCCGGCACCCCGGCGCCCACCGCCCGCACGGTCCCGGACCACTCGTGGCCGGGCGTGAGCGGGTAACGGACGTACCCCTCGGGCCGGTTGCCCTGGTACACCTCGCGGTCGCTTCCGCAAATACCCACCGCGTGCACGGCGACCAGCGCCTCACCGGGGCCCGGCTCGCGCGGCTCGTGCGGGACGACCCGGTGGGCGCCCGGTGCCTCGACGACGACGGCGGTGCTCACTTCTGGGTGCCCTTCGGCTTGCGCTGCTCCCAGCCCTCGGCCCACAGGTCGAACCGGGCCTGCTGCTGCGGGAACTCGGCCGCCGCGTCGGTGTCCAGCTCGACGCCGAGACCCGGCTTGTCGGAGAGGTGGAAGTAGCCGTCGACGACCTCGGGGGCGCCCTTGACGACCTTCTTGATCTCCGCGTCGGCGAAGTCGTTGAAGTGCTCGAGGATCTTGAAGTTGGGGGAGGTGAAGCCGACCTGGAGGGAGGCGGCGGTCAGTACGGACCCGCCCACGTTGTGCGGGGCCACCAGCATGTAGTGGGTCTCCGCGGTGGCGGCCAGCTTCCGGGTCTCCCAGATGCCGCCGATGTGGCCGACGTCCGGCTGGATGATGTCCACGGACTGGCTGTCGAAGAGCTCGCGGAACTCGATCCGGTCGTGGATGCGCTCACCGGTGGCCACCGGGATGTCCACCTTGGCGGCGACCTTCTCCAGCGCCTTGAGGTTCTCCGGCGGCACCGGCTCCTCCAGCCAGGCCGGCTTGAAGGGGGCCAGCTCCTTGGCCAGCCGGACGGCGGTGGCGGGGGAGAAGCGGCCGTGCATCTCCAGCATCAGCTCGGCGTCCGGGCCGATCGCGTCCCGCACGGCCTCGATGAGGGAGACGGCGTACAGGGACTGCTCGTGGTCGAGCTCGAAGTGGCCGGTGCCGAAGGGGTCGATCTTGAGCGCCTTGTAGCCGCGCTCCATGACCCCCTGGGCGGCCTTGTGGTACGCCTCCGGGGTGCGCTCGGTGGTGTACCAGCCGTTGGCGTACGCCTTCACCTTGTCGGTGACCTTGCCGCCCAGCAGCTGCCAGACGGGCACGCCCAGGGCCTTGCCCTTGATGTCCCAGCAGGCCATCTCGACGACCGCAATGCCGGACATCACGATCTCACCGGCACGGCCGTAGTCGCCGTACTTCATACGGCGCACGAGGTCCTCGACAGCGAATGGGTCGGAACCGAGAATGTGGTTGGCCTCGGCCTCCCGCAGGTAGCCGATCAGCGCGTCGGTGTGACCGAGCATCCGGGTCTCGCCGACTCCGGTGATCCCCTCGTCGGTGTGCACCTGGACGTAGGTCAGGTTGCGCCACGGCGTCCCGACCACGTGTGTGCTGATTCCGGTGATACGCACGGCGGTTGCCCCTCAGCTGTTCGAGATTTCGTCACACGTTCGAAATGCTGGCGTGACAGTAAGGACGGGGCGGTAGGGGTGTCAATGGGTCGAACGGGTAACGGTTTCGGCAAGGCTTTCGAGAGCTCTTTCGGTCCCCCACCAAACCTTCACAGGGGTGCCTAGGAACGTTACCGTCCGGGAACTTACTCTTCCCGCGTCATGGACTACTGCCACCCGTGCCGACGGCACCTCAACGGCGCCCTCGCCTGCCCCGGGTGCGGCGCACCGGCCACGACGTCTCCCGCGTACGCGCAGGCGGGCGCGCCCGGGACGCCGTACGCGTACGAGGGGTACCCGCACGGGGGTGTGGAGGAGTCCCACCCCGACGAGTCGTACCCGCAGGGCCTTCACTCCGACGGTGAACCGCACGAGCACGCGGTGGACGAGCGGGGCGACGGCGACGAAGGCGATGAAGGGGGCGTGGAGGACGACTCCGGCGACGAACCGCAGGGCCGGGCGGCGAACCGGCGCCGGGCGCGTGGCCGCGGGGTCGACGCGGGTCCCGCGGACTCGGCCGCGAGTCGTCGCGATCGCAAGGCCGCGGCACACCGCCGCCGGCGTCGGCGCACCCTCCTGATCGCCGCGGGCTTCGTCCTGGCGGCGGGCGGACTGAGCCTCGCCGAGCTGGGCATCGACGCCCCCGGCTTCTCCAGCCCGGACCCCGCGGCGGCCGGGGGCGAGTCGGCGGACGGCGGTACGTCGACCTCCGGCCCGCATCGGACGGCCAAGCCCGTGGACGACGCCCCACGGGGCACTGGCGGCACCGCCTCGGCGGACCCGTCCGCGTCCCTGTCGCCCTCGGAGTCCGCCAAGTCCAAGGAGAAGTCCAAGGCCTCCGCATCCCCGGACGGCAAGGACACCGACCAGGCGCAGCAGTCGGCGACCACCGGCGCCGGCGGTGCCACGTCGACCCCGACGACGCCCGCGACGACCCGGCCGACGGCCACCCCGACCGTCGACCCGACCACGTCCGACCCCACTCCGAAACCTTCGCCTACGCAGACGTGCAATCGGTTCCTGTGGTGGTGCACGTAACCTGACGGCGACTCCGCCCGCCCGGTCCGGCCCCGCTCACCCGCCTCGGCGGGACACCGCCGGTTTCCCGCGGCCCTGATCCGCCGGGCGGGCGCTACGCCGGTGTCACCGCCACCACCACACTCCGGTCGGCCGCCGGGCTGGCCGCCGCCGAGACGCGGAGTGCGACCGCGCGGGCCACCTGGCCGGTGCGGGAGGCGGTTGTCAGGAGGAAGGGCTGGAGGTGTTCCAGGCCGGCCACGATGAGTTCCTCACCCGCGAGCAGGGCCGGCCGAGCTGTCTTGGTGGCCGCCGCGGCCGCCTCCGTGAGGTCGGCGAGGGGCGGCAGGGCGGCGCGGACGACGTCGGCGGCGACCGCGGCCGTGCGCTCCGCCAGGGCCACCTGGAGGGGCAGCAGCGGAGCGAGCGCGGCGGTCAGGGCGTCGGCGACGCGGCGCAGCTCGGGCGTGGAGTCACGCAGGACCTCGGCCGCCGCCCGCAGCACCGGCGTCAGGGCCAGCAGGAGGCCCGCGGCGAGCCCCGCCGTCGCGGGCAGCAGCGGGGACAGCGCCTCGGCCAGCTCCCCGGCCACGGCCGCGCACTCCTCCACCGCCGGTTCCACCGCGTCCAGCACCGGGAGCAGGCTGTCGCCGAGGGCGGCGAGCAGGGCCTGGGCCGGCGCGCTGACCGGGTGCGTGGCCAGCGGGGCGCCGGTCGTGCCCAGCCGGGTCAGGGTGTCGACGATGCGGTAGAACGCCTCCTGCGCCTGCGGTGAGGCGCTGGCCTCGGCCAGTTCGGCCGTCGTCCGGCGCAGTACCCGCAGCAGTTCGGTGCCCGAACCGTCCCGTGGGTCGAGGGTGTTGATGGCGATCTTCGTGATGTTGCCGGCCGTGTCCAGGAGCTGGCCGGTGATGTCGGTCGTGCCGCGTGCCATGCGCAGCACGTCATCCCTGCTGGGGAGCGAAGGAATCGTCGCCATGGGCCCCTCCCGCCTCGCCGCCGCCCGCTCCGGGCGCACCCGCCACCAGCATGCACGCTGCGGCCCGTCCGCAGGGGACATCGGGGAGACCAGGGCGCCAACAGACGAAGAAAGCGGTTGAGTCGAAGGGACGCGTCGCGCCGTATTCGATCTAGGGAATCACCCGGAGGAGGCACGCGGATGACGCAGGAGATCACCGTCAACGGCACGGTCGCCGACGGCTTCGAGGCGGTGCGCGAGGAGTTCGCCGCGTTCGTCGCAGCGGAACGGGACGACTACGAAGGGCAGTTGTGCGCGTACGTCGACGGCCGGCGGGTCGTCGACCTGTGGGCGGGGGAGGACGTCGACGGAGGCTCCCTGTACGGGGTGTACTCGTCGACCAAGGGAGCCGCCCATCTGGTCGTGGCGCTGCTCGTGCAGGACGGCACACTGGAACTGGACCGCAAAGTCACCTACTACTGGCCCGAGTTCGCCGCCGAGGGCAAGGGCGCGCTGACCCTGCGCGATCTGCTGGCGCACCGCGCGGGCCTGGTCGGCACCGACACCGGTTTCAGCCCGGCGGAGCTGGCCGACGACCGGGCGATGGCCGAACGCCTCGCCGACCAGCGGCCGTTCTGGCGGCCCGGCACGGGCTTCGGCTACCACGCGCTGGTCATCGGCGCCCTGACCGGCGAGGTGGTGCGGCGCGCCACCGGCCGGACGATCCAGGAGCTGCACGAGGAGCGGGTGCGCGCCCCCTACGGACTGGACTTCCACCTGGGCCTGCCGCCCTCCCGGGAGCCCCGTTTCCGCAGCGTCCAGCCGATGCTGCCGACCGCGAAGCAGCAGGCCCTGCTGGACGAGCTGCCGAGCGGGCCGCACACGCTGGCGTCCATCGCCTTCAACCGGCACGCGGCCGAGCCGACCGACATCCAGGCGCTGCCCAACGACCGCCTGGTCCGCGCCAAGGGCCCGGCGTCGGTCGGCGGGGTCGCCTCGGCGCGCGGCCTTGCAGGGCTGTACGCGGCGGTGATCAGCGACGTCGACGGCAAGGCGCCGCTGCTGAAGCCGGACACGGTGGCGGAGTTCGGGCAGCTGCACTCCGCCGGTTACGACCTGGTGGCCCGCGGCCACAAGGCGTACGGCCTGGGCTTCCAGGCGACCGCGGACGCCTGGCACCCCTTCCTCGGCGCGGGGGCGTTCGGGCACGCCGGCGCGGGCGGCTCCCAGGCCTTCGCGGACCCGCGCAGCGGTCTCGCCTACGGCTACACCCGCCGCCGGTTCGCCTTCCCGGGCGGTGCGGCCCCGGAGAACGACCGGCTGGCCAGGGCGGTGCACCGGGCGGCGCTGGGACTGTGAGCCGGGGGCGGTGGCCGTGGCCCCACGTCCAGGGGTCACGGCCTCCGTCGTACGCGACGACCGCCGTCGGGCGGGCAGGACAGCAGGCCGGTGCGGGCGGTTCCCAGGCCGTCGCGGGCCCGCGCAGCGGTCTCGCTGGGACTGTGAGCCGAGGGCGGAGGCCGTGGCCCCACGTCCTAGGGTCACGGCCTCCGTCGTACGCAACGACCGCCGTCGGCGGGCGTCACGGTGCTTTTGGGATCGGTCAGAGCTTGACGATCATCTTTCCGGTGTTGTCGCCGCGCAGCACGCCGAGGAACGCCTCCAGGTTGTTCTCGATGCCCTCGACGACCGTCTCGCGGTACTTGAGCTCGCCGGAGCGTACCCAGGCGCCGACCTCCTGGACGAACTGCGGCTGGAGGTCGTAGTGGTCGCCGACCAGGAAGCCCTCGATGCGGCCCCGGGTCTGGATGAGGCGGGCGAGGTTCTTCGGGCCGGGGGCGGGCTCGGTGTTGTTGTAGACCGAGATCATGCCGCAGACCGCGATCCGGCCGCCCTGGTTGAGCAGGCCGATGGCCGCCTCCAGGTGGTCGCCGCCGACGTTGTCGAAGTAGACGTCGACACCCTCGGGGGCGGCCTCGCGCAGCTGCTCGCCCACGGGCCCGGCCTTGTAGTTGAACGCGGCGTCGAAGCCGTACTCCTCCACCAGCAGCTTCACCTTCTCGTCGGACCCGGCCGAGCCGATGACCCGCGAGGCGCCCTTGAGCTTGGCGATCTGGCCGACCTGGCTCCCGACGGCACCGGCCGCGCCGGAGACGAAGACGGAGTCGCCCTCCTTGAAGGAGGCGGTGCGCAGCAGGCCGGCGTAGGCGGTGAGGCCGGTCATGCCGAGGACGCCGAGGTACGTCGACAGGGGCGCGGCCTCGGGGTCGACCTTGACGGCGTGCTTCGCGTCCACGACCGCGTACTCGCGCCAGCCGAAGAAGTGCAGCAGGTGGTCACCGGCGGCGATGCCCTCGGCGTTGGAGGCGACGACCTCGCCGACCGCCCCGCCCTGCATGACCTTGCCCAGCTCGAAGGGGGCGACGTACGACTTGGCGGCGCTCATGCGGCCGCGCATGTACGGGTCGACGGAGAGGTACTTGTTCCGCACCAGCACCTGGCCCTCGCCCGGGGTGGGGACCTCCGCCTCGACCAGGGCGAAGTCCTCGGGCTTCGGCCAGCCGACCGGGCGGCTGAGCAGGTGCCATTCGCGGTTGATCATGACTGCGCCTTTCCAAATTTACTTCAGTACCTGAAACAACCATGCTCCTGAATATTTCAGGATGTCAAGTAACGGGGTATTCTGGAGGGCATGTCCACCCCACAGAAGACCCGCCGCCCCGACGAGCTGACCATGGAGGTCGTCGAGCTCATCGGGGACGTCGTGTCCCGGTTCTACGCCGACTACGAGGAGGCGGCGGGCGAACACGCGCTCACCGGCGCACAGGCCCGGCTGCTGAGTCTGCTTTCCCTGGAGCCGCTGCCCATGCGCAAGCTGGCGCAGAAGCTGAAGTGCGAGCCGTCGAACGTCACCGGGATCGTGGACCGGCTGGAGAACCGCGGCCTGGTGGAGCGCCGCCCCGACCCGGCCGACCGCCGGGTGAAGCTGGCCGCCGCCACGGACGAGGGCCGCAGGGTCGCCCGGGACCTGCGGGAGGGCCTGCGCTTCGCCCGCGAACCGCTGGCCGGACTGTCCGACGAGGAGCGGCTCGCGCTGCGGGACCTGCTGCGGCGGATGCTGGACGCCTGAGGGCCGGACGCCCCCCGCCACGGCCCCGGCGCGCCCCGATAGGGTTCCCCCATGCGTGATCTCGGGGTGGGTTTCGGTTATCTCCTGAAGGGCCAGCGCTGGGTGGCCCGGCACGGCAAGCAGTACGGCTTCGGCCTGCTCCCCGGCCTGATCGCCCTGGTCCTGTACGCGGCGGCGCTGATCGCGCTCGCCGTGTGGGGCGAGGACTTCGTCGCCTGGACCACCCCGTTCGCCGACGACTGGTCGAGCCCCTGGCAGGGCCTCTTCCGCGGCTTCCTCACGGTGGTCCTCTTCGCCCTCGGCCTGCTGCTCGCCGTGGTCACCTTCACCGCGGTGACGCTGCTGGTCGGCCAGCCCTTCTACGAGAGCCTCTCCGAGAAGGTCGACCGGGACGTCTCACCCGACGGGACGGCACCCGAGTCCGGCCTCCCGCTCTGGCGCGAGCTGTGGATCTCCGCCCGCGACAGCCTGCGCATCGTGCTCCGCGCCGCCGTCTGGGGCGTCCTGCTGTTCGCCCTCGGCCTGCTGCCCTTCGTCGGCCAGACGGTCATACCGGTGCTCGGCTTCTTCGTCACCGGCTCCTTCCTCACCGAGGAACTCACCGCCGTCGCCCTCCAGCGCCGCGGCGTCGAACTCCGCACCCGCCTCACCCTGCTCCGCTCCCGCAAGACCCTGGTCTGGGGCTTCGGCACCCCCCTCGGCCTGGCCTTCCTGGTCCCGGTCGTCGCGGTGTTCCTGATGCCGGGAGCGGTCGCGGGCGCGACCCTCCTCGCCCGTGACCTGCTGGGCGAGGAGAACGCCGAGGAGCCGGACGAGACCGAGGACGACGAGAGGGTCACCTCCTGAACGTCGCGTCCGCCGCCACCGTCACGATCGCCCGTACCTGCGCGATGATGTCCAGCCGGTTCCGGACGAACTCCGGATCCGTGACCGTGCCGGTCGCCGGGTCGGTGTTGCCGGAGCCGAACCGGAGGACCGGCGTGTGCACATGGCCGCCGGGCAGCGTGCCGTGCAGGCCGAGCCGGTCCCGGAGCAGCGTGGCCCGGTAGGCGATCTCGTTGGAGAGGTAGTCCCCGCCGCCCCCGGCGCGCGCCGTCGAACCGGGGGTCGGGCCGTCCGCCCGTACGACGGGGTCGGTGCCTCCCCCAGAGGGGGCACCCCCAGCCGGGATCTCGGTGACCTCCGTGTGGTCGTACACCGGGAAACGTCCCGTGTCCGCGGCCACGATCCGCTGGTACGGCAGGGTCGTCGTCGTCCACTGGGGCTGCGTGGCCGGGTCGGTCACCGGGACGGTCTCCGTACGGGAGACGTTGTCGTTGTCGGGGAAGCCGCCCCGCCAGGCCCCGTTGGTGCGCTCGACGTCGAACCGCCCGACCCGCCCCTGGCTCACGGTCGTGAACAGGTCCACCTCCGGCAGGTACGGCCGCAGCGTCCGCTCCACCGTCCCCTGCGCGAAGTCCTGCCAGCGCACCGGGAAGACCGCCGTCTCGACCCGCGCCGGGCCGTCCGCCGTCTCGATCACCGTGCCGTCCAGGGCCAGCGCCAAGGCCCCGGACGGATTGGAGATACGGATGTCACGGTCGAGGGTGAAGGGGTCGAACCCGGTGACGAGGATGCGCTTGATGCCCTTGCCGCGCGCCGGATACCGGATGTCCGCCTGACCCCGCGAGGTCCGCTCCAACTCGTCCAGCAGCGCCCCGCGCCGCTCCTCGCTCAGCCCGAACCCGGGCTCCCACGCCCGCACTTCACGGGTCATCCCCAGCCGCGCCCAGTACAGCGGCCGGTCGTCGTCCCGGCTGAGGCCCGCCCGTCTCCCCCCACCACCCTTCCAAGGAAGCGCTTCGCGCCCTTCTGATTCCGCCGGGCCCCGGCCCTGCGCCCGGTCCACCGCCCGCCGCCACAGCGCCGATCCCTCGCGCGCGACGACACGACGGGCCTGTGCGAAGCTCCGCGCCCGGTCCAGCGCGCGGGCGAAGTCCGGGGCGACGGTGTCGAATCCGGAGCGCCGCAGGATCTCCTGGGGCACGGCCTTGTCGAGCCGCTGTTCCTCGACGGTCGGCGCGGCTGCCGTCGTGGCGGAGGCCGTGGTCGTCGGGACGGCCAGTCCCGCGAGCAGGGTGAGACCGAGAATGCCCATCCGAAGGCGTATGGCAGTCAAGGGGGTTCGGGTCCTTCCGTCGCAGTGGGGTGCGGTCGTGCCGGACGGCCGCAGTATCGCGTGACGGAAGTGGCCCACGCCATGGGGCGGTTCAGCCGGGGACCCGGGCCGCGGCCTCCCGCAGTGCCGTCAGGAACGCCCGGGCCGCCGGGGCGAGCGCGCGCCCCCGCGCCGCCGCCGCGTACACCGCCCGGGCCGGTGCCCCCTCGTCGAGCACCCGCAGCAGGGCCACGTCGGGCCGTACGGACTCGGCGGCCAGCGCCGGGACCAGGGCCACACCGAGGCCCGCCGCGACGTACCCCTGCTTGGCCGTCCACTCGGCCACGACATGCGCCACCCGGGGCCGGAAGCCCCGGCGCAGGGCCGCGTCCAGCAGGGTGCCCTCGGGGCGGGGACCGCCGGAGACCCAGTCGGCGTCGGCGAGCAGGTCCAGCCGGACCTCCCCGGCACCGGCCAGGGGATGGCCGGCGGGGACGGCCACGTACAGGGACTCGTCGAGGAGATGGTGGAGTTCGTACGCGTCCAACGGGACGCGGCCGGTCGTCGAGACGATCGCCAGGTCGAGGTGGCCGGTGGCCAGCCGGTCCAGCAGGGCGGGCGTGAGGCCCTCCTCGCGCGACACCCGGACGTGCGGGTGACGGGCGCGGAAGGCGGCCAGGGTGTGCGGCACCAGCGCCGCGTCGGCCGTCGGGAACGCGCCGAACCTGAGCCGTCCGCCCGCCACCTCACGCAGCGCGGTCAGCTCGCGGGCCGCGCCGAGCAGCGACTCGGTGACCGCCTCCGCGTGCGGGACCAGCGCCCGGCCCGCCTCCGTGAGCCGTACGCCCCTGGGCAGCCGGTCGAACAGCGCCGTCCCGCCGAGCGCCGCCTCCAGCGACGCCACCTGCCGGGACACCGCCGACTGAGTCCAGCCGAGCGTCCGCGCGGCCACGGTGAACGAACCGCTCCGGGCGACCTCCAGGAACACCCGCAGCCACGCGGTGGACAGATCGGGGACCTCGCGAACGGGCCTGCCATGCGTGCTTCGCATGACAGCGATGCTAGACATTCGCTTGTCGCATCCGTGGGGCGGGCCTAGCGTCGAGCGCATGGAGAAGATCGAGAAGTTGGAGAAGGTCGCCTTCCTCGGCCTGGGCCACATGGGTGCGCCCATGGCCGGCCGACTCCTCGCCGCCGGGCACCCGTTGACCGTCTGGAACCGCACCGCCGCCAAGGCGGCACCGCTCGTCACCGGGGGCGCCGTGCTCGCCGCGTCCCCCGCCGACGCGGTCCGGGACGCCGATGTCGTGGTGACGATGCTCGCCGGCCCCGCCGCGGTCGCCTCGGTCGCCGCCGACGCCGTCCCGGCGGTGCGGACCGGCGCGCACTGGGTGGAGATGTCGACCGTCGGACCGGACGCGGTACGCGAACTCGCCGACCGGCTCGGCGACCGGGTCACGCTCGCACGGGCGCCGCGCTCAAGCTGGTCGCCAACACCGCGGTGATCGGCGGGATCGCGGTGGTAGCCGAGGCACTGCGGCTGGCCGGTGCGCTCGGTCTGGACCCGGACACGGCCCGTACCGCCCTCGCGAACGGCCCGCTCGGTGCCGTCGTCGCCCGCGCCTTCGCCGGGGGCGTCCATTTCGACACCGCGCTCGCCGTGAAGGACCTGGAACTGGCCGTGAAGACCACCCGGCTGCCCGCCGTGGAAGCCGCCCTGGCCCAGTACCGGGACGTCTGCGCCGACCCCGCCCTGGCCCACGCCGACCTCGCGCGCGCCGTCGCCCACCTCATCGCCCGTGACTGAGACCGCCCTCAAGGAGCCCCGTGCACATCACTCTGGACGACCCCGCCTCCGCGCCCCAGCCCCTCAGCCCCTACTACTCCCAGGTCGCCCGCGTCGAACACGCCGACGGCAGCGCCCTGTTGTACCTCTCCGGGCAGATCGCCGAGGGCGCGACCCTCGCCGAGCAGTCCCGGGGCGTCTTCGAGACGATCGCCGCGCTGCTGAACGCGCACGGCGCCACCCTCGCGGACGTCATCAACATCCGCACCTACCTGACCGACATCTCCCGCCTGGAGGAATACGGCGCCGTACGACGGGAGTTCCTCACCGGTACCCCGCCCACCAGCATGACCTTCGAGGTACCACGCCTGTTCCGGCCGGAGGCCCAGATCGAGATCGAGGTAGTGGCGGCGGTACCGGCCGGCGGATAAGCACACGCCGGGGGGCGCAGCCCCCCGGCGGCGCGGGGAACTGCGCGCTCTCAGCCACACAAGACCGGCAGTCGCCCGACGGCGGAGTAAACCGAGTTGGCAGGCGCCGCGTTCCCCGCCTAGCCTGCGGCAGCATGAAGGCTGCCAATCTGGGCGTGTTGTTCCTCATCGAACTGGGCGCCCTGGCCGCCACCGCCTACTGGGGGTTCACCCTCGACGTCGCCGCCCCGCTCGCCTGGCTGCTCGGGATCGGCGCGCCCGCCGTACTGGTCGTGCTGTGGGCGCTGTTCGGATCGCAGAAGGCGGCGCACAAGACGCGCGGCGCGGTCCGCGTCGTCTTCGAACTGCTGTGGTTCGGCGCCGGCGTGGCCGCGCTGTTCCTTGCCGGGGCGACGGGGTGGGCGGTCGCCTTCGCTCTGGTGTGTCTGCTGAGCAAGGCGCTGGCCGTCGCCTGGGGGCAGTAGGCCGGGGCCGCCGGCTGGGCAGGATGGAAACACCGGACGGACTTCGACGAGGAGGCACCGCGATGGTGGGAGACCCTGGGGAACAGGCTCGTGAGGCGGTCGTGGAGGCCGCGCTCGCCCGGCTCGGGCTCGACGCCAAGACCAGGCTGCTGGCCGGGCAGGACATGTGGACGCTGCCCGCGCTGCCGGAGATCGGCCTGACGTCCCTCGTCATGTCCGACGGACCGATCGGCGTCCGGGGTGTGCGCTGGACCGCCGACGACCCCTCCGTCGCCCTGCCCTCCCCGACCGCGCTCGCCGCCGCCTGGGACCCGGAACTGGCCCGCCGGGCAGGGGTGCTGCTCGCCCAGGAGGCCCGCCGCAAGGGCGTGCACGTGCTGCTCGCGCCCACCGTCAACCTGCACCGGTCGCCGCTCGGCGGCCGCCACTTCGAGGCCTACAGCGAGGACCCGTACCTGACGGGACGGATCGGCGCCGGCTATGTGACCGGCGTGCAGTCCGGCGGCGTCGCCACCACCGTCAAGCACTTCGTCGCCAACGACGCCGAGACCGAACGCTTCACCGTGAACAACCTGGTGGACGAACGCACCCTGCGCGAGCTGTACCTGGCCCCGTTCGAGGCGATCGTCGCCCGCGCCCGCCCCTGGGGCGTCATGACCGCCTACAACACGGTCAACGGCACCACGATGACCGAGCACCACCACCTCGTCGAGGAAGTCCTGCGCGGCGAATGGGGCTTCGACGGCGTCAACGTCTCCGACTGGGCGGCCGCCCGCTCCACGGCCGGCGCCATCGAGGGCGGCCTCGACATCGCCATGCCCGGCCCGGTCACCGTGTACGGCGAGGCCCTCGCCCGGGCCGTGCGCGCGGGCGAGGTCGCCGAGGCGAGGGTCGACGCCGCCGTACGGAACGTGCTGCGGCTCGCCGCCCGTGTCGGCATCCTGGCCGGCGCCGAACCGGTGGTCGCCGAGCCGCCGCGGCAGGTAGACGGCCAGGCCCTGGCCCGGGAGATCGCCCGCCGCTCCTTCGTCCTCGTACGGAACGAGGCGCGCGGCGAGCGCCCCGCCCTGCCCCTGCGGCCCGGCACGGTCGCGCTGGCCGGCGCCGCCGCCCGGGACGCCCGTGTCCTCGGCGGCGGCTCCGCCACCGTCTTCCCGTCCCGGACCGTCTCCCCGCTCGACGCCCTCACCGCGGCCCTGCCCGAGGGCACCCTCACGTACACCGTCGGCGCCGATCCCAGCACCGAACTCGCCACCGGGGAGCCGGGTCTCGATCTGCGCGCGGTCTGCCGCGACGCCGCCGGCCGGGTGCTCGGCACACGCGGCGCACCCGGCGGGCAGATCCAGTGGATGGGCTCCGACCTCCCCGACGGCGTCACCCGGGACACCCTCCACACCGTCGAACTGACCGGCACGTTCACCCCGCGGGAGAGCGGCACGCACACCTTCGGCATCCGGGGCCTGGGCGCCTTCACCCTCACCATCGGCGGCACGACGCACTACGACGACGTCCAGCGCCCCACCGGCGGCGACCCGTTCGCCGCCTTCTTCAACGCCCCCGTGCCCCGGGCCGAGGTGGACCTCACCGAGGGCGAACCGGTCGAGGTCTCCCTCACCCACGTCGTGAAGCACCCGGCGGGCGCCCCCCTCAAGAGCGTCACCTTCGCCGTCGCCCACCAGGACCCCCGCCGCGACCCCGACGAACTCATCGCCGAGGCCGCCCGTGCCGCGCGCGACGCGGACACGGCCGTCGTCGTGGTCGCCACCACCGAGCGCGTCGAGTCCGAGGGCTTCGACCGCACCGACCTGCGCCTCCCCGGCCGTCAGGACGACCTCGTCCGCGCCGTCGCCGCCGCCAACCCGAACACCGTGGTCGTCGTGAACTCCGGCTCCCCGGTGGAACTGCCCTGGCGGGACGAGGTCGCGGCCGTGCTGCTGAGCTGGTTCCCCGGCCAGGAGGGCGGCGCGGCCCTGGCGGACGTGCTGACGGGGGCGTACGAGCCCGGTGGCCGGCTGCCCACCACCTGGGGCTCCCTGGCCGACGCCCCGGTCACCCGGGTCGCCCCGGAGAACGGGGAACTGGCTTACACGGAAGGCGTGTTCATCGGTTACCGGGCCTGGGAGAAGGCCGGCCGCACCCCCTCCTACCCCTTCGGACACGGCCTCGGCTACACCGACTGGACCTACGAGTCGCTGCACGTGGCGGACACCACCGTCACCGTCCGCCTCCGCAACACCGGCGAACGGGCCGGACGCGAGGTCGTCCAGGTCTACCTGGCCCCGAGCGTGCCCGACCCCGAGCGCCCCGCCCGGTGGCTCGCCGGGTTCTCGGGCGTCGAGGCGGAACCCGGCGAGAGCGTCGAAGTCACCGTCGACATCCCGCTTCGCGCCTTCGAGACCTGGGCAGAGAAGCGGTGGGTGGTTGTGAAGGGTTCGTACGAAATCCAGGTGGGCCGCTCGATCGGAGACCGCAGGCTCGCCGCGACGATTAACGTCTGATCCGGGACAACCCCCCACGAGCAGCCCCGGCCCGGGACCCTGACCCCTGGGCCGGGGCTCGCAACTCCCGCCCTCTTGCGGGCAGTCGTTTGATCAGTCGTTTGATCACGACATCGCACAGCCCTAGTATCCGGTCGGCTCGGCGCACACGTCGGGCCTCGGACAAACGGGGAGTGCTACATGAAGAAAATCGGTGCGGGCGCTTTGGTCGCGGCCTTGGCCACGGTCTTCGCCGCGGCTTCGCCCGCGAGCGCCGCGAACGAGGGCACCGGCTGGAAGCTGGAGTCCGGCAAGCCGTACTACATATCGAGTCTGGCGCACCACAGCACGTACACCATCTCCTTCGTGACGCAGAAGTCACGCAGCTTTCTCACCACGTATCTGAAGATCCCGGTCCAGCAGCTCAACGCGATGCCGGAGGTGAGGAACGCGGGAATCAAGTTCGTGCTGTCCACCACCGTCGAGGGCGGGACGAACTACCGGAACAAGAAGTACTGCGCCGGTCCCCAGCACCACATCATGTTCGGGCTGAAGTACCAGCCACTCGGGCAGAAGGGCATGTCGCGTGCCCTTCCCTGCACCAATCTCAACACGCATGCCGCCTGGGGCGGATACGTCGAGATGGACACCGAGTACTGGACCAGCACCGGCAAGGAGAACAACTGGTTCGGCTCGAACAAGACCAAGGCTCACGCGATGACCGTCAACGCGGTCACCCATGAGCTGGGTCACATGATGGGCCTGGACCACCCGGACCCGTCGAAGTTCAGCCCGAACGAGACCAAGCCGGTGATGACCTCTCCGAACGGCGGCTACCTGAACACCAACGGCGGCAAGTACACCGCCGCTGACCTTCGCGGGATCAGGAAGCTGGTCTCCAACGGCGCCTGACGCCGGCACGCGCCGCCCCTAGCCGCGCACCCCGAAGCCGTACACCGTGGCCGAGCGGTACACCCCGCCCGGCCGCAGTTCGGTGCTGGGGAACTCGGGGCGGTTGGGGGAGTCGGGGAAGTGCTGGGTCTCGAGCGCGACGGCGGCGCCCGGCGTGAACGGGTCGCCGAGGTGGTCGGCGGTGTAGAACTGGAGACCGGGCTCCGTCGTCGCGATCGTGAGCAGCCGCCCGGACACCGGGTCGTACAACTCGGCGACGTTCTCCGGGGTGTCGGTGACGCCCTTGTCGAGCACGAAGTTGTGGTCGTAGCCGGAGCCGGCCTCGCGGGGCGTACGGAAGTCGAAGCGGGAGCCGGTGACGTCCGCCAACTCGCCGGTCGGGATCAGGTCGGCGTCGACCGGGGTGTAGCGGGAGGCGGCGAGGCGGAGTCGGTGGCCGGCCGGGCCCGTGCCGCCGCCGAGGTCGAAGTAGCTGTGGTTGGTCAGGTTCACCACGGTCGGCGCGTCCGTCACCGCCTCGTACGCGATCCGCAGCGCGCCGGAGGCGTCCAGGGTGTACGTCGCCGAGACCTCCAGCCGGCCCGGGAAGCCCTCCTCGCCGTGCGGGCTCACCCGGGTCAGGCGTACCCCGTGCCCGACCGGCTCCGCCTCCCACACGCGTTTGTCGAACCCACGATCGCCGCCGTGCAGACAGTTCGGTCCGTTGTTCGGCGCGAGTGTGTACGTGTGGCCGTCGAGCGTGAAGCGGGCGCCCGCGATCCGGTTGGCGTAGCGGCCCACCAGGGCGCCCAGAAACGGCTCCGGGTGCCGCAGGTAGCCGTCGAGGCCGTCGAACCCCAGCACCACGTCCGCCGCCCGCCCCGCCCGGTCCGGGACCTCCACCGACTGCACGATCCCGCCGTACGTCAGGACCCTCACCCGCGTCCCGGCGCGCTCCAGCGTCCAGCGGTGGACCTCGGTACCGTCGGAAAGTGTGCCGAAAAGTTCGCTCATGTGGGAAACACTAGGTCACGAACCCAGGTCACGAACCTAGGTCACCGGCTCCTTCGCCGTGACCGTCCGGTACGCGATCGCCGCCAGCCGGGACTGGCCGTCCGTGCTCGGGTGGAACCAGTCCCAGCGGCTCAGCTGACCGGTGCCGAAGCGGTAGTCGAAGACCGCGTTCCCGTCGAAGCGGCACCGCCGGTCCTTGGCGCAGACCTCCTCCAGCACCTTGTTGTAGGCCTCCACCCGCTGCTGCACCGTGTCCCGGCGCAGGGTCGCCGTGCTGGTCAGGTCGTCCGCGTCACCCAGCATCGACGGGCAGATGCCCAGCTTCCACACCTGCTTGCCCAGCGGGTTCGTCCGGCCCTCGGACCACAGCCGCTTCAGGTTCGGCACGCTCGCCACGTACACCTGCGTCTTCGGCAGGGACTCGCGCAGTGTGCTCATCGCCTCCTCGAAGGAGGCCCGGAACGCGGTCACCGAGGTCATCGCCGAGGGCGTCGCCCGGCAGGCGTCGTTCGCCCCGGCCATCACCGTCACCAACTGGGGCTTCCGGGTGACCGCCTGGGTCATCTGCCCCGGCAGGTCCGCCATCCGGGCGCCGGTCACCGCGTAGTTCCAGCTGCGCCCGGCCGCCTTGGACCGCCCCAGCAGCCGTACCGCCAGACTGTCGACCTGCTTGCTGGTGCCGGTCGCCCAGGACACCTCGGGGCAGTCCGACAGCACCATGCACGCGTCGAAGCCGCGGGTGATGGAGTCGCCGACCGCGGCGATCGAGGAGGGGCTGCGGTCCCACACCGGGGCCGGCCTGGACGCCTTCGCGCGGGTGCCGTCCGGCGCCGGGGAGTCACCGCCCACGACGTCACAGCCGGCCGCCCCCAGAACCGCCGCCAGCACTACGGCGAGAACGGCCCGTGAACGCCGGCGTCGATATCGCATGCCCAGGTCCATCCCCTCGTCGTGCCGTCATGGTCCCCAACCCATGACAACGCGCGAGGGTTCCCGGTGGGCGGCATGGAACGGCTCACACCCGTACTAGCGTCCCCATGGGTGAATGGCGGGCGTTTCCTGGCCCCGGGAGCGACGGTACGTCACACTCCTTGCGCCGCCGCACGGTAGCCTCGCCATCAACGCGGCCGTCGCGTCACTGCCGCCCAGCCCGACCGCAAGATGTCCCGCTCTGCCCGGAGGTTCCGGTGACGACACGTGGAGTTCTGTACGTGCACTCCGCGCCGCGCGCGCTGTGCCCGCACGTCGAATGGGCCGTCGCCGGGGTGCTGGGCACACGGGTCAGCCTCGACTGGATCCGGCAGCCCGCGGCCCCCGGCACCTGGCGCTCGGAGTTCTCCTGGCAGGGCCAGGCCGGCACCGCCTCCAAACTCGCCTCGGCGCTGCGCGGCTGGCACCTGCTGCGTTTCGAGGTCACCGCCGAGCCCTGTCCCACCGCCGAGGGCGAGCGCTACAGCTGCACCCCCGACCTCGGCATCTTCCACGCCGTCACCGGCATCCACGGCGACATCCTCATCCCCGAGGACCGGCTGCGCGCCGCCCTGACACGGTCCCAGCGCGACGAGACGGACCTGGAGGCCGAGATCGCCAAGCTCCTCGGCAAGCCCTGGGACGACGAACTCGAACCGTTCCGCTACGCGGGCGAGGGCGCCCCGGTGCGCTGGCTGCACCAGGTGGTGTGATCGCCGCCCGGCACGCAGGAAGACCTATGAAAGGGGCCCCCACCAACTGGTGGGGGCCCCTTCATGGGCTCAGCGGCGCCGGTCAGATCGTCCGGAACGCCAGCACCACGTTGTGGCCGCCGAAGCCGAACGAGTCGTTCAGCGCGGCGATGCGGCCCTCGGGCAGCGGACGGGCCTCGCCGCGCACGACGTCCGCGTTGACCTCGGGGTCGAGCTCGTCGAGGTTGATCGTCGGCGGAGCCACCCGCTTGGTCAGGGCGAGGATCGACGCGACCGTCTCGATGCCGCCCGCGCCACCGAGCAGGTGACCCGTCATCGACTTGGTCGCGGAGATCGCCATGTGGTCGACGTCGTCGCCGAACACCTTCCGCAGCGCCTTGATCTCGGCGACGTCACCCTGCGGCGTCGACGTGGCGTGCGCGTTCACGTGCACGACCTCGGCCGGCTTGAGGTCGGAGTTGTCGAGCAGGTTCTGGAGCGCGTGCGCGATGCCGTTGCCGGACGGCTCGGGCTGCGTGATGTGGTGGCTGTCGGCGGAGATGCCCTGGCCGACGGCCTCGACGTAGATCCGGGCGCCGCGGGCCTTGGCGTGCTCCTCGGACTCCAGGACGATCACACCGGCACCCTCGCCGAGGACGAAGCCGTCCCGGCCGGAGTCGTAGGGACGCGAGGCGCCCTGCGGGTCGTCGTTGTTCTTGGACATCGCCATCATGTTGCCGAACGCGGCGATCGGCAGCGGGTGGATGGCCGCCTCCGTGCCGCCCGCGACGACGACGTCGGCGCGGCCCGTGCGGATCATCTCGATGGCGTAGCCGATGGCCTCCGCGCCCGAGGCGCAGGCCGAGACCGGGGTGTGCACACCGGCGCGCGCGCCCAGCTCGATACCGACGTTGGCCGCCGGGGAGTTGGGCATCAGCATCGGCACGGTGTGCGGGGAGACACGGCGTACGCCCTTCTCCCGCAGAACGTCGTACTGGTCGAGCAGGGTGGTCACACCGCCGATGCCGGAGGCGATGACGGCACCCAGCCGGTCGGGGTTCACGGACGCGTCCTCACCGGCCTTGGCGGTGAAACCGGCGTCCTTCCAGGCCTCCTGAGCGGCGATCAGCGCGAACTGCGCGGACCGGTCCAGCTTGCGGGCCTGCGGGCGGGGGATGATCTCGCCCGGTTCGACGGCGATCTGCGCGGCGATCTTGACCGGCAGTTCGGCCGCCCACTCCTGCTCCAGGAGGCTGACGCCGGACTGGCCGGCGATCAGGGCCTCCCAGAACGAGGCTACGTCGCCACCCAGCGGTGTGGTTGCGCCGATACCGGTGACGACCACGGTGCGATTGGTCGGGCTCACGGGAATTCTTTCTCCAACGGAATGGGGATTCAGCGGCGCCACCGCCGGGTGGCGGGGCCTAGCAGCCTGAGGTCCTAGGGAAAGGCTCAGGCCTGGTGCTTGAGGATGTAATCGGTCGCGTCGCCCACGGTCTTGAGGTTCTTGACGTCCTCGTCCGGGATCTTGACGTCGAAGCGCTCTTCGGCGGCGACGACGACCTCGACCATGGACAGCGAGTCGACGTCCAGGTCGTCGGTGAAGGACTTGTCCAGCTGGACGTCCTCAACCGGGATGCCGGCGATCTCGTTCACGATGTCGGCGAGACCGGCGACGATCTCTTCCTGAGTGGCGGCCATGTCAGGCGCTCCTTCTTAGATATCCAGACGGTGTGTGGCGTCCCGCCGCGCCGGCGGCGGGCAGGTGCAGACCGCACCGGATGCATGATCCGGCACGGAGTGCCTAGGGGAGGGTAACGACCGTCGCGGCGTAGACGAGACCCGCCCCGAATCCGATGACGAGTGCGGTGTCGCCGCTCTTCGCCTCGCCGGTCGCCAGGAGCCGCTCCATCGCGAGCGGAATCGAGGCGGCCGAGGTGTTGCCGGTGGTGCGCACGTCGCGGGCGACCGTGACGTGTTCCGGCAGCTTCAGCGTCTTCACCATCGAGTCGATGATCCGCTCGTTGGCCTGGTGCGGAATGAAGACGTCCAGTTCGTCCGGGCTGATCCCGGCCGCGTCCAGCGCCTGCTGGGCGACCTTCGCCATCTCGAACACGGCCCAGCGGAACACCGCCTGGCCTTCCTGCGTGATCGCGGGGAACTTCTCCACCGCGCCGGCCCGGTAGTCCGTCCAGGGCACGGTCTGCTTGATGGTCTCGGACTTGTCGCCCTCCGAGCCCCAGACCGTCGGGCCGATCGCGGGCTCCTTCGACGGACCCACGACGACCGCGCCCGCGCCGTCACCGAACAGGAAGGCCGTCGCCCGGTCCTCCAGGTCGGTCAGGTCGGACAGCCGTTCGACACCGATGACGAGCACGTACTCCGCCGAGCCCTCGACGATCATGCCCTTGGCGAGCGTGAGGCCGTAGCCGAAGCCCGCGCAGCCCGCCGAGATGTCGAAGGCCGCGGCCTTGTTCGTGCCGAGCTTGTCGGCGATCTCGGTCGCGACGGCCGGGGTCTGCTTGAAGTGCGAGACGGTCGAGACGATCACGCCGCCGATCTGCTCGGCGGAGATGCCGGCGTCGGCGATGGCCTTGCCGGACGCCTCGACCGACATGGCGGCGACGGTCTCCTCGTCGTTCGCCCAGTGCCGGGTCTCGATGCCGGAGCGCGAGCGGATCCACTCGTCGGACGAGTCGATCGTCTCGAGGATCACCTCGTTGGGCACCACCCGGGTCGGGCGGTAGCCGCCCACACCGAGGATGCGCGCATACGGGGCGCCCTTGCTGGGCTTGATCTTCGCCATTCAGGGCTCCTTAGGCACCGTGCTCGGCGATGAGCGCGCGGGCCGCGTCGAGGTCGTCGGGGGTCTTCAGGGCGAGCGTCGGCACGCCGGGCAGGGCGCGCTTGGCCAGGCCGGTCAGGGTGCCGCCGGGGCACACCTCGATCAGCGCGGTGACACCGAGTTCCTTGAAGGTCTCCATGCACAGGTCCCAGCGGACCGGGTTGGCGACCTGACCCACCAGCCGCTCGAGCACCTCGGGGCCGGAGGCGACGGTCCGCCCGTCCTTGTTGGAGACGTACGTGACCTTCGGGTCGGCCGGCGCCAGGGCCGCGGCGGCCTTGGCGAGGACGTCGACCGCGGGGGCCATGTGGTGCGTGTGGAAGGCGCCGGCGACCTTCAGCGGGACGACCTTGCGGACGCCCTCGGGCTTGTCCTCGCTCAGCGCGGCCAGCTGCTCCAGCGTGCCCGCGGCGACGATCTGGCCCGCGCCGTTGATGTTCGCCGGGGTCAGGCCGAGCTTCTCCAGGTGCGCGACGGACACCTCCGGGTCGCCGCCGAGCAGCGCCGACATACCGGTCTCGGTGATCGCCGCGGCCTCCGCCATGGCCAGGCCGCGCCTGCGTACGAGGCCCAGCGCGGCGGTGTCGTCCAGTACGCCCGCGAAGGCGGCCGCGGTGATCTCGCCGACGCTGTGACCGGCGACCGCGCCCGGCAACATGTCACCGAGTGCCGCGGCGGACAGGAGCCCGGCCGCGACCAGCAGCGGCTGGGCCACCGAGGTGTCGCGGATGGCGTCCGCGTCGGCCTGGGTGCCGTAGTGGGCGAGGTCCAGGCCGATGGCGTCCGACCAGGCGGCGACGCGGTCGGCGGCGCCGGGCAGTTCGAGCCAGGGAGTCAGGAAGCCGGGCGTCTGGGCGCCCTGGCCGGGAGCGACGAGTACGAGCACTCTCACACTCTCTCTTGGGGACGGCCGCGGCCGCCCGTGAGGACAGGGACGAAGAACAGGAGGGGGTTTTGTAGGCCCCCGACAAAAGCCTAGGGTTGGGCATCCCCATCGGCCAGACGCCCCAGGATCAGCGCGATCCGCAGCGTGAACGCGGATCGTACATCGGAGGGCGACCAGCCGGTGACGTCAGTCACACGTCGAAGCCGGTAGCGCACGGTGTTGGGGTGGACGAAAAGCATGCGCGCCGCTCCTTCCAGACTGCTCGCCTGCTCCAGATAGACGCTCAGGGTTTCCAGAAGCGCCGACCCGGCTTCCTCCAGTGGTCTGTAGATCTCCTCCACCAGTTGCTCGCGCGCCCCGGGATCACCGGCGATGGCGCGCTCCGGAAGCAGATCGTCCGCCAACACCGGGCGCGGCGCGTCCTGCCACGCCGAACACGCCTTCAGTCCGGCCGCCGCGGCCTGCGCGGACCGGGTCGCGGCCAGCAGGTCGGGCACCACCGGGCCCGCGACGACCGGCCCCGCGGCGAACGGCCCGATGAGCGACCGGGCGACGGCCAGCGGATTGTCGCTGCCGCCCGCGATGACGACCAGCCGGTCCCCGAGCACCCCCGTCAGCACCTGGAGCTTGGCGTGGCGCGAGGCCCGCCGGATGGCCTCCACCGTCAGCTCGCTGTCCCCGTCGGGGGCCGTGCCCAGCACCACGCACACGTGTTCGGGCGAGTTCCAGCCCAGCGCCGCGGCCCTGCTGACCGCCCCCTCGTCGGCCTCACCGCTGAGCACCGCGTTCACGACCAGCGACTCCAGCCGCGCGTCCCAGGCACCGCGTGCCTCGGCGGCCTGCGCGTACACCTGCGCGGTGGCGAAGGCGATCTCCCGCGCGTACACGAGCAGAGCCTCGCGCAGCACCCCTTCATCGCCCGGGGCCGCCACCTCGTCGATGGCGCTCTCCATGACCTCGATGGTGGTCCGCACCATCTCCACGGTCTGCCGCAGCGTGATCGCCCGGGTCAGCTCGCGGGGCGCCGTCCCGAACACGTCCGTGGAGATCGCCTGGGGCGCGTCCGGGTGTCGGAACCACTCGGTGAACGCGGCGATACCCGCCTGGGCCACCAGCCCGATCCAGGAACGGTTCTCCGGAGGCATCGCCCGGTACCACGGCAGGGTCTCGTCCATCCGCGCGATGGCCTGCGCGGCGAGACTCCCGGAGGATTTCTCCAGCCGCCTCAGGGTCGCTTGGTGCTGGTGGACGCCGGGCGCTGCGTGTTCGGACTTGCCGGTTTCTGGTTCGGGCACGTGGACAAGACTGCCTTATCGGGACGGGCGGGTGCGCCGCCGGGTCTACGGTGGTCCCGTGATCGACGTAAGGCGCGCCACGGAGCGCTACCACGGCGGCGACCCCCGGGCCGGGATCGACTCCCGCCACGCCTTCTCCTTCGGCCCGCACTACGACCCCGACAACCTTCGCTTCGGCGCGGTCATCGCCTGCAACGAGGAGCGGCTCGGCCCCGGCGCCGGCTTCGACGAGCACCCGCACAGCCACACGGAGATCGTCACCTGGGTCGTCGAGGGCGAACTGACCCACCGCGACTCCACCGGCCGCGAGACGATCGTCCGCCCCGGCGACGTCCAGCGCCTCAGCTCGGCGTCGGGTGTCCGCCACGTCGAGCGCAACGCCGGCACGGTCCCCCTCACCTTCCTCCAGATGTGGCTGGCCCCGCTCGTCCCCGGCGGCACCCCGTCCTACGAGATCGTCCACGGCATCGCCGACTCCACCCCCTACGCCGTCCCCTCGGCCGGAGCGATGCTCCACGTACGCCGCCTGACCCCGGGCGAACGCACGGCACTCCCGGACGCGGCGTACGTGTACGCCCACGTGGTCCGCGGCGGGATCCAACTGGCGGGGGAGACCCTGACCCCCGGTGACTCGGCACGGCTCACCATGCCCGAGGGCCTCGAGGCGACGGCGACGGGCCCGGCGGAACTCCTGGTGTGGGAGATGACCACCTAAGCCCGATACGCTCCGGTCCGCTGGGGGCTCCGCCCCCAGACCCCCGGGCCTATGCCCACCCACCACCCGTGCGAGTGGGCTGGAAGGCGAGGCTCTCGATCATCAGCCCGGCGGGGGCGAAAACCGCTCGCCGGGCTCAGCCCCGCAGCTCCGCCAGCACCGCGTCCGTGAACACCGGCCACACCTCGACCGCCCACGACCCGAACGCGCGGTCCGTCAGGGCGACCGCCGCCGCCCCCGCCGCCGGGTCGATCCACAGGAACGTACCGGACTGCCCGAAATGCCCGAAGGTGCGAGCCGACGACGAAGCCCCCGTCCAGTGCGGCGACTTGCCGTCCCGGATCTCGAACCCCAGCCCCCAGTCATTGGGGTTCTGGTGCCCGTACCCGGGCAGTACACCCTTCGTCCCCGGATACTGCACCGTCATCGCCTCAGCCACCGTACGCGGATCCAGCAGCCGCGGCGCCTGCACCTCCGCCGCGAACCGCAGCAGGTCATCGACTGTCGACACCCCGTCCTTCGCGGGGGAGCGGGCACCCTCCAGCGACGTCGACGTCATCCCCAGCGGCTCCAGCACCGCCTGCCGCAGATACTCCGCGAAGGGAATGTCCGTCGCCTTGGCGACGTGATCCCCCAGCTGCTCGAACCCGGCGTTGGAGTACAGCCGCCGCTCCCCGGCCGCCGCCGTCACCCGGTGCTCGTCGAAGGCCAGCCCGGAGGTGTGCGCGAGCAGGTGACGCACCGTCGAGCCGGGCGGCCCCGCCGGCTCGTCGAGCTCGATCGCCCCCTCCTCGTACGCGACGAGCACCGCGTACGCCGCGAGCGGCTTGGTGACCGAGGCCAGCGGAAAGCGCCGCCCGGCGGGCCCGTGGGTCCCCAGGACCGTGCCGTCGGCCCGTACGACACCCGCCGCCGCGGTCGGCACGGGCCAGTTCTCGATCAACGCCAAGCCGGCCAAGCTGTTCAACGCCATGGCCCGAGCCTAGCCGCGGCTCAGAGCGCCAGCCGCATCGAGGGGTCCGGCTTGCGCACGAAGCCCAGCGCCGCGTACAGCGGCTCGGCCTCGGCGGACGCGTTCAGGTCGACCTGCCGGACACCCCGCTCCCGGAACCACTCCAGCAACTCCTCCATGCACGCGCGCGCGTATCCCCGCCGCCGCGCGTCGGGGTCGGTGGCGACGCTGAAGACGTGCCCCACCCGCCCGTGCGGGTTGTCGGCCCGCCCGATCCGGTACTCCACCGTCCCCACCACCAGCGCGGCCAGCGCCCCCGGCCGTTCGGGGTGGTCGACCACGAAGGCCGCGAAGGCCGTGAAGTCAGTGAAGTCCCCGTCGGGTTCGGCGAGTCGGGCCCGCAGCGTCGGCAGGGACTCCCCGTGCCAGTCGGCGCCGCCGCCGTCCCCGCCCCCTCCCGCGAAGACAGAGTCGATCATGACCTGGCGCAGCCGCAGTACTTCGGCGGCGTCCTCGGGCGTGGCACGGCGTACGAGACTCATGGCCCGCACGCTAACGACCGCGCCCCCGGCCCGTCCTCCGGATTTCTTACCGGTTTCCGCTTGCTTGGAGTGCACTCCAAGGTCATAGCGTGGGGGCCATGACGGTGATGCAGACCACGCCAGCGGCCACCGAGCGAGAAGCGAACAACCCCGCCGACATCTGCTCCGCCCCACCGCGGCGGCACCCGCGTCCCGACGGTCAGGACAGATACACGATCAGCGAGGTGGTGGCCTTCACCGGCCTCACCGCCCACACCCTGCGCTGGTACGAGCGGATCGGCCTGATGTCCCACATCGACCGCTCGCACACCGGCCAGCGCCGCTACTGCAACCGCGACCTGGACTGGCTGGACTTCGTCACCAAGCTGCGGCTGACCGGCATGCCGGTCGCCGACATGGTCCGGTACGCCGAACTGGTGCGCGAGGGCGACCACACGTTCGAGGAGCGGCAGGAGCTGCTGGAGGCGACCCGGCGGGACGTGCTGACCCGGATCGCCGAACTGCGGGACACATTGTCCGTACTGGACCGGAAGATCAGTTTCTACGCGGACGCGGGACGCGTCCACGCCACGGGGAGGAATCGATGACCGACAGCAGGATCCCGACGGTACGGCTCGGCGAGACCGGCCCGGAGGTGAGCGTCCAGGGCCTCGGCTGCATGGGCATGAGCGCCGCGTACGGCCCGGCGGACGCGGGGGAGGCGAGGGCCGCCCTGGAGCGCGCGCTGGAGCTGGGCGTGACGCTCTACGACACCGCGGACATGTACGGCTCCGGGGAGAACGAGCGGTTCCTCGCCCCGTTCTTCAAGGCGCACCGGGACGAGGTCGTCGTCGCCACCAAGTTCGCCCTGTCGATCCCGCCGGACGATCCGAGCCGGCGGGTCGTCCGCAACGACCCGCCGTACATCCGCCAGGCCGTCGAGGCGAGCCTGAAGCGGCTGGACGTCGACGTCATCGACCTCTACTACATGCACCGCCGCGATGTGAACGTCCCCATCGAGGAGACCGTCGGCACGATGGCCGACCTGGTGCGCGAGGGCAAGGTCAAGCACCTCGGCCTGAGTGAGGTCACCGCCGGCGAACTGCGCGCGGCCCAGGGCGTGCACCCGATCGCCGCCGTGCAGTCGGAGTGGTCGCTGTTCAGCCGTGACATCGAGGCGAACGTGGTACCCGCGGCCGCCGAACTGGGCGTGGCCCTGGTGCCGTACTCCCCGCTGGGCCGGGGTTTCCTGACCGGCTCCTTCGCCGACGCCGAGAACGATCTCACGGCCGGTGACTTCCGCCGCCACCAGCCCCGCTTCATCGGCGACAACGCGGCGGCCAACGCGGCCCTCCTGGAACCGATCCGCGCCGTCGCCGCCGCCCACGACGCCTCCCTCGCCCAGATCGCCCTCGCCTGGACCCACCAGCGGACCACCGTCCACAACCTGCCGGTGGTCCCGATCCCGGGCACGACCAAGCGGCACCGGGTGGAGGAGAACGCGAAGGCGACGACCATCAAACTGACCGACGACGAACTGTCCCTCCTGGACCCGATAGCGACAAAGGTGTCAGGCGACCGCTACGCGGACATGTCCTTCGCATCGGCAGGCCGGGAGTAACCAGCAGCCCGAGGTGGACGCGCCCCGGAAGGGGCGCGGGGCTGTATCGATATGCGGCTCCGCCGCGTGGGCGCGACCAGCCACGACGGAGTCGGCAGCCGACACTCAACCGCACCCGGCAGACGGTTGGTCGCACACGGCTAAAGCTCCGTGAGGAGCTCCGCCTTCTTGAAGGAGAACTCCTCGTCCGTCACCAACCCCGCCTCATGCAACTCCCCGAGGTGCCGGATCCGCTCCGCGATGTCGGCGGGATCGCGGCGCGCCGCCGCGGAAGACACCCCGGCCCCCGGCCGCCGTCCCCGAACCGCCGCCAACACCGCCGCAGCGAACGGCAGTGACTCGTGCACCGGCCCGTACCCCAGCCCGAACACCACCGCCGCCGGATCCTGGTCCGGCGGCGCGGGGTGCTCGTTCGCCGAGTGGCGGGGGACGAGGCGGAGGTGGCCTTCGAGGACGTCGGGTGAGCGCCACTCGACGCCGCCCAGGTCGGCGACCGGGAAGCTCTGGTCGCCGGCCTTCCACTTGGCCGTGGAGGCGCCCGTCCAGAACCACCGGAACCGTACCGAGGCGCCGTCGAAGAACGCCTTGCCGTCGTACGCCTTGAACTGGAGGGGCCCGGAGGGTGCCGCCACCAGGTGCCGGTCCGCCGGCCCGGACTCGGTCAGCAGGCCCCGCAGTTCGTCGGCGTAGTACTCCGCGAGTGTCTCCCGTTCGGCGGGCAGCACCAGCCGGTACGGGTCGTAGGCGTCCTTCAGCTGTCCGGCCGCCGCCTCGATCAGCGGATCGGCGCCGGCGCGGGGCACGGCCCGCAGTACGACGGTCCCGCGTCGGCCGGGGGTGAGCGTCACGTCTTCGAGCGCGGCCAGGGGGACACGTCGTTCGCCCAGCGCCTGGAACAGCTTCGGTGTTCGAATCCCCCGTTCGTAACGGATGAGCACGGAGTCGGACTCGAACTCCCAGGCGGCATGAAATCCGGCCAGTACGTCACCCATGCGGCTCATCGTAAGCGGCACCGGCTCATCACGTCCCTCCCCGCGCGGACCGCACTTCCTGCTGTCTCTACGCGCGTCCGGCCGTCGTCGTACCGGACAAACCGTCCCGGCACCCGTCATCGCTGCGGGCGCACCGCACCGAGTCGTACGCGCCGACCCCGATGTCGGCGAAGTTGCGCAGGCTGTCCGTGCCCGGCTCGAAGTAGCCGGCGTGCCCCTCGGCGTCCCGGGCCGACAGCACCCGCGCGCCGAACGCCGTGGAGACCGGGTCGGCGCCGTGGCCGAGCCCGCCGACCTCGAGGTACGGCACGTCCTGGATCCAGTCGGAGGCGTCCCGCATGGCCCACACCCGGGCTCCGGTGCCCAGGTGCGAGGCCTGGGAGGCGTGCATGCCGGGGCTGGCGGCGACGGCTATGTCGGCCACCCGGCGCGGCATGTCGCGCGCGGCCACCCCGCACAGTACGGAGCCGTAGCTGTGGCAGAACGTGGTGACGGGGGCGCTGCCGGGCAGCGCGCGCAGCAGCGCGTTCAGGCGTACGGCGCCGTCCTCGGCGCGCATCGCCGTGGCCGAGTCGATGCCGAGCCCGCTGGGGGCGGTGTAGTCGGCCCAGGCGATCACGGCCGTACGGGTCGTGGGGCTCGCGGTGCGCTCGGCCGCGTACAGGGCCTCGGCCATGCCGACCGGGGCGGTGTACCTGCGGTTCGTCCGCTGGAAGGTGAGCAGGTCGGTGTCGACGCCGGGGACGACGACGGAGATCCGCTCGGCCTGGTCGAGGTTGCCGAACACCTCGGCGACCCGGCCCGAGCCGTCGGGGTCGAAGGCGAGGATCTGCCGGTCCTTGCTCATGAGTGACTCGTAGCGGTGCATGCGCAGGCCCGCCTGCTGCTGTCCGGCCGGGGAGAGCCGGCTGTCGTGCATGCGCTTCGCGTCCACCTTGCGCTGCTTCTTCAGCGCGATGCGGTTGGCCCGGTAGCGCAGCTCGACGGGGGCGCCGTTCATGTTGCCGACCGCGAGCGGGTAGCTGTGGGCGAGGCCGGTGCGCTGCCGCTCGGTGAGCGAGGCGAAGAAGCGGCCGAGCCGGGTGGGACCCTCGTCCGGGTCCGGCAGCCGGTGCCCGCCGACGCGGCCGTGCTCCCAGGCGGAGAGCGAGGCCTGCAAGGGGGTCGTCTCCCGGTGCCCGCGCAGGGCGGTCCAGCCGGTGGTCGCGAGCATCACGAACACGACGGCCAGAGCGAGCAGCGCGCGCCAGACGTTGAGTTGCGGGGAGGAGTCGAAGGAAGTCACTGGGAGGACACACTAAGAGAACGGGAGGGTCTCGCGGTAACCGAGTGACAGGGATCACGTTTCGTCAGGTGTGACGGGGAACTCAGGCGGATCGCCAGTTTCCGGTCAGCGCGGGCCCCACCTGGTCCAGATAGGCGGCGGTGAGCTCGCGCATCGCCTCGATACTGCACTCCTCGCCCACCGACCAGGTCCGTTGAGTGACTCGCATCACTCCACCGAAGAGGGCCACCAGGAGGCGCGGGCGCGGGTCGGTGTCCACGTCGAGGCCCTCGCGCTCGGCGATGATCCTCGCGATCTCCTCCTCCACCTCCTCCTGGCGCCGCAGGTGGGCGGCGAGCAGAGCGGGCGTGGCCTCGATCATCTTGTGGGCGCGCAGGTGGAGTTCGACCGGGACGACCTGCTCGATGGCCTCCCCGATGGTGTCCCAGCTCGCCATGACGGCCTGTCGCAGTGTCTCCAGCGGGGCCTCGTGCGACGGGCGTTCGCGTACGGCCCGGACGTAGTGCGACTCCGCGAGCCGGATGACGAAGAAGGCCGCGTCCTCCTTGCCGGCGAAGTAGCGGAAGAAGGTGCGCTGCGAGACGTCGACGGCCTCGGCGATCTCGTCGACGGTGGTGTGCTCGTACCCCTGGGTGAGGAACAGTTCGAGCGCGGCGCGCAGCAGGGCGTCCCGGGTGCGCCGCTTCTTGCGCTCGCGCAACCCCGCTTCACTCATGTGCTTCTCTCCGTAACTGAAATGTTTTGTCAATTGTCAGCGACTGACACTAGCCTCGCGCGTATGACTAGTCAGACCATCGACTCGACGGGGCCGGGGGACAAGGCACCGGCAGCCCCGCCGGACCCGACCCCGGCCGGCGGGCTGCGCGGTCACCCGTGGTTCACCCTGATAACCGTGGCCGTGGGCGTCATGATGGTGGCCCTCGACGGCACCATCGTGGCGATCGCTAACCCGGCCATCCAGAAGGACCTCGGCGCCACCTTCGCGCAGGTCCAGTGGATCACCAACGGTTACTTCCTCGCCCTCGCGGTGTCCCTGATCACCGCGGGCAAGCTCGGCGACCGGTTCGGCCACCGGCAGACCTTCCTGATCGGCGTCGTCGGCTTCGCCGCCGCCTCGGGCGCCATCGGCCTGTCCAGCAGCATCGCCGCGGTCGTCACCTTCCGTGTCTTCCAGGGCCTGTTCGGCGCGCTGCTGATGCCGGCCGCCCTCGGCCTGCTGCGGGCCACCTTCCCGGCCGACAAGCTCAACATGGCGATCGGCATCTGGGGCATGGTCATCGGCGCCTCCACCGCGGGCGGCCCGATCCTCGGCGGCGTCCTGGTCGAGCACGTCAACTGGCAGTCGGTGTTCTTCATCAACGTGCCGGTCGGTCTGCTCGCCCTCACCCTCGGTCTGCTGATCCTGAAGGACCACCGGGCGGAGAACGCCCCGCGTTCCTTCGACATCCTCGGCATCGCCCTGCTCTCCGGCGCGATGTTCTGCCTGGTCTGGGCGCTCATCAAGGCCCCCACCTGGGGCTGGGGCGACGGCAAGACGTGGGGCTTCATCGTCGCGTCCGCGGTGCTCTTCGCCGTGTTCTCCTTCTGGGAGACCAAGGTGAAGGAGCCGCTGATCCCGCTGGGCCTGTTCCGCTCGGTGCCGCTGTCGGCGGGCGTGGTCCTGATGGTCCTGATGGCCATCGCGTTCATGGGCGGTCTGTTCTTCGTCACGTTCTACCTCCAGAACGTGCACGGGATGAGCCCGATCGACGCCGGTCTCCACCTGCTCCCGCTCACCGGGATGATGATCGTCGGCTCCCCGATCGCCGGCGCCATGATCACCAAGCTGGGCCCGCGCATCCCGCTCGCCGGCGGCATGGCGGCCACCACGATCGCCATGTACGGCATGTCCACGCTTGAGACGGACACCGGCAGCGCCGTCATGTCCCTCTGGTTCGCCCTGCTGGGCCTCGGCCTCGCGCCCGTCATGGTCGGCGCCACGGAGGTCATCGTCGGTAACGCCCCGATGGAGCTCTCCGGTGTGGCCGGCGGTCTCCAGCAGGCCGCGATGCAGATCGGCGGCAGCCTCGGCACGGCCGTGCTGGGCGCCGTGATGGCCTCCAAGGTTGACAGCGACCTGCCGGGCAACTGGACCGGCGCGGGTCTGCCGGGGCTCACCCCCGCCCAGCTGGACCAGGCCTCCGAGGCGGTCCAGGTCGGGGTGGCGCCGGTGGCCAAGGGCACGCCGCAGCCGCTGGTCGAGAAGATCACCACCGTCGCGCACGACACCTTCATCTCCGGCATGAGCCTGGCGTCTCTGGTCGCGGCGGGTGTGGCCGCGGTGGCCATCCTGGTCGCCCTGCTCACCAAGCGCGGCGAGAACGCGGAGGCGGGCGCGGGCGTGGGCCACATCTAGGTCTGCGGTCGCCTCCAGGCGAAGTTCCCCTATCAGGGTGACTCCGCTAAAGATTCCTCGCCCCCGGCACGCGCCACAGGTCACAGTGGGTCAAGTCCTCCGCAGGGCATGGGAGGAGGCCCGGACCGTGGCGCGCTGCTGGAGGGGGGCAGCGCGCAGGTCTGGGGACGCGGAACAGGGGTACCCGAGCATCGAACCCGAACAGTCCATGAGCGACCAGGGAGTTGATGATGGCGGGATTCGGGCACGGAACGCGCAGGTACCCCCGTTCACGCGGCCGGACGTGGCAGCGGAGCGGGCCGGATCGCGCGACGCTCGGAATCATCGGGACCATATGCGCGGTCGCCGGCTTCTTCACCCTGGGCATCATCCTCGGCCCGGTGGCAGTCGTCTGCGGCTGGCTGGCGATGGGCCGCACATGGTCGCCCGACCGCAACATCCCCGCTCTGGTGGCCCTGGTCCTGGGCGCCATCGACACCCTGCTGGCCATCATCTGGCTGGCGGGGTCGGCGACGATGGGCAACGGGTTCTTCTAGGCGGCGCACTGCCGTTGCAGCCGCAGTAGCTGCGGGCAGACGTGCCGCTGGGGCGATGGGGGCCCCGCTCGAGCGAAGCCGAGAGTGGGGGAGGGTGGGCGCAGCGGGACCCCGGCAGCGCCGGGCCGCGCGACCCACCTCCGCCCAGCCCCGCCTCCGCCCGACCACTCAGCGCGGCTGCTCCTCACCGACCCTCTCCCGCCCGGCCAGCGCCGCGACCTCCGCCCGCAGCAGGCGGACCTCCTCCGTCAGGGTCTCGATGGCCTCCGTCTGCCGGCGTTCCTCCAGGTCGTCCTTGGCGAACTGCCCGATGAACCAGGCGGCGATGTTCGCGGTGACGACACCGAGCAGCGCGATCCCCGACAGCATCAGCCCGACCGCGATCATGCGCCCGAGCCCGGTCGTCGGGGCGTGATCCCCGTACCCCACGGTCGTCATCGTGGTGAACGACCACCACACCGCGTCACCCAGCGTCCGGATGTTCCCCCGCGGTGACTCCCGCTCCACGGACAGCACCGCGAGCGAGCCGAACATCAGCAACCCCACCACCGCACCGGCGACATACGTCGTCAGCCGGATCTGCGAGGCCATCCGCGCCCGCCGCCCGACCAGCAGCAGCGTCGCCACCATCCGCAGCAGCCGGAGGGGTTGCAGCATGGGCAGCACCACCGCGCCCAGGTCTATCCAGTGCGTCCGCACGAACACCCTGCGGTGCGGGGTGAGAGCGAGCCGCATCAGGTAGTCGGTGGCGAACGCCCCCCACACCACCCACTCCGTCACCGTGCACAGGGACGTCAGCAGCCGGTTGGCGGAGCTGTCCACGATCGGCACGGCGTAGGCGACGGCGAACGCCACCGCTAGCGCCAGCAGCGGCCGTTGGGTGCGCCGCTCCCAACGGGCCTGCGGTGTCTGTTCGTTCATGGCCGCAATCGTAAAGAACGGGTAAGGGCGGCGGAGTCCAGGCTCCGCCGCCCGTCACCCGTTCAAGCCGCGCGGCGACTACGCGTCGCCCCCGGCCACCCCCGGGTCCGCCGCCGTCACGTCGAGCAGCTGGTACCGGTCGATGGCCTGCTTGAGCACGGACCGGTCGACCTTGCCCTCGCGCGCCAGCTCGGTCAGCACCGCCACCACGATCGACTGCGCGTCGATGTGGAAGAACCGGCGGGCCGCGCCCCGGGTGTCGGCGAAGCCGAAGCCGTCCGCGCCCAGCGACTGGTACGTGCCCGGCACCCACCGCGCGATCTGGTCCGGGACCGAGCGCATCCAGTCGGACACCGCCACGAACGGACCCTCGGAGCCGGCCAGCTTCCGCGTCACGTACGGCACCCGCTGCTCCTCCTCCGGGTGCAGCAGGTTGTGCTCCTCCACGGCCACGGCCTCGCGGCGCAGCTCGTTCCAGGAGGTCGCCGACCACACGTCGGCCTTGACGTCCCAGTCCGCGGCGAGGATCCGCTGGGCCTGAAGCGCCCACGGGACCGCCACACCGGACGCCATGATCTGGGCCGGGATCGAGCCCGAGGTGGCGGCGCCGATCCGGTGGATGCCCTTGAGGATGCCCTCCACGTCCACGTCCGCCGGCTCGGCCGGGTGCTGGATGGGCTCGTTGTAGACGGTGAGGTAGTAGAAGACGTCCTCGCCGTGCGGGTGCTCCGCGTCGCCGCCGTACATACGGCGCAGACCGTCCTGGACGATGTGCGCGATCTCGTACGAGTACGCCGGGTCGTAGGCGACACAGGCCGGGTTCGTGGAGGCCAGCAGCTGCGAGTGGCCGTCCGCGTGCTGGAGGCCCTCACCGGTCAGGGTCGTACGGCCCGCGGTCGCGCCCAGGACGAAGCCGCGCGCGAGCTGGTCGGCCATCTGCCAGAACTGGTCGCCGGTGCGCTGGAAACCGAACATCGAGTAGAAGACGTACACCGGGATCAGCGGCTCGCCGTGCGTGGCGTACGCCGAGCCGGCCGCGATCAGCGAGGCCGTACAGCCCGCCTCCGAGATGCCGTCGTGCAGCATCTGCCCGGTCGGCGACTCCTTGTACGCGAGCAGCAGCTCGCGGTCGACCGACTCGTACTGCTGGCCCAGCGGGTTGTAGATCTTCGCGCTCGGGAAGAAGGAGTCCATGCCGAACGTGCGGTACTCGTCGGGCGCGATCAGCACGAACCGTTTGCCGATCTCCTTGTCCCGCATGAGGTCCTTCAGGAGCCGGACGAAGGCCATGGTCGTCGCGATGGACTGCTGGCCCGAGCCCTTCTTCACCGTCGCGTACGTCTTGTCGTCCGGCAGCGCGAGCGGCTTGGAGCGCACGACGCGCGTCGGGACGTACCCGCCGCACTTCTTGCGCTGGTCGTGCATGTACTGGATCTCCTCCGAGTTCCGGCCAGGGTGGTAGTACGGCGGCGCGCCGGACTCCAGCTCCTTGTCGGAGATCGGCAGGTGCAGCCGGTCGCGGAAGCGCTTGAGGTCGTCGACCGTCAGCTTCTTCATCTGGTGCGTGGCGTTGCGGCCCTCGAAGTTCGGGCCCAGCGTCCAGCCCTTGACCGTCTTGGCGAGGATGACCGTCGGCTGGCCCTTGTGCTCGTTGGCCGCCTTGAACGCCGCGTAGATCTTCCGGTGGTCGTGACCGCCGCGGCCCAGCATCAGGATCTGGTGGTCGGTCATGTTCTCGACCATGGCGCGCAGCCGGTGGTCGTCGCCGAAGAAGTGGTCGCGGATGTACGCCCCGGTCTCGGTGGCGTACGTCTGGAACTGGCCGTCCGGCGTCGTGTTCATCCTGTTGACCAGCACGCCGTCCCGGTCCTGCGCGAGCAGCGGGTCCCAGGAGCGGTCCCAGATCAGCTTGATCACGTTCCAGCCGGCGCCGCGGAAGACCGACTCCAGCTCCTGGATGATCTTGCCGTTGCCGCGCACCGGGCCGTCGAGGCGCTGGAGGTTGCAGTTCACGACGAAGGTCAGGTTGTCCAGGCCCTCACGGGCGGCGATGCTCAGCTGGCCGAGCGACTCCGGCTCGTCCATCTCACCGTCGCCGAGGAACGCCCACACGTGCGACTTGGAGGTGTCCGCGATGCCGCGCGCCTCCATGTAGCGGTTCATCCGCGCCTGGTAGATCGCGCCGAGGGGGCCGAGACCCATGGAGACCGTGGGGAACTCCCAGAAGTCCGGCATGGAGCGCGGGTGCGGGTAGCTGGACAGGCCGTCGGGGTACTTCGACTTCTCCTGGCGGAAGCCGTCCAGCTGCCGCTCGGAGAGCCGGTCGAGCAGGTACGCGCGCGCGTAGATGCCCGGGGAGGCGTGGCCCTGGAAGAAGACCTGGTCGCCGCCGTCGCCCTCGTCCTTGCCGCGGAAGAAGTGGTTGAAGCCCACGTCGTACAGGGAGGCGGAGGAGGCGAAGGTGGCGATGTGGCCGCCGACGCCGATGCCGGGCCGCTGCGCGCGCGAGACCATCACGGCCGCGTTCCAGCGGGTCGCGTTGAGGATCTTGCGCTCGATCTCCTCGTTGCCGGGGAAGAACGGCTCGCTCTTGGTGGGGATGGTGTTGACGTAGTCCGTGCTGCGCATCTCGGGCACGGCCACGCGCTTCTCGCGGGCCCTCTCGATCAGACGCAGCATGAGGAACCGGGCCCGTTCCCGGCCTCGCTCGTCGACGGCGGCGTCCAGGGAGTCGAGCCACTCCTGGGTCTCTTCGGGATCGAAGTCAGGAACCTGACTCGGAAGGCCGCCAATGATGATCGGGTTGCGATCGGATCCGGAAGCCACGCTGTTCCTTACCTGTCAGAGGGCCACTTTTTGTTGCTCGTGCCTTACACCGCTCCCCATCGTGTACCTCGGGAAGGCGTACGTCATCTCTACCGTGAGGTAACGGAGGCGTCCGTACGGTCCCCCTCGAGCGGCACTCGGGCAGGCCCGGCCAAAACGCAACGATACGCCCGACGAGTGACGGGAATGGCAAAGTTGTTCGAGCGTCGTATCCGCGGATGATTTTGAATGATTTCAAACCTCGCAAACCGGGCACAAGGGTGTGGTGTACGTCGGGCGGGCTCGCGATACGGTGCCGTAAGTTGCGGCGACACGGCCGGGATCGTCACCGTTTCGGCGGTCCGAACGGCCGGGTACTTGCGCGATCCGCCCCGCCCGTGTGGACTACGGCCAATGCTTCGCGCACGCGCGTGGCTGAGATATCTACCAAGACATGATCAGGAGGCAACCCGTGAGCGCGACCGCGGACCACGCGGAGGAGCGGACTAGCCCTGCCGTCAGGCTGGGGTTCCAGCCCGAGCAGGTGGTCCAGGAGATCGGCTACGACGACGACGTCGACCAGGAGCTCCGCGAGTCCATCGAGGAAGTCATCGGCAGCGAGCTGATGGACGAGGACTACGACGACGTGGCCGATGCCGTCGTGCTGTGGTTCCGCGACGATGACGGCGACCTGACGGATGCGCTGGTCGATGCCACCACGTACATCGAGGAGGGCGGGGCGATCCTGCTCCTCACGCCGAAGACCGGCCGTTCGGGGTACGTGGAGCCGAGTGACATCTCGGAAGCCGCGACCACCGCTGGGCTGACGGCGTCCAAGAGCGTCAGCGTGGGCAAGGACTGGAGCGGCTCGCGTCTGGCGACGCCGAAGGCCGCGAAGTCCAAGAGGTAACCGCCTCGTCCCGGACACCGGGTGGTGGACGGGCCGGGCCGTGCTCGGCCCGTCCACCACCCCGGGGTGGGCGCTGCGTAGGGTGTTCCCACCCCAACAGTCCCACCGAAGGGAAGCAGGACGAATGGCGATCCAGGTCGGCGACAAGGCCCCCGGCTTTGAACTGAAGGACAACCACGGCAGGACCGTGAAGCTGTCCGACTTCCACGGCCGGAAGAACGTGGTGCTGCTCTTCTACCCCTTCGCCTTCACCGGCGTGTGCACCGGCGAGCTGTGCGAGGTGCGCGACAACCTGCCGCAGTTCGACGACCGCGACACCCAGGTGCTCGCCGTCTCCAACGACTCCATCCACACCCTGCGCGTCTTCGCCGAGCAGGAGGGCCTCGAGTACCCGCTGCTGAGCGACTTCTGGCCGCACGGCGAGGTCTCCCGCGCCTACGGCGTGTTCGCCGAGGACAAGGGCTGCGCCGTGCGCGGCACCTTCGTCATCGACAAGGAGGGCGTGGTCCGCTGGACCGTCGTCAACGCGCTTCCGGACGCCCGTGACCTGAACGAGTACGTCAAGGCGCTCGACACCCTGTGATTGTTCACCTCCCGGGACTGCGGTGTGCGGGAACCCGTCACTAGGATCGAATCGTTGATCCGGTATCCGACGCACGACGGGGCTCCCCGCCCCTGGACACCACATGGAGGACCCGTGGGAGTCAGCCTCAGCAAGGGCGGCAACGTATCGCTGACGAAGGAGGCCCCGGGCCTGACCGCCGTCATCGTCGGTCTGGGGTGGGACGTCCGCACCACGACCGGCACCGACTTCGACCTCGACGCCAGCGCGCTGCTGCTGAACAACTCCGGCAAGGTCGCGAGCGACCAGCACTTCGTCTTCTTCAACAACCTCAAGAGCCCCGACGGCTCGGTCGAGCACACCGGCGACAACCTCACCGGTGAGGGCGAGGGTGACGACGAGCAGATCAAGGTCAATCTGGCCGGCGTCCCGGCCGACATCGAGAAGATCGTCTTCCCGGTCTCGATCTACGACGCCGAGAACCGCCAGCAGTCCTTCGGCCAGGTGCGCAACGCGTTCATCCGCGTCGTCAACCAGGCCGGCGAGCAGGAGATCGCCCGGTACGACCTGAGCGAGGACGCCTCCACCGAGACGGCGATGGTCTTCGGCGAGCTGTACCGGCACGGCGCGGAGTGGAAGTTCCGCGCCATCGGCCAGGGCTACGCCTCCGGCCTGCGCGGGATCGCCCAGGACTTCGGCGTCAACGTCTGAGGCACCCCGCTCGCTCTCTCCGGCGCCGCACCGTTTACGGTCGGCGCCGGACGTGCAGGACAACCGAAGAAGAGAAGTACCCCCGGGGAGGACCAGCAACATGGGCGTCACGCTCGCCAAGGGAGGCAATGTCTCCCTCTCCAAGGCCGCACCGAACCTCACCAACGTCATGATCGGACTCGGCTGGGACGCCCGCTCCACCACCGGCGCCCCCTTCGACCTGGACGCCAGCGCGCTGCTGTGCGCCGGCGGAAGGGTGCTCGGCGATGAGTGGTTCGTCTTCTACAACCAGCTCAAGAGCCCCGACGGCTCGGTCGAGCACACCGGCGACAACCTCACCGGTGAGGGCGAGGGCGACGACGAGTCGATCCTGGTCGACCTCCCGAAGGTGCCGGCCGGCTGCGACAAGATCGTCTTCCCCGTCTCCATCCACCTGGCGGACGAGCGCGGCCAGACCTTCGGCCAGGTCTCCAACGCCTTCATCCGGGTCGTCAACCAGGCCGACGGCCAGGAACTGGCCCGCTACGACCTCAGCGAGGACGCCTCCACCGAGACCGCCATGATCTTCGGCGAGCTCTACCGCTACAACGGCGAATGGAAGTTCCGCGCGGTGGGGCAGGGGTACGCGTCCGGACTGCGGGGCATCGCCCTGGACTTCGGCGTGAACGTCTCATAGGCGCCACGGCCATAACGCCCCTCCTGGCCCGGTTCGGTCGCGACACTCTAGACTTCGGGGTCAACAGTGGGTAAAGCCGCGTACGGCCCGGCGCGGACTCGTACGGACACGATGGGGTAAGCAGTGCTTCTCAAAACCTTCGGCTGGTCGTTCGCGGTCACCGCGCTCGGCCTGGTCGCGGCGATCTTCTACGGGGGGTGGGAAGCCTTCGGCATCGTGGCGATCCTGGCCGTCCTGGAGATCTCGCTGTCATTCGACAACGCGGTGGTCAACGCCGGGATCCTGAAGAAGATGAACGCCTTCTGGCAGAAGATCTTCCTCACGGTCGGCGTGCTCATCGCGGTCTTCGGCATGCGACTGGTCTTCCCGGTCGTGATCGTCGCCATCACCGCCAAGATCGGCCCGATCGACGCGGTCGACCTCGCGCTGAACAACAAGGACCACTACCAGCAGCTGGTCACCGACGCGCACCCGGCGATCGCGGCCTTCGGCGGCATGTTCCTGCTGATGATCTTCCTCGACTTCATCTTCGAGGACCGGGACATCCAGTGGCTGCGCTGGATCGAGCGCCCCCTGGCCAAGCTCGGCAAGGTCGACATGCTGTCGGTCTGCATCGCGCTGATCGTCCTGCTGATCACCTCCTTCACCTTCGCCACCCACGCCCACCAGCACGGCGGCGCGCACGTCGACAAGGCGCAGACGGTCCTGATCGCCGGCATCGCCGGCCTGATCACGTACATGATCGTCGGTGGCCTCTCCGGCTACTTCGAGGACAAGCTCGAGGAAGAGGAGGAGCGCGAGCACGAGGAGGAGGAAGAAGCCGCCCGCACCGGCAAGAAGCGGTCCGCGGTCGTACTGGCAGGCCAGGCCGCGTTCTTCATGTTCCTCTACCTCGAGGTCCTCGACGCGTCCTTCTCCTTCGACGGCGTGATCGGCGCGTTCGCCATCACCAACGACATCGTCCTGATGGCACTGGGCCTGGGCATCGGCGCGATGTACGTCCGGTCGCTCACCGTCTACCTGGTCCGCCAGGGCACCCTGGACGACTACGTCTACCTGGAGCACGGCGCCCACTACGCGATCGGCGCGCTGGCCGTGATCCTCATGGTCACCATCCAGTACGAGATCAACGAGGTCATCACCGGCCTCGTCGGCGTCGTCCTGATCGGCTGGTCCTTCTGGTCCTCCGTCCGCCGCAACCGCGCGCTGGCGGACGCGGAGGGCGAGGCCGACGCGAAGGCGGAGGTCTCGTCCGGGGTGTGACAGCCCTCCGGGTGAGGAACGCTCTGAGCGGGGCGGCCGTCGACGGCGGCCGCCCCCTTCGCTTGTGATCTGAGTAGCTGGGGGCGGGAATGGGCTTCTTCGACGGGCTGCTGGGCGCGCGTGCGAACGACTTCGACTCGGGCAGCGCCGCGAGCAACGCCATCGAGCTCACCAAACGGCACCACCAGGTGTCGCTCACCAAGCAGGGCGCGGCCACCGGGCACCTGCGCGTCAACCTGACCTGGCGGATGCGGACGTCCGACTTCGGTGACGGCCCGCGCGGGGGCCTGTTCCGGCGCCCCTTCCAGGCGCTCAAGCCGCCGGAGATCCTCGGGCACGGGCAGAGCATGGTCAACGTCGACCTCGACCTGGGCTGCCTGTACGAGCTCATGGACGGCACCAAGGGCGTGGTGCAGCCCCTCGGCGGCTACCTCGGCGACGTCAACGGGCCGCCCTACGTCAAGCTCAGCGGCGACGACCGGTTCGGTTCCGCGTCCGGCGAGACGATCTACGTCAACCTCGACCACCGGGACGACATCAAGCGCCTGCTGGTCTTCGTCTACATATACGACCAGACGCCGGCGTTCGACCGCACGCACGCGATCGTCACCCTCTACCCGAGCAACGGCCCCCGCATCGAGATAGGCCTGGACGAGCGCCACCAGCAGGCCCGCTCCTGCGCCGTGGTGATGATCGAGAACGTCAAGGGCGAGCTGGTCGTCCGCCGCGAGGTGAAGTTCGTCTACGGGTTCCAGGCCGAGCTCGACCGGCTGTACGGGTGGGGGCTCCAGTGGGGGCGCGGCTACAAGACCAAGGCGGAGAAGTGACCGCCCCCGGGCCCGCTCAGCGCACGAACTGCGGCCCCTGCGGCGGCAGCCGGAAGTCCGGGTCCGGGAAGGCCGTCGCCGCGGGCGGGTAGCCGTAGGCCGGCGGGCTCGCGGGGCTCGTCGTCTGGGGGTATCCGTAGGCCGGCTGCGTGGTCGCGGGCTGCTGCTGCGGATAGCCGTACGCGGGCTGCGGCGGGACCGAGGTCGTCGGCTGCTCGGGGGGCAGCGGCTGCGACGGGGAAGGCTCCTCCGCCGCCTCCGACTCGTCCACCGAGATGCCGAAGTCGGTGGCCAGGCCCTTGAGGCCGTTGGAGTAGCCCTCGCCCAGCGCGCGGAACTTCCAGCCCTCGCCCCGCCGGTACAGCTCACCGCAGATCAGCGCGGTCTCGGCGCCGGTCTCGGGCTTGATGTCGAAGTGGGCCAGCGGCTCCCCGTCCGGGACGCTCGCGTCGTACAGCAGGATGCGCAGGGCCTGTACGTGCTCGAAGGGGACGCCGTCCGCCGAAGCGACCAGGAGAATCCGGCCGACGCCGGGCTCGACACCGGTGAGATCCGTCTGGATCGTGTCGGTGAGGCCCTCGGCGGCGCGCTTCTTGCCGAGCCGCCACACCTTCCCGGAGGGGTGCCGGGGCTGGTTGTAGAACACGAAGTCCTCGTCGGAGCGCACACGACCGCCGGGGCCGAGGAGCAGCGCCGAGGCATCGACGTCCGGGACCCCCTGCCCGGGCGCCCAGCGCAGCACGGCGCGCACCGTCGTGGCTTCCAGCGGGACGTTCGACCCCTTCAGCATCGCGTGCGTCATGCGGTCATCCTGCCCTCTCGGTCCTGGTCACGACAATGCGGGGTCCGGCTGCGGGAAACCACGCGCACGCCCGCCGTTACTTGAAATTCATGGCCCGGGGGAACCCAGGACATGGACGCCTACGTACTATTACCGGCCACCTGTTTCCAGAATCCACAGGCTTACTTTGCGCCGCGGGGGAGTTTCATGCGTCATTTCGGGCACATCGCCCCTGAGGTGCGGCGGCGCCTCTTCCACCAGGAACCGTGCGAGTTCACCGCCGACTCCCCGGCCCGGCTGCTGTCCGCGGCCCTGGGGGCCACGCTGTACAGCCCCGCCACCCGGCCGCGGCTCGCCGACGACATCGTCAAGCAGGCCGGCAACGGCGTGGTCTCGATGGTGCTGTGCCTGGAGGACTCGATCGACGACGCGGACGTCGTGGAGGGCGAGGAGAACCTCGTACGCCAGTTCGCCGATCTGGCAGCGCGGGACGGCGCCGGGCTGCCCCTGCTCTTCATCCGGGTCCGGGCGCCCGAACAGATCCCCGACCTGGCCCGCCGGCTCGGCCCCGCCGTCCGGCTGCTGTCCGGGTTCGTCATGCCCAAGTTCACCGAGGAACGCGGCATCCCCTTCCTGGAGGCGCTGGCCACCGCGGAGACGCAGACCGGGCGCCGGCTGTTCGCCATGCCGGTGCTGGAGACGCCCGAGCTGCTGTACCTGGAATCACGGGTCGAGGCACTGGAGGGGATCTTCCGGGCGGTCGACAAGTACCGCGACCGGGTCCTCGCCCTGCGCCTCGGCGTGACCGACTTCTGCTCCTCCTACGGGCTGCGCCGGGCCCCCGACATGACCGCGTACGACGTGCAGATCGTCGCCTCCGTGATCGCCGACGTGGTGAACATGCTGGGGCGGGCCGACGGCACGGGGTTCACGGTGACCGGGCCGGTGTGGGAGTACTTCCGGGTGCCCGAGCGCATGTTCAAGCCGATGCTGCGGCACAGCCCCTTCCTGGAGGGGCAGGCCGTGGGGCTGCGCGAACGGCTCATCGAGCACGCGATGGACGGGCTGCTGCGGGAGATCTCCCTGGACCAGGCCAACGGCCTGCTCGGCAAGACCTGCATCCACCCCTCCCACGTGCTTCCCGTGCACGCGCTGTCCGTGGTCAGCCACGAGGAGTTCAGCGACGCGGCGGACATCCTGCGGCCGGAACGGGGCGGTGGGGGTGTACTCAGGTCGGCCTACACGAACAAGATGAACGAGGTGAAGCCGCACCGCGCCTGGGCCGAGCGGACCATGCTGCGCGCCGAGGTGTTCGGCGTCGCCAACGAGGACGTCGGCTTCGTGGAGCTGCTCGCCGCCGGGATACCCGGCTGAACACAAGGGACGCATGAACAAGGCAGTGAACGACGGGGTCTGGTCCGGCGCCTGGGTCACCGAGCGGCTCGGGGTCGAACTCAGGGGCGACGACGTGCTGACGGACCTGCTGGGGATGGCCCTGCGCCGCAACCCCAAGCGGGCCCACCTGCTCGTCTCCAATGTGCTGGGCAAGCACGTACCGCAGTCGCCGTCCGTGGTGTACGGCCACGGGGTCGCCCTCGGCCGCCGAGTCCGTGAGCTGCTCGGCGACGAGGAGGCGGGCCGGGCGGTCGTCCTCGGCTACGCGGAGACCGCCACCGGTCTCGGCCACTCGGTCGCCGACGGCCTGGGGCTCGCCCCCTACCTGCACTCCACCCGCCGCCCGGTCGCCGGCGTCGCCCCGGCGGGCGGCTTCGAGGAGTCCCACTCGCACGCCACCTCCCACCTCCTGCTCCCCGCGGACCCCGCGCTGCTGGCGGGCGACGGCCCGCTGGTCCTCGTCGACGACGAGTTCTCCACCGGCAACACGGTCCTGAACACCATCCGCGACCTGCACGAGCGCCATCCGCGGCGGCGGTACGTCGTGGTCGCCCTGGTCGACATGCGCTCCCCGCAGGACACGGGCCGCCTCGCGGACTTCGCCCAGCGGATCGGGGCCCGCGTGGACCTGATAGCCGCCGCCTCCGGCACGGTCCTCCTGCCGGAGGGAGTGCTGGCGAAGGGACAGGAACTGGTGGCGCGGTACGAGACGTCTGCCGACCGCCGGGCCGCGACCGAGGACGTCGCGTCACAGACGGCGGGCCGCGCGACGGATGCGGCTGTGTCCGCGGCAGGAGGCCAGGCGGCCGGCGCCGCCGTAGCCGGCGGCTGGACGCCCGAGGCCGAAACGGCGGCTGGAGCCCGAGCAGCCGGGGCGGCGGGTCGTGAAGCTGCGGCCGGCTCTGCCGGTGCGGCTGGTTCGGGGCTGGGCGCCGGGGCGGCGGTGGAGGGTCGTGCGGCCGGGGCGGTGAGCCCTGGGGTGGCGGACTCGGGCGCGGTCGGGGCCGGTGCCAGTGCGGCCGGCGGTCGGGCGGCCGGGGGTGTCACGCCGGAGGCCGTGGCCGGTGGGGGTGCCGCGGGGCGGGACGGTGAGGGCCGGGTGGGTCGGCGTGGGCGGGTCGTCCGCGTGCCGCTCGGATGGCCCGGCGGGGTCCCCGACGGGGGCCGGCACGGGTTCACGCCCGCGGACCGCGCCCGTCTGGAGCGGGCGCTGCCGGGCATGGCCGCCCGGGTCGCCGAAGCGCTGCCCGCCGACGCTCACCGCGTGCTCGTGCTCGGGTTCGAGGAGCTGATGTACGCCCCGCTGCGGCTGGCCGAGGCGCTGGAGCGGGCGGTGGAGGGCGAGGTGCGGTACTCCACCACCACCCGCTCGCCCGTGCTCGCGGTCGACGACCCCGGCTACGCGATACGCAGCCGAATCGTTTTCCCCGCCCATGACGACCCCGCCGACGGCCCCGGCGAGCGCTACGCCTACAACGTCGCGGGCGCCGGCTTCGACGCGGTCGTCGCCGTCGTCGACTCGGTCGCCGACACACCCGCGCTGCACGCCCCGCACGGCCTCCTGGCCCGACTGGCCGAGCACGCCCCGTACGTCCTGCTCGCCGTCGTACCGTCATACGTTCCCGAGCCCCCGCACGCCCCCGAAAGGCCAGCCATGCTGCCCGAGCCCCTCCGCGGCCCCGCCTTCTCCTCGTACCCGCCCGAGGAGGTCGGCTGGCTGCTCCAGGACCTCTCGGACGTGACGCTCGAGGCGCCGACCGAGGAGCGCGAGGAGGCGATCCAGAGCGGCGGCGCGCACTACGCCGAGTCGCTGCCCGTCGAGTACCAGCCGAGCGAGCAGTACCAGGCGCTGTTCCACGCCGCCCTGGATACCTCGGCGGCGCGGATCGCGCGGGCCGTCGGAGTCGTGACCGACACCGTGATCGCCGAGCGGTCGCCCCGCCCGGTGCTGGTCTCCCTGGCCCGCGCGGGCACCCCCGTCGGCGTGCTGATGCGCCGCTGGGCGAAGTTCCGGCACGGTCTGGACCTGCCGCACTACGCCGTGTCGATCGTGCGCGGCCGGGGCATCGACGCCAACGCCCTGCGCTGGCTGGCGGCCCACCACGACCCCCGGGACGTCGTCTTCGTCGACGGCTGGACCGGCAAGGGCGCGATCACCCGCGAACTCGCCGACGCGCTCAAGGAGTTCGAGACGAGCGACGGCATCACCGGTTTCGACCCGGAGATCGCGGTACTGGCCGACCCCGGTTCGTGCGTGCGGACGTACGGCACCCGCGACGACTTCCTCATCCCCTCCGCCTGCCTCAACTCCACCGTCTCCGGCCTGATCTCCCGCACCGTGCTGCGCGCCGACCTGGTGGGCCCGAACGACTTCCACGGCGCGAAGTTCTACCGCGAACTCACCGGCGTGGACGTGTCCGTGGCCTTCCTGGACGCGGTCTCCGCCCGCTTCCAGGAGGTCGCCGACGGCGTGGACGAGGCCGTGAAGGAGCTGGCCGCCGGCGACCGCACGCCCACCTGGGAGGGCTGGAAGGCGGTGGAGCGCATCAGTGAGGAGTACGGCATCCACGACGTGAACCTCGTCAAGCCGGGCGTCGGCGAGACCACGCGCGTGCTGCTGCGCCGTGTGCCGTGGAAGATCCTGGCCCGGTCCGGGGCGGGCCCCGACCTCGACCACGTACGCCTGCTGGCCGAGCAACGGGGCGTACCCGTCGAGGAGGTCGACGAGCTGCCGTACACCTGCGTGGGCCTGATCCACCCCAGGTACACGCGCGGCGCGACCGGCGCCGACGGCAAGGCGGTGAACGTCTGATGCCGGTGCTGGTGGCGAGCGACCTCGACCGTACGCTGATCTACTCCGCGGCGGCCCTCGCGCTGACCATGCCGGACGCGCGGGCGCCCCGGCTGCTGTGCGTGGAGGTGCACGAGAGCAGGCCGCTGTCGTACATGACGGAGACGGCGGGCGGGCTGCTCACCGAGCTGGGGGACACGGCGGTGTTCGTGCCGACGACCACCCGTACGCGCAAGCAGTACCAGCGCATCAACCTGCCGGGCCCGGAACCCGAGTACGCGATCTGCGCCAACGGCGGCCATCTGCTGGTGGACGGCGTCTCGGACGCCGACTGGCACCGGCGGGTCACCGAGCGGCTGGCCGGCGAGTGCGCGCCGCTCGCCGAGGTGCAGGAACACCTGCTGCGGACCGCCGATCCGGTCTGGGTGCGCAAGCACCGCGTCGCCGAGGACCTCTTCGCCTACCTCGTCGTCGAGCGCGAACTGCTGCCCGAGGACTGGGTGAAGGAACTCGCCGTATGGGCGGAGAACCTCGGCTGGACGGTCTCCCTCCAGGGTCGCAAGATCTACGCCGTTCCCAAGCCGCTCACCAAGAGCGCCGCCGTCCGTGAGGTCGCCCGCCGCACCGGCGCGGACCTCGTCCTCGGCGCCGGCGACTCGCTCCTCGACGCCGATCTGCTGCTCGCCGTCGACCGGGGCTGGCGCCCGGGCCACGGCGAGCTGGCCGACACCGGCTGGACGGCTCCCGGGATCACGGCCCTGCCCGAGCGCGGGGTGCTGGCGGGGGAGCGGATCACCCGTGAGTTCCTCAGGACCGCACAGGCACGCGGGTAACCGGGCTCAGCCGCAGCAGCCGCCGCCGCAGCACCCGCCACCGCCGCCGCCCGCGCGCGGCGCGGGTGCCGGCGCGGCCGCCGAGCCGCCGACCGCGACCGTGGACAGCAGCTTGACCGTGTCGTCGTGACCGGCGGGGCAGGCCGCCGGAGCGGAGGACTGAGCCATGGGACGGCTCAGTTCGAAGGTGTCTCCACAGCTGCGGCAGCGGTACTCGTAGCGAGGCATGCGGATAGGCTAACCGCCGGGGCCGTGACAAGGGCAGCTCAGAGTTTCATGAGTGTTGGTTTCTGTCGGGCGCTTGTGCGGAGATTTTGCAAAGATCGCTGGTAATTTGTGAGCGCCGCGAGGAGCCGCAAGATCCGGAGCAAGACCGGGGGAAGAGGGGGGCGTACGCCGCGTCAGCGGCGGTCAAGGCCACCCGCTGAGTCTGCCCGCGCGCAAGTTCCAGTGCGGAGGGAGACGCAGTAGTGACCGAGGCAGGGCAGGGGGAGGGTCTCCCGGAGGACGACCGCCGTTCCCGGAAACGCCGTGCTGCGTCGAACAAGCGGCCGGCGGCGAGTCCTTCGCCGCGCCCGGACGAAACGATGCAGCTGAACGTCGACGCTTTGCGCAAAGCGGACGAGACCATGCAGCTGAGCGTCGAGGCCCTCCGTAAGGACGCCGCCCGCAAGGAGGCGCTCGACAAGAACGCCCACGACTGGAACGCCGACGACGAGGGCGCGCCGCCGAGGCCCGACGAGACCATGGCACTGCGCGTGTCCCGGCTGCGGGAGACCGTCCGCCCGCCCGGCCGGCGCGCCGACCGCCGCAAACCGCGCGGCAAGCGCACGCTGCCCCCCGCCGTTGCTCGTGTCACCGCCCCCGCCGCACGCTACCTCGCCCCGCTCGCCGACCGAATATCCCCCTACGCCCGGAAACTGAAACCGGTCTACCCCCGCCCCGGCCGCACCGGCTGGCGCCGCTGGATGCCCTCCTGGCGGCAGTGGCTGGGAGCGTGGCTGACGGCGGTGGGCCTGACGGGCATGTTCCTGGCCGTCGCCTACGCCGTCACCGACATACCGGACAACCTCAACACGTACGCCACCCAGCAGGACAACGTCTACTTCTGGTCCGACGGCACGCCCATGGCCCGCACCGGCTGGGTGCAGCGGCAGGCGATGCCACTGAAGGACATACCCGAGGACGTCCGCTGGGCGGTCCTCGCGGCGGAGAACGAGAGCTTCTACAGCGACCCCGGCATCTCCTTCAAGGGCATCACCCGGGCCCTGTGGCGCACGGTCGGCCAGGGGGACACCGAGGGCGGCTCCACCATCACCCAGCAGTACGTCAAGAACGTCTACCTGACCCAGAACCAGACCGTCAGCCGCAAGTTCACCGAGGCGATGATCTCCCTCAAGCTCGACAACAAGATGAGCAAGGACCAGATCCTCGAGGGATACCTCAACACCAGCTGGTTCGGCCGCGGCACCTACGGCATCCAGCGCGCGGCCCAGGCCTACTACGGCAAGGACGTCAGCAAGCTCAACGCCTCCGAGGCGGCCTGTCTGGCCGGCCTGCTCAAGGGCGCCGGCCTGTACGACCCCACGCTCAGCAAGGCCAACCACAAGCGGGCCGAGGAGCGCTGGTCCTGGATCCTGGACCGGATGGTCAAGATCGGCAAGCTGTCGCCGCAGGAGCGGGCCAAGTACACGAAGTTCCCCGACCCGCTGAAGACCAACCCGCTGTACGACACCGGTGAGCAGAGCGACTACCTGGTGGAGCTCGCGTCCCAGTACGCCAAGAAGTCCGCGCACCTCACGGACAAGCAGTTCGACCTGGGCGGCTACCAGATCTACACGACCTTCGACCACAAGCGGGAGAAGGCACTCACCGACGCCGTGGCCAAGGCCCGCAAGCAGGCCGAGCAGGACCACCCCAAGGAGGCGAAGACCGGGCACTACGGGGCCGCCTCGGTGGCCACCGACGGCCGGATCCTCGCCGTCTACGGCGGCCCGGACCACCGTACCCAGGGCTACAACGAGTCCAACGCGACCACCGTCAAGGCCGGTTCGGCGTTCCAGCCGTTCGTCTACGCCGCGGGACTCGAGCACGGCATCGTCAAGGAGCGCAACGGAATCCCGAGCCCCATCACGCCCGAGACGGTCTACGACGGCAACGACGGCCACATCGTCACCACGCCCGAGGGGCCCTACTGGGACCGCAGCGGCAAGCGGGTCACGGCCCACAACGACGACGGCAAGTCCTACGGACAGATCACCCTGGACAAGGCGCTCGCCCAGTCCGTGAACACGCCCTTCATGCAGCTCGGCATGGACACCGGCCTCGACAAGGTGACCCAGACCGCCGTGGCGTCCGGTCTGCTCTCCTCCAGCATCGGCCCGCAGGTGCCCGCGCTGTCCATGGGCAGCTCCACGCCCAGCGCGATCCGGATGGCCGGCGGATACGCCACGTTCGCCGCCTCCGGAAAGCACACCGAGCCGTACTCGGTGCGCCGGATCACCCGCAACGGCGCCCAGGTCGCCATGGCCAACCCGCACCCGCAGCGCGCGGTCGGCGCGGAGGTGGCCCAGGACGTCAGCCGGGCGCTCAGCGAATCCTTCCGCATCGCACACCCGGCCGGGGCCCCCGCCACGGCCCAGGTGTCCGGGAAGGCCGGAACCACCGAGGACGACACCGCCTCCTGGTACACGGGCACCGCGTCGTCCGTGACCACCGCGGTCGTCGTCTACCGCTTGGATCTGGCCAAATCCCTCGAACCGCTTCCTCTCAAGGGACTTGCCGGCACCGCCACGGACAGCGTCCCGTACACCGTATGGTCGAAAGCCATGGGACTCGGCTGATCCCGGTGGCCGTCCCGCAACCCGCCGTCCCCCTCGCAAAGTGAGCCCCGCATGACCCGCACCAAGCCGTCGACCGGCCACCGCCGCAGGGCCCGCGCCCGCCGCCCCGCCCCCCGGGCGACCCGCCCGCAGGTCATGACCCTCGCCGCCCTGCTCGTCGTGGCGTCCGTGGTCGCGGGCTTCATGGTCCTGACCAGACCCGACCACACCGAGCCCACCGCCGCCTCGGGATCGAGCAAGAGCGGCAAGGCCGCCCCCAAGAGCACCGCGGAACCCAAGTGGGACGGCAAGACCAAGATCCTCGGGGACGGCTCCACCTCCTACACCGGCCCGCAGAAGGGCCAGTTGAAGCCCGTTCCGCTCAAGCCGGGCGAGAAGCCGCCCCAGTTCGTCGTCTTCTCCTGGGACGGCGCGCTGGAGGGCAGCGACCACCTCTTCTCGCACTACCGGGAGCTGGCCAAGGAGTACAACGCCCACATGACCTTCTTCCTCACGGGCATCTACCTGCTGCCCAAGAGCAAGAAGGACCTCTACCAGGGCCCGATGCACGGACGGGGCGACGCCGCGATCGACTACGCCACCGACGAGCACATACGCACCACGCTGGAGCAGCTCCGGCAGGCCTACGACCAGGGCAACGAGATCGGCACCCACTTCAACGGCCACTTCTGCGAGGCCAAGGGCGGCAAGTACTGGAGTGTCGACCAGTGGAAGAGCGAGATCGACCAGTTCTACTCCTTCGTGGAGAACTGGAAGACCAACACCGGCTTCAAGGACATTCCCGCGCTGCCCTTCGACTTCAAGAAGGAAGTCACCGGCGGCCGTGCGCCCTGCCTGGAGGGCCAGCCCAACCTGCTGAAGGCGATCAAGAGCTACGGCTGGCGCTATGACGCCAGTTCCCCGGGCGACTTCCAGATATGGCCGACGAAGAAGAACGGCATCTGGGACTTCCCGTTGCAGTTGCTCCCCTACACGGACAAGAACCAGGCCCTGTCGATGGACTTCAACTTCCTCTACAACCAGTCCAACGGTGAGGTCCACGGCGACCCGTCGCAGTACGCCAACTGGGAGCAGATGACCGTCGACTCGTACATGAAGGGCTTCAACCGCGTCTACTACGGCAGCCGGGCGCCGCTGTTCATCGGTAATCACTTCGAGGACTGGAACGGCAGCATCTACATGAAGGCAATAGACCAGGTCATCAAGAACGTCTGCACCAAAAAGGGTGTCAAGTGCGTTTCCTTCAAGGAACTCTCCGACTGGATGGACGTACAGAAGCCCTCGACCCTGGCGGCCCTGCGCACCCTCGACCCGGCGCAGAACCCGGACTGGTCGGCGGTCGTCAAGTGACGCCCGTAACCCGTTGATTCCACTTGTGCATCCCCCTTCACAACCGGCTCGCACGCCGTGCGAAGATGCCATCTCCCGGTAGCTGTGCCGGTGTAGAGGGGAACAGCATTGAAATCTAGAAAACTGAGCCGCAAGCGGAGCCGCGCCGCCATAGTCTCGGCCGCTGCCGCCTCGGTGGTCGCCGGAGTGGCCCTGGTGCCCAACTGGAGCGCCGGCGCGGCGGTCGTCGACGATCCGACGGTGGACGCGGCGACCAAGGCGACATTCCAGCGGCTGGCCGACGCGGTCTTCACCGACCGCACCGACGCCCTCGTGAACGGGGCCGGTACCAAGCGGACCACGACCGGGTTCACCGGGGACGTGAAGATGTCCGCTTCGCAGAACCGCGAGGAGAGCTCCGCGCTGAGCCAGCTGCGCGGCCGCAAGTCCCGCCTCGCGAAGCTGGGCGAGAAGTACAGCGCCGGCAGCACCCGGGTCACGCTGGACGCGACGCGGGTGACCGGCCGCACCGCCAAGGCCGACGTCACCGAGACCACGACGCTGACCTACGCGAAGGTCAAGGGCACCGAACCGAAGACCACCGGCTTCCAGGCCCACCACGAGCTGACCTTCAAGGCCGACCGGCAGGGCAACTGGCAGCTCGCCAAGGTCGAGGACACCGACAACGGCTACATCGCGGTGAACCAGGTCGCCAAGCAGCCGGTCGCCGTGAAGGCCAGCCCCGCCCCCGCGGACGACAGCCCGCCCGAGGCGACCCGCTCCGCCACCACGTGGCCCGCGCCGGCCAACGCCAAGAAGATCACCGGCGGCGCCTACGACTACAAGGCGATGGTGGCGTACGCGACGAAGTACTGGAACAACTACAACAAGGACTACCCGGACTTCAACGGGGCGGGTGCGGGCGGCGACTGCACCAACTTCGTCAGCCAGACCCTGAAGGCGGGCGGCTGGAAGCACGTGCCCGGCGACGGCACGGACTTCCACAAGTGGTTCGGCAACTCCTCGATCCAGTCGGACTCGTTCGTCGGCGTCAACGAGTTCTCCTGGTTCGCCCTGTCCTCCAAGCGCGTCACCAGCCTCGCCAACGTCTACCAGGCGGACATCGGCGACGTGCTCCAGATGGACTTCAACAAGGACGGCGAGAAGGACCACTCGATGATCGTCACCTACCGCAGCCCGCAGGGTGTGCCGTACGTGACGTACCACTCCACCAACACCTACAACCGGTCGGTGGCGAGCCTCGTCGCGTCCTACCCGAACGCCGCGTTCTACGCCTACCGCACCTGACCCTGCGGTGGCTGCCGGTACCGCGGCTCCTGCGGTACCGGCCGGCCCTCCTGCGGCAGCGACCGCCGCTCCTGCGGCGACGGTTCGGGGTGGCGGGCCCGCCAGTACGGGTTGTCGTGCGGCAGGGACGTACCGACCCTGCCGTACATCCCGAAGACCATCAGCAGCAGGCCGACCACGAAGCTGAACAGCACGTTCTGGATCTTGAAGGCCAGGAAGTTGTAGTCGCTGTCGAGCAGCCCGAGGTTCAGGAAGCCGTTCAGGATGAACAGCACGCCGAGGACCATGTTCAGCCACGAGGCGAAGTTCCCGCCGATCACCATGCCGACGAAGAGCAGCAGCCCGACACAGATCGACAGGACGCTCAGCGTGCCGTTGGTGTTCAGGCCGATGACGCTGTTCCCGCCGGTGTCGAAGAAGCCGATGTGGTGGATGACGCCGAAGATCCCGAAGACCAGCAGGAAGAGGCCCATCAGGCCGGCACCGACCCGGTAGACGATGTTCAGCCGGTGGTCCACGGGCAGATGCTCGTCGAACCTGATCCGCCGGCTTTCCGAGTGCTCCGAGTGCGCTGTGTGCGAGGCCATCTCCGCCTCCCTGTCCGTGCGGGCGCAGAAGGTACGTATCTCCCAATATCCGCCCGCCATGCCCCGACGGCAACGGCTCGGGTGCCGACGGCAAGCGGCTCAGTGGGCGCCGCCGCGTTCCTCGCGGATCTGGTTGACGACCCGGGTCACCGTCTGCCGTACCGCCTCGGTCTCGGTCAGGAAGTGCCAGTAGTCGGGGTGGCGGCCCTCCAGCGTGGTGATGGCGCGATCCAGGCGGGCCACGGACTCGTCCAGCGGGCGGGCGTGCCGGGGATCCGGTGTCGTCCGGCCGGTCATGGCCAGCCGCTGCGCGTCCCGGATCGCGAACCGGGTCCGGTCGATCTCCTGCTGCGGATCCTTCTGTACGGCGTTCAACCGCTGGAGCCGGTCGCCGGCGGCGGACACGGCCTCGTCGGTGGAGTTCAGCAGCGCCCGCACGGTCGACAGCAGCGAGGTGGCGTCCGGCCAGCGCTGGGCGTCCCGGGCGGTCTGCGCCTCGGACAGCTTCCGCTCGGCCTGCCGCACGTTCTCGGCGGCCTGCTCGGGCACCTGCTGGAGGTCCTGCCAGCAGGCGGCGGAGAACCGCCGCCGCAGCTCGCTCAGCACCGGCTCCACCTGTCCGGCCCGGGTCGTCAGCGCCTGCGCGCGGGTCCGCAGGCTGACCAGCCGGTGATCGATCTCGGCGGCCTTCTCCGGCAGCTTCGAGGCCGCCGCACGGATCGCCTCCGCCTCCCGCTGCACCCGCTCGGCCCGCTGAAGCGTCTGCGGCACGCCGTGCTGCCCCGCGCCCTGGTTGAGCTTGGTCAGCTCGGGGGAGAGGGCCGCGAGCCGGGCCGCGAGGTCGTCGGCCTTGAGCCCGGACTCCCGCACGGCGTCCAGGGCGTTGGACGCCGCCAGCAGCGACTGCCGGGCCCGCTCCACCGCCGGGGCCAGCCGGGCCAGCTGCGTCTCGGCCTTGCCCAGCAGCGGCCCGAGGGAGCCGCCGAAACGGTCCAGCTCCTTCTTGACGCCGACCAGCTCGTCCTTGGCGGCGCTCAGCTCGGCGCGGGCCCGGCCGGCGACGGAGGCCTCCAGGTCGTCCCGGTCCAGGTCGTGCGCGTCGACGGCCTGGATGTACCGCTGACTGACCTCGTCGATGCGCCGCCCGAGCGCCTCGAAGTCCGCGACCGCGCGGCGGGCCGCCGGGGAGTCGTCCACGGCGGTGATCGTCTCTATGGAGATCCGCAGATCGCGCTGGGCGGTGTCCAGCTCGTAGAACGCGGCGGCCGCCGCGTCCTTGGCGGCCTGCGCCTCCGCCCGCTGGGCCTCCGCCCGGCCGCCGAACCAGCCACGGACCGGACCGGGGGTCCTTCGGGGTGTCGCCGCCACATCCCTCTCCTGTGCCGTGGTTCGCCTGCGAGGAGACATTCTCCCACCCGTTGAAGACGAACACACGGGCCGGTCAGTTCACGTTTCGCACCGTGACGCTGCCGTCGTTGCTGCGGGCGGAGACGACATGGGCACTGGAGTCGCTCCGCGCCACGGTGACGTGCCCCCCGCCGTCGGCGGTCCTCGCCGTCACCCGGTACGTGGCCCGGGGCAGCCCGATCGTGACCGAGCCGTCGTCGGCGCGGGCCTCCACCCGGTCCGGTACGGCGCCGAGTTCGAGGTGGACCGAGCCGTCCCGGGACGTCACCCGTACCCGCGGCGAGGAGACGTCGGCGTGCGTGGAGCCGTCGTCGGTGCGGACCTCCAGCGGGCCGGTGGAGTCGGTGACGTGCACGGACCCGTCGTGCGTACGGATCCCGAGGGCGTCCCGGAACCCCCGCGCCCGCACACTGCCGTCGTCGTCCTCCACCTTGACCGCGATCCCGCGCGGCACCTCGATGCGGTGCTTCGCGGAGCAGTCGGTGATGAACCCGGAGCACGTCATCCGCAGCACCAGCCGGTCGTCCTTCATCGACCAGGTCACTTTCGGGTCCTTGCCCACGACGGTCGAGCCCTCGAACCACCGGGTGACCTCGACCGTGCCCGCCTTGTTCGAGCCGGCGGCGACGATCTCCAGCGCCGAGTCGTCGGAGTCGACGGTGAGGGTGTGCCCGTGCAGGGCGAAGGAGCGGTGGTCGGGATCCTTGTCGTCCCCCGCGGCGGCCCCGCAGGCGGAGAGCGCGGCGGCGAGCAGCACGAGCCCGCCGAGGGCGGCCGTACGGCGGAGGGCGGCCGTACGGCGGAGGGGGGCGGTGCGGCGGAGGGGGGCGGTTCGGGCGGCAGCAGAGGTCATGCCTCGACCGTAGAAACCGGCGGCGCGGGAACCCATCCGGAGCGCTCCCGTATGCGGGGTGGGGCTAACCCCCGGATACGGGTTTGCGAGACAGTGCTCCCGGCAATGTAGGCTGTCGACTCGTCGCGGGTGCGTAGCTCAGGGGTAGAGCGCCTGCCTTACAAGCAGGATGTCGGCGGTTCGAAACCGTCCGCGCCCACCGTGGGGAAGACCCCGGCCGGTTCCGGTCGGGGTCTTCCGCTGTCAGTCCCCTTCTCCTTCCCCTTCTTCCTTCTGCGCTTCGTTCGCGTGCTTGAGCTTCATGCGGGCGTCGACGCGGTCGCTCGCGGCCACCTCGGACCAGAAGCGGTGGCCGCTGACGAAGACCGCCAGCTCGTGTTCACGCTGCCGGAGCTTCTCGACCTCGGCCTGTTCGTCGGCCGTCCAGCCAGGGGAGGCCGGGCGCTCCACCTTGCGCCAGCCGCCCTCGTCGCTGAAGCCGTCCAGCGGCTCGACCGACCAGGGCAGCCGCTTCAGCAGGGCCGACAGCTCGGCCCTGACCTGATGCAGCTCCTCCTGACCGGCGAGGAGGTCACTCGGGAAGTCATAGGTCGCAGCCACAGCTCAATGCTACGCCTGTTCGATTTTGGGAGGCGAGTTCGTTCGAGGGGTTCATGCGAACGAGTGGACCGTCCCGTGTCTATGCCCGCTGGGGCAGCACTCGGAAGCGCACGATCGTGACTTCGTCGTCAGCTGTGATCTCGGGGTAGTGCCGTGGCAACCGTGCCAGGAGGTCGGCGTGGTCCCGGTTGCCCGCCGCGACCGCCTCTTCGTCGGTGACCTCGGCCAGTCGCTTGGGGGAGACGTCGGTGACCTCACCGGCCAGGACGACTTCGGGGTCGGTCTGGAAGACGAGATCGGCAGGGCCGGGATCGACCGGGTCGCGGTAGCGGATGGTGGCGCGCTTCGCGCCGCTGCGTACCGGTTCCAGGTAGTCGGGGTGGAAGTACACGCGCTGGCCGGCGTGCTCATGATTGATCGACATCTGGCGAACCTAGCAGCGAGGGAGCGGACTGCCGGCCGCCGAGTCCTCGGTGTGACGGGGCACGAGCGCTCAGTCCGTCGGGAGGCCCGCCTCGGCCGCGAGCGTGCCAAGGGCTTCCCGCAGGATCTCCCGCTGGGCGGGGGAGAGTCGGGCGGTGATCTCGGCGTCCAGGGTGCGGGCCTCGGCGGCGCAGTCGCCCAGCAGTCGGCGGCCCTGCTCGGTCAGGGTGAGGACCTGGCGGCGCCGGTCGTCCGGATCCCGGACCCGGCGCACCGCCCCGAGGCTCTCCAGGTGGTCGGCGAGCGACACGACCAGGCTGGGCGCCACGCCGAGCCGGCCCGCCAGGTCCTGTTGCGAGGCGAACGAGCCCTGGCCCAGGGCGGTGAGCAGTCCCACGTGCTTGGGCTTGAGGTCGTACGGCTCGATCCGCTCGGCGAAGCGGTCGCCGATCACCGCGCCGAGGGTGCCGAGACGGAAGACCAGGGTCTGCGGCAGGCCTGCGGAGCCCTTGACTTCATTCATGGCGAGTACGGTACCGTCGCGAAATCATTCAGAGCCAGAACGATTCACAAGGTGATGGGACTGATGGGAACGATGGGACTGTCCGGGCACACCGCACACCTGCTGATCGGCCTCCTCAACGCGTTCGGCGCGCTCGTCTCGGGCCTCTTCGCCGCGGTCGGCACCGCCCGCCCCGCCCTGGCCCTCGGCCCGGACGAGCCCGCCCACACGGGCGTGGTGTTCTTCGCCCGCGCCTACGCCGTGCGGGCGGTCCCGCTCAGCGCGGTCGTCCTGGCGCTCCTCGCCGCGGGCGCCTGGGACGCCGTGGCTCCCGTCCTCGTGGTCGCCGGCCTGGCCCAGCTCGGCGACGCGGCCATCGGCGCCACCCGGCGCAACCCGGGCATGCTCGGCTCCTCCCTCACGCTCGCCGCGCTGCACCTGGTCTCGGCGGGCTGGCTGCTGACGTACTGAGCGGCACCGGGGACACTGGGGGCATGTGCCGGAGCATCAAGACACTGCGCCCGCCCGCGTTGCCCGAGGAGGCCACGGAGGAGGAGATCCGTGCCGCCGCCTTGCAGTACGTACGGAAGGTCTCCGGGTTCCGGGCACCTGCCGCCCACAACCGGGAGGTGTTCGAACGAGCCGTCCAGGCGGTGACGGAGGCGACCGCGGAGCTGCTCGGAGGTCTGGAGGTGCGGGGAGGGACGGCAAGATCAGGAGGCTAGGGAGCCTGGAAGCGCCGGGTGGGGACATCCCAGCCCAGGTCGGGAGTGGGAGGCCGGGGCCTGGAAGTGCCGGATGCGGATATCGCAGCCCGTCCGGCGTTTGAGGACGAGGCCCGTTCAGGGCCGAAGCGGGGGTCTGGGGGCGGCAGCCCCCAGTGGGCGTGACCTGAACGACCCGGAACTACACCGGCTGGCGGCGCATCACGTACGCCGCCCCCGCCCCCGCCAGGAACAGCGCCGCCAGGGAGACCCCCGTGGCCAGCCAGGTGGCGCCCAGCCACTGCGCGCCGAAGTAGCCGAGGGCGACGCTGTAGGCGGCCCAGGACAGACCGGCCAGGGCGGACCAGGGGAGGAAGTCGCGGGCACGGCGGTGCGCGGCGCCCGCGCAGAAGGAGACGACGGAGCGGCCGGCGGGGGCGAAGCGGGCCAGGACCACCAGCGCGCCGCCGCCCCGGGAGAGGGCCGCGCCGAGACGTTCCTGCGCCGTGGTGAGGCGACGGGAGCGGGCGATCGCGCGGTCCAGCCGCTCCCCGCCGCGCCAGGCCAGCCGGTAGGCCACGAGGTCGCCGAGGAGCGAGGCGGTGGCCGCGGAGACGATCAGGGCCAGGATGTCCGGCACGTCGTGCGGGACGCCTCCCGTCGCCGCTTTCGAGCCGGCCGCCGCCGCGGTCGCCGCGGTGATCACCAGCACCCCGCTCGGCAGCACCGGCAGGAAGACGTCGAGCAGTACCGACAGGGCCACCATGGCGTAGATCCATGGACCGGCGGCGGTCACTGCTGCCAGTGACCCCACGTTCTCGAACACGACTACTCCCCGTTGATCCCCCGATGACAGCCATACAGCGTACGCCGAAGCTGTGACAGGAGGTGCATAGGGGGCTGATGTGACGACGATGTGATGGTGATGCGACGGTGCCCTCCCCCGCGCGGCGGGGGAGGGCACCGTGAGCGGGGCTGGTCAGGCAGCCACCGTGGCCCGCTCCGTCGTCCGCTTCTGCGCATCGGAAGTGCGCCGGGCCAGCAGCCGGTCGAGGCCGAAGGCGCCCGAGCCGGTGAAGACGAGCAGGAGGAACGACCAGCTGAACAGCGCCGCAAGTTCGCCACCGTTCTGGATCGGCCACAGGGCCGCCTTCTGGTGGATGTCGAAGTAGGCGTACGCCATGGACCCGGAGGCGAGCAGCGCGGCGCCGCGCGTGCCGAGGCCGAGCAGCGCCAGTGCACCGCAGACCAGCTGGATGACGGCCGCGTACCAGCCGGGCCAGGTGCCGGCGTCGATGGTGCCGCCGTCGGTGCCCATCGCGCCGCCGAGCACGCCGAAGAGCGAGGCGGCGCCGTGCACGGCGAAGAGCAGGCCGACGACCATCCGGAACAGGCCGAGGGCGTAGGGCTGAGCGGCGTTGAGGCGTTCGGACATGGGGGGTTGCTCCTTCGGTTTCGGTCGGACCGGTCGGGGACTGGCCGGTCGGGTGGGGGCGGCGGTACCGAACGAGGGACCCAGGTTAGGAGGACCTAATAGATGCTTGCAAGTTCAACATTTGGCCATGGTTCCGCTTCCGTTTGCGGTTCCGTCCAGGCCGCAGCCGCACGTCGGGCGGCTCCCGCGACCGCGCAGGCGCCCGAAAACGTGACCGAATCCACGCGCGTGGGGACGTAGGGCCGCCCGGGCCACGGCGCGCCCGCGCCCGCTCCGGGCACAGTGCGGCCACGGCGAACACCCTCCTGCGTCGCCCCGTGCGGTACGGAACGCGGAGGAGGGTGAGGAGGCCCTGTGGGCAGCCGTCAGCAGCTCGCCAGGTAGTTGGTGAGCGCGGTCTTCTCGGCGGAGTCGACCGCGAGGCCGTAGTAGTACTTCACCTGGACCCAGGCGCGTACGTAGGTGCAGCGGTAGGACGTCAGCGCGGGCATCCACTCGGCCGGGTCCTTGTCGCCCTTGGCCTGGTTCACGTTGTCCGTGACGGCGAGGAGCTGCGGGCGGGTGACGTCGTTGGCGAAGGCCTCGCGCTGGGCGGTGGTCCACTTGCTCGCGCCGGAGTCCCAGGCCTCGGCGAGCGGCACCAGGTGGTCGATGTCGACGTCGGAGGCGGCGGTCCAGGTCGCGCCGTCGTACGGGGAGTACCAGCTGCCGCTGGTGGCGGTGCAGGCGGAGTTGGTGACGACGTTCGTACCGTCGCGCTTGAGGATCCACTCACGGGTGTTGCAGGTGCCGCTGATGGTGTCCCAGGTCGGGAACAGGTCGCGCGCGTAGCCGGTGCGGTTCTCGGTGGCCACGGTGAGCGAGGCGAGGTAGGTCCGGGCGGTGGCGGCGCTGACCGGTGTGGGGAGGGCGGCGGAGGCGCTCGGGGAGTTGAAGAGGGCGGCGGAGGCTATGAGGCCGGTGAGGGTCGCGAGTATGCTCAGTCGTCGACGCGCGTAGAACCTTGCGGAGCGGGCCATGCGAACTCCCTTGTGCAGTGGGGGCGTTGGGGGGCGAGCGAGGGAATGCTCGCGGCGCGGTGTTGCGGGGAGGTGTGCGCCGGGTAAGAAGTTAATGACGCGTACATGACACGACAAGGTTCAGGAGCGAACTTTCCGCTTCCGGTGTGGCCCAGGGCGTCACGTACGATGGGGGGCGTTGAAGGGGAGTAGCTCTTCGCCGGACCGTCGACATACTGCTCAGCCAGCCTGAGCCGGCGCCCGGAGGCGGATCCCGCGCGGACCGCCCAGCGAGACCTTCGGCAAGCAGTGCACGCCCGTGCCCCACGGCACGGGCGCCGAGTGTGCTGCCGTGCCGAGGTGTCTCATGTGATGGTTCAGCACTCTCGGTGGGGCAGCCCCCGACCGATTGAGGGATTTTGATCAGCATCACCGTGACGGCGTTGGTCTTCGGCGTCATCTTCCTCGCCGAACTGCCGGACAAGACCGCGCTCGCCGGGCTCGTCCTCGGCACCCGCTACCGCGCCTCGTACGTGTTCGCGGGCGTCGCCGCCGCCTTCCTCCTGCACGTCGTGCTCGCCGTCGCGGCCGGCAGCGTCCTGACCCTGCTGCCCCAGCAGATCGTGCACGCGATCACGGGCGTCCTCTTCCTCGGCGGCGCGGCGATGCTGCTGTTCCAGAAGGGCGAGGACGAGGAGGAGATCCGCAAGCCGGCCGACCAGTCCTTCTGGAAGGTCGCGGGCACCGGTTTCACGCTCATCCTCGTCGCCGAGTTCGGTGACCTCACCCAGATCATGACCGCGAACCTCGCCGCCCGGTACGACGACCCGGTCTCCGTCGGCCTCGGCGCGGTCCTGGGCCTGTGGGCGGTGGCCGGGCTGGGCATCGTCGGCGGCAAGGCCCTGATGAGGCGGGTGCCGCTGCGCCTGATCACGCAGATCGCGGCCCTGCTGATGCTGGGGCTCGGCGTGTGGAGCCTGTACGAGGCCGTCGCCGGCTGAGCTGAACGCCGGGTGAACGCTTGCCGGGGACGGTGGCGGATACCGGGAAGGTTTTGTACCGTGGAGAAACAAAGTGGCTCCCGCCCGTTCTCCCTGACCGGCGGGCGGGGCGCTTTGTCCCTCTTTCCTCACTTCGGGGTCTCTCGTCACTGGAGCTGCCGATGCCGGCCACCGTCCTCACCGCCCGTGCCCTCCTGCTCGACATGGACGGCACCCTCGTCAACTCCGACGCCGTCGTGGAACGGATCTGGCGGCGCTGGGCCGAGCGGCACGGGCTGGACGCGGACGAGGTGATGGAGGTCGTGCACGGGCGGCAGGGGCACGCGTCGATGGCGGTACTGCTGCCCGACCGGCCCGTCGAGCAGAACCTCGCGGACAACGCGCGCATGCTCGCGGAGGAGACCGCGGACATGGACGGCGTGGTGGAGGTGCCGGGGGCGGGTGCCTTCCTGGCCTCCCTGCGGGACGCGGGCGTGCCGCACGCGCTGGTGACCTCCGCCGATGTGCCCCTGTCCACGGCACGGATGGCCGCCGCCGGGCTTCCGCTGCCGGATGTGCGGGTCACGGCCGAGTCCGTGGGCGCGAGCAAGCCCGATCCCGAGGGATTTCTGAAGGGGGCCGCCGAGCTCGGCGTCGACCCCGCGGAGTGTGTGGTGTTCGAGGACTCCGGGGCCGGGATCGCGGCGGGGCGCTCCGCGGGGATGCGGGTTGTGGGGGTCGGGCCGCGGGCCGGGTTGCATGGGCCGGACGTGGCCGTGGCGGATCTTCGGCAGGTGCGGGTGGAGGCGCTGCCGGGCGGGGGAGCGCGGCTGTACGTCGGCCACTGAGCGCGGGTCGGCTGGGGCTCGGGCGGGTTCTGCTCACCAGCGCCGGCGGGTGCCGCTGAGCCGCCCCAGCTGCACGACTGTCCGCAGCTGGGGCGGCTCAGCGGCTGCGCCGGCTACGGCTCTGACGTTTCCGACTCCAGCTTCGTTCGCGTGGGGGCGTCGTACACGCCCAGTTCGTCCGCCTGGATGCCTCGGGCCCACTGGTAGGTGCGGACGGCGGTCTCGACCGCGGTGGTGTAGTCGCCGTCGATCTTGCCGGTGTAGAGGTTGATCTGGCGCAGGCGGAGCTCGAGTTCGGTGACCTCCGCGCCCTGGTCGCCGGGGCGCAGTACCGGGGCGGACGTCGGGGCCGCCGGGGCCGGGGTGCTGGCGCGCGTGGCCGTCTGGGTGGGCTGGGTGGCGCGGGTGGGAGTGGGGGACGCGGAAGTCGCCGATGCCGACGCCGAGGGCGACGGGGACGAGGACGGGCTCGGCGTGCCGGACGGGGAGGCGGGCGCGGACGTCCGGGCGGGCGGGGCGGCGGGGGCCGAGCTCGGCGTCGCCGGGGCGCTCGATGTCACGTCCGGGACGCTCTCCCGTACCTCCTGGGGCTCGGCACCGTCCCGCGACGGCGTGTCGTAGGAGAACAGGCCGCTCGCGAAACCGGCCGCCGCGAGGAGCGCGGCCAGGGCCGCGCCCGTGGACAGCAGCAAGGTGCGCCGGCGGCGTGGCGCGGGGCTTGCGGGTTCGCCGAGCCGGTCCTCAGGGCCCGGATGGTCCGGCCGGTCCGGTTGCACCGTAGGCATGGGCCTCGTGTCCGCGGCGGACGCAGGGGGTTCCGGCTCCGGTGAGCGCAGCGGCATCGTGGAGTCGGCCGGGGCGTCCAGGTCGACGTACGGCCGTATTCGCAGCGGGTCGAAGTCCTCCGCCGCGGCCGCCTCGGCCGTACGCGTGTCACGCAGGGCTTCGGCCGCCCGCTGGGCGCAGTCGCAGGCCGGGGCGCTGTCCGGCCCCCTCGGCGCGCCGCATTCCGGGCACGGGTGGCCCTTCGGTCCTGTCACGCGTTCGTTCCCTCCCCGTACGGATCACCGGCCCCAGGGCTCCACAGATTATGCAGAAGTCCCCCACAACCGCCCGGCGGCGCCCCGGGCGGAGTACCGTCACCGAAAGGACTCAACAGGCCATAACGGGTGACACCTAAGACGATGGAATGTGTCACACGAGCCGCGGGAGGTCTCCATGGCCCTGGATGCGCATGGCACGGCGAGGAAGCCGCAGAGTCCCGCGGACGCCGAGCACGTCCGCGGCAGCGTCCTCGTCTCGATCGGCGCCCTGCTCCTCGGCCTGCTGCTCGCCGCCCTCGACCAGACGATCGTGTCGACCGCGCTGCCGACCATCGTCAGCGATCTCGGCGGACTGGAGCACCTGTCGTGGGTGGTCACCGCGTATCTGCTGGCCTCGACCGCCGCGACCCCGCTGTGGGGCAAGCTCGGTGACCAGTACGGGCGCAAGAAGCTCTTCCAGACCGCGATCGTGATCTTCCTGATCGGCTCCGCGCTGTGCGGCATGGCGCGGAACATGCCCGAGCTGATCGGTTTCCGCGCGTTGCAGGGCCTGGGCGGTGGCGGGCTGATGGTGCTGTCGATGGCGATCGTCGGCGACATCGTCCCGCCGCGCGAGCGGGGCCGCTACCAGGGCCTGTTCGGTGCCGTCTTCGGCGCGACCAGCGTGCTCGGGCCGCTGCTGGGCGGGCTGTTCACCGAGCACCTGAGCTGGCGCTGGGTGTTCTACGTCAACCTGCCGGTCGGCGTCGTCGCCCTCGCCGTGATCGCCACGGCCCTGCGCATCCCGCGCCGCGCCGCCCACCACGTCATCGACTACCTGGGAACCTTCCTGATCGCCGCGGTCGCCACCTGCCTGGTGCTGGTCGCCTCGCTGGGCGGCACCACCTGGGGCTGGGGCTCGGCGCAGACCGTGGGGCTCGCGGTGCTGGGCGTCGTCCTGACCGTCGCGTTCGTCGCCGTGGAGCGCCGGGCCGCCGAACCCGTCCTCCCGCTGAAGCTCTTCCGCATCCGCACCTTCACGCTCGCCGCCGTGATCAGCTTCGTCGTCGGCTTCGCCATGTTCGGCGCGATGACCTACCTCCCGACCTTCCTCCAGGTCGTGCACGGCGTCTCGCCGACCATGTCCGGCGTGCACATGCTGCCGATGGTGTTCGGCCTGCTGCTCTCCTCGACCGCCTCCGGGCAGATCGTCAGCCGCACCGGCCGCTGGAAGGTCTTCCCGGTCGTGGGCACCGGGGTGACCACGCTCGGCCTGCTCCTGCTGCACCGGCTCGACGAGCACAGCTCGACGGCGGTGATGAGCGTGGACTTCTTCGTCTTCGGCCTGGGACTCGGCCTGGTCATGCAGGTCCTCGTCCTCATCGTGCAGAACGCCGTCTCCTACGAGGACCTCGGCGTCGCCACCTCCGGCGCCACCTTCTTCCGGTCCATCGGCGCCTCCTTCGGCGTCGCCATCTTCGGCACGGTCTTCGCGAACCGGCTCGCCGACAACCTCGCCACCGCCTTCCGGGGCGTCCGCCTGCCCGGCGGCCTGTCCGCGAACACCCTGAAGTCCGACCCGCGCGGCATCGCCGCCCTGCCGCCCCCACTGCGCCCGGCGGCCCTGCACGCGTACGCGTCCTCGATCACCGACGTGTTCCTGTACGCGGCTCCCGTCGCCCTCCTCGGCTTCGTACTCGCCTGGTTCCTCAAGGAGGACCCGCTGCGCGGCTCGGTCACGGCACCGGACGTCTCGGAGACCATCGCCCCCAACCCGGTCGAGCGGTCCTCGTACGACGAGGTGTGCCGCGCGCTGTCCCTGCTCGGCACCCGCGAGGGGCGGCGGGAGGTGTACGTGAAGATCACGGAGCGGGCCGGGTACGACCTGCTGCCCGGGGCGAGCTGGATGCTGCTGCGGATCAGGCGGTACGGCTCGGTGGAGCCCGGCATGCTCGCCGAGCGCACCAGCGTGCCGCTGAACGTGATCCTGGAGGCCGCCCGCCAGACAGAGGAGCGCAGGCTCGCCGTGCGGCGGGGCCTCGATCTCACCCTGACCGACACCGGCCGAGCCGTCGCCGAGCGGCTGGCCGAGGCCCGCGAGGAGTCGATGGCCGAGCTGCTGGGCGACTGGTGGGGGCCCGACCGCCCCACCGACCTGGACCGGCTGGTGCGGGAGCTGACCGGCGAACTGTGCGGCTCGGAACGGGAGCGGCCGCACAACGGGACTGTGGCGAAGGTCAGCTGAGGTCCTGGCGGATGAGGTCCTGGCGGGTGAGGTCCTTGCGGAACCAGTGCTCGGCGTACACGTCGTCGTTGTGCGGTTCGGTCTCCGTGTAGCCGAGCCGGGCGTAGAGGGCACGGGCCTCCACCAGGTCGGTGCGGGTGTCGAGGATCATCCGGTCGGCGCCGAGCGAGCGGGCCGCTTCCTCGGCGGCGGCCACGAGGAGCGCGGCGCCGCCCCGGCCGCGCATCCGCTCGTACAGGAAGACCCGGGTGAGCTCGGCGGTGGCCGGGTCCAGGAGCCGTACGCCCGCGCTGCCGGCGGGCTCACCGTCGTACCGCGCGACCAGCAACCGCCCCGTGGGCGGTGCGAGTTCGGCGCCCGTACGGGCCGCGATCCCCCGCTCCAGCTCCGCCGGCTCCGTGCGCCGCCCCTCGTGCAGCAGGTACCAGCGGTCGCTGACCTCGGTGTAGTACGCCCGCCAGAGGGAGGCGGCGACGGGGGAGTCCACGGGTTCCGGGGCGATGGTCCAGTTCATGCCCGCATTGTCAGGACGCGGTGGGCTTCCGGCGCAACCGGATATGCGTGACCTCGGGCGAGTCCAGCACCTGGGTCTTGTGCCACTCGACGTGCCGGCCGCCGGGGTCACCGGGGCCGCCGAGGTCGCCCGGGTCGCCGAACAGCCGCCGTCCGTCGCCGAGGAGCACGGGCACGACGTGCAGGAGCAGTTCGTCCAGCCAGTCGTCGCGGATGAACTGCTGCACCAGATCGGCGCCCCCGGCGAGGGAGACGTCCTTGCCGCCGGCCGCCTCCCGGGCCAGCTCCAACGCGCGCTCCGGTCCCTCGGTGACGAAGTGGAAAGTGGTGCCGCCCTGCTTCACCAGCGGCTCGCGCGGGTGCCGGGTGACGACGAAGACCGGCATGTGGAAGGGCGGTTCCTCGCCCCACGGGATCTCCCCGGTGATGTACATGCCGTGGCCCATCACCACCGCGCCCGGCCGGACGACGTGCTCGGCGAGCAACTCGTCGTCGGGCCCGCCCACGCCTCCCTCCATCCCCTGCATCCGGCGGAACGTGCGTAGCCCGAACACCCACGAGTGCAGCCGCTCGCCACCGATGCCCAGCGGGTGCTCGCGCCCCGACCCGGGGCCTGCGACGTACCCGTCCAACGACATGGCCAGCCGCGCGATGACCTCACCCATGACTGCCTCCTCGGTTCCCGGGACCTTCGGCCCCTCTCACCCTTGCGTCGATCGGCCGGCCGCGGGATCGACACACCGGGCGGACGAGTTTTCGCCGAGACTGGCCCTCGTGAACCGCACCGACCGCCTCTACGCCCTCGTCGAAGAACTCCGCGCCGCCGCCCCGCGCCCACGCAGCGCCCGGGCGCTCGCCCGGCGGTTCGAGGTCAGCGTCCGGACCGTCGAGCGGGATCTCGCCGCGCTCCAGCAGTCCGGGGTGCCGATCCACGCGCAGCCGGGCCGCACCGGGGGATACGTCCTCGACAAGGAGCGCACGCTGCCGCCCCTGACCGTCACCCCGGCCGAGGCGACGGCCCTCGCGGTGGGGATGCACGCCCTCGCCGGAACCCCGTTCGCGGCCGACGCGCGCAGCGCGCTGCACAAGGTGCTCGCCGTGATGCCCGGCCGGGAGCGGGCCGCGGCGGCCGAGATGGCGGAGCGGGTGCAACTGCTCGTACCGGTCGCGCGGCCGGCGCGGGCGGCCGGCCCGGTGGTGCCCGCGCCGCTGCGGGAGGCGCTGTCCGCGCGCCGCGTGCTGCGCCTGGAGTACGCCGACGCCCAGGGCGTCGTCACCGCGCGGGACGTCGAACCGCTCGGCTTCCTCGGCGGTGACGAGCACTGGTACCTGGCGGCCTGGTGCCGGTTGCGCGGCGCGGCGCGCGGTTTCCGCCTGGACCGCATCCGGGCCGTGGCGGCCCTCGACGAGCCGGTGCCGCCCCGCCCGTTCGACCTCGCCCGGCTCGACACCCTGGGCTCGGACCTGCGGCCCCTCGGCGAGCTCGGAATGTGACGGCAATCACCGACAGGACGGTGTCGTCGGCGGGGCGGACGCTGGTGCCCGTTCCGAGCACGTACGACGAAAGGCCACCATGACCGCCACCGGTACTCCCACCCCCACCGACACCCTCACCCCGGCCGCCGCCACCGCCCTCTTCGACCGCTGGACCGCCCTGTGGAACGGCGACTTCACCGACCCGGAGCGCTTCCTCGCCCCCGGCTTCCGCATCCGCTTCGGCAACGACCCGGAACGGGGGGCCGAGACCGACGCGGTGGCGGGCCCGCAGGGCATCGTCGACCTTGTCGCCGCCTTCCGTGACGCGAACCCCGGGCTGCGCTTCACCGTCGACGGCACACCGCTCGCCGACCCCGGGCCCGGCCGGACCGCCTGCGCCTGGTACGTCACGTTTCCCGACGGCACCCAGAAGAGCGGGATCGACCTGCTGGAGGTCGTGGCGGGGCGCATCGCCACCGTCTGGTCGGTGACCGGAGCGCGCCGCTTCGCTGACTGAGCGTCGTTTGTGGGCCGTCTTCCGGGCAACCCGCGCAGAGAACCGGCCTACGGGGCCGACACCACCGGCCTACGGGGCCGACACACCGGAAGGCAGACATGTCCACAGGCTTGATCATTGCTCTGGTCGTGATCGTGGCGGCCGTGGTCGTTGTCGCGGCCGCCCTTGCCCGGCGCGCCCGCGGCGGGAACGGCGGGCGCAACTTGAGGCGGCGCTTCGGGCCCGAGTACGACCACGTGCTCGCCCGGCACGACGGCGACACCAAGGCCGCCGACCGCGAGCTGACCGAGCGGCTGGAACGGCACGGCGGACTGCGCGAGCGGCCGCTGGAGCCCGCGGAACGCGAACGGTTCGAGGCCCGCTGGGCGGCGGCCCAGGAGCACTTCGTCGACTCGCCGCGCGAGGCGGTGGCCGAGGTCGACCGGCTCATCGCCGACGTGGCCGGCGCGCGCGGCTTCCCGGACGGCGGGCAGTACGAGGAGCAGCTCGCCGCGCTGTCCGTGCACCACGCCGGGAACGTGCAGGGTTACCGGCGCGTGCACCGCGCCGCCGCCACGACCGGCACCGCCGGGGACGGGTCCGGCGCCGACACCGAGGAGCTGCGCGCGGCGATGCTGGAGGCGCGGGACCTGTTCGCGGACCTGACGCGTTCCGACCAGCGAGCGCCGGTCTCCCACAAGGCACAGCGCTCCCACCGGCCGCACCTGTTCCAGCGGCACCAGGTCGCGGGGCGGTGACACGGATGACCGACATGACCCGACCCGACAAGACACCGCCGACCGAGCCGTCGGCGACCGAGGGGCGAAGGGCTGTGACACCCGTGACTCCTGTGACCCCTGAGACGCCTGCGACAACAGGCACCACCGGCACCACCGACAGCACGGGCACCACCGGCTCCACCGGAGCACGGGGAGCCGCGACGCCCGCGAGGCCCGCGGCGACCGCCGCCTCCGCTTCGTCGCTCGTCCCCCACGAGGAGACAGACAAGCTCGGGCTGCGGCTGCAACAGGTGGTCTCCGGGTTCGTCGACGAACCCCGGGACGCCGTGGCGGAGGCGGACCGGGTGGTGGAGGAGATCGCCGCCCGCTTCACGGAGGCGGTCACCCAGCGTCGGCGCACCCTGCGCAGGTCCTGGCAGTCCGCCGACGACAAGCCCGGCTCGACGGCCGACACCGAACAACTCCGGCTGGCCCTGCGGGACTACCGGGAACTGGCGGAGCGGCTGCTACACCTGTGACCCGTCAATGACCCCCGGTGCGGTATCCGCACCACCTGCCGCCGCCCGGCGCTCCCGCCACTCACGTACGACCTCCTCGACGTCGTACGGCTTCATACCCAGCGGGGGGCCGGGCGGCGGCTTGAACATCATGTCGCGGAGCTTGACGTTCACGTCATCGATGATCTTCCGCGCGATCCGCTCCGAGGGCGCCGCGTACGCCGCCGTGAGGGCGTCCTCGGCCTCCTTGCGCAGGGCCAGGGCCGGCGGCAGGAACGCCAGGCCCTCGCGGGCCATCTTGCGCTTCACCCACCACAGTTCGTCGTAAGGGGTCTCGAGGTCCCTCGGCAGCGGCTTGCCCGCGCCGGGCAGATGGTCGAACTCGCCGCGCCCCTCGGCATCATGGATCTGCTTGTCGACCCAGGACTCGAACGACACCCCGGGTGGCTTTCGCTCGGTCATGAGGCCATTGTGCCGGACGCGGCCCGGCCGGGCGTTTTATCATGCGGCGGCGGAGCGCCAATCCGGCCGCCGTACCAGCACAGTCCAGGGGGAACGCACGTGCTCGAACTCACGATGGCCACCGTCTCCGCGGCGGAAGAGGGCGCCACGGCCGGCATGACGATGGCCGACGCGCCCAGCGAACCGGGCGCCGTGCTGCGGGTGGGCCGGGACGCGGCCGTGTGCCGTCTGGTGACGCCCGAGGACTGGCTGTTCGTCTCCCGGGTCCACCTGGAGTTCCTGTGCGGACCGGACGGCGGCTGGCAGGTGTCCTGGTTGCGCGGCTCGCAGGCCGACCCGTCGGCCGAGGTACGGCTGACCGTCGGCGAGTACGCGCAGACCATCGCCTACGGCGGCACCGTACGGCTGCCCCGGGGCGGCTCCGGCGAGATCATCGTCCAGGACCGCACCGAGCCGCGCAGCGTGAACGTGGGCTTCTACCTCGAGGCGTAGGGCCGTCCGCTAGGCGAGCACCCGGGCCAGGGCGAAGCCGTCGTAGCCCTTGCTGCCCACCGTCTGGATGGCCGTGCCGCTCAGTCGTGGGTGGGCGGCGATCATCTCGATCGCGGCCCGGGTGCCGCGTACCTCCGGTTCGATGCTCTCGGCGTCCACGACCCGGCCGCCGCGTACGACGTTGTCGACGATGATCAGGCTGCCCGCGCGGGTGAGCCGCAGCGCCCACTCGACGTAGTGGGCGTTGTTGGCCTTGTCGGCGTCGATGAAGACCAGGTCGAAGGGGGCGGGGTTCTCGTCGGCCAGCTTGGGCAGCGACTCCAGGGCCGGGCCCACTCGTACCTCGACGATCTTGTCCAGGCCCGCGCGGGCGATGTTGCGGGTGGCTACTTCGGCGTGCTTGGCGCTGTACTCGAGCGAGACGAGGCGGCCGTCGGCCGGGAGGGCGCGGCCCAGCCAGATGGTGCTGTAGCCGCCGAGCGTGCCGATCTCGAGGATGGTGCGGGCGTCCTGGATCTGGGCGAGGAGGTGGAGCAGCTTGCCCTGGCTCGCGGTGACGTTGACGTGCGGGAGCTGGGCCGCCTCGCTGTCGCGCAGCGCCGCCTGAAGCGCCTCGTCGTCGGGCGAGAGGTGGCTGGTGAAGTAGAAGTCGACGTCGTCCCAGAGCTGCGACCCGCTCATGCGTCCACTGCCTTTCCGTGTCCGGTACTTGCCGAATACCCCGGCGGCACCATACGCATCCGGCGGACGCGGATCACCTGCTTACCCGGCGTGTCCCGTTCAAGCCGCTGGAGGCTCCGCCCGGCGCGGTCCCCTCTCAGCCCGTCCGGTGTTCCCCGCCGAGGCGGTCCGGCCGCTGGGGGCTCCGCCCCCAGACCCCCGGCCTGTGCCCACCCACCACCCGTGCGGGTGGGCTGGAAGGCGCGGCCCTCGATTTGCAGGCCGTCCGGCGTTTGAGGACGACGCCGTTCAGGCCGACGGGGTCCGGGGCGGAGCCCCGGCGGGATCGAAGGGGCGGAGCCCCTGGGGACGGGAAGGGTAGGGGCGGCGGGGGCGAGGAACCCGATGTCGCGGGCCCGCCCCACGGCCCCGCCCACCCGCCGGACGGCAAACGTCAGCGCTGCTCCACCGCCGGCGCGGACCCCGGCAGCGGCCGCCCCGCGGACTCCGTCATGCGCCATACCGCGAACCCGCCGACGACGGCCGCGGCCATCATGTAGTACGCGGGCATCATCATGTTCCCGGTCGCCCCGATCAGCGCCGTGACCACCAGCGGAGTCGTGCCGCCGAAGAGGGAGACGGACACGTTGAAGCCGATCGACAGGGAGCCGTAGCGAACCCGGGTCGGGAAGAGGGCGGGCAGCGCGGCGGGCATGGCCGCGGTGAAGCAGACCAGCAGGAGACCCAGCGCCCCCATGCCGAGCGCGACCGCGAGCAGGCTGCCCTGGCGGATCAGGAGCAGGGCGGGGATGGAGAGGAGGAGGAACCCCGCGCAGCCCACGGCGATGACCGGCCGGCGGCCCACACGGTCGGACAGGGCGCCCGCGAAGGGCTGGACGATCATCATCAGGGTCATCACGCCGAGGACGACGAGCAGGCCGTGCGTCTCGTCGTACTTCAGCTCACTGGTGAGGTAGCTCGGCATGTACGACAGCAGCATGTAGTCCGTGACGTTGAAGACCAGCACCAGGCCCATGCACAGCAGCAGCGCCTTCCACTGCCCCGCGACCATCTCCCGCAGCGGAACCTTCGGACGGTTCGTCTCGGCCTTCTCGACCTCCGCGGCGAACGCCGGCGTCTCCTCCAGCCGCATCCGCAGGTACAGGCCGATGATGCCCATCGGGCCGGCGATCAGGAACGGGACCCGCCAGCCCCAGGTCAGCAGGTCGTGCGAGGACAGGAGTGCCGTCATCAGGGTGACCAGGCCCGCGCCGCCGATGTAGCCCGCCAGCGTGCCGAACTCCAGCCAGCTGCCGAAGAAGCCGCGCTTCTTGTCCGGCGCGTACTCGGCGATGAAGGTGGACGCGCCCGCGTACTCGCCGCCGGTGGAGAAGCCCTGCACCAGGCGGGCGGCCAGCAACAGCAGGGGCGCGCCCACGCCGATCGACGCGTACGACGGGATCAGGCCGATCGCGAAGGTGCCCACCGCCATCATGATCATGGTGACCGCGAGGACCTTCTGGCGGCCCACACGGTCGCCGAGCGGGCCGAAGACCAGGCCGCCGAGCGGACGGACCAGGAAGGCCGCGGCGAAGGCGCCGAAGGTGGACAGGAGCTGGGCGGTCGGGTTCCCGGAGGGGAAGAAGACCTTGCCGAGCGTCACCGCGATGTAGCTGTAGACGCCGAAGTCGAACCACTCCATGGCGTTGCCCAGCGCGGCGGCCTTCACGGCACGCTTGACCAGCGCCGGTTCGGTGACGGTGACCCGGGCGGCGGGGGACTTCGCGGAGGCGGGGGACTTCAGTGAGGCGGACACGGGGGCGGCTGTGGCACTCGCCAAGGTTTCGCTCGCCTGCCTTTCGACGGGGACAGATACGCGGTCCGCACGTCGGCGGGCGGGCCGAAAACGACCATAGGGTGACTTGTGCCGTTTACGGGTCGCACGCGTTTCGATGCAGGGTGCAACTAAATACCCCGTGTACAGGCACGTCTGCCGAACCGCGTGCCCGACCCAGGCCGTCACACTGTGATCCTTCTCGCGCCCCGACCGCGCAACCGCACCCCTGGGACCCCCGGGGGAGGCAGGAGCCGGGCATGGGGGTGCTCCTGCCTCCCCGGGCCGGGCCGGCGGCGCCGGGAGCCGTCGGCCCGAGCATGGGGAGACCTGTGCGCGTTCGGTGCCGGGTTCAGGCCGTGGTGACGCGGAGCTCCTTCACCCCGTTGATCCAGGCGGAGCGCAGGCGGCGGGGCTCGGCGGCCAGGCGGAGATCCGGCATCGTGTCCGCCACCGCGTTGAAGATCAGGTCTATCTCCAGGACCGCCAGCGACTTGCCCAGGCAGTAGTGGGGGCCCCCGCCGCCGAAGCCGAGGTGGGGGTTGGGGTCGCGGGTGATGTCGAAGGCGTCGGGGTCGGTGAACACCTCGGGGTCGTGGTTGGCGGAGGCGTAGAACAGGCCGACGCGGTCGCCCTTCCTGATGCGCTTGCCGCCGAGCTCCGTGTCCTGCGTGGCCGTGCGCTGGAAGGAGTTGACCGGGGTGGCCCAGCGGACGATCTCCTCGGCGGCGGTCGACGGGCGCTCGCGCTTGTAGCGGTCCCACTGCTCCGGGTGGGTGAGGAAGGCGTGCATGCCGTGGGTGATGGCGTTGCGGGTGGTCTCGTTGCCCGCCACCGCCAGCATCAGCACGAAGAAGCCGAACTCGTCCGAGTTGAGGTTGCCCTCGTCCTCCGCCGCCACCAGCGTGGTCACGATGTCGTGGGCCGGGCACCGCTTGCGGTCGGCGGCCATGTTCATCGCGTACGCGATCAGCTCGGTGGCCGATTCCTGGCCGGTCTCCTTGGTGATCGCGTACTCCGGGTCGTCGTACGAGATCATCCTGTTCGACCAGTCGAAGATCTTCGCCCGGTCGTCCTGCGGGATGCCGATCAGCTCGGCGATGGCCTGCAACGGCAGCTCGCAGGCCACCTGGGTGACGAAGTCGAAGGGCCCGCAGCGGTCACGGGCCGACTCGGTGATCGCCCGGGCCCGGGCGCGCAGCCGGTCCTCCAGGGCGCGGATGGAACGCGGGGTGAAGCCGCGCTGGACGATCTGGCGGACCCGGGTGTGCTCGGGCGGGTCCATGTTCAGCAGGATCAGGCGCTGCGCGTCGATCGCGTCCCGCTCCATGTCCTGGGTGAACCGGATGATCGCCGTGTTGAGGTAGGAGGAGAAGATCTCCGGGTGCGTGGAGACGTACTTGACGTCCGCGTGCCGGGTCACGGCCCAGTAGCCGTCGTCCGCGAACCCGGCCAGACCGTGCGGCTGCGGGATCCAGCGGACCGGTTCGGCCTGCCGCAACTCGGCGAACTCCGGGAGCGGGACGCGGTGGTGCAGCAGGTCGGGGTCGGTGAGGTCGAACCCGTCGGGCAGCGCGGGACAGGGCATGGGCGACTCACTCCCACCATTCTGACGGTCCATCAGATACTCGGGTTTCGGTGAAGGTAATAACGGGTTCTACAAGTAGCAAGGGGCATGGCGACCCCAATTACGTGCACTCCCCTTGCGATTGGGGACCCCTGTCCGCAGACTGCACACAGAACTAGAACGCGTACTAGTTCTGCGTGGCGGGTGGCCGGGACGCCCGCGCCACGCGGGTTACCGGGCCTGTCCGCCGGACAGGCCCTAGGGAGAGGACGCACCCCCATGGCCTCGGAGCCCGTGATCGTCGAAGCCGTACGCACGCCCATCGGCAAGCGCGGCGGCGCGCTCGCAAACCTCCACCCCGCCTATCTCCTGGGCGAGACCTACCGCGAGCTCCTCGGCCGCACCGGCATCCCCGCCGACGCCGTCGAGCAGGTCGTCGGCGGCACGGTCACCCACGCCGGCGAACAGTCCATGAACCCCGCCCGCACGGCCTGGCTGACCATGGGGCTGCCGTACGAGACCGCAGCGACGACCGTCGACTGCCAGTGCGGGTCCTCGCAGCAGGCGAGCCACATGGTCGCCAACATGGTCGCGGCCGGGGTCATCGACGTGGGGATCAGCTGCGGCGTCGAGGCCATGTCCCGCGTGCCGCTCGGCTCCGGATCCAAGCACGGGCCCGGCAAGCCCTTCCCCGACGAGTGGAACGTCGACCTGCCGAACCAGTTCGAGGCCGCCGAACGCATCGCCCGCCACCGTGGGCTCCGCCGGCAGGACGTCGACCTCCTCGGCCTGCGCTCACAGGAACGCGCCGCCGTCGCCTGGTCCGAGGAGCGCTTCAAACGGGAGACGTTCGCCGTCCAGGTCCCGACCACCGAGGAGGAGCAGCGCGCCGGGCAGGGCATGTGGCGCCTGGTCGACAAGGACGAGGGCCTGCGCGACACCTCCATGGAGGCGCTGGCCCGGCTGAAGCCCGTCATGCCGACGGCCGTGCACACGGCGGGCAACTCCTCACAGATCTCGGACGGCGCCGCCGCCATCATGTGGGCCTCGAAGCGGATGGCCCGCGCCCTGAAGCTCAAGCCCCGCGCGCGGATCGTCGCCCAGGCCCTCGTCGGCGCCGACCCGCACTTCCACCTCGACGGCCCCATCGACGCCACGCGTACGGTACTGGGCAAGGCCGGCATGTCCCTGAAGGACATCGACCTCGTCGAGATCAACGAGGCGTTCGCCTCAGTGGTGTTGAGCTGGGCCCAGGTCTTCGAGCAGGACCTCGACAAGGTCAACGTCAACGGCGGCGCGATCGCCCTCGGACACCCGGTCGGCGCGACCGGAGCCCGGCTCATCACCACGGCCCTGCACGAACTGGAGCGAGCAGACAAGGAGTTCGCGCTGGTGACCATGTGCGCCGGGGGTGGGCTGGCCACCGGGACGATCATCCAGCGGCTGTAGACCTCTCGGGTGCCGGGGCGGGCACCGGTCACCGGCCCCGCTCGCCCCGGCACCCATAACGGTTCATACGGCCCGCTGTCGAACGTCTGCCTCACTCGACCGGTTTCCCGGACATCCCCGCCAACCCGCCGCTATCGTCACCGGAAAGGTACGGCAGTCGGGGGAACAGGCATGGCACGGCGAACGGACACACCCGGCTGCGGATGCGGTGGCTGCTTCGGACTCCTCTTCGGCTGGCCGATGGTCGGCTACGTCCTGCTGCTGCCGATCACCCTGCCCGCGCTGCTCGCCGACCAGAAGCACGGGCCGCGCACCACGACGCCCGCCCAGGACGTCGTCCTGTGGCTGGTGTCCGCGCTGGTGGTGCTCGCCCTCGCCTGGGCCGCCCAGGGGCGCCGCCGTCCGAAGCCGCCGTTGCTGCTGCCGCACGCCGCCCTGTTCGCCGGCTCCGCCGGCCTGGCGGTCTGGGCCGCCATGGGGGTCAACCGGTCGATCACCGCGAAGCTCCGGGCCCACCCCACGGGGGCCTCCGGCTCACCCACCGAGCTGCCGTGGTCGTTCACCGCCATGCTGGAGACGATGGCCGCGGCGGTCGCCGTGGCGATCACCTTCTACGCCATCCGCCGGTGGTGCCGGCCCGACGAGCCGCCGCTGCGGGTGGTGATTCCCGGCTCCCTGCGGGAGGAGCGGCTCCCGCGGGCGGGGGAGATCTGGCTGGCCGACGTCCCCCTGCGTGAGGACGACAGCCAGACACTCCAGCACTACTGCGTGGTCGTGCGGAACCACCCCTCGTACGCCGAGGTCATGCAGATCACCAGCAAGGACAAGACCGGTCGGCGGGACTTCATCCCGATCCCCAACGACGGCTGGGACTACACGGAGTACGGGCACTGGCTGGACGTCGTGCTGCCGCCCCGGCGCGTTCCCTACGACGGCTTCCTGAAGTCCACTCCGCAGGGCGACTGCCCGGAGGAGACCTGGCAGGCCATCACCCAGATCATGACCAGTCGGCGGAGGTGAGGCCTGACAGGAACGCGGAGAAGACGGCGGGTTCGAAGGTGAGGGTCGGGCCTGTGGTGTTCTTGGAGTCGCGAATGGCTACGGCGGCCTCTTGGAGTTCGGCGACTTCCACGCAGTTGCCGCCTTGGTCGCCGCTGTAGCTGGACTTACGCCACACCGTGTTGTTCTCCATAGCGTTCCTCCATCACACACCGGATCAACTCCGCCGAGTCCCGGAGGGACAAAGCGGCGGCTTGGAGATGATCGTAACGGAGCGAGCAGTCCTTGACGGTGGCTCGGTTTGCCGTCGGATACGCACTGTTGTAGCCCTCCGTGTACACGATGGCCGGGTCACTCTCGAAGCGGTAGAGGTCGAACGAGCCTTGCAGGCCCGCGTGCGCCCCGACCGAGTACGGCAGCACCTGGACATTGATCCGGGGGTTCTCCTCGAATCCCAACAGATGGCCCAGTTGGGCGCGCATGACCTGGGGACCGCCCATCTGCTGGTGCAGCGCCGCCTCGCTGAGGATCGCCCAGAACACCGGCGGCTCCTCCTTCTCGAAGATGCGCTGGCGGGCCAGTCGTACGGCGGTGCGGTCGTCGAGGTCGGTGTCGTCCAAGGCGCCGAGCACGGCACGCGCGTACGCCTCGGTCTGGAGGAGGCCGTGCACCATGTGTGTCTCGAAGGAGCAGATTTCCACGGCCCGGGACTGTAACTCCGCCACCTGCCTGAACCAGGCGGGGAGTTGGTTTCGCAGCACCAGCTCGACCAGCCGGGACAGCAGCCCGTCGGAGCCCAGTGCCGCGTCCGCGCGCTCGCTGAACTCCAGTGTCGGAACTTTCCTCGCTGTCTCGATCTGCCCGACGAGGGACCCCGTGTAGTTGACGATGTCCCCGAGCTGCCGCTGCGTGAGCCCCGCCGCCTCCCGAAGCCGCCGCAGCTCGAAGCCGTAGTAGTCGAGCGGCGACGCACCAGGGTCGAGGATGTTGACATGAGTCACGCACGATCCCCTCTCGCGCAACCGGGCCCACTGCGGAACCCGTTGTGTCCGTCCCGTAGCTAAAAGTAGTCGCGCGAGGTCATCCTCGTCCCGTGAACGACTACTTTCCCCCCACCCTGGTGGGCCTGGGCCCCCGCCCGGCCCAGTACCGCATGAGCCTCACCGTCGGCGAGCACTCGGCCGGGCACATCCGCCGGATCGTCGGATCGTGCCTGGACGAGTGGGAGTTGGCCGGGCTGACGGACGCCGTGCAGCTGGCCGTGACCGAGCTGGTCGCCAACGTCGTACGGCACGTCCCGGACCGCCGCTGCGAGCTGGCGCTGCGGAGGCAGGCGGCGGGAGTGCGGGTGGAGGTGACCGACGGATGCCCCCGACTGCCGTGCGTCCCGCACCGGTTGTCACCGGAGGCGGAGCACGGCCGCGGGCTGCTGCTGCTCGACGCCGTGGTGGGGAAGTGGGGGGTGGAGCCCGTGAGCGGGGGCGGGAAGACGGTCTGGTTCGAGTGCGACGCCTAGACCGTGTGCTGTGCTGTCGTCACTGGAGGCTGGTCCGGTACTCGTGGGCGGGGTCGGCCCGGCAGACGAAGACGTCGAGGTGACCTCCCCGGCCTACCAGCACCTGGGTGGGGATGTTCACATCGTGCGTGCCGACGAGTGGCAGGTCTTCGAGCGGGGTCCAACTGCTGCGGACGCCGCCCCACTCCGCGGAGGCGATGGTCAGCAGCAGCCGCATGGGGCTGCCGCACGAGCAGAGGAGTTGTCGCGGGCCGGTGACACCCCATGCCGCGAAACCGCCCGCCTTCCAGCCGGGGGCGATGGAGAAATCCGCGTCGTAGGAAAGGGGTTCGGCTTCGTCCTCGTCTTCCTCGCCGGCCTCCTCCCACAGAGTCTCTTCCCACTCCTCGATACGCTGCCGCAGGCCTTCGGGCAGCAGCTCGGCCCACTGGTGCTCGGTGACCTGTTCCGGGGCGAGCGTGCAGGGTTCCGGTACGTAGCCTTCGTCGCCGACCACTGCGGGGAGCGGGGGGTCGGCCTGGGCATCGCCGGCTTCGGCCGCTGCGCGCCACACCAGGTGGACGCCCGGCCCGGGCGGCGAGCCGTGCGCCTCGAACGGGCACCACAGCACTTGCAGCACATCGCGCCCTTCGGGTGCCCCGAGTCCCGGCACGTCCTTGGCGAACAGCTGAGCCACCGGGAGCAGGGGAACGGGGTCGGTGTCGCCGAGGCCGGGCTCGTGGTGCGTGCGGCGGAGCGCCGTCAGCACGTCCCGCTCTTCATCTGTGGGCCCGGAGCCGCCCCGGGCCCAGGCCTGCGCGAGCAGGCGGCGCTCTTCGCGGACGTCCTGGATGCGCCTGCCCGTGTGCCGCGGGTGAGGCTCCCGGCAGGTCGGCCACGGCTCGTCGGCGGGCCACAGGAACGGGCCGCCCACGGAGCTCTGGACGGGCGTGGGCGCTCCGGGGCGTGGGTGCAGCCGGGTGCAGGTCTCCCGGTGGCCGACGAGTTCGGGGAACTCGGCCTCGATGTCCAGTGGGCGGGGCGGAGTGGTACGGGTCATGGTCATCCTTGGTATCCGGGAATCGCGGTCCGCACTCCCGAAGCGGGGTTTTCCAGCACCTTTTTCAAAGAGAACCCTCGGTTTCCGTATGCGGAGATCTCCAGCCTGAGCGGTATGGGGTTCGCTCCTTCATAAATGGGCTTCACCGAGTACTGAACGATCTCGTCACCCTTCACCGCATCATAGACTTGCTTCTCAATCCCCTTCATGACCGGCGTGTTCACCGGATTCTGGGTCAGCGTGACCAGGTTCTGGCGAGCATAGGGGCCCTTGCCGGGGCCGCCCAGGATGTTCGCGAGCAGATGGCCGCGGGCTTCGTTGAAGGCCGGCCCGTTGCCCCGCCAGCCCGGAGTCGTCGTGGTACCCGCCTCGGTCCCGGTGTTCAGCATCTCCTTGCGAAGCGAGGCGAAGACGCCTGTTGGGCGGTCCAGATCGTCGAGCTTGCCGAATCGGACACTGCCGTCCCACTTGTACCGGTCCTGCTTGCAGGCCTTGGGGACCAGCCCGAGGGGATCGCTCCAGGTCTCGGGATTGTGGACGTAGGAGACGGGATTGGGTGACGGTGCCAGGTTGAGCGGATCGGGTGTCGTGAAGCGGGCGGTGTCAGGGTCGTAGTGGCGGTAGAGGTTGTAGTGCAGCCCGGTCTCGGGATCCGCGTACTGACCTGGATAGCGGAGTGGTGTGTAAGCGGTGGCGTTGCGGTTCCAGGTCGTGGTTCCCCATATGGTCGACCTGGTGTGCCAGGCGATTTCGCCGTCCTCGGAGACGAGCTCGGTGGGCTTTCCGACGAGGTCCGTGACGACGGCGAAGAAGCGGGCGTCGATCTCGTCCTGCGAGGAGAGCGCGCCGGCGCGTCGCTCGAACTGGGCGACGGGGTGGTCGTCCTCGTACTCCCAGGTGGTGACGGATCGGGTGCTGGTATCGGACTGCTCGGCCAGATGCGGTCCGTCCCACGTGAACCGGACGGTCTCCAGGAGGGTCAGGCCGTCGGGGGCCGTACGGTGCTTGGCGGTGCGGCGACCCAGCGGGTCGTAGTCGTAGGTCCATGTCGTGCCGTCGGGTGTCGTGCAGGATACGAGGAGGTCTTCGGCGCTCCACTCGTAGTGCCAGGTCTCCGGCTTGCGGGACAGCCGGGGTTTCTGCCGGAGAGTGACCCGGCCCGCGGCGTCGTGCTCGTAACGAACGGCACCTGCGGCGCGTATGCGGGTGCCCGTGTAGGTGCGCGGGCCACGGGCTTCCGGGTGAGGCGCCGTGTCCGGCCAGTGGGCCTTGGTCTGGTTGCCCATCGCGTCGTAGGCGTACGACTCGCTCCAGTTCTCCGCTGTGACGGTGAGGGGGCGTCCGACCGGGTCCGGGATATGCGGCGCCCTTCGCCGGTGAGCCGGTCGGTGACGGCGGTGAGGGCGCCGTCGACGCGGTACGCGTAGGCCCGGTCGCGCAGGGTGCGGTGGCTGCTCGCCAGGCGCTGACCGGCGCGCCGGCCGAGTACGTCCCAAGAGTGACTGAGAGTGACCGGTGAGCAGGGCGGTCCGAAGACGCGGGTGGTCTCCCGGCCCAGGGCGTCGCGGGAGAGGGTGAGTACGTGTCCGGCCAGCGAGAGGGCGGCGGGCAGACCTGCCGGATCGTGTGAGAGATGGGTGACGGCGCCAGTGGGGGTGGTGCGGCTCGTACGGCGGCCCAGGACGTCGTAGGTGTAGCGGGTGGAGTGTCCGTCGACCGTCTCGGACAGGACACGTCCGGCGATGTCGCGTACGAGCGTCAGCGAAGAGGAGGCCGTCGCCGCGGCGGTGAGGTTGCCCGCTGCGTCGTACGTGTACGTAGTGCGCTCGCCGTCGACGTCCTTGGCGAGGACGCGGCCCGCGGCGTCGAGTTCGTGGGTGATGGTCCGGCCGAGCGGTGTCGTGCGGGAGACGAAACGGCCTGCCGCGTCATAGGCATAGGTGAGTGTGCGGCCGTCGAAGTCCGTTTCGGATACGAGGCGTCCTGCCGGATCGTAGTGGTAACCCCACGCCAGCGCTTGCGGGTTGGTGACTCGGGTGAGGCGCAGCTGTGTGTCGTAGGTGAAGGTATGGCGAGCTCCGTCGGGTCCGGTGCGGGCGGTGAGGGTGTCGAACGCGCCGTACTCGAAGCGTGTGACACCGCCCAGCGCGTCCGTGTGAGAGGTGCAGTTGCCCTCGGCGTCGTACGTCCACGACTCGTGGCTCTCGTCAGGACCCGTTGCGCGGATCAGCAGGCCCTTGAGAGACCACTCCATTCTGGTGGCGTTGCCCGCCGCGTCGAGGACGGCGGCCGGCAGACCCATGGCATTGTATGCGTAGGTGGTCACCGAGCCGAGGGGATCGGTGATCGTGGCAGGCAATCCCGCGGCGTTGTAGGTGTAGCGGGTCGTGTGGCCGAGGGCATCGGTCACGGTGCCGAGCAGACCGGCCGAGGTGTAGGAGAAGCGCGTGGTGGCGCCCGTCGGGTCGGTGACCGAGGTGCGGTTGCCGTACTCGTCGTAGTCCTGGCGCCAGACCGCGCCGTCCGGCCCGGTGAGCGCCAACGGGAGGTCCCGGTCGTCGTACTCGGCGACGGTCTTGCCGCCGTCGGGGCGACGGACGGATACCAGCCGTCCCCGCTCGTCGTAGCTGTGGCGTGTGGTGTTGCCCAGCGGGTCGGTGACCGCCACCAGCCGGCCTGCGCTGTCCCACTCCAGGCGCGTGGTGTTACCGAGGGGATCGGTCTCGCGCACGAGCCGGAACGTTTCATTGTGCTCGTACCGGGTGCTGTGACCGAGGGCGTCGGTGACAGTGGTGGTGCGCGTCGTGTCGTCGTAGACGAGTGTTCCCGTCAGGCAGCCGCCGGTGCCTTCCGTCCGTATCACGCGGCCGTGTTCGTCGTAGGTGTAGCCATACGCATTGCCGTTCCTGTCGGTCCACGAGGTGATGCGGCCCTCGGCGTCATAGGTGAAACGCAGCGGTTCGCCCGAGGAGTCACGTATCTCTGTGAGGTGACCCGCCTCGTCGTATCCGTAGGAGGTCAGAACGGTCCCGCGGCTGAGGGCACTTCCGGACTCGATCAAGCGCATGGCCGCGATGCGCGGGAGGTCGGGGTGCCGGTCGAGGGCGACCCGGTATCCGCCGGAGTGGAGGAGTTCCACCGGGGTTCCGTCTTCGTCGTACAGGACGGTGATCCGCTGCCCGTGACGGTTCTCGATCAGCTGCACAGGCAGATCGACCGCCTCGCCCTCGTCGGCGGACCGCGGGGTGTGGAAGACATACGACAGGCCGGTGCCCGGATTGCTGATCCGTAGCGCGCCGTCGACTTCGGCGTCCCACGACATGGGCAGGCGAGGGCCCGTCACCGGAAAGACGGGCTCCTCGGCGTCGGGGGCGAGAGGGGGATACACCAGACGGGCGCCGTCGGGCGCGGCGAAGACGAAACCTTCGTCGTCGGCCTGGATGCGCTGGTCCAGGGTGGACGCCCAGGACGGCCCGAACCACCCGCCCCACCGATAGGACGAGACGTGCGTCCGCTCCACCATCAGAGGCAGGGCACCAGGGAACTCGACGTCGGTCTGTGGCAACAGCATGGCGCCCGTCGCCACATCGACAGGGTCGAGTTTGCACTCCTTCTCCGCAGCCGCGATGCCGGCTTCCAGCTCTTCCGCCTCGCCGGGCCGCAGCTTCAGCCGGGACAGGCCGCCGCCCAGCTTCAGTGCGTCGGCGAGCTTGGCGAGTTCGCTGGGCTTGAGCGCCTTCAGCCCCTTGCCGAGGGCCTTGCCGAGCACCCCGAACCCGACGCCCATCAGCGCGCCCTCGGCCAGGATTCCCGCCAGCTTGTCCGGGTCCCCGAAGGCGGAAGGGTCCTCCAGCATCGTCTGGAAGGCGGTGAACTCCATCCCCTCCTTGGCCATCCGCCCGGCCGCCGCGACGCCCCGGATCTCCTTCAGCGCCTTCAGCGCCCGCTCCACCCCCCGGATGACCTCCATCACCCCACGCACCACGGACCCGAGAGCCGTCCCCTCCTCCTCGATCCGCCCGACCAGCGCGACCACCTTCAGCGCCCGCTCACCGGCCATCAGCGTGGACGCCACCTCCGACGCACCCGCCGTCAGGATGGACAGCGCCAGCCCCGCGATCTCGAACTCCGCGATCTCCGCGAGCATCACACCGATCTCGGACAGCAGCTCATGCGCCTTGTCCGCGAAGTCGTCCAGCGCCTTCGCACCCTCCCGCAGCGAATGCGCCATATCCGTCGCGGACTTACGGGCCGCCTTGGACCGCTTGTGGAAGGCCTTGGCCGCCTTGCCCTCCCACACCACCCCCGCCAGCGCCCGGTCGGAGGCACCGGCGGCGTCCTCCAACCCCTTCGCCAGCTGACGCCACTTCTTCGCGATCTCCCGGACCCCGTCCGGATCCACCGCCGGATCCGAGATCCCCAGGAACTCCAGCCCACTGGCGATCGAATCGCCGAACATGTGGTTGAACTTGTTGATGTAGTGCAGCGGGTTGAGATCCACCATGACTGCGGCCGCTCAGCCCTTGGCCGCCCTCAGGCCAGACCTGCGGCCAATCCCCCGTACGTCACTCCGTGTACATGCCAGCTCTATGACCCTAGGGAGAGCAGGTCATGAGAACGGCACGACTGTGCCAAGTCGCGGCAAAGGGTGACGGCCGTCGCCCGGCACGCGACCTGCGGTCGACGGGACGTCGGCCTACTCACGCCCTGAGGCGGTGCCGTGCCCTCGACGTTCGGTGCCGAGTGCCGGAGCACCGCTTTCACCGCTTGTGCGGCTCCGGCGATCCGGGTGCCGAGGGAGGGGTCTCTGTCGCGGCAGCCGTGCGGCATCCGGATGCTCGGCCGCCGACTCCAGCAGCCCCGCGGCCAGTCGCCGCTACCCCCGGGTCAGTTCCTCGACCCGTGCACCGGCATCACGCTCACTCACGACTGTGGGCAGGCTATTCCCGCCCCGACGTCACCACCGTCAGCACCCCCGCCGCCAGCGCCGCGAGCAGCAGGGGCAGGGCCAGGCCCTGGTGGAGGACCAGCCAGGCGCCGAGCGCGGCGCCGACCGCCATCGCGAGGACGGAGGCGGTGCGGCGTGGGTGGCGGTGGCCGGAGCCGTCGCCGGCCGGGGAGTCGGAGGCCAGGCTGGTCAGGGTCATCGTCAGGACGGTGGTCGTGAGGTCGGGTACGCCCAGCTTGCGGACCGTCGCGTTGCGCAGGCCCATCGCGAAGGCGGTGAGCGCGATCAGGGCGTACGCGGTGCCGGTCGGAGCGAAGAAGGCGACCGCCGCCGAGATGCCCATCAGTACCGCCTCGCTGCCGAGCATGACCCGGGCCCAGGTCCGGCGGGAGCCGCCGCCGTAGCGCGCCGCGACCCGGCCGCCGGCCGCCGCGCCCACCAGGAAGCAGCACAGGGAGGTCACCGTGTGCGGCACGGAGAAGCCGGGCGCTCCGGCCGCGGCGAAGCCCAGTACCACCACGTTGCCGGTCATGTTGGCCGTGAAGACCCGGCCGAGACCCAGGTAACTCACCGCGTCGATCAGGCCGCTCACCACGGTCAGCACCAGCAGCACGGCCACGAGGCGCACTCCGCGCCGCTCCGGGTCCTCGGGGTTCTCGGGGTCCTCGGTCCGGGTCTCCGCCGTCATGTGTCCTCCGGTCGGCCCGATGGGCGTGCTGGTTGCCAGTCCACCACGGGTGCACGGAAACGCCGCACATACGCGCGCACCCCCGCCGGCGTGGGCGAGGGTGCGTGCGCGTGGCCGGCCCGGGAAGCGGCCGGTCGGTGGGGGCGGCTCAGTACCAGCCGTTGGCCTGCCAGAACTTCCAGGCGGCGGCGGGGCTGCCGTAGCGGGACTTCATGTAGTCCAGGCCCCACTTGATCTGGGTGGCGGGGTTGGTCTTCCAGTCGGAGCCGGCCGAGGCCATCTTCGAGCCCGGCAGGGCCTGGACCAGGCCGTAGGCGCCGGAGGAGGCGTTGGTGGCGGTGATGTTCCAGCCGCTCTCCCGCTTGACGATGTTGTCGAAGGCGTTGAACTGCGCGGCGTCCGGGATCATCTTGTGCGCGATCGACTGGGCCTGGGCGGGCGCGATGGTGGTCGCCGCGTGGGCCGGGGCCGAGGTCAGGACCATGCCGGCGGTGGCGGCGACCACGGCGGCGGAGGTGAGGGCCTTCTTAGGGGTGGCGATGCGACGGATGATGGCGACGGACACGGAGAACCTCTTCGTACGGGGACAGGAAGCGCCGGACGCTTACCGGAACCACGCGATGCGGTGCGGGGCGTACGTCGGCGCCGCGACCCGTGGGGTTCGTCGGCGCCTGGCGACTGCTCCAGAGAAACAGGCGCGAAACGTGTCCGCAATGCCCCCCTTTACTAGTTGTGGCCGGATCCCTGAGGAAAGTCTGGTGTGTGAACTGGCTCTCAATGTGCAGGTCAGACGGGGTGCGTGTGCTGACATTTCGGACAAATCAAACTACGGCGTGTCATCGTAGGTGACCTGCGTCATGTGGGGCGCTTCACCGCTCCGCCGACGCTCGGCGTGCGAGTGACCACCGCTCGTCACCGGGCGGACGCGTCGAATGTGACCGCGGTCTCGAACGCCGCCCGGCGCGTGGCCCGGCGCAGCGCCCTGAGGACCGCCGGGCCGAGCGTCAGGGTCAGTACGACCGTGCACACCGCCCGGCCGAGGTCCCAGCCGAGGGACGTGGCCAGGCAGTACGCGAGGAACCGGGCCAGGTTCGCGGGGACGGCGGCGTGCGGGTCGAAGGCGATGTCCGAGGCCAGCGCGCTCATGAAGGGCCAGCCCGCCAGGTTCATCACCGTGCCGTAGGCGAAGGCGGCCAGGCAGCCGTAGGCGGCGAGGAGCACCAGTTCGGTCCGGCCGCGCAGCCGGTCCGGGGCCGGAAGCAGGCCCGCGCCCATCGTGAACCAGCCCATGGCGAGCATCTGGAACGGCATCCACGGACCCACCCCGCCCGTGAGCAGCGCGGACGCGAACATCGTGACCGAGCCGAGGACGAAGCCGAAGCCCGGGCCGAGGACGCGCCCGCTGAGCACCATGAGGAAGAACATCGGCTCGATGCCGGCGGTGCCCGCGCCGATCGGCCGCAGCGCGGCACCGGTCGCGGCCAGCACCCCCAGCATGGCCACGGCCTTCGGTCCGAGACCCGATTCGGAGATCGTCGCGGCGACCACGGCGACGAGGAGCACCAGCAGCCCGGCGAAGAGCCAGGGCGCGTCCTGCGCGTGGGCGCTCAGCCGGGAGCCGGGCGGGGCGAGGAACGGCCAGCCGAAGGCGACCACACCGACCGCGCCGACCAGGACCAGCGCGGTCGTGGAGCGGGGGCCGAGCAGGACGGGACGGGGTCGGGAGCGGGGTCGGGGGAGGCGGGTCACGCGAGCGCCTCCCGGACCTGGCTGACCGTGAGCCAGCGCTGCGGGGCCAGGATCTTGGTCACCTGGGGTGCGAAGGACGGGGACGAGACGACGATGTCGGCCGTCGGGCCGTCGGCGATCACCTCGCCGTCGGCGAGCAGCACCACCCGGTGGGCGATCTCGGCCGCCAGTTCCACGTCGTGCGTGGCCAGCACGATGGCGTGCCCCTCGGCCGCGAGCCCGCGCAACACCGTGACCAGGCGGCCCTTCGCCGCGTAGTCCAGACCCCGGGTCGGCTCGTCCAGCAGGAGCAGGGGAGGGCGGGCGGCCAGTACGACGGCCAGGGCGAGCGCCAGCCGCTGGCCCTCGGAGAGGTCCCGCGGGTGGGTGTCGTCGCCGATGCCCGGCAGCAGCTGCGTCACCAGCGCACGGCAGGTGCCCGGCGCGGCCCCCGCGTCCCGGTCCGCCGCCGCGCACTCCGCGCCGACCGTGTCCGCGTACAGCAGGTCCCGCGGCTCCTGCGGGACGAGTCCTGCCCGGCGCACCAGCTCGCGGGGCGGGGTGCGGTGCGGCACGGCTCCGCCGACGTGCACCGATCCGGCGGACGGTGTGACCAGGCCCACCAGCGCGGAGAGAAGGGTGGACTTTCCGGCGCCGTTGCGGCCCATGAGGGCGACCGTCTCGCCGGGGGCGACGGCGAGGTCCACGTGCCGGAGCGCGTCGACGCGGTCCCGGCGGACGGCCAGGGAGCGGACCTCGGCGGCCGCGGGCGGCGCGGCGGCCTTGTCGGGGGCACGCCGGAACAGGCGTCGGCGGGGAGCGGGCGGTGAGGGAGTGAGCGATGAGGGGACGGACGCCGGGGGAGTGGACGCCGTGGCGGTCGGCGGCGCGTCGGGGGAGGCGTCGGGGGACGCGTCCCGCCCGGTCAGCCGGTCCCGGAGCCCGCCCGCCCGGCGGCGCGCGTCCCGGACCGTCAGCGGCAGCGGGGACCAGCCCGCCAGCCGGCCCAGGTCCACCACCGGCGGGTACACCGGGGACACCGCCATCACCTCGGCCGGGGTGCCGAGGACCGGGGCGGCTCCGGGGGCGGGCAGCAGCGCGATCCTGTCGGCGTACTGGACGACGCGTTCCAGCCGGTGCTCGGCCATCAGGACCGTCGTACCGAGGTCGTGGACGAGCCGCTGGAGGACGGCGAGGACCTCCTCCGCGGCGGCCGGGTCGAGCGCCGAGGTCGGCTCGTCGAGGACGAGGACCCTGGGGTGCGGGGTGAGCACCGAGCCGATGGCGACCCGCTGCCGCTGGCCGCCGGAGAGGCCGGCGATGGGCCGGTCGCGCAGGTCGGCCAGGCCGAGCAGGTCGAGGGTCTCCTCGACGCGCCGCCGCATCACCTCCGGGGCGAGCCCCAAGGACTCCATTCCGTAGGCGAGTTCGTCCTCCACGGTGTCCGTGACGAAGTGCGCGAGGGGATCCTGGCCCACCGTGCCCACCACGTCGGCGAGTTCACGCGGTTTGTGGGTACGGGTGTCCCGGCCGGCGACCGTCACCCGGCCGCGCAGGGTGCCTCCGGTGAAGTGCGGCACCAGCCCGCTGACCGCGCCCAGCACGGTGGACTTGCCCACGCCCGACGGCCCGGCGAGCAGCACGAGTTCGCCCTCCGGCACCTCGAAGTCCACACCCCGGACCGTCGGTTCGGGCGCCCCGTCGTACGTCACGGAGACATCCTCGAAGCGGATCACGACGACTCCTTGCGGGCGGCGGGGGCGGCGGGGGCGGCGGGGACGACGAACGCGGGCAGCAGGGCGACGAGTATCGAGGCCGCGGGCCAGAGGGGAAGCTGGGGTGCGGTCAGCGGTACGACCCCGGGGCGCAGGGCCTCGGGGTCGTTCACGGAGGCGAGGGTCATCAGGGCGGCCACGGCCGCGCCGGACGCGGCGACCAGCCAGGCGCGCGCGTCCCAGGCGTCCGGGCGGTAGCGGGTGCGCAGGGTACGGCGGCCCCCGAGCCGCAGACCCGCGAGGGCGGCGGCGACCGAGACCAGCAGGACCGGCAGCCCGTACGTGCCGCCTTCCGCGGTGAGCAGGCCGTACGTGCCCGCGCAGACGCCGAGCAGGCCGCCCAGGGTGAGGGCGGCGGTCGTCCGGCGGATCCGGGCGGGGACGTCGGCGGTACGGCCGTAACCGCGGGCGTCCATCGCCGCGGCGAGCGCGACGGACCGCTCCAACGCGCCCTCCAGCACCGGGAGTCCGACCTGGAGCAGGCCCCGTACGCCCCGGTCCGGGCGGCCGCGCAGCCGGCGGGCGGCGCGCAGCCGCTGGACGTCGGCGATCAGGTTCGGCGCGAAGGTGAGGGCGACGACCACGGCCACGCCCGTCTCGTAGAGCGCGCCGGGCAGGGACTTGAGCAGCCGGGCCGGGTTGGCGAGGGCGTTCGCCGCGCCGACGCAGATCAGCAGCGTGGCCAGCTTCAGACCGTCGTACACCGCGAACAGCACTGCCTCGGCGGTGACTTCGCCGCCCAGACGGATGCCCTGCGCCCAGTGGGGGAGCGGGACTTCGGGGAGGGTGGCGAGGACGTGCGTGCCGGGGATGGGGGAGCCGAGCGCCACCGCGAAGACGAGGCGGACGAGGAGGACGGCGAGGGCGAGCTTGGCGAAGGCGCCGTAGGAACGGGCCCAGGGGGCCGAGCCGCGATGGGTGGCCACCACGTAGGCGGAAGCCGTGACGAGGAGGGCGAGGAGGAGGGGGTTGGTGGTGCGGGTGGCCGCGGTGCCCAGGCCTATGGACCACAGCCACCAGGCACCGGGGTGCGGGGCGCGGACGCTACGCGCGGCCACGGCGCCTGGCCCGCCATACCGCCGCCGCGCCCAGCAGCACGACCACACCCACGCCCACCGGCAGCCCCACCGACGGACCGTGCGACGGCTCGCTCCCGGCGGACTTACCGGCCGCGTTCCCGGTCGGCTTCCCCTCCGGCTTCCCGGCCGCCACCTGCTCCCCGCAGCCCTTCCGCGGATACCCGTCGATCGCGCACAGCAGCGCGTTGGCGTCGTAGCGGAGCGGTCCGGCCGCGGCGGCCAGCGCGTCCGCCGTCGTCCCGTCGCCGGAGACCGCCGCGCAGGCCGTCCGGCGGCCGGGCGGGGTCTCGCCGGAGGGGGCGTCCGCGGCCGTGCCGAAGTCGAGGACCAGGGCGATGCGCTTCCTGCCCTCCCGCGCGGGCGTCTTGGCGCAGATCGCGTCGAAGTCCGCGGTGCCGCGCGGTCGGGCCGCACCGGCGGAGTCCTCGCTCACCGCGAAGCGGAAGCCCTGGACGTCGCCGTCGGCGGGACGCGCGGTCGACGGACCCTGCGTGGCGTACGTCCAGTGGCCGCCGGTGCGCTCCCAGAACGACCAGTAGCGGTAGCCGGTGGCCTGGGCCTGCCCGGCCGACACCACGCACAGGAACGCGGCCAGGAGTACCGCCCCGGCACGGCGGACGACGGTCACGGCTGCTGCTTCCTGCGGCGGCCGCTGAGCAGGAAGCCGATGCCGATGCCCGCGACGAGGCCGGTGCCGACGATCCACCACACCTTCGTCCCCGAGTCGTGACCGGCGTCGTGCTCGGCCCGCTCGGTCTCACCGCCGGTCGCCCGGGCCGTTGCCGTCCGTGGCGCCGGTCCGGTCGCGTTGAGCGCCTGCACCACGTCCGTACCGCCGAAGTCGTGCGGGTCGGCGCCCATCGCGTGCGCGGCGAAGATCAGCTCGGCGTAGGCGGCGGGGCCGGACTGCTTCGCCCACGGCACGGCGTTCGTCACCAGCCAGCCGTACGGCTCCCGCGCCTGCCTCGTCCAGCCCTGGGCGGCGAGGGCGACGACCGCGTCCGCGGTGTTGCCGTAGTCGGGCTGGTCCTTGGCGCCGGGGAGGCTGGAGGTGAGGTGGCTGGTGTCCCGCATCTGGTCCGCCAGGTAGGCGGCGCCGTTACGGGCGACCTCCTGCGGGGTGAGCGGCTTGTCGGAGTCGGCGCAGACGTAGCCCTTCTCCGGCGCCTTGCCGGCCTTCGTCACGAAGCCCTTGCCGAGCGTGCCCAGCACCCCGGCCGCCGTCGCGTCCGCGTTGGCCGCCAGCTTGCCCTTCTTGTCCGGCTGGTAGGCGAGGGCGCCGCCGCCGTCCTCGTCGCAGGGGAGGGACCACTTGGCGAGCAGTCCGGCCGGGGCCTTGCCCTCCTTGCGGAGCTGGAGGGGATCCTCGCCGGCCGCCGCGAGCGCGCCGATGACGACGGAGGTGGAGTTGGTGTCACTGGGCGAGCCCGGCGTGTAACCCCAGCCGCCGTCCTTGTTCTGCGCCGTCTTCAGCCAGGCGGCGGCCTTGCGGACCTCGCCGTCGTGCCCGCCGAGCGCCTCCAGGGCCTGTACGGCGGCGGCCGTGCTGTTGGTGTCGGCCTGGGCGCCGGTCGCCTCGCACGTCTTGGCGGGGTCCGGGCGGTAGGCGGCGAAGCCGCCGTCCGCGCACTGCTGCCCGACCAGCCAGTCGACGGCCTCGGCGGCGGGCCGGACACCGACCGTGTGCTGGGCGAGCAGCGCCAGGGACTGCCGCCACACGCCGTCGTACTTCGGGTCCGCGCTGCCGTACAGCCCGGAAGGCAGCGTCTTCGACGGGGAGGGCGAAGGCGACGCGGCCGTGGCGGGCGCGGCCATGGCGGGCGCGGCTGCGGCTATGACGCCGACGGCGGCGAGAACCGCGGCGTTGCGGCGGACGTTCATGGTCGGCTACTGCCTCTCCCTGCGGGGGAGCGCGGGCAGCACGGGGACACCCCGGGCGGCTCGGCTCCGTAGACCTCGACGGTGCCGCGCGCGGCGGGCTGCCGCGCACGTGAGCCGGTCAACGTCCGTGCGGGGCAGTCCGGCTCACCGTCGGTGACGGTTCACGATAGGAGCCTCCCCGGCTCGAGCGAAGCCGAGAGTTGGGGAAGGGGCAGCGCCGGAATTGCACCGGCTTCCCCCCGTACGGGTGTGATGACGCCCGGACACTGTACCCGGCGGTAGACAGCGGCTGGGAGGCGGCTGTGAGTCAGGGCCGCGGGCGCGGGTGCCGGTGGGTGCGGTGGTCAGGGTCGCGCCATGCCGATGGGAGACTGCTGGGTTCCGGCCGGACGGCCGACGTGTACGAGATCGACGAGGCGTGGGTGCTGCGCCGCCGAACTCGCCCGGCTGCTGCGGCTGCTGCACGCCGTCCCCGCCCGGGACTCCGCCGACCCCGGCGCCCGCGTCCTGCACCTGGACCTGCACCCCGACAACGTGATCCTCACCCCGGACGGTCCCCGGGTCATCGACTGGAGCAACGCCGAGGACGGTCCGCCCGGCCTCGACTGGGGCACGTCCGCGGTGATCCTCGCCCAGGTCGCCGTCGGCGACGATGCCCTCGCCGCCCGGCCCGCGCGCTGCTCACCGCCCTGCTCGCCGATCCGTCCGACCTCACGGAGGCGGGGCTCACGGAGGCGGGGCTCACGGAGGCGCGGCGGTGGCGCGCGGACAATCCGACGATGAGCACGCGGGAGGTCGAACTCCTCGGTGATGCGGTGGAGTTGGTGCGGACGCTCACTCGCTGATGAACCAGGGTGTCACGATATGTGACATGCCCAGGATGTCCCGACCCCCGATGCCGCTCCCCCATAGGCGGCACCCGGGGCCGGGGCCGGGTGGCGTCATGATCCTGACTCGCCGAGCCTCAACTGTCAACGATTGCTGCCTGATTCGGCAGCTGTCATTGACATCACTTCTCGACCGTCGGGTGACCCGGTAGCCTCGCGTCAACTCAGCCACGACAACCGACGACATGCCCAGGGGGGACCTCGGTGAGTGACGCCCACGTCCCGCTTGCCGGACTGCTCGAGCGGCTCGGGGAACTGACCGAACGCCCGGGCCGGCTGCCGGAGGTCCTGGACGTCGCCGACCTCTCGTACCGCACCGGCATTCCCGCCGAGGTGGTCGCCCGGCTGCTCTCGGGCGGCACCGCCCCCGAGACCGGGCTGGCCGAACGGGTGCGGCAGCGGCTCGACTTCATCCGCGAGACCCGGCGCCGGCCGGACGGCAAGCGTTACGCGCTGGACGAGCTGGCCAGGATCGCGGGCACCAGCCGGCAGTGGCTGAGCGAGTGGCGCAAGAGCGGTATGCCGAGCCTGGAACACACCGACCGGCTGCGCAGGTTCTTCGGCCTCCCCGCCGGATACTTCACCGCTGACGAGCCGGAGGCCCTGTACGAGGCCCTCCAGCCGGTGCTCCAGAGCCTGGAGGCACAGGCCGACCCGCTGCTGCGGCTGCGCGAGAGCGGACTGGTACGACTGGCCATGCGGGCCCCGCAGATGAATGCCCGTCAGCTCGCCACGCTTGCCGACCTGGCGGAGATGATCATTACGTCCGAGGACCCGGATCGGAACGTGGGCGCGGGCGCGGTCACCACGGCGTCGGCGGGACGCGGACCGGCCGGCCCCCGTACATCGCACACGAAGGACAGTCAGTGAGCCGGAAAAGATCGCCGAAGCGCTTCCTCGCCCAGCTCGTCCGCGACACCGCCCGCACCCTGACCCCGCCGACCGGGCCCGAGGCGTTCCTGCACGCCGTGTGCGACACGCTCAGCCCGCGCCTGGACCGACCCGTCCGGCTCAAGTTCGTCTCCTTCCCACCGGAGTTGGAAGTGTCCGGGGTCACCTTCGCCAAGGACGACGAGTACATCGTCGTGGTCGAGGACCGCGCGCCCGGCGCGCACAAGTTCGTGATCGCCGGGCACGAGATCGGCCACATCTACTACCAGACCTTGGACGTGCACTACCCGGCCGGCCTGCCCACCGCCGCGCGTCGGCTGCTCTCCCAGGCCGAGGAGGACATCCCCTGGGAGCGGGTGGTCGCCATGGCCACGCGGTCCCCGGCCGCCGTGACCGCCGAGGCCGAATGGGAGGCCGAGGAGTGCGGACTGCGCCTGGCGGCCAAGTTCGCCAAGGTCGTCGGCCCGTCGGCCGCGCCCGGCCGGACCACCCAGGACACCCTGACCGACCGCCTGTCGTCGTCGCTGGGCAACGCCGGCGGCCTGTGATGCGCTGGGACATAGCCGGCTCGTTCCTCGCCTATGCCGTGCCGGCCGTGCTGCTCGCCGTGGCCTTCGTGATCAAAGTGCCACTGCTCAGGCGGGCGTGGCAGGACCCGATCCTGCGGGCGACGGCCCTGCTGCTCGGCATCGGCGCCGTCACCTTCGTCTCCCTGCCGCCGGGCAACCTGCACCGCATCAACGAGCTCACCGGGGTGCCGAACTTCGCCGGACTCTGGGTCTACTCGCTGCTCAGTGTCTACTGCGGCGCCTGCCTGTGGCTGATCGTCACCTGGCGCGAGCCGCCCTCCCCGGCGCGGCGCCGGCGCACCCGGACGATCTGGATCGCGTACTCCCTGATCATCGTCGGCCTGTGGGTGACCTTCTTCCTCGGCGACCACCACGTCGAGCGGCTGCGCGACCTGGACACCTACTACGCGACGACGCCGTGGATGCGCGAGTTCGCCGTGCTGTACCTCGTCGCCCACATGATGTCCGCCGTGGCCGCCGCGAGCATGCTGTGGGCCTGGTTCCGGGAGGTCCGCGACACCTGGCTGCGCCGCGCGGTGGTGTTCCTCCAGGTCGCCTACGCCCTCGGCCTCGTCTTCGACGTCGCCAAGGTCGCCGCGATCGGGGCCCGCTGGAGCGGCCGGGACTGGGACTGGCTGTCGACGTACGTCGCGCCGCCGTTCGCCATCGCCGAGGCGATCCTGGTCGGGGTCGGCTTCATCGCCGGGCAGACCGGACCGCTCGCCGAGGAACGCCGGCGGATGTGGCGCACCCACCGCCGCCTGGAACCGCTGTGGCAGGCCGTGCTGACGGTCACCGCCCCGGCCGCACCGGCGACCGGCCGGGTCAGCGGCGCCGAACTCCAGCTCGAACTGCGCCGGGCCGCCATCAACGACGCCTTGCTCAAGCTGGCCCCGCACCTGAGCGGAACCCGCCGCGAGCGAGCCCGCCGCGCCGCCCTGACGGCCGGCCACCCCGACTCCGCGGCACGCGGCATCGCGGGCGCGGTGGACATCCTGGTAGCCGTCGACGCGGCGCGCTCCGCGGACCAGGGGGAGGGCATGGCCCCGGGCCCCGCGCACGACGATCACGGGCGCCCCTCCGATGTCCCGGACAGCGAACTGGAGTCGATCGGGCAGGCGCTGCGCGTGCATTCCTCGGCCGTGGAGACGATCCGCCGGGAGTCGGTGGCGAGGGAAGGTCTCACCCCGTATGTCTGAGACAACGAATGCCTGAGACAACGAATGCCTGAGAGAACCTATGCCTGAGAGAACCTATGCCTGAGGGAACGACCGCTCGCCGTCGCACCGCGATCGTGATCGGGGGCAGTACGACCGGGATGCTCGCCGCCTCCGTGCTCTCCAGCCGGTTCGACGAGGTCACGGTGATCGAGAGCGACCGGCTGCCCGAGGGGCCCGAACCGCGCAAGGGACTGCCCCAGGCCCGCCACGCCCATCTGCTGTGGTCCGGGGGAGTGGCCGCGCTGGAGGCGCTGCTGCCGGGGATCACCGGGAAGCTGGCCGGCAAGGGCGCCGGGCTGATCGACGTGATGACCGACCTGGTCAGCAAGGCACCCTCGGGGCAGTGGTTCCGGCGGTTCACCGACTCACGGCACCACATGATCGTGTGCAGCCGGGACCTGCTGGACGCGGTGATCCGCGCGGACGTCCTGGCCCGGAGCCGGATCACCCTGCTCGACGGGACGAGGGTGCGGGGGCTGGTCGGCGACCGGTCCCGCGTGACGGGCGTACGGGTGCCGGGCGGGCCGGGGGCCGAGGAGACCGTCCTGCACGCGGATCTGGTGATCGACGCGAGCGGGCGGGCCTCGCAGGCCCACAAGTGGCTGGCGGCACTGGGTCTGGCCCCGGTCGTGGAGCGCGTGGTGGACGCGGGCGTCGCCTACGCCAGCCGCGTCTACCGGGCCCCCGGCTCCACCGCGACCCTGCGCTACCCGGTCGTCAACGTCCAGGCTGACCCGCGCCGGGCGCCCGGCCGGGGCGGGGTCGTCGTCCCGGTCGAGGGCGACCGCTGGCTGGTGACGCTGTCCGGCACGAGGGGCGGCGAACCGAGCGCCGACCCCGACGCCTTCGAGGAGTTCGCCCTGACCGGCCTCGGGGACCCCGTCATCGGCCGCCTGATCTCCCGGGCCGAGCCCCTCACGGACCCCGTGACCACCCGCAGCACGGCCAACCGCCGCCGCTACTACGAGAACGCCGACGCCTGGCCCGACGGCGTCGCCGTCCTCGGGGACGCCGTCGCCGGATACAACCCCGTCTACGGCCACGGCCTCTCGGTCGCCGCGCAGAGCGTCATCGCCCTGCGCCGGGTCCTCGACCGCAACGGCCCCACCACCCCCGGCACCGCCCGCCGCATCCAGCGCGCGGTGGCCCGTCCGGTCGGCAACGCGTGGAACCTGGCGGTCGGCCAGGACGCGTACTACCCGGGGGCCGCCCCCCAGCCCCCCACCGCCGTCGAGCGCCTCCTCACGGCCTACGTCGACAAGGCGGTGGCCGCCGGCTCGGAAAACCCCCGCGCCCTGCGCGGCCTCCTGGACGTCATGAGCCTGAAGGCCCCGGCCACCCGCCTCTTCGCCCCCGACATGCTCTGGAACATCTGCTTCGGCCCCCGCAAGGGCCCACTGCCGGGCCCGCCGCTGACCGAGGCGGAACTGGAGGCGGCGGGCCTCAGCTGAGCGCCCGGGGCGTCGGGCCGCCGAAGGGCAGGACGAGGACCCGGCTCTTGAGCAGCCACTCACCGTCGACCCGGCGGAAGGTGTCCTCGTACTGCCCGATCTGGACCGGAGGCCCGGGCGGGACGATGCCGCCGGTGTACCCGTCGACCCGGTACGTCGAGAAGTACGAGACGGCGGTCGCGGTGTCCGGGGACGTGAGGGTGACGAGGACGTTGGACATCAGGCGGCGGGAGAGCCGGTCGGCGGGCCGCGAGCCGAAGTACTCCCGCAGAGCCGCACGGCCCTCGGACCGCCGTCCGTCACCCGGCGGGGGCCATTCCCAGCTGCCGTCCTCGGTGAACAGCTCGGCCACGGAGGCAGGCTCACCGAGGTCGAGACGGTGGACGAACTCGTGGACGACGCGCTCGCAGGCGCGTTCGGCGAGGAGGTTCTCCAAAGGGTCCATGACCCTGTCTACCAACAGCGTCCCCGGCCCTTCGACCGGTTTACACCGCCACGTACGCCACCGGCTCGCCCCCCGCCACCGCCTCCGCGCGCCCCAGCTTCACCAGCCTGCGCAGATGGGCCTCCGCCTCCGACACCGCGATGGTCCTCGACCCGTACGGGATCTGCTCCCAGGGCCGGTTCCACTCCATCCGCTCGGCCAGCTGCCAGGGGGTGAGCGGCTCGGCGAGGAGGGAGAGCAGGCCGGTGAGGCGGGCCTCGTGGTGGGCGAGCAACTCCCGGACCCGGGACGGCGCGTCGGTGAAGGCGTACTGGTGGGCCGGGAGGACCTCGGCGGGGGCGAGCGCACCGACCCGCTCCAGGGAGGCCAGGTAGTCGCCGAGGGGGTCGGTGACGGTGGCGTCGTCGGGATCCTCGTACAGCCCGATGTGCGGGGTGATCTCCGGAAGCAGGTGGTCGCCGGAGAAGAGGCGGCCGTGCCCGGGCAGCCGGCCCGGATGGGCCTCCTCCAGGTGCAGACAGACGTGGCCCGGGGTGTGGCCCGGCGTCCACAGCGCGCGCAGCCGGCGGCCGGGGAGGTCGAGGAGTTCGCCGGGGACGATCTCGCGGTCGGGCAGCGCGGGCGAGAGACCGGGCACGGCACGGCGGCGCCGCCCGGCGCGCAGCGGGGCCACGTGCTCGTCCGGCGCCCCGGCGGCCGTGAGCTTGGCGGCCATGTACGTGTACCAGCGCTCGGGGTCCGTCTCCCGCGCCCGGCGGACGATCGCCGCATCGGCCGCGTGCATCGCGACCCACGCCCCGGAAGCCTCCCGTACCTGCCCCGACAGCCCGTGGTGGTCCGGATGGTGGTGGGTGACGACCACCCCGTGCACCTCCGCGACCGCGCTCCCGAGAGCCACCAGCCCCGCCACCAGGGCGTCCCAGGACGCCGGGTCGTCCCAGCCGGTGTCGACCAGCACCGGGCCCCGGTCGGTGTCGACCACGTACACCAGCGTGTGACCGAGCGGGTTGTCAGGAATCGGAACAGCTATGGACCGTACGCCGCCACCATGCTCGAACGTCTCCGCCATCCGTCCTCCGCCCCCGTCCCACCGGTCCATGGGCGACCCACGACCATTGCCCACTATAACTAGAACTGGTTTCAATGGGTGCTCAAGTCGACGGACACTGCTGGGCGTTGGCCTGACCTGCGCTGACGTGCGCGCTATCTGTCGTCGCCTGTCGACGTTGGTCACTGCCGGACGTCCCAGAGACGGCCCAGCCCCCGCAGCGTTGCTCCTGGGCGATCATCCATGTGGGAGCGGATCTGGAACCCCTCCGCGTCGGGCCTGTGGGGCCTCGGCCGCCCCTTACCAACGTGGCCCACAAGGGTGGCTTCACCCTTTGCCTCACGGGGCACACGGCCAGTGAGACCCACGGAGGTACCGAGATGAGCGCCGGAGAACGGGCCAAGGCAAAGGCCGAACAGATCGTCGGAAAAACCGTGCGGACGGCGGCCCACGCGATGCACAAGGAAACCCTCGCGGCGAAAGGCGCCGCTCTCGAAGCACGAGGCAAGATGCGGGGCACGAAGGAACAGGCCAAGGGCTCCTTCAAGCGCTGAGCGCGCTGCCGGAGGCTTGAACCCGTCTCAGGAACGGCTGAAGGCCCAGGGAGAGGGAAACAACCTCTTGCCTGGGCCTTCGGCGTTCAGTGCGGGCGGCAATCGAACCCGCGTAGCTAGTTTGGAAGATCGCGCATCTGGATCCCGGCTGATCTGGTGAGACGCTGACCTCGGCGTTCCCGGGTAGTTAGCCGACGTTCCCCGTTGGTCCCCGCTGGTTGCCGCTCGATCGGGCGCGTAAGGGGCACGTGTGGCCTCCTCCCGCATTGTCAGGTCGGGAACGCCGAGGAGGACCGGCTGGATCTAGTCGGCGCTCACGTGGCCGTGTGGCTGCCTCGCTGATGCTGTGCTCACTGCAGAGCCGCAGACGAGAACTGCCGACAGTGCGATCAAGTTGGTGAGAAGGCCTTGGAGCTGTGTGCCCGGGACGTAGATGACCACGATGACGACGAGAACGGCAGCCCAGTCTCGCGGACGGGGGATTGAAAGTGGCCTGGTTGGGGTCACACTCATAGCAGTACCTCCTAGGTGCGCGCCCACCGATTGCTGCCCTCGCCGGGAAGCCTGTGCAGCGGTCGGTGGGCTTTTGCGTGGACCTCTGTGATGTGGGTCTCCCCTAGTGTGCGCCGGAATAACGGCTGGTAAGCGTGACCTAACCCACGGCTGCGGTGCACAGGGGGCGCACGCAGTCATGCCCTCCACAAAGTGGCAGGAAGACGCGCCGGTAGGTTGGTCAGACCGATAGACGGATGAACGTCCAATTGTCGTCCCACGGGGGGTGCCTGATCAGGTGCGACCGCCTATCTGTTCGATAAAACGGATTACTTGTCCGATAGTCGGACGCCGGGGGTGCCCAACAAGGTCGGTGGAGCGACTTTGGCCGGGAGTTTCAATGACCCTGTCAAGGCTGTGGCCGCCTCCACCGGTGAGGTGGGGGCGTTCGGGAGATCGTCTGTGCCTCGGC